>NZ_JAPKMZ010000004.1:0-522771 GCF_026344155.1 Alcaligenes nematophilus | reverse complement strand
GATCGAGTTCTCGACAAGGGTACCGGCGCGCAGCGCTGGCCAGTGCTCAGCCCCGACACCCCAGCAGGACCGAAACAGCGCCTTCCCAGAGACTAATTAGGCAAAAACAATCTCTAATTGCGAGCGAAGAGCCGAAAGACCCTACAAAGCCACCAAGCGCTTCAAATCTAGCAAGGTGAAATGCCCATGATCCAGCCACCCGCCGGTATCAATGAAAAACACATTCCCTAATTGCCGCATCTTGTGCGTCGTCTGATGCCCATGCACCAAAGCCCGAAGACCCTCTACCATGCCATCGTAGCCAGTCACATAGCGATCCCTGGACCACATACAGACATAGCGGTCATTGGCATCAAAACCCTCGGTATGAATATGCTGCCAGTTGTCGTAGGGAAAGTCGGCATGAACCATACCCACCAGTCCCAAGGGCGTTTCTATTTCCATCGCCAAAGGCAGGGCTTGCAGACGTTGAGCGATCAGTGCCTGCTCGTGCGAGGTGCAATCGTCCAGCCATAGCCCACCATGTACGCGATGATCCACTTCCTGAATAGGCTGCCCAATCGCCCGCCGCCAGGTCAGCTGCTCGTGATTGCCACAAATCGCATGAAACCAGGGCAGGTCCAGCCACTTCAGAACCTGATGCGACTCCGGACCGCGATCCACCAGATCGCCCACCGAAAAAAGGCGGTCCTTGGACGGATCAAAACGAATCCGCTTTAAAGACGTTTTCAGCTTGGAGAAGCAACCGTGAATATCGCCAACCGCAATATCGCGTCCCAAGGTGTTCTGGCTGAAGTGTGCTACCTGCATGATGATGAAACCCGGACTAGATGAAACGTGCTCATCACGGTACTCAGAGCAGCAGGCCGAGTCAAGAAAGACGCGGCCTGCCGCTGCACTTAGTCAGAGTAAGCTGTACTTGTCAGGCAAGACAGCCTCCTGTTCAGCAAGATGATTACCAATACAAATTCATGTTCAACATCACTTCCCGTTCCATGCCCCGGAACTGGCCGGTGTAATACTTCTTGTTGAACACATTGTTGACGTTCAGGGCTACCCGATAGCGGGAGGTCTCATACGCCACCGCCATATCTGCCAAGGTAAAAGAAGGGTTGTAGTTCAGGCTGCCATCCGGCCGTACATCGTTGGGCGACTTGCCCCGATACCGTACACCGGCCCCCAGCATCAAGCCCTGAATTTGCTGGGGCCGATAGTCCAGCCACAGACTGGCGGTCTGACGTGCGGTTTGCAACGTCTGCCGATCAATTTCTGCCGGGCGCTCGCTTTGTGTGGTCCGTGGATCCAGATAGGTATAGCCCGCCATCAGGTTGAGCTGAGAGCTAATGGGCAGCTTGGCTTCCAGCTCGATACCCGTGGATCGAACTTCTCCTGTCTGGACGCTGAAACGCGGGAAGTTCGGATCGGGCGTGGTGACATTGGTCTGGCGCAGATCAAACACCGCAGCGGTAATCAGGGCATCGGTTCCCGGTGGCTGATACTTCACCCCGGCTTCGTATTGCTTACCCTCGCGCGGCTTGAATGCCGTGCCATCGGCGGCCCGCCCTGTTGTGGGGTCAAAGGCGGTGGAGTAGCTGATGTACGGAGCCACACCATTGTCAAACAGGTACAGCAAGCCCGCGCTGCCGGTGGTGGCGCGGTCCGTCATGCGCGGCTGCGTCGCACTGCTTTGTACGGTGCGAGCGGTGTCGTGACGCAAGCTGACATTGGCAACCCACTGGTCCCATTTCAGCTGGTTCAGCATGTAAATCCCGGTTTGCTTCAGATCGCGCTCGGAGTAATCCAGTTCGGGCGGTGTGATGGACAGCCCGTATACCGGGTCGAGCATGTCCAGGTCAGGTACGTTCCAGCCAAAGCCCAAACCGTCGTTTTCTTTGTAGCGCAGATAGTCCACACCAAATTCCAGGGTGTGCTCCAACGGCCCCCAGTTAAAGTCCTTGCCGACACGGCTATCTACCGTGAAGGTGCGGCCTTTGGTTTCCTGGGCCAAGCTGGCGCGGGAGACGCTGCGCTGGTCGGCCAGAACGGCCATGGCGTAGATATGGCGGTAATCAATGTCGATTTCCGAATAGCGCAGGTTCTGACGCAAGCGCCAGCCGCTTTCGGTGTCATGCTCCAGAGCATAGCCAATGGCTTTGGTGTCGCGATTGAAGTAGTCAAACGCCGGGTCCCCGGCGGTGCGTTTGAGCGGCAGGTCAGTGACTTCGGGGTAATAAAACAGATTGGGCCACCAGGACTTGGGAGTGCCTCGTTCACGCGAATACGAACCCAACAGTGTCAGGCTGGTCCGGTCCGACAGTTTCCAAAGCAGGGCGGGGGACACCGAGACACGATCGTCGCGCGAGTCTATGGTGCGTCCATGGCTTTTGCGCCCGGACAGGTTCAGGCGATACAGCAGGGATTGATCGTCGTTCAAGGTTCCACCAAGATCCGCCGTTAACTGACGGCGCTGGTAGCTGCCATAGCCCAGTCCCAGACTGTTCACGTGATCGGCTGTGGGGCGCTTGGACACCACGTTGACCACGCCGCCGGGGCGTCCCTGTCCATACAGGACCGAGGCCGGGCCTTTCAGCACTTCGATGCTGTCCAGGCTGTCCATATCATCATTCCAGGACCCATAGGTGCCTGCCGAGAGTTGCTTCAAGCCATCTTTGTAGTAGGCACTGCCGTCACTAAAGCCACGTATCACCGCGCCACTCATGCGCAGGTCGCCCGAGCCGGACACGTCAGTCTGAACGCCAGGGGTGTAAGCCAGGGCGCGTTCAATACTTTGCGGGGCCAGAATCTTTAACTGCTTTTGCGTGACGATGGAGACCGAACGCGGGGTTTCGATCAAGGGCACGTCCAGCTTGCCACCGCGGCTGCTCAGTGCGACGTAGCTGTCAGCGGTGTCTGTGGGGGCGCGGCGTATTGTGACTGGCGTCAATTGAGTCACACCGGCTGACAAGGTGACCGTGTTGCCGTCTCGGGTGTAGTTGATGCCACTGCCGTCCAGCAATTGACGCAAAGCTTGCTCAGGTGCCAGATGACCCGAGACCGAGGGGGCTTGGCGTCCGGCAACTACATCCTGAGAGAAAAAAATCTGCAAAGAGGTCTGTTCGCCCAGTTTCAGCAGGGCATCGCCCAACGGCTGAGCGGGGATCTGAATAGAGACAGTTTGCTGGGCCTGCACAGCAGAAGGGGCCAGACTGAAGGCCAGACTCAGGCTTAAGGTCAAGGCACTCAACTTCGCCTGCAAAAGGGGCGAGTGGCGACGACGTGGGGTAAAGGGGCTCACGATCCTACGTTTTCCAATGAAAATACATCTCGCGCGATAGACGCGCCCAGCCTTTGGCCAAAGGGACTCAGGGGACTGTCCTGCACGGGATAGCCTCCTTCACCTACCTAGACGCACAAGGTGCTCAATCACCGGAATGAGAATCATGATTATTTTGTAACAGGCCCAGGAAGCTCTGTTTTTAGCGCGCCACAATGTGCGTCACACCTGACGCATCGCTCTGGACCCGGACTGGGGCAATGGCCGGTAAGGCCTTGAGGACAGTCTCGGGTTGGTCGACATCGAAAATGCCGGAGATACGGTGCTGGCGCAGGGCGGGGGCGTCCAGCGTCAAGGGCTGGGGCAGGTAGCGAGCCATTTCCTGTACCAGCACTTCCAAAGGCGTGTTCTTGAAAATGATCTTGCCGCGTTGCCAGGCTGTCAGGCTTTCCACGTCGGCCGTGTGTACCGGACCGGGCTCCGCACCTTGGCGCAACAGGACTTGTTGCTGCGCCTCCAGGAGGCGTTCCTGGCGACGCCACCAAGGACCGGACTCCACTTTGACCGAGCCGGACTGAACGCTGACTTGCAGGCTGTCTCCCAGCCGTCGCACATTGAAGCGGGTGCCGGTGACGGTTACGGTGCCCAAGTCGGTGCGCACGATAAAGGGCAGGGTTTGGTAGTGTTGGACGGCAAAAAAAGCTTCACCCTGGAGCAGTTCGATTTCCCGTTTGGAGGCAGATAAACGAGCCTGGGCGATGGTGTCGGTATTCAAGTCCACAACAGAGCCATCGGGCAAGGTGATTTGCTGACGCTCGCCTTTGGCAGTGAGCAACTGTACCGTTTCTTCTACCGGGTTCAACCAGCCTGACTGATGGATGGCTCCGGCCGAGAGGGCCAGCATGCCAAGCGCGCCCAAACCCAGTGTCAGATAACGGCGCTTGGGGGATGGCACACGACCAGGGGCGTGGGGCAGCAGCCTGCGCAGGCGTTCTTCCGGGACGGCCTGGCTGGCGCGCCACAGGTACTCCACCTCGCGGTAACGGCGCGCGTTGTCAGGATCAGCGTCCCGCCAGGCTTGGAAGGCCTGGTGGTCCTGCTCGCTGGCTTCCCCCGATTGCAGTCGGGCGAACCAATGAGCGGCATCGCTGGGGTGATCCAGTTCGTTGGAGGAAGAGGGGCGGGTCATTGCGCGGGCTTTGTGTACGACATGGCGTCAGTCAGGTACGTAATGGTGCAGCCGTTCATGGATGTGACGCAAGGCACGAGTCATGTATTTTTCCACCATGCTGCGGGAAAGGGCCATGTCCTGGGCAATTTCGGTATGGGTCCAGCCCTCCAGTCGATGCTTGATATAGACCTCTCGGCATTTTGGGGGCAAGTCGGCCAGCGCGTTCACCAGCGCGTCGGCTAATTGCTCAAACTGGGCGTGGCTGTCAGCCCCGGCCTGGCGCGGATGCTCGGTATCGCTTAGCTCGTCCAAGGGTAAGACAGTCAGGATGGTTTGATGGCGATGGCGGCTGATCAGACGGTTGTTGGTGCCTCGTGCCAGATAGGCACGTGGGTTGTCGATCAGGGTAGTGTTGTTTTCCAGCATGCCCACAACGGTGTCGTGCATGGCATCTTCCGCGTCTTCCCGGCTCTCGGCCTTGCGCCGCCATACGCCAAACAGCTCGCTATACGAGGCGAGCCAGGCTTTTATGGGACGTGAAGGGTGAGACATGGAGCGGCTTAGCGGAGCAGGCGGAAAAAAGAATAGTGAATAATAGCAATAATTCTCATTCAGGTTGTTCTTGTTCGGCCTGTCTGTGCAATTTCTTCTGACCGGAAGGGTCTTGGGGTCAAGCTGCCCGTACCAAGCGGCTTGGTCTAAAATCCTTCGATCCTTATATCTTCTACATCTGAATTCCGAGGTTTTCATGTCTCAAACCAGCACTCCCGTTGATCCGGACGGCCTGCTTGAATATTCGGTGGTTTATACCGACCGTGCCTTGAACCATATGTCCAAGACCTTCCAGGAAGTGATGCGTGAAATCTCCCGCACGCTCAAACAGGTCTATCAGGCACATTCGGCCATCGTGGTGCCGGGCAGCGGCTCGTTTGGCATGGAAGCAGTGGCCCGTCAGTTTGCAACGGACCGCAAGTGCATGGTGATACGCAATGGCTGGTTCAGCTACCGCTGGACTCAGATTTTTGACATGGGTTCCATCCCCGCCAGCACCACGGTTCTGAAAGCACGCCCGATTGAGGAAGGCAAGCAGGCCGCTTATGCACCGGCCCCTATCGAAGAAGTGGTTGCCGCAATTCAGGCTGAAAAACCGGCTTTGGTGTTTGCCCCGCACGTGGAAACAGCCTCCGGCATCATGTTGCCCGACGACTATATGCGTCAGGTCGCCGATGCCGTGCACGCGGTGGGCGGTCTGTTTGTGCTGGATTGCATTGCATCGGGCACCGTGTGGGTGGATATGAAGGATGTGGGTGTGGACGTGCTGATCAGCGCGCCGCAAAAGGGTTGGACTGGCTCGGCATGTTGCGGTCTGGTGATGTTAAGCGAGCGTGCTCGTCAGCACATTGAAACCACGACCAGCACCAGCTTTGCCTGCGATCTGCGCAAGTGGCTGCAGATCATGGAAACGTATGAGAACGGGGCTCATGCCTACCATGCCACCTTGCCGACGGACTCCTTGAAGGTGCTGCAAGAGGCGATGGCCGAGACGGAAGCTCTGGGCTTTGACTGGATCCGCAATCGTCAGCTGGAGCTGGGCCGCAAGGTGCGTGCCTTGCTCAGCGAACATGGTTTCCGCAGCGTGGCGGCACCAGGTTTTGAAGCGCCGGGGGTGGTGGTGTGCTACACCACGGACGACGGGATACATTCGGCCGCGAAGTTTGCCAAGGCTGGTTTGCAAGCCGCCTCGGGCGTGCCTTTGCAATGCGATGAACCTGCCGATTTCAAGACCTTCCGAATTGGTCTGTTTGGTCTGGACAAGCTGAACAATCTGGAGCGCTCGGTGGAGCGCCTTGCCAAGGCGCTGGATGCGATTGAAGAGCAGTAAGTTGCTGCAGTAGCGGTTGCTACATGAGAAGGGAGCCTTGCATGGCTCCCTTTTTATTTTTGCTCCCAAGTAGAGTGTGGCTTGCTTCTTCTTTGCCTACTACTTAGTGGCATCCCCAGGGGTTTTGGGGGCTTGATTGAGTTCACCCATGGCAAAGGCCAGGTTTACAGAGCCGACCAAACCTGCAGTATGAGCCGTAGTCTGGGCTTCTTGTGCACCCAATAGACCGCTGTGCGCTTCGGTCAGCAAGGTCATGCCGGTCAGACCTTCCTTATAGGATTCCAGCGCACCTTGGTAAGTGATTTGTGCCGCCTCGACCAGGCTGGTGGCGGCTTGATGAGACTCCAGAGCAGCTCGCAGCGCGTCGGCAGCGATGATCATTTGCTTGTAGGCGTCTTGTTCGGTTTTGGCGACGCGTTCGCGCGCGGTGTCGGCACGCAACTGGGCTTCGCGTACTTGCTTGTTGCGTAGCCCAGCGTCGTAGATCGGGATATTCAGGGCCAGCACGGCGCCTCGGGAGGAGGATTGCGGGCTGACTTCGGGCAGGCTGCCTACACTTAATGAACCCATGCGTTTGGAAATAAAACCCATCAAGGCCAACTTGGGCATGAAACTGGCTTCGGCTGAGTCTATGCCTGCCAGACTGGCCTGATGGGCGGCTTGCAGGGCCTGTACATCGGGCCGCTGCGCGATGGCTTTTTTCAGTGTGTCATTGCCAGGGATATCCAGATCCTTGGGCAGGGGGCGGCTGGCGCTATCGGCGACTTTCAGCTCCGTTTCCGGGGACAGGCCAATTGCACCCAGCAACGTTTGATAAGACTGACGTGCCAGAGTGCTGGCATTTACATGGTGCAAACGTGCCTGGGCTTTCAGTTGTCGTGCCTGCGCGACTTCAATCTGGGTGCCTAGCCCATTGCGCTGCCGCTCCAGGGCGATATCTTCAATCAGTGCCGCATTTTTCAGCCCTTGGGCAGAGATTTGCTCGCGTTGGCGGGCCGAGTTGTAGTTGAAGTAGCTGATGGATACTTCCGCAATCACGGCTTGATGCACACCGCTGAAGGTAATCCGGCTGGCCATGGCCAGTTTGTCGGCCGCCTCTTGCAAGGCGGCGCGTTTGCCAAAGTCGAACAGCAGCCACTTCAAGGTCAGGGAAGGGACGGCGCCACTTAAATGGGTGTCGTAGTCCACATCGACTTCTCTACCCAGAATGTGCACGCTGCTGTCGCGGTCGCTGCGCATATAGCCGCCCACCACGCTGGCGGAGATCAAGGGCAGGTAGGTGCTTTCCACCATACCGGCAGCTTCTGCGGCTTGTTGGGCCTCGCCCCAGGCAATGCGGGTGCTGGGGTTCAGGCGTTGCGCCAGGTCGATCAGTTCTGGCAGGCTGTATTCGTGATGGGCTTGCACGCGGGGCGCTGGCTGGTTTTGATCCGGGCCGCTGTAATCGGCCAATGTCAGGCGAGGTGGTTCCGGCGCATCTTGCTCGGGCATGGCCTGGGCCATGGGTTTGTGATCAGGCGCCGCGCAGGCGGCCAGAGTCAGGGCGGCCGTCACAGCCAGAGTCAGACGCAATGCAGGAAAACAAGTCATAGACATAAATTCAGGGGGCAGCAGAATGAGTCAGCAGCGTAGCAGCATACTGCTGTCCGCCTTCAAGGACGAGTTGTACGGCCATGCAGACCAGCAAGAACCCCATGATGCGTGAAATGGCATCGACGCCGTTATGCCCGATCACACGCACGATGCTGAGCGAGGAGCGCAGGCAAATGAAAAAGATCAAACCAATCAGGATGGCCAGAATGATGGGCGTGGCCACCAGCACCCATTCTGCATAGTGCCCGCGCATGCCAGCCATTTTGGAGGAGGCACTGATAACCAGAGCCATAGTGCCGGGACCGACCGTGGAGGGCAGGGTCAGTGGAACGAAGGCGATATTGTTGTGGGCAGCGGTGTTCTGATCGGCTGCTTTGGAAACCACGTCGCTGACAGTGGGGGGAAACAACATGCGAAAGCCGATATACGCCACGATCAGCCCGCCCCCGATGCGCATGTCCACCATGGAAATGCCCAGTGCCGAAGTAATCCACAAACCGGCGTAGTAGGTAATCAGCAAGGCCAGAATGACATACAGCGTTGCCTGACGCAGTTGCTGCTTCTTTTCTGCTGCGCTCAAGGTTTCGCCCAACGACAGGTACATCACCATTGAAGTCAGGGGATTGGCCAGGGGCAGCAAAAATGCCAGCCCCAGGCCGAGCAATTTGAATAACTGCATCACTTCGTTGGGCATGGGAGCTCCTTGATGAGGTTTCAGGCGGGCAGGGCGTTCTTGTAAATCTTGCCGTCCTTGATGATCAAGAGCAGGTTCTGTTCGGGCTGCTCCAGAAAGCTCAGGCTTTGTTCGGGTTCGCCATCAATCAACAGCAGATCGGCCAGGGCACCGGCTCGGATCACGCCCAGCTCGCCTTCGTACGGTTGGCGCAGGCCCGACAGTTGCAGCAGCCGGCCATTATCTCCGGTCGCCATTTTCAGCACCTTGAGTGGGCTGTAAAAACGGGTCAGCTTGGACAACATGCGGCCATGGTGTGGTAGATGGGCGGGGGTGAACAGAATGTCCGTGCCCCAGGCGGTCTGGATCTGATATTTATCGGCCAGTTCGTAGGCACGTACGGTTCCCACGGCCACTTGTTGCTGCTTGGCCTTGCTGCGCGGGTCGTGCTGGACGTTGGCATCTTCATCGGCCAGAAAGGGTTGCAGGCTCCACCACACGCCTTCGCCAGCCATCATGCGGGCGGTTTCTTCGTCGGCAAGTTGGCCGTGTTCGATGGATTTCACGCCTGCCTTGATCGCACGCTGGATACCACGAGCGCAGTACACGTGCACCATCACGTAGGTGCCCCAGTCGCTGGCGGCGCCCACCGCGGCACGCAGTTCGGCATCACTAAATTGCAGTCCTTCCAGTGGGTCGTACAAGGAGGTGACACCACCCCCGGCCATCAGCTTGATCTGGCTGGCGCCCAGCATCAGTTGCTCACGAACACGACGCAGGACTTGGTCGGCGCCATCGGCAATGCAGGTTACACCTGCTCGTTCGGTATGGCTTAGCTCGCCTTCTGCGCGTGGCACTTCGTAGCGCATACGAAAGTCTGCATGGCCGCCGGTTTGCGCAATCATGGCGCCGCTAGGATAGATGCGCGGGCCATGCAGCAAGCCCATATCAATACCGCGTTTCAAGGAGAAGCTGGGGCCACCGGCATCGCGCACGGTGGTAAAACCGCGCAGCAAGGTGCGCTCGGCTTCTTTGCTGGCAATCAAATGCAGGTCAGCCGGGTCGGCCATCATGGCGGTCATCTGGTCGACAGCGCACAAGAGGCTATGCCAGTGGGCGTCGATCAGGCCAGGCATCAAGACTTTGTTCTGGCAGTCCATGACGGTGGCGTCGGCCGGAATCTCGGCAATCGGCATGACGGCAGTGATGCGGCCCTGGTCAATCTGGACGGCCAGCCCGTTTTTCAGCTCTGTTGTTTCACCATCAAACAGGCGCAGATTGCTCAGGATCAGTTTGGGAGCCAGGGCGATGGGTTTCTGATCCAGGGCATTATTGGATTGGAAGGCCGGGCCTGCAGGGACCGCGCTGGGGGCGAAACTGGCTGATGCACTCAAGCGCTTGTGAATGAAGGGAATGGAGGGGTGGGCACAAACACAGGCTGGCAAGCCGTGACGATAGGCTTGGCGTTGTTGGCGCAGGGCAGGGGACTGGCCCAGGTAGGAGTAAGTCTGCATGGCGTCCTAAAAAATCAACGATAAATGAAAGGAAGGCGGACTCAAGACATACGCAGTTCGATCAGATCCAGCAGGCGGACCCGTTCGCGAGCGATTTCATCGGATATCTGGTGTGTGCGAGCTAAGGTGTAAACGGCCTCACGCGCGGCGTGGATGGCCCGGATTTGCATGTCTTTTTCCAGTGCTTGTTCTGCCAGATCCGGCTCCAGTCCGTCACCTTGAGGGCTGTGAGCAATAGTGCCCAGGACGCGGTCGGCCATGGCCGTGTAACGCGCCCCTGAGGACTCGGGATTGTGCGCAATCAAGTCATTCAATGTCTGTGCCACCGACTGGGCGCTGGCGTGACGTACGGCTTGCTCGGCCCGTTCTTCCTGCTCCTGACGTCGACGCAGGGCAGGGAAGCTGACTCGTTTCATGATGGGTGGCAGGGCCAGGCTGGCCGTCAGCAGTGACACGATAATGACGACGGAGGCCAGGAAAATGGCCAGATCTCGGGCAGGAAAAGGACTGCCATCGGCAAGAGTGAGCGGCAAGGTCATGACACCGGCCAGGGTGACGGCACCTCGTACCCCGGCAATGGACAGCACCAGCACCAGGCGCGGGTTGGCTTGGGCGGTCTCAGCATCATGATGCAAGCCCAGCAGGGACAGGCCGCGTCGTAGCCACAGGTAAGCGTAAACGCATAGAAAGCGCAGCAAAATCAGGGTGGTACACATGGCGACCGCATAGACCAGCAGCCAGGCTGGATTATGGTGGCCGGTCTCCTGGACAACCTGTACCGCGCCGCGAAAGATAGCGGGTAGTTGCTCGCCCAGCAAGACGAACATCATGCCATTCAAACTAAGTTGCAAGGTGTCCCAGACGGTCTTGCGCTGCATACGGGTGGCCGCCAGTGCATTGCCCGAGAGCTCGGCGTAGCTCATGGTCACGCCTGCCGCGACAGCGGCCAGAATGCCAGAGGCCTCCATTTGTTCAGCCAGGAAGTAGGACGCAAAAGGCAGGAGCAGGCTGAACAGAACTTCTGGCCCTGGCTCTTCGCCCCAGCGGCGCACAAAGAGATTACGCAGAAAAAGCAGGGCACGCGTGGTCACTACGCCCACGACCAGGCCGGCCAGCGTTAGCCACAGGAAGTTCTGGCTGGCAGACGTGATGGAGAAAGAGCCGCCCAGGGCCAGGGCTACAGCAAGTCGAAACGCAACCAGACCGCTGGCATCGTTGAACAGGGATTCACCCTCCAGCAAGGCCTGCAGTCGTGGCGGCAGAGGCACGCGGCGGGTAATGGCCGAGACGGCAACTGGGTCAGTTGGTGAGACAATGGCGGCCAAGGCGAAGGCCACTGGCAAAGGCATGGCAGGAATGAGCCAGTGCAGCACGTGGCCTAATCCGAATACCGTTAAAAAGACCAGAATAAAAGCCAGAACCAGAATGCCAATTCGGTCCCGAATTAAACTTTCCTTGGAAATGCGCCAGCCATCCAGAAATAATAAGGGCGGCAGAAACAGATAAAAGAACAGATCCGGATTCAGGGTCATCCCATGATTGAACCAGCCGGCAATCAGAAAGCCGAGCAAAATCTGTACGAGAGGGGCAGGGATGGCAACAGGTATTATCTTGACCACGCTGTTGCTGATTAAAACGGCGGCCAGCATGCTTAAAGTCAGGTTTACGTCATCCATGGCAACTCTGTGTAAATAACCGAGGTTATTGAGACCCTATCAGAAAGATGTTTGTCACTATACTCGTGAAAATCATAGATACACAGTTGCTTAATCCGGCAGAGATATAAATGATGTCTTTGAAAGGGCTCAGGTACAATTCGTCGCAGCGATCAGGGCGCCATGCGCAGATCGGTTTAACAATAATCAGGGAGATGCCACGCATGCGTGCGCTACTAGCCGGTCTGGCTGTCTTGCCCTTGTTGGGGGGATGTTCTCTTGCCCCTTCGGTCTATATGGCGGGTTCGTATTTCCCGGCCTGGCTGGTGTGTGTGCTGGGCGCCGTGCTGCTGACCTTGCTGATTCGTTGGGGGCTGATTCGTGCAGGTGTGGATGATGCCCTGCCCATGCGTTTGCCTGTCTATGCCTGCTTGACGCTGGCACTGACCTTTGCCGCACTTCTTCTTTTCTTCGAGTGACTGAGCCATGACCCAGGCACAGAAATCCTCCCCCCGTAAAGGCGCTGCCCGCCTGCTGAGCGTGCTGATTGTTGTCGCCGCCATTGTCTTGGCATGGTGGTATTTGCAGCGCTCTGCCAACAACCCTTTGTCCGAAGACGCGGTGATCGGTGCCGATGTGGTGCATATCTCCAGCTCCTTGCCTGGACACATTGAGCGCATGATGGTGCGTGACGGTCAGTTTGTCAGCCGCGATGAACTGCTCTTTACCGTAGACCCGGTGTTTTATCAGCTGCGTCTGGAACAGGCCCAAGCTGAACTGGCGCTGGCTCAGGCTACGCTGGACATGAAGCAACGGGCTGTGCGCGCAGAAGGGCATAACGCCGTTATTGCCGATGATCAGATTACCCGCGCTAAAACCAATTTGACGATGGCCACGCAAAGCCAGCGTCGCTTGGCGAATCTGGCGGCCAAGGGTTATGTCTCCCAACAGCAATTGGATGAAGCTAATACCTTGCTGCGTGATGCTCAAGTCACCTTGAAACAGGCAACAGAGCAATCCGGGGCCGCTCAGGCTCTGGTCGGCAATACGCAGGCAGAAGAAGCCATGGTGCAAGCGCGACAGGCAGGTTTGGCGATGGCCCAGCGTGATCTGGAACATACTCAGGTCAAGGCACCGCACAACGGTCGTATCGTGGGCTTGCGTATCGGCTCGGGAGAACATCTGATGCCCGGCACGTCTGTCTTTACCTTGCTGGATACGGATTCCTGGTATGTCACGGGCATGTACCGTGAAACGGATCTGAAAGAGATCAAGCCTGGTGCCTGCGCCACGGTGTATGTGATGTCCGATCCTTCGCGCAAGCTCTCGGGCAAGGTAGAGGAAATTGGTTGGGGCGTCAGCAGCCAGGAGCAGATCAATCTGCCGCGCAGCCTGCCCTATATTCAGAAATCCATGAACTGGGTACGGGTAGCGCAACGCTTTCCAGTGCGTATCCGTCTGGATGCCCCGCCCGAGGACTTGATGCGCATGGGTGCCTCGGCCACCACCATTATTCATCGCGATGGCAACTGCTAAGACCGGCGTGTCGGGTCTGGCGCGGCTGGTCTGGCAAGACTTGCAGCCCACCCCCGGTCGTCTGGCGCAAAGCTGGCGCGTGGCAGTGCTGTGCGCCTTGATGGTGCTGCTGGCCATGAACTACGGTATTCCCGAGTCTGCCGTCAGCTGCTTTGTGATCTTCTTTGTGATGAAGTCCGATGCCGGCGAAAGCTCGGTACTGGCGCTGGCTCTGGTGGTGCTGGTGTCCATTGTGGTGCTGCTGATGGTGCCATTGATTCAGGTCACGATTCAGTATCCGGCCTGGCGTTTGCTGGCCATGGTGCTGACCTCCTTTGTGCTGTTGTTTCTCGGGGTAGCCAGCAAGCTGGGGCCTTTGGGCGGGATTATTGCCTTGGTCATCGCCTTTGTGCTGACCTTGTTGGGCTATGTGCCCTTTGGCGAGATTGCTACCCGTGCCGTGCTTTATGCCTGGTTAATGACCTGCGCCCCCATGGGCCTGGTGCTGATCTTCAATCTCTGTTTTGGTTTGTACCCGCACAAGGTGTTGCGCCGTGAACTGGCAGCGCGTTTGCGTTTGTCGGCCCAGGGTTTGATGGGGCAGGCAGATACGCAGGATTTGTGGGACGAACTGGCTTTGGGAGTCAGTGCACAACAGAAGCGACTGGGCTGGATACGGCTGTTTCATTTGCGGCCTGCACAAAAGCAGGCAGAACTGGATCAGGCCATCTTGAATACCTACCGAGCCTTGCTGGCGGTTGCCGTCTTGCGCGATCAGCATCTGGACAATGAGCAGGCCACAGCATTTGCCCAGATGTGCGAACGCAGCGCACAGGATATTGAACAAGGGCGTTTGCCGCAGATGGATGATCTGCCCGAGCTGTCAGCCTCCAGTTCTTTGGCCGAACAAGATTTGCGCGATGCCTTGCTGGCCTTGTCGGGGGCGGTGTCTATTGGCAAAACGGATCCGGAACATGGCTCCTTCATGGTGCCCGACGCCTTTAGTAATCCGGTTTATCAGCACCATGCCTTGAAGGCGACGGCAGCTGCAGTGCTTTGTTATCTGATCTATAGCGCGGCAGACTGGCAGGGCATTCATACTGCCATGATTACCTGCTACGTGGCCGCTTTGGGCTCTACCGGGGAAACCGTACACAAGCTGACCTTGCGGATTGTGGGCTGTTTGCTGGGGGCGGCGCTGGGCTTTATCACCATCTTGTTTGTGATGCCGCATCTGCTGGATATTGGCGGCTTGATGGTCGTGGTATTTCTGGTGTCCCTGTTAGGGGCCTGGGTATTTTATGGCCCGGAACGTATCTCGTATGCCGGCATTCAAATTGCCTTTGCCTTTTATCTGGTGACCTTGCAGGGCTTTGGTCCCAGCTTTGACCTGGATTCGGCCCGTGATCGGGTGATCGGTATTTTGCTGGGCAATGCGGTGATGTACGTGATGTTTACCCAGATCTGGCCTGTCAGTATTGCAGGTTCGGTACGTCAGCGTTTGGCCAAGGCTTCTGACAGTTTGAGCGGCCTGGGCAGCTTATGGCAGGAACGTCCTGCCCAGGCGGTGCAGCAGTCAGCCAGCGTCGCGCAGGAGCTGTCGGCGGCCAAATATGGATTGGCTCTGATGCACTTGGAACCAGAGCGTTTGCGACCCGACCAGCAGCAGGCCCAGGATATGCAACGTCAATGGCAGCAGTTGCGCCAGCAGTTCATCGGCCAAGCCTATATGCCTGTATCTCGCCACCGAAGCGATTGATAACCCTCATTACCTAAAGGTGATTTTCCCGTCCTTGACGGCTCGTAGAATGGGCCTCACTTCCCATTATCGGGATCAAAAGAAGCGCCGCAAAGGCCTCGGTTCGGTCGGAGACACCCCCGCATACCTACTTCTTTCTGCCTATGTCTGCACCTTGTTGCGGGCAGGGCAGGACTCGTCTTTGCTCGGCGTTTTCTTTGATTCAGCGTGTGAGAAGTCTTTTGCCCCCTTTGGGGCTGGAACTGTCCATTACTGATTCCTGATGACGGCAACGTACCGTTTCAGACATCACAATACTGATAAAGGAGCATGAAGTATGGCTGAGCAAGAATCCGCATTGCGGCCAGGGCAGGAGGCCCTGGTCCCTCCGGTTGCTGGCGGTTGGTTGCAGAAACATTTTGCCTATACAGAGCGCGGCAGTTCTCTGCGTCAGGAGGTCTTGGCAGGGCTGACGACATTCCTGGCAATGGTTTATTCCGTATTTGTCGTACCGTCCATGCTGGGCAAGGCGGGCTTTGATACCTCGTCGGTCTTTGTGGCCGTGTGTCTGACCAGCGCTTTTGGCTCCCTGCTGATGGGGCTGTGGGCGAATCTGCCCATTGCGGTGGGCTGTGCCTTGTCCTTGACTGCGTTCTTGGCTTTTGACTTGGTGCTGGGTCAGCAACTCAGCCCGGCCGTCGCCCTGGGTGCCGTGTTCCTGATGGGCCTGATCTTTACCCTGATTTCCGCTACCGGGATTCGTACCTGGATTCTGCGCAATTTGCCCCTGGGCATCGCGCATGGCACGGGTATCGGAATTGGCCTGTTCTTGTTGATGATCGCTTCCAACGAGGTAGGTCTGGTGACCCGTAATACGGGCGCAGGTCTGCCGGTTGCCCTGGGGGACGTCACGTCCATGCCGGTTTGGCTGAGTGTGCTGGGTCTGGCAGCGATTTTTGGCCTGGAGCGCCGTCGTGTCACGGGCGGTATCTTGCTGGTGATCTTGGGTCTGTCGGCGGTAGGCCTGATCTTCGATCCCAATGTGCGCTTTACTGGCCTGTTTGCCATGCCTAGCTTGCTGGGCGAGAACTCCTTGATCGGTGCCATGGACATAGGCGGGGCCTTGAATGCGGTCGTCCTGCCCAGTGTGCTGGCTCTGGTGATGACAGCCGTGTTTGATGCGACCGGCACGATTCGTGCGGTAGCGGGCAATGCCGGGCAATTGGACAAGGATGGCCAGATCATCAATGGCAGCCGCGCCCTGACGACGGACTCGCTCAGCTCTTTGGTGTCTGCCAGCTTGGGGGCTTCGCCTGCCGCCGCCTACATTGAATCTGCTGCCGGCACAGCCGCCGGGGGACGTACCGGTCTGACCGCGGTGGTGGTTGGCCTGGGTTTCCTGATGCTGATCTTCTTGTCGCCTTTGGCCGGTCTGGTGCCTTCCTATGCGACTGCGCCTGCCTTGATGTATGTGGGCTTGCTGATGCTGGGCGGCGTGCGTCATCTGAATACCGAAGATACGGTCGACACCATGGCGGGTCTGGTGTGCGCCGTGTTTATCGTGCTGACCGTCAATATCGTCACAGGCATCATGCTGGGCTTTTGCACGCTGGTGCTGGGTCGCCTGTTCTCGGGTGAACTGCGTCGCCTGAATGTGGGCACGGTTCTGATTGCCATTGCCCTGGTTGTTTTCTACCTGGGTGGCTGGGCCTTATAAAGCAGGGCTTGGGAAGGGCTGGTGTTCCCCTTTACACTAGCCCTTTTTCTGAAAACCAAAGGGGTACCTGTGCTGGTCGCATTTGATTTTGATGGCACGATTACAGACCGGGACAGCTTGCAGGACTTCATACGTCGCATGCGAGGCTGGCCGGTCTGTATTCGTGCCTATTTAGCTTGCGTGCCTCGCGTCCTGGTCTGGGATCGCGGTCCGCAGCGTCGTCAGGCGATCAAGCATCGTTTTCTACGCAGTGCCTTGGGTGGCTTGAGCCGGGAGCAGGTTCAGGCTTTAGCCGACACCTATGTGCGGGACTATGTGCCGCAGATTGTCCGCCCGGAAATGATGGAACGAGTCCGTGCCCATCGAGAGCGGGGAGATACGGTGGTGCTGGTCAGTGCCTCGCCGTCCATTTATTTACAGCCCTGGGCGCAAGCACAGGGAATGGCTCAGGTGCTGGCGACAGAGTTGGCCTTTGATGATCAACAAGGTTGTGTGGGCATGGCCAGCGCCAATTGCTGGGGGCAGGAGAAGGTGAATCGCTTGCAGGCGTGGCTGGGCGATAAACCCGTGGAGCTGGATATGGCCTATGGTGATAGCCCCGGTGATGCGCAGATGCTGGCCCATACGCGTCAGCCCTGGCTGCGGGGAAGGGATGCCGCTCTGCCAGCGCTGGAAGTCCGATAGTCGATTGTAGGGTTTGCTCTGTACCGCTTTAGTTGCAGGCTTGGCAGCCTGGTGGCAGATCTACGGTCCAGGGCGGGAGATCAAGATAGCAAAATGCCCGACCAGAATCTGCTTCTGGTCGGGCATTTTTTCGGAGTGATTTGCAGTGATTTAGTCAGCGGAGATCAATCCCGACGCAGGGGTTTGATCCTGGCCGATGGTTCAGTTCTGATTGCGCTTGATTGCCATACCAATCAACAAGCTGGCCCAACCTTGGGTCAGCAAGTCAATACCCAGGATCAGGCCCAGAATCCATACGCTATTGCCGGGCCAGCCTGCCGCAATGATCAAACCGGCTGCCAGTGTAATCAGGCCGGAGAAAGCCATCCAGCCGCCGCCTGCCTGGGCCCGATTCTGGAACCAGATCCAGAGTCGGAATGCACCGGAGGCAATCAGGAAGGCGCCAAAAATCAGGGTCAGGACGGTGGCGCCTACCAAGGGGTTGCTGATGGCGATCAAACCGGCGAACAGGTACAAAATGCCGCTCAAGCTCCAGAACAGAAAGCCGCGCCAGCCTTTGGAACTCCATGCATGAGCCAGATGCAGCACGCCGCCTATGGTCATCAGGATGCCGACGTACACCACGCTGGCAACCGTGGCGCCAACCACGTAGATCAAGGCGATCAGACCCAGAATAATCAGGGCGATGCCCAGACCAATAAACCATCCTGGTTTCAAGGGCAGTTGACGTAGCAACTCAGAGCGATTGTTGTCATGTGGACTTAGAGCCATCTATGTACTCCTTGCAAGGTTAAACCGACGCTACGGTCTTAACTTTACTCCAGACCTGGGCAAGGGCCTAGTGATATGCAAAGAGCCTGCTGCAGAAACACGAAGGCCCTACCGTTGCGGTAGGGCCTATGGGCCGCTCTGGCGGCGGTGAACTGTCATGATGACAGTTTGGGAAAGCTGTGTTTCAGACAGCTTACTGACACTATGTCAGTGGTTTCAATGTACGTTAGCTAATCAAAACCAGCCAATTATGGAAAACCCGGAAGTCTGAAACAAAGCCCTTCAAACCGGTAAAACAGGCGGTTTGAAGGGGTGGGAACAGGGCCTTAGTGGCCGTGTGTGCCCTGGTGACCCTGGCCAGCCTTGGTGTTCAAGGCACGGACCGGAGCGCTGATTTTCAGCTCTTCCTTTTGACCGGCGGCATTCTGGATTTCCAGGGTGAGATCCACGGAACTGCCCGCCTCAACCTGTTTGTCCAGACCCAGCAGCATGATGTGGTAGCCGCCGGGTTTCAGTTCCACAGCCTTGCCAGCGGGCAGGTCGATCTTTTCAACCTGGCGCATGCGCATGACTTCGTTTTCCATCGCCATTTCGTGTACCTCTACCTGTTTGCTCAAGCTGCTGCTGGCGCCCAGCAATTGGGCGTTGTCGGTGGATTGCAGCACCATGAAGGCGCCGGTGGCTTGCTGGCCGGGAACCGTGGCGCGAACCCAGGGATCGGTAACGGTGACTTCGGCCTGGGCCAGGGTGGGCAGGCTCAGCAAGGCGGCCAGGGAAAAAAGAGAGCGAGCAATAGTACGTTTCATGTTGGTAATCCTGTTGGGGTTCACTTGCTCAGAGCCAGTACCTGGCGGATATCAGCCACGGCTTCTTCAGCCGTTTGCGTATGACGCAGGGCGATCTGCAACTTGCCTTGTGTGTCATACACATAGGTCAAGGCGCTGTGGTCCATGGTGTAGCTGGAGCCGGTAGGAACCTTTTGATAGAAGACTTTGAAGTCGCTGGCGGTTTTGGCCAGCTCTTCCTCGGTGGGGCGCAGGGCCACGAAACTGGGGTCGAAAGCCTGCATGTAGGCTTGCAGCAGTTCGGGCGTGTCGCGCTCCGGGTCAATGGAGATAAACAAGACTTGCAGCTTGTCGCCATCCTCGCCCAACTGTTCCTTGATGTCGACGGCACGAGTCAGGGCTGTCGGGCAGACGTCGGGGCATTGGGTAAAACCAAAGAAGATCAGCACGATCTTGCCGCGATAGTCGGCCATGGTGCGACGTTGGCCTTCGGTATCCAGCAAGCTGAAATCCTTGGCAAAGTCGGCACTGCTCATGTCTACACCTTCCAGATTACGAAAGGCGGGCTGCTTGGGGGCCTTGTCGCCGCAGGCGCTCAGGACCAGAGGAGTCGCCAGCATGGCAAGCAGGAGCTGGCGGCGTGAGAAGGAGGCGTTCATAGAAATATCCCGCTAATTGACAACATAAGGTGGCTGCGCCGGGCAGCCGAGGCTGGTCAGGAAACGAGCGTGGAGGGGGGACCGCGCGCACTCAGGGGCGGGCCCGTCAGGGGAAGAACGGGAGCCGCCGCCTGTTGGGCAGTGTCCCAGGTATGTCGTGGTGTAGGTGTCAGATTCCAGGCAGGGCTGGGATCATCATTCAGGGCTTTTTGCGCCTGGGCCTGGGCGAACAGACAGGCCGCATGCAGGCTGTGTTGCTCGTCGTGCTTTGGGCCACCAGGTAGCTGGCTGCTCCATTGCGCCAGGAAAGGGTCGCCCTGAACGCACAGGCTGAGCGCGGCTGCATTGGCCGGGTCGGCGCTGGGCATGTAGCCGTTGGGGATCAGACCACGCAAAAGCAGGGCGCAGATTGCCAGCACCAGTAAAAACCGGCTGCGAGTACCTGAGGTGGGGAATGCGCAGTGCCTGATCATGATCAGAGCATTCTAGTACAGATGGAAATCAGTTTGCCCAGATTCTGTGGCACAGTAGACGCCTGTCATCAAGGAGCTTGATATGCGACAGATTTATGGGGTGCTGAGCGCCTTGGTCATGGTGCTGGGGCTGGCGGCGTGTTCAACACCGGATCGCTCTGCAGACAGCAGCTGGAGTCGACCTTCCGGCGTTGAAATCTATGGGGAAATGGATGCAGGGGTAGGGACGGTGCGGCAGTCCCGCTAGGGAGACTGCCGCGTGCCGCGTCAGGCCAGGGCTTGGCCTGCGCTATCAGCTGCGTCCTGTTTTTTCATGATTTCCTCAGGATCAGCTTCATCATTCAAGTACGACAAGGCTTTGCTCAGGCTATAGGCCGGTTCAAAGGAGTCGGGGTTGGCCATAGGCCAGCCCACACGGAAAATCGTTTGACGATAGTGGCCGCGCAAGAGTTCGCCTTTTTTCAGATCCGGGAACAGAGCCGACATCACGCGCACTTCGCCGTTGCTGATACGGCGGGCAATATGGTGAGGACGTAGCTGGTCCGGATGTTCCAGGCCCGCCGCACCCAATAGTTCAGCCAGGGCTTTGAGCGTATTGCCATGGAAGCTGGCCACGCGCAGGGATTTGTCATCAACCACCAGGGCTTTTTGACGCTGCGGATCTTGTGTCGCCACGCCAGTGGGGCACTTGTCGGTATGACAGGCCTGGGCCTGAATGCAACCCACGGCAAACATGAAACCACGCGCGCTATTGCACCAGTCAGCACCCAGGGCCATGATGCGGGCCATATCAAAGGCGCTGATGATCTTGCCCGAGGCACCCAGGCGGATTTGTTCGCGCAAACCGATACCCACCAGCGTGTTATGAACCAGGCGCAGAGCCTCGCGCAAGGGGGTGCCGACGTGGTCAATGAACTCCACGGGGGAGGCACCGGTACCGCCTTCCGCACCATCGACCACAATAAAGTCTGGTGTGATACCTGTTTTCAGCATGGCTTTGGCAATGGCAAACCATTCCCAGGCATGTCCGATACAGAGTTTGAAGCCCACGGGCTTGCCACCGGACAAGGTACGCAGCTTGGCCACGAATTCCAGCAGCTCTACGGGAGAATGGAAAGCGCTGTGGCTGGGGGGCGAGTTACAGTCCACGCCTTCCGGCACACCGCGTGCCAGGGCAATTTCAGGCGAGACCTTGGTGCCGGGCAAGATGCCGCCGTGGCCAGGTTTGGCCCCTTGCGACAGCTTGATTTCAATCATTTTGATGTGATCCTGAGTGGCTCGTTCGGCAAAGCGTTCGGGAGAAAAGTTGCCTTGTTCATCGCGGCAACCAAAGTAGCCCGAGCCAATATTCCAGATCAGATCACCGCCATGACGCAGGTGATAGGTGCTGATGCCGCCTTCGCCCGTGTCATGCGCAAAATTGCCCATCTTGGCACCCTTGTTCAGGGCCAGGATGGCATTGGCCGACAGCGCCCCAAAACTCATGGCCGAAATATTCAGCACCGACAGCGAATAAGGCTGGGTACAGTCCGGCCCACCCACCGTGATACGGAACTGTGAGTCTTTGATGTGCTTGGGCGTCATGGAGTGGTTGATCCACTCGTACCCATTGTTGTAGACCTCCTGGTGAGTACCAAAAGGCTGCTTGTCGACCTGCTGTTTGGCGCGCTGGTACACCAGGGAGCGGTCCGCCCGCGAAAAAGGCAGTTGCTGCTCATCGCCTTCCAGAAAGTACTGGCGAATCTCAGGGCGTATGGCTTCAAAGATAAAGCGCAGATTGCCGATAACCGGGTAGTTGCGACGAATGGCGTGACGAGTTTGAGTGATGTCCACCAAGCCCTGAATGCACAGGGCCAGCCCTGGTATCGCCAGCCATAGCCAGCTTGCGCTTCTGAACAAGGAAAGCAGCAAGAAAAAGGCGGTCAGGCCAATGATGATGTAGAAGGCGGTGTAGCGTGTCAGCCACTTTTGCATAAAGACTCCTGCCAAGAAAACGGGGTGACGGGCAGGATTTCGGGTACCTGCCGGTCAGGCTGCCAACATCATAGAACGCTCCCGTACGGTTTGACCATGCCTGGATGGCGATAGTTTATGAAAACTAACAAACAACCATGGAGTGGCTGAAAAAGGGCGGGGCAGGGCGCAAATTGTTTAGCTTTGAAAGGCGTGATGGAAACCAGGGAGGCTGTTGCGGTGCAGCATGAAACAGCGTGTTCCGCCTTGAAGCTTATGTCTGGCGGGCAGGGCCGGAGCTGCCATAAACACGATATTCAGCTAGCTGTAATTGAATAGGTAGGTAAGCTATCTATATAATCATGCTTTAGCCTTTGTTTTGTCTCCTGTCTTTTATGCTCCCCTCATTTTCCTGGATCCAGCTGGATCGACCTGCGCTCCTGCATGGCCTGAATTTGGCCTTGGCAGCGTGGCTGTCGTTCACCATCGCTGTTCTGCTTTCCGTTGATAACCCGTTTTGGGCTGCCATGCCGGTGTGGGTGCTGTCGCAAGCGTATCGGGGGCTGGTGTACGAGCGGGCTTTGTGGCGGATTTTGGGAACGTTGGTGGGGGCCGGTTTGGGATTGGCGTTCCTGCACTTGCCCAATCCTTATCTGCAATTGCTGGGGATGGCCCTGGTGGTGGGGGTGGCCTCGGCCTTGACCCATGTGTTTCGGGGCGCTTTTTCTTACTTGCCCATGCTGGCGGGGATCACGATTGGCGTGGTGGTCTTGCCCTCGGTGCTGGCTCCGGAGGCGTCACTGGATTTGGCCTTGTCGCGAGTGGAGTGCACGCTGATCGGGGTCGTGGTCACCACCTTGCTGTGCTCGCGGACAACGCCGCGCAGTCAGCGCAAAACGTATTACGAGCGCGTACGTGTCCTGGCGGCGGATGCCTTGCGCATCGCTGCTCATGCTTTGGGGCCGTCTTATCAGCAGCCGGATCAAAGCTCGTGGAGCCGTGTTCGCCAGGAGATTGTGGATCTGGATGCCCAAGCCCGTATTCTGGCGGCAGGCTCTCTGGATGCTTATCGACGCCTGCCTTATGTGGATGCGTTTCTGTACGCCGTGATTGAGCTTTTGGCCGCCAGCGCGCTGATTGTCCAGCAAAGGGAGCAGGGCCTCTCGCCTGCCGCGGATTATGCACGCGACTTGCAGGAACAGGCACAACGCTTGCAGGACGGTCTGAGTTTGCGGGTGCTGGGCAAGACAGCCTTGCGGCAAGAGGGGCAGATCAGTCTGGCGCGCTTGCGCCGTGCAATGGGTCAAATACAAAGGGCGGAGCAGGGGTTGTTCGCTGAACGGGTGCAGCCCAGACGGCACCGTTTTCTGACGACGCCTGCTGTTTCGGTGGATTGGCCCTTGGCAATCCGCACAGGCCTGGTCAGTGGCCTGGCTGCTTTCACTGCAGGTGGTATCGCTTACGCTTTGGCCAGCCCCGCGCTGGAGTTGATGGCGATTGGGGTGTGTACGTTCTCCATTATTTTGGGCTCCATGCCGCGTCCGCAACTGATGAGCCGAACCATGTTTACCGGGATTGCCGTGGGCGTGCTGGTAGCCAGCTTTTATCGCTATTTCGTCCAGGTACACCTGGTTGCGGACTGGCAGGTCATTCTGTCCGTGCTTCCTTTTTTGGTGATCGGCGGTTTGTTACGTGCCAACCGTCCTACGTCGACCTGGGCATTGGACGCGAATATGTGTTTCCAGCTGGCCAGTCAGGCCGGGATGGCGGCGGTTACTTGGCCCATCATCTTGAAGGAGTCCTTGCCTTTGCTGGCGGGCTCCGCGATCGTGTGCAGTGCTTTCTTTCTTTTGCCTCGCCGGACTCATCCTCGTGGCCAAGCCTTGGTCAGACGTGTGGTGCGCGAACTGTATCCCTTGATCAAGCGTTCGCGCCCACGCCTGTTCCGGGTCTGGCGTGCGCGGGTAGCGCGTCAATGGGTGCGTCTCTGGCACTGGATGGGCGAGCAGACCCCTCATGGTTTGCTGTCCTTGATCAACCTGGGCCATGGCGTGGTCGCGCTGAAGCGGCTGGCCAAACGCGGACCGGAGCAGCAAGCCTGTGTGGAGCTGGTCTGTGAGTTGCTGGAAGGGTTTGAGCATCAGCCCGTGGAGTTGGCCCAGCAATTGCTGCGTATCAGCCAATCCTGTACCGACACAGTATTGAGGCAGGCGATCATGGATGTGGCGCAGTCCTTGCAGGGGGCGCAAGCGGTTCTGGTTTATGCTTACCCGCCTGATGCTACGCCGCGCGCTGTGGAGACTTCCTGATGAATCACCAACTTTATGAACGATTTGGCCTGTCCATGATTGTGCTGGCGCGCCTGTATCGTCGTGAACTGGATCAGACGCTGGTGCGTTATGGCGTGTCCGAGGCCACCATCCTGCCGATTCGCTATCTGGCCCAGTTGGGGGAACCCATACGGCAAGGGCAGTTGGCACGCATGATGCGTCTGGAAGGCCCCACCCTGGTGCGCCTGATCGACCAGTTGGAGTCTGGCGGTTTGCTGGAGCGTGTGCCCGACGAGCAGGACAAGCGCGCTCGCCTGTTGTGTCTGACTGAAAAAGGGCGGGACTTTCACGAACGCCTGCTGGAATTGCTGCGCCAATCCCGTGCTCCCCTGTTTGAAGGGATTGCGGACGCAGATATAGAAGCGGCCTTGCGTTGTTTTGACGCGCTGGCCAGCAATCTGGGGCTGGAAGCAACGGATATGTCCAGCCTGTTCGGGGATTGATCAAGTTCCTGGGCGGCGTAAGCGCATGTTCCAGATGGTGAGCAGAAAGCAGGAGCTGGTTTCCTGCTTTTTTACTTTATGGTTGAATAAACCGTCCTTGTTTCAGCAATAAGGAGGGTATGCCATGAACGATGTAGATCTTGCACGCTTGGTCAAAATCATGACCGAGGCCCAGCTGACGCTGGCAACCGCAGAATCCTGCACGGCAGGGTTGATTGCGTCCACGCTGGCTGACCAAGCGGGGGCGGCAGCTGTACTGGACTGTGCTTTTGTGACGTATTCTCCGCAGGCCAAGTATCGCTGCCTGGGCGTCGATCAGCGGGTGCTGGCGGAAAACAATCTGTGCAGTGAGGCAGTGGCGCGGGCCATGGCCAAAGGAGCCGCGGAATTGACCCCGGCCAATTTGATCATTGCCAATACGGGGGTGGCTGACGATATTGCGGAGCCGCAGATTCCGGCCGGCACGCAATGTTTTGCCTGGCTGTTCAAGCCACAGGATAAATTTGATCCTTTGGTCGTCTATACGGAAACGATTGTTTTCGATGGCACGCGGGATGAAATCCGCCAGCAAAGTGCGAATCATGCCTTGCTGCGCATCGAGCATTGGTTGCGGCTGGTTAAACAAGAACGCCAGGGTGTGACCCCTGGCGTTTGATACCGCTAACTGGACAAGCTAAGCCTGTAAAGGCTTAGTTTTCCAGGTATTTGCGCCAGACGCGTGGCAGGATACCGCCATGACGCCAGTACTCCATGTCCTCGACCGTATCCAGACGCACAATCACCGGCACGGACTGGGTGCTGCCATCCAGACGGTGGATGATCAGTTCGGCTTGTGAACGCACACCCAGGTTTTCTTCCAGGCCCTTCACATCAAAGGTTTCGGTGCCGTCCAGACCCAGGGTGTCGGCATTGGTGCCGTCCTGGAACTGCAAGGGCAGCACACCCATACCGACCAGGTTGGTGCGGTGGATACGCTCGAAACCTTCGGCAACCACCGCCTTCACGCCCAGCAGAGCAGGGCCTTTTGCGGCGGAGTCGCGGGAAGAACCGCAACCGTAGTTCTTGCCAGCAATCACCAGCAAGGGAACCTGACGTTCCTGATAGGTCTGGGCCGCTTCAAAAATACGCATCACTTCGCCTTCCGGCATCACCTTGGTGACGCCGCCTTCCACGCCGGGAACAATCTTGTTGCGCAGACGGATGTTGGCGAAGGTCGCACGTTTGACCACTTCGTGATTGGCACGGCGCGTGGTGTAGTTGTTGAAGTCTTTTTGCTCCACACCCTTGGACAGCAGGAAGTCAGCAGCAGGCGTACCCAGGCTGATCGAACCCGATGGCGAGATGTGGTCGGTGGTGATGGAGTCACCCAGAATCGCCAGCGGACGCATGCCGCGCAGGTTGGCCACGGGAGCCGGTTCGCGCTGCAAGCCGTCAAAGTAAGGCGGTTTGCGGATGTAGGTGCTGTCGGCTTCCCATGGGTAGTGGCCACCATTGCTTTCGCGGGCCAGGGCATCCCAGGGTTCGCCACCGTCGTACAGCTCGGCATAGCGTTCGATGAACAGGTCGCGGTCGTACGCGCCGTGGATGGCTTCCTGAACTTCTGCCGATTTGGGCCAGATGTCGCTCAGGTAGACGTCTTTGCCGTCCTGATCCTTGCCCAGCGGGTCGCGGGTCAGGTCTACATTCAGGTTGCCGGCCAGGGCGTAGGCCACAACCAGGGCGGGCGATGCCAGGTAAGCAGCGCGCACGTTGGCGTGGATACGGCCTTCAAAGTTACGGTTGCCCGACAGTACGGCGGTGGCAATCAGCTTTTCGGATTCAATCGCGTTGACGATATTGGCAGGCAGTGGGCCCGAGCCACCGTTACACGTGGTGCAACCAAAGCCGGCAATGTTAAAGCCCAGCACGTCCAGGTCGTCTTGCAGTTGAGCGCGCTCCAACACGTCAGCTGTTACTTGGCTGCCAGGCACCAGCGAGGTCTTGACCCAGGGCTTGCTGCGTAAACCACGAGCCACGGCGTTACGGGCCAGCAGGCCGGCGGCCATCATATTGGCGGGGTTAGCGGTATTGGTACAGGAAGTAATGGCGGCAATGACCACATCGCCATCATTCAGCACAAAGTCCTCGCCTTCCACGGGTACGGCACGTTGCGGGTCGTAAGGACGGCCAGCAATTTTCTGGTGATGGGCGGGGAAGGACTGGGCTGCGGTGTCCAGATCCAGGTGATCTTCAGGATTGCTGGGGCCAGCCAGGCTAGGCTTGATGCTGCTCAGGTCCAGTTTCAACACGGTGTCGTAAACAGGAGCGGGAGCGGCCGGGTCGCGCCACAGTTTTTGAACCTTGCTGTATTGCTCGACCAGATCAATCTGTTCTTGTGGACGGCCTGTCATGTGCATGTAGTGCAGGGCAGCGTCGTCGATGGGGAAGAACACCGCGGTTGCGCCGTACTCTGGTGCCATATTGGCGATCATGCCACGGTCGCCCAGGGACAGCTCGTCCACGCTGGGGCCAAAGAATTCGACAAACTTGCCCACCACGCCCAGTTCGCGCAGTTTTTGCGTAATGACCAGAACCAGGTCGGTAGGCAGCACGCCGTCATTGAGCTTGCCAGTCAGCTCGATACCCACCACGGCAGGCAGGGCGATGGCGACGGGCAGGCCTACCATCACGGCTTCGGCTTCAATACCTCCGACACCCCAGCCCAGAATGCCCAGGCCGTTAACCATAGGCGTGTGGCTGTCGGTCCCGACACAGCTGTCGGGGTAGACCAGATCCACGTCCTTGCCTTCTTCGGTCCATACAACCTGACCAATATGCTCGATGTGCAATTGGTGCATGATGCCTTTGCCAGGTGGCACCACTTTCACGCCGTCAAAGTTGCTGGAACACCAGCGCAGGAAGGCAAAGCGCTCGCCGTTACGTTGGTATTCACGTGCCAGGTTGATGTCGGCTGCCTTGGGGTTGGCCCAGCTGTCCACTTGCAGGGAGTGGTCAATAATCACGTCGATAGGGACTTGAGGGCGCACGCGGCTGGCGTCGCCACCGGCTGCTTGTACGCCTTCGCGCAAGGCGGCCATGTCCAGCAGCATCACCAAACCCAGAATGTCCTGACCAAAGACGCGGGCAGGGTAGAAGGTGATGCCGTCGCCCACCTTGCGCTGGAGCAGGGAGTCAATTTCCTGATCCACGTCGGCGTGACGCACGGCCTTTTGACGACAGAGGTTTTCCAGCAGAACGCGCAGCGAGTACGGCAGCTTTTCAATACCGGGGATGTCGGCGATAGGAACGTAACGTACGGAACGTCCGTTCAGGGACAGCGTTTCTAGGGCAAGAGACTGAGACATGGCAAACGATTCATCCGTAATAAGAAGCCAGGAAAGCGGGGCCAACCTGAGCAAGAATAATCAATAAAATTATGCGTCTGGAGCCTTGATAAAACAATTAAATTGTATTTTGTTTGTATATAATACAATAAAACGATCCAGGATCGCTTCGATTTTTAGGAATGTCGGCATGAAAAGCCAATCCAATTCTTTGCATGTCACCTTGGCGCATCGCCTGCTGGACTACGTGCGAGCAGGGCATTTGCAGGCCGGGCATCATTTGACGGAACAATCGCTGGCCGAAGCGCTGGGTGCGTCGCGCTCGCCCATACGCGGCGCACTGGCCTATCTGGCGGAAAAAGGCATTGTGGGCGCGCAGCCGCCCCGGCGCGGCCTGTATCTGTTGAAAGGAGCCGACCAGCTTGGTGTGATCGAAGAAGAGTTGGGCACCAGCCAGGACGACCAGATCTACTTGCAACTGGCCCGCGACAAGCTCTCGGGCATTTGGGGTGACACCTTGTCAGAAAACGACGCCATGCGTCGATACGGCCTGACGCGCGAGCGTGTGCGCCGCATTCTGGCTCGTGCCGCCAATGAAGGCTGGATGGAGCAACGCGCCAGCAAGGGCTGGTCTTTTCTGCCCATGATTGACGGCCCCCAGGCCTGCGAAGAAAGCTATACCTTGCGCCAGATGCTGGAACCCGCTGCCATGCTGCTGCCGGGCTTCGCCATTGACTCCACTGTCTTGCGCCGGGTGCGTTTGCAGCAGCAGGCCTTGGCCGACGGGGGCTGGCGTCATGCCGGACACGCGGAAATGTATCAGGCCAATGCCACCTTCCATGAAGCCTTGGCCTCCTTGTCCGGTAACCGCTTTATCGCCCAGACCGTGACACGCCAGAACCAGTTGCGGCGCTTGCTGGAATATCAGGAAACCCTGGATCGGGAACGTATTCGTCGCCAATGCCTGGAGCATCTGGCAATTCTGGATTTGCTGGAAAAGGGCGAACGCGCTCAGGCCTCCGCCCTGCTGGCCCGCCATCTGGGCAATGCCAGTGAAGAGAAAGTACAGCAGCTGGAGCGGCAGCAGCAGCAACGCAGCAGCCAGCCCGGCGCTTTTAGTGAATCGATGGTCTCTCACGCCGAACCCATGGAGGAGACGGCGCAATTTTCTTTAATGGCGCAAGCCAAGAACCAGGAATAACGTGATGAAGCAAAAACCCCTTCCCGCCGTGTTCATGCGTGGTGGCACCAGCAAAGCCTTGATGCTCAATATTGCAGACCTGCCTGCCGAGCGCGACGACTGGACGCCTCTGTTTTCCGCTGCCATGGGTACGCCGGACCCTTATGGTCGCCAACTGGACGGCATGGGCGGTGGTGTTTCTTCCTTGTCCAAGGTTTGTATTATCGGCCCGTCCAGCCATCCGGACGCGGACGTGGACTATACCTTTGCGCAAGTAGCCATCAAGGAAGAGAAGGTGGATTACCGTGGCAACTGCGGCAATATGAGCTCGGCCGTCGGCCCTTACGCAGTAGAGCAGGGCATGGTCAAGGTTGAGGATGGCGAAGCGTGCGTACGCATTCTGAATACCAACACCAACAAGATCATTCACGCCCACTTCACGGTTGAAGATGGTCAGCCCCGGTACGACGGTGATCTGTCCATTCCCGGCGTAGGCGGCACGGGCTCGCCTATCCGTCTGGACTTTGTGGAACCTGGTGGTGCCTCTACTGGTTCCTTGCTGCCTAGCGGTGAATTGACCGAGTGGCTGGATGTGCCTGGCGTAGGCCGTATCGAGGTGTCGCTGGTGGACGCGGCCAACGCAGCGGTGTTTGTACGCGCGGCTGATGTAGGCCTGACCGGTCTGGAATTGCCCGACTGGCTGGAAGCTCACCCTGAAGTGCTGGAGCGTCTGGACGCAATTCGTGTGCAGGCGTCGGTACGCATGGGCATTGCTCCCGATGTGGAAGCCGCACGTCAGATTCGCATCGTGCCCTTTGTTTGCATCGTGTCGCCGGCTCAGGACAACCCGACTTTGTCTGGCGACGTGGTTCCTGCCAAAGAGATTGATCTGGTTGCCCGCGTGATTTCCAATGGCCAGCCGCACCGCGCCTTGCCCTTGACGATCTCGCTGTGCACCGCTGTGGCTGCTCGTTTGACGGGCAGCCTGCCTTCGCAATGTCTGTCTGACTCGGTTGCCCCTCAAGGTCCACTGCGTCTGGGCATGCCTTCCGGTGTGTTGACAGTGGGCGCGGAAGTGGAAAAGAAAGACGGCCAGTGGTTTGCCAAGGCCGGTTCTTTCTATCGTACGGCGCGTCGCCTGTTTGATGGCCGTGTGTGGGTTCCTGGCAAAGCCTTGAAGGACTAATCCACGATACGCAAGTCCTGCGAGGGTGAACGCCCGAAGCGGGACTTGTAGTCTGCACAGAAGCGGCCGAAATGGTTGAAGCCGCAGCGCAAGGCAATCTCGCTGACCTGGGTACCCGGCACGGCATGACGAATGGCTTGCTGGGCCGCTTCCAGACGAATCTGTTTCAAGAACTGCATGGGGCTCAACCCCCGTTCGTTGCGAAAGGCCAAGGTCAGGCTGCGCACACTGGCGCAGGCCGCGGTGGCAATCTGCTCCAGCGTCAGGGCCTCGTCCAGGCTGGCCCGCATGAAATCCTCCGCTCTTTGTACCCGGCGTGAACTGGCCGGGCGCACGCTTTGCTGCAATTGCTGGCTGTAGTTACCCGGCTGGGTATGAAACAGATGCAGCAAAAGATTGTCCTCGGCCTGACGCGACCACTGGTCCATTTCGGGCGGCAAATGCCCACCGTAAGCCAGCAAGCTGCCAATCTGGTGCTGCCAGGCGCAGCCGTGCGGCGAATCCAGAGACATGCCAGCGGCAAATTCAATGGGCCGATCCAGGCTCAAGCCCAAGGTCTGACGGGCCACTTCTTCCAGCCTGTGGCGTGGAATCTTCACTAAAAACTGTTCACAGCCCTGTTCCCAATCCAGTTCAACCTGCAGGGAAGGGGAGATCACGCTGGCGATTTTGGGGTTGGCCTGGACGTACTCCCGACCAACCCGAATACAGGAGCGTCCCTGTATAGGCACCTGAAATAGCAGGAAATCCTCCAGAATCCCCGGCGACACCTGCACCGCCGCGCCATATTTCAGCAAGACAAAGGAAAAGCTGTGGCTGCTGGCATAGCGCAGGGAAGCATCGACCGGGCCGTCATTCCAGGTCAAGCGGTGCTCGGTTAAAAAACCGGCCGTCTCGCTGCGTGTCTGGTCCGGGCAGCGCGATTCAAAGCGCGGCGCACTGTGTTGCAAGGGGGCCAGCCCTGACATAAACCACGCTTGCATGATGTGTGTCTCCAAATTTTTGCCGGTTCGGGATAAGGCTTGCCATATCTGGATAGCCGCCCATTCTGCGCCGGTCTAATGTATTTCAAACCTAAAACAGTAGTCCTGTCCCGGCACCTTAGCAGATTGGGATACGACTGGGAATTGCTGTATTCACGTAGTCCCTTGGGCCCGTCTTTTCTGGCTTGCAGGACAAGCGCCGCAAAAATCACGGGCGTCAGTGGTACACAGCTTCCGGCGTATTGGGGGTGGTCCAAGGCAGAACTAAAGTCCAGTTTTTTGAAAGACAGAGGACGGAGACAAACATGAAAAAACAAGTGGCGTTCTGTATGAGCACGCTGGCCTTGGCCCTGGCCTGTAGCCCGGCATCCAGTCAGGAAGTATTCAAGGTGGGGCTGCTAACCACCTTGTCTGGCCCTGGTGCAGCCATTGGCGCAGAAATCCGTGATGGTTTCGAGCTGGGCTTGAACCACTCGGGTGGCAAGCTCGGCGGTGTGGATGTGGCCTTGACGGTGCTGGATGATCAGCAAAAACCAATGGAAGGCCGCCAGGCGGTGGACCGTCTGGTCAAGCGTGACAAGGTCGATGTGATTACCGGCATGGCTTTCTCCAATGTGCTGCTGCCCGTGATGCCGACGATTTTGAACAGTGACACGGTCTACATTTCCGCCAACACCGGCCCGGCCGATTACGCGGGCGAACGTTGTCACCCCAATTTCTTCAGCGTGTCCTGGCAGAACGAGGATATTCCCGCTGCCATGGGCAAGTACGTGACCGATCAGGCGCACAAGAAAGTCTATTTGATTGCCCCCAACTACCCCGGTGGTCGCGAGTCCATTGAAGGCTTCAAGCGTCTGTTCAAGGGCGAGATTGCCGACGAAGTGTATGTGAAGGTCGGCCAGATGGATTACGCCGCCGAGCTGGCACAAATGCGAGCTTCGGGTGCGGATGCCGTGTTTTTCTTCCTGCCTGGCGGAATGGGCGTGTCTTTTATCAAGCAGCTGATCAACTCGGGCCTGTCCACGCAACTGGCGGTGTATACCCCCGGCTTCTCGGCTGATCAGGACACGATTGCCGCGATTGGCGAGTCCATGAAGGGCATGGCGAATGCCGCCCAGTGGTCGCCGGATCTGGATAACCCGGTCAACAAACGCTTTGTGGCGGATTTTGAAAAGACCTACGGTCGCCTGCCTTCCATGTACGCCTCCCAGGGCTACGACGCCGCCTTGTTGCTGGATGGTGCACTGAAGGCTGACCCCAAGGCCGCTACCGACCGCGCAGCCCTGCGTAAAGCCTTGCGCAGTGCACCGTTCGAGTCTGTACGCGGCGCCTTTGCCTTTAACAACAACCAGTATCCGGTGCAGACCTACTACATGCGTGAAGTGGCCCCGAATGACAAGGGCCAGATGAGCAACAAGATTGTGTCCACCGTATTCGAGCAGTTCCAGGATCATTTTGCACCGCAGTGCAAGATGGAAAAGTCATAAAGAGGGTGCGTCAAGCATCCGGCAGCAAGGAGGTAATGATGAGCTATAGCAACGAACAGCTGTCCGCATTGGTGCGGGGAGACAGCGTACATAAATCGGTCTATACCGACCCCGAGATCTTCCGTCTGGAGATGGAACGCATTTATGGCCGTGCCTGGATCTACATCGGCCACGACAGCCAGGTGCCTAATCCCGGCGATTACCACACCACCTTGTTGGGCGGCCAGGACGTCATCATGGTGCGCGGCAGCGACAAGAAGGTGTACGTGCTCTACAACCGTTGCCCGCACAAGGGTGCGAAAGTAGTGGCCGATGGCTGTGGCAACGCGGGCAAGTTCTTTCGCTGTCCTTACCACGCCTGGACGTTCAAGCTGGACGGTCAGCATCTGGCCGCTCCGATGAAAAACGGCCTGGAAAACACCTGTTTTGATCCCAAGCACCCGGACTTCTCCATGCGCCGTGTGGCTCGTGTGGAAAGCTACCGTGGTTTTGTTTTTGCCTGTCAAAGCGCCCACGGCCCGGACCTGAAAGAGTTTTTGGGTCCCATCATCACCTCCATCGACAATCTGTGCGATCGCTCGCCCGTGGGTGAAGTGGAAGTGGCCGGTGGCAGCTTCAAAGTCTGGCAGCCTTCCAACTGGAAGGTGTTCTACGAGAACCTGCACGACACCATGCACGCCAACGTGACGCACGAGTCGTCCTACGTGGCAGCCCGCGAGCAGGCCGAAGATTACGGCTCCATGCCGCTGGAACTGCACATCATGGACGGTAACGGCGAGCCCTACGGTTTCTGGGAAAAGCTGGACCTGTATGCCTTTGATAACGGCCACGGCTATATGGAAGGGATTTTCAATCCAGGTGCCATCGAAACCGACCCGATCACCAAGGCGCACTACGAAACGCTGAAAGAAGCCTACGGTGAAGAAAAAGCCTTGAACATTCTGGGCGAGAACCGTCACAACAGCATTATTTACGGCAGTGGCTCGCCCCACACCGTATTCCAGCAGTTCCGTGTGATTCGCCCGGTGGCGGTGGACCGCACCCACGTGGAAATTCAGTTGTTCCGCCTGAAGGGCGCACCGGACGATATTTACAAGCGCGGCCTGATGTACGCCAACCTGATCAACTCGCCGTCGTCCAACGTGATGCCGGACGATATCGAAGTCTATGGCCGCTGTCAGGAAGGTAACCAGACCAATGGCGGAGACTGGATCAGCATGCACCGCTATGACGGCACCGACAAGCCTATCGAAGGCGGTATGGTCGCCACCAACGGCACCAGCGAATTGCCCATGCGCAATCAGTTCCGCGCCTGGAAGCATTTCATGACTACCAGTCTGTACGACGCGCCTGCGCAGTCGGAAGACAGTGGTAAAGCCACGGTGCGTTCGGCTTCTGGTGAGCCCATCGCCCCCGCAACACAGGCTTAAGCGGGCTGCTGTCCGAGCCAAGGAGAATTCTTATGTTGTTTGATATTGATTTTGACGTCAGCGTGGATCAGGTCACGCCTGTGAACCTGAGCCTGGAAGCCATCCGTGAAGTGGAGCAGTTCATCTATCACGAAGCTCGTTTGCTGGACGAGCGTCGCTGGCAAGCATGGCTGGATCTGTGGACTGAGGAGGGCATGTACTGGATTCCTCACAGCTACGATCAGGAAAGCCCTTACGAGCACATTTCCCTGTGCTGGGAAAACAAGCTGCTGCGTGAACTGCGTATCCGTCGTCTGGAAAACCACCGCAACTGGTCCCAGCAGCCAATTACGCAATCCTGCCGTGTGCTGGGCAATGTGATGATTGATGGCACTGATCCGGAAGGCTATCTGGTGGTGCGTTCCAGCTTCCACTCCATGGAGTGGCGTGGCAAGGATCCGGTCTACCGTGTGGGCAGCCTGATTCACAAGCTGCAGGCCCAGGAGGGCGGTGGCTGGAAACTGCGCATGAAGCAGGTGAACCTGGTGGATCGTGACGCGGTTCACGGCGCTATTCAGGTGTACATCTAATGTCGGCAGCCCATCACACAGCCTTGCTGGCCCTGCATTATCAAAACGACGTCCTGCACGCCGATGGCCTGATCCGCGTGGGAGTAGAGGCCAATAGCCCCCAGCGTCAGGCCTTGATCGAGGCCGCAGGCCGTTTGCTGGCGCAGGCCCGCGCACAGGGCGTGCCCATTGTGCATGTGCGGGTGGGCTATCGGCCTGACTATGCCGACCTGCTGTGCAATGCGCCGATTCTGCACAATGTGAAACGAATCGGTGCCATGCAGACTGGCAGCTGGGGAGCCCAGTTCTTTGACGGGCTGGCTCCCTTGCCTGACGAGTTTGAAGTCCACCACACGCGTATCAACGCTTTCTTTGGCTCTGCGCTGGAACCGGTTGTACGTCGCTTGGGCGTGGAGCGCCTGGTGATAGCCGGTGTGGCCACCCATTCTGTGGTGGAAAGCACGGTGCGTCACGCAGTGGATATGGGCTATGAAGTGGCGGTGGTGGCCAGCGCTTGCGGTGCTCCACCGGCCACACATGAAGCCTCCCTGGCCAGCATGAGCCTGATTGCTCATATTGTTCGGGATGAGGATTGGGCGACGGTTTTCGGCGCACCACAAGCACAGTAGGAGAAGCGCATGCAGCAGGACATGAAGGTGAATTTACAAGGTAAGGTCGCCATCGTGACCGGGTCCACGCAAGGGCTGGGGGCAGATATCGCCCTGGCTCTGTGTGCCGCCGGTGCGTGGGTGCTGATCGTGGGTCGCAGTCAGGAAGAAGGCCAGCGTACCGAGGCGCGTTTGCAGGCCGTGGGCAAGGCACAGTTCATGGCCGCCAATATTTGTGATGATGCGCAACTGGATGCCTGCGTGCAGGCCGCATTGGCACAAACCGGACGCATCGACATTGTGGTGAACAATGCCTGCTCCTATGGCGATGAAGGCCTGGCCTCCAGCCGCGAGCTTTGGCATCAGACACTGGATGTGAACCTGATCTCCAGCGCGATTCTGGCCCAGAAAGCCACGCCGCATATGGGGCAGGGTGGGGTCATCATCAATATGGGCAGTACAGGTGGCAAATTCGGTGTGGCCGGACGCGCGCTGTATCCGGCTTCCAAAGCGGCCATCCTGCAATTTACAAAAAGCTTGGCCGTGGAATTGGCTCCCTCGGGGATTCGCGTACTGACAGTTTCGCCCGCCTGGACCTGGTCGCCATCCGTTGAGCGCATGAGCGGTGGTTCGCGCGAGCTGGCCAATCAGGTAGGGGCACAAGTTCATCCTTTGGGGCGAGTCGGCTCCGGTGAAGAGGTCGCCCAGGTGGTGCTGTTTGCTGTGTCGGGAGCGGCTTCCTGGATGACAGGCATTGATCTGCCCGTCGATGGTGGCTTTTCCGTACTCGGGCCAGAGCAGGGCAAGTCGCCCCGTCACTGGTTTGAACGCTGGCAGGCGCAGTCGTCTGGCTCATAAATAGAAAAGTGCGGTAAAAGATGTCCAGGGCTTGTGAACAGCTGTTTCTTGTGGCGTGTTCACAAGCCCTGACCCCGTTCAGGGCAATTTAAAAAAGGTGTGGGATGACAGACTCAACAAATAAAAAATCGTATGCCGTCATTGTGGTGGGCAGTGGCATTAACTCCCTGGTGTGTGCAGCCTTGCTGGCGCAAAAGGGCAAGCAGGTCCTGGTGCTGGAGCGTAACGACCGTGCGGGCGGGTGTATCCGTACCGAGGAGCTGTTTCCGGGCTTTACCCATGAGTTGCTGTCGTCCTGGTACCCCTTGTTCACATCCGGCGCTGCCTATGCCCGTTTGAAAGACGATCTGGCCGCCCAGGGCGTGGAGTTTCTGGAAAACGGCTACACCACCGGCGTGGTGGGCAGCGATGGTAAAGGCCTGGCCCTGCGCCACGATGTGGGCGATTCCATTCAGCGTATCAATGGCTTGCAAGCTGGTGATGGTGATGCCTTTGGTGCCATGTGCAGCCAGTTGTTCGAGCGCGATGCAGGTCTGACCTTCGGCTTGCTGGGCACCGAGCCATACAGCCGTGGCTTGTTGGGTTTGCTGTTCTCGCAATGGCGCAAGCGCCGCATGGACGGCATGGTCCAGTACGGACGCGAGTCCCTGGAATCCTTCCGCCGCTGGGCTGACCGTGAACTTAAAGATGACCGTGTGCGCGGCATGATGGCTCCCTGGGTCTTGCACTCGGGCCTGGGCCCTGACGACGCCTGCTCGGCGCTGATCGGCAAGCTGACCTTTGCAGCTGTGGTCGCCGGTGGCATGCCCGTGGTGAAAGGCGGCGGCCAGAATCTGGTGCGTGCTCTGTGCGCCATTATTGAAAAAGCCGGTGGCCGTATTCAACTGAACACCGAAGTGGAAGAAATTGTGCTGGAAGGACAAAAAGCCCGTGGCGTGCGTGCCGGCGGCCAAGTCTACGAAGCCAGCCATGTGGTGTGCAACGTTACACCGCCACAGCTCTATGGTCGTTTGTTGCCGGGTGCTCCCGCTCAAGTACGTGAACAAGCTAATGCCTACCGCTTTGGCCGTGGCGACATGCAAATTCATCTGGCGTTGGACAGCATGCCTAACTGGAGCGATCCAGAGCTGCTGAAAGTACCGTTGCTGCACCTGTCCGACAGCCTGGAAGATGTCAGCATGAGCGTGGCCCAGGCCAATAACGGCCTGATCCCGGCCAAGTTCACCGTGGCGATCGGTCAGCCATGCTCGCTGGATCCCAGCCGTGCGCCGGAAGGCAAATGGATACTGTGGATGCAGATGCAGGACATGCCGTCCAAGCTGCGCGGTGATGCTGCTGGCAAGATCGACGTGCCGGAGGACGGCAAATGGACCGAAGAAGTCGGCCAGGCCGTGGCCGAGCGCATCATCGACCAACTGGAAGGCGTCATGCCCGGTTTGCGTCAACAAATCGTGGGTCAGAAAGTGCTGTCGCCAGCCGACCTGGAATCCATCAACTGCAATCTGGTGGGCGGCGACCCCTACTCGGGCATCTGCTCCCCTGACCAATTCTTCTGGATGCGCCCCTTTGCAGCCAGTAACGGTGCCCGCTCCCACGCCACACCGTACAAGAATGTCTACCACATTGGTGCGTCCACCCATCCAGGCCCAGGTCTGGCGGGAGCGTCCGGATTTATGGTGGCGGAGCAGATTCGTTAATCCTGCATGTTCTTGGGCCTGAGGCTTGATGCCTGCAGGCAGAACAACCGGCCGGGGTAGGTGTTTTGCACCTGTTCTGGCCGGTTTTTTTTGCTTCTTGGCATTCAGCCAGAAGGGGGGATGAGGGGGAGTAAAGGAGCCGGAACCTGAAAAGTGAGCAGTTCGGGGCGTTTATCGCCTAAAAAAACAGGGTTCTCGTGAATACCTCATGCGCCAAGCCCACAATAGTTCGGTATTCTGTGCATGTTTTCTGCTGCCCTGGCGGTTTCATGCTTGGGGCCTCATTGTTTAGCCGGAGTTTTATTGATGCACGCTTTTCGCCGTTCGCGCCTGTGTGCTTTTTTGTCCTTATGGCTGCTGGCTGTGGTGCTGGCTGTTACCGCTGTCCCTGTGACGGCCGAGACGGTGGTATTGACGCCTGCGCAGGCCAGTGAATCCCTGAATGAATTGCGTGACACGCTGCAAACTGTCCAAGACCGTTTGCAGAAAAATGATGGCTTGGGCGATTCCGATCTGGTTGCCTTGCGCAATCAGTTGCTGCTGGCGCAAGAGCAGGCTCAGGAAATGAGTGTGCGTCTGGAGCCTGAGCTGTTGAGCGTGACCGCGCGTCTGAATCAGTTGGGGCCTGTGGATGATCCGGCGGGGGAGTCCGAGGACATTGCGCGCCAGCGTGCTCAATTGCAGCAGGCAGTGACCGAGCTGGACGGCATGATCAAGCTGGCCCGTTTGATCGGCGTGGAAACAACGCAAGGCCTGGATCAGGTGTCCAAGCAGCGCCGCGTAATTTTCCAAGCGGAATTGGGTCGGCAGTCGCAGTCCGTGTTGACACCACGCTTCTGGCGCAATGTGTCGCGCGATTTGCCCGGTGATCTGGCCAGGGTCGAGCGCATGCGCAAGGATCTGGCCCAGCGGGTAACAGATTTGCCCGCTTATGTGCTGTGGTCGGCAGGAGCCTTGGCTCTGGTCTTGCTGGCTTTGTCGGTCTGGGCGGTACGGGGGCTGGAGCGTTTTACCATCAACCACACCAAGCCCTCGCGCTTGCGACGCTCTTTTTATGCGACGGCTTTGATTGTGCTTTACAGCCTGACGCCCGGTTTGTTGGCATCGGTGGCGGCAGGGTTGTTTTACTGGAACGGCAATCTGGCTCCGGATCTGTCCAGCTTTGTGTCCAAGTCCGTATTCGCCTTGTATCTGGGTGGCTTTGTGACCGGGATGGGCCGTGTGCTTTTGTCGGCGCAGCGTCCTAGCTGGCGCTTGCCTCCCATTCCCAGCAATGTGGCTTTGAAGCTGGCATGGTTGCCTATTGCTCTGGGCATCATGGTGGCCTTGACCTGGATGTCGCAGCAGTTGCTGGGCCTGATCAATGCCACGCTCAGCACTACCTTGCTGGTCAACAGTTTTAACACGCTGACACTGAGCATCTTTATTGCCATTGCAGCCTGGAACTTGAGCCAGGGACGGGACAAGACCCCCGTTCCAGAGGGCGGCGAGGACCCGCAGAAAACGGCTCCGGTTCAGCAGGGGGCGACCTGGTTACGCGCCATTCCTATCACCCTGGGTGTGGTCATTGGGCTGGGGATGATTGCCTTCTTGCTGGGTTACATCGCCTTGAGCAGTCTGATTGTGCAAGAGGTATTGTGGCTGAGTCTGGTGATTTGCACCTGCTATGTCCTGGTCGCGCTGATTGCGGATATCGGTCAAAGCCTCTTGCTGCAATTTAAAGAGAAGCGCGCCGCTAATGAATGGACCAGTACGCAATTGCGTGGCAGCAGCCAGATCGTGATCGTGCTGTCCGGAGCCTTGCGTTTATGCCTGATTATTACGGCGATTACCCTGGTCTTGCTGCCTTTTGGGGAAGACCCCACGCAGTGGTTGCAGCGCCGTCTGGGCTTTTTGGTTAAAGGTTTTTCTTTAGGTCAGGTTCAGTTAAAACCCAGCTCGGTCCTGCTGGCCGTGCTGATTCTGGTGCTGGGCATTTTGTTTGTTAAAGCCTTGCAGCGCTGGGTTGCCAACCAGCTTTTACCCGCCACGCGTATCGATCCGGGTATGCGAGTGTCTACTGCTAATCTGTTCAGCTATGTGGGCTACTTTATTGTGGTGGCTACGGCGATTTCGTCTCTCGGAATCGGTCTGGAGCGCATGGCCTGGGTGATTTCAGCCTTGTCGGTGGGTATCGGTTTTGGCTTGCAAGCGGTGGTGCAGAACTTTGTATCGGGGCTGATTTTGTTGGCCGAACGTCCCATCAAAATTGGGGACTGGGTCAGCCTGAACGGGGTAGAGGGCAATGTACGCAAGATCAATGCCCGTGCGACGGAAATTGAAATGTTCGACCGCTCCACCTTGATCGTGCCGAACTCCGAATTCATCACCAAAACCGTGCGTAATGTGACCTTGAGCAATCCCTTGGGGGTAGTGAAGGTCAAGATCAATATGCCTATCGACACAGACGCTAAACGGGTACGTTCTATCATGCTGGATGTGATGCAGAACTACAGCGACGTGCTGGCCGACCCGGCGCCGGATGTGACGCTGGATGGCTTTGATGCCAACGGCTTGCAGTTCACGGCGACCTGCTATGTAAGCTCGCCTCGCATTGGCAGCCGGGTACGCAGTGTCCTGATGTTCGATATTCTGGATGAATTACGCAAGGAAGGTCTGGCGTTGCACCATACTCAGACCATGACGGTGTTGCCCAATACACCGGTCGCCAGCCAGAATGAAAGCGGCAACCCCTTGCTGAATGATTGAACCTCGATAAAAACAACAGGCAGGCCCCAGGGAGACAACAGCCATGAAGACGCTACGACTAGGTGTGCAGGTCTTGCTCTTGTTTCTGGCTCTGCTGGGGGCCTGGCCACAGGCACAGGCACAAGCCTTGTCCGAGGTAGAGCAAGAGCGTGAGATGATTCGAGAGCTGCAGCAGGCCCAGGATGAAATCCGCCTGATGCAGTACCGCCTGGAAGGCAACCAGGTATCGATACGGCCCGAGCGCAGCTACGAGGAAGATCAAAAGCTGGTGCGAACGCAGGAGCTGTCCGGACGGGTGGTGCAGTCTCTGGAGCGGCGCAGCCGCCTGTTGAAGGCACGTTTGCAGGAGCTGGGCGAAGATTCGGGCGATGAGGCCGAGCAGCTCATCGTTCATAACGAACGCATGCAATTGCGCCGTGCCGATGCTGCCTTGCGGGCTGATCTGCGCGTAGCGCGTCTGGTGCAGGTGGAGGCGCAACAAGCCCGTCAGTTGCTGCGAGAGGCGACGGTGCGCTATGAGAAAGCGAAGCGTTGGCGACGCAATGCCTCTTTGGTCCTGCTGGAAAGTTTGCCCGAACTTGCACAGGCCTGGCCCGCTGACCGTTCCAAACTATCTGACTTTGCCCAGCAGTGGCGAGGAACATGGAGCAATAGCAGTTGGCAGCAAAGCAGCGCCTCATTGTGGATGGCGGCGGCGGTTCTGCTTGTGATGCTGGCTTTGTTCCGCGTCATGCCCCTATGGGTAAGCCGTTATCTGCCAGCCGGACGCTTGCGTCGCTCCAGTCTGATCATTGCTAATTTCTTCCTGTGGTTTATCGCTACCTGGGTGGTAGTGGACCAGCTGGTTGAACTGGTGTTTCAACGGCCAGGCCTTTCTCCCACCCAGTTTGAGCTTCTGGCTTATTTGAAAGTAGGAGCTTGGGCTGCGGCAGTGGCGCTGGCTTGCCTCAAGAGTATGGTGGTTCAGCCTCGGGCTTCCTGGCGTTTGATTCCCGTTTCCACTCAGACTCAGCATAGGCTGCGTTACTTTGCACCCGCTTTTTTCCTGCTGGTGTATGCGGACATCACAAGCAGTTTTTTTCGGGGATCGATAGGTTTATCGGATGCATTTCAGTCCATGGCTGATGGTGTGAGCAGCCTGCTGTATTTGATCCTGTATGGCTATGGTTTGTGGGTTCTGCGAGACGAGCTGTTCAATCGTACTGATGTCGCGGGGCAGGGGGCGAGCCGAACGGGACGCAGTTGGGCTCGTCTGGCCTTTAAAGGCGGCGTCCTTGTTTACATCCTGGTGTTGGGCTTGTTCATCGGCGGCTGGCAAGGCCTGTCGGATGACTTGATGTCGCATTTCATCACCATGCCCTTGATCCTGGGGCTGCTGGCCTACGTTTGTATGGTGTGGCTGCAGGACATTGCGGATTCCTTGCTGACCTATTTGCGTAACCGCAGCCATGATCCAGAGGCCGCGCCGATTCGCGTGCAAAGCCAGTTCATCGTTGTGTTTTTTGCTATCGCCCGGATGAGCGTGTTGCTTCTGGCGATCTGGATGGTGAGTGGGGATTGGTTAACTGAGCCCAAACAGATGCTGGAGTCGGGGCTGGATGTCTCGCGTGAGGCCTTGCGTCTGGGAGCGGTGCAGTGGCGCCTGGACTTGTGGCTGATTGCCTTGGGCGTGATGCTGGTGGGGGCCGTCCTGATTCATTTTCTGCGCACCTGGCTGCGTCAGCATTACATGCCTAACACCACGCTGGAGCCGGGCCTGCAAAATGCGATCGTGGGCATGGTTGGGTACGTTGCCTATTTTGTTCTGTTGGTGATCTGCCTGTCCATGCTGGGTGTGCCGATTGAATCGGTGACCTGGATCTTTACGGCCTTGACGGTGGGTCTGGGTTTTGGCTTGCGAGGCATTGTGCAGAACATTGCCTCTGGCCTGATGCTGATGGTCGAGCGTCCCGTCAAAGTGGGAGACTGGGTGGAGGTAGAGGGCAGCGAAGGCAATGTGCGCCAGATTCGCTTGCGGGCGACCTATGTTGAGCGCTTTGATCGCACCATGGTCATGGTCCCCAACTCCCAGATGATGGGGCGGCAGGTGCGTAATTTGACTTACACCCCGACCTCCTTGGGCGCGATTGAGTCCCGCTTGCTGTTTCCGCTGGATGTGGACGCGGATGCGGTCATGCAGATTTTGCGTGAGGCCGTACAGTCCGAGCCGGAAATTCTGACCGAGCCCGCCCCTATCTTGTCTTGCGATGGAATTTTTGGGGATGGGGTGGCGTTCAGCACCCGTTGTTTCATCAATACCATGCGAGTCCAGCGCCGGGTGCGCAGCAACCTTATGCTCGATATTCTGCGGCGCTTGCGTCAACAGGGCATCAGTCTGCATCCGGCCCAACGCTGGGTTCAGGAAGCCATGGACAAGGACAGGGCCGAAGACCCCGACCTTTAGGGTTTTCCCAGTGATTGAAAGCTGAAATATTCATCCGTATAATTTGTTTAGCCACACTAAACAGAATAGGCGCATTATGCGTATCAGGATGGATGAGACATGAGCAAGAAACAGTCCTCACAGGACGAGGCCCCCGTATCGCCGTGGCGTGCTGCCAGCGCAGCGGGTTTGGGCACCATGATCGAGTATTACGACTTTCAGCTGTACGGCGTCCTGGCTGTGACGCTAAGTGTGCTGTTTTTTCACGCCGGCAATGAGAACGCGGCCTTGCTGTCCACATTGGCCGTGTTTGGCGGCGCCTTTCTGGCACGCCCCTTGGGCGGTATTTTCTTTGGCTGGTTTGGCGACAAGCATGGCCGTACCGCTGCCTTGATGTTCACGATTGTGGGCATTGGAGTGGCCAGCGCCTTGATGGGCATGTTGCCTACCTACGCCACGCTGGGCCTGGCTGCACCGGCCTTGCTATTGCTGTGTCGTTTGCTGCAGGGCTTTTTTGCCGGTGGTGAAATTACGGGCGCAGCTACCTATGTGGCGGAATGCTCGCCCCCCGGCAAGCGCGGTTTCTTTGGCGCGTTCAACCCGGCCGCCGCCACTTTGGGCTTGTCCCTGGCCACCGGCGTCGCGGGGTTGGTGACGGCGCTGGTGGGTAAGGAAGCCATGCTGGATTGGGGCTGGCGTATTCCCTTTCTGCTGTCCATTCCCCTGATCATTCTGTGTGTCTGGGCTCGTTCACGTATCGAGGATTCGCCGCGCTTTAAGGAAATGCTCAAAAGCCATCATCCCGAGCACTCGCCCCTGTCCTTGATTGTGCGTGATTACCGCCGTCCCCTTTTGCAAGTCATTGCCATTGGATTTGCGCAGAATGCAGCAGGCTACGTGGGCGTGGTCTATCTGAGTACCCATTTGATTCACACCCTGAAATACGACGGCACGGCGGTGTTCTGGCTGATTTCCCTGGTCACCTTGTGCTCGGCTTTCATCATGCCTTTTGCCGGTGGCCTGTCTGATCGCTTTGGCCGCAAACCCTTGCTGACGATTGGCTTGCTGGGCTATCTGGTGCTGGTGCCGCTGACGATGTGGGTCGCCTCCTGGGGCAGTTTCCCGCTGGCGGTGATCGCGGTGGCCGTGTCCATTTTGCCGTTCATCGTAGTGCAGGCCGTGGGCTACCCCTTGTATGCCGAATTGTTCCCTACGCGAGTGCGCTATAGCGGCGTGTCGCTGGGCTTTAACATCGCCACCATTCTGGGTGGAGCGACGGCGCCATTCGTGGCGTCCTGGCTGACGGGCCTGACCGGTTCGAGCATGGCACCTGCCTTTTACGTGATGGTAGTGGCGCTGATCGGGATTGTGGCTTTGAGCACGGTGCAGGAAACCTCTGGCCGTCAGTTGGCCGATTGATTTTCAAGGAAGTAAATGATGTCCGGATATTTTCTTTATCACTCCATTGGCATGTTCGAGGGCAAGGAAGCGGCCATGCGCGCCGAGCTGGATCAGTTCAGCCAGGTCTGGTCGGCGCAGGACGATGCCCAGTGGGGGTACGCTCTGGGCCAGAAACAGGCTTTCATGGATGCCTGGGCCCGTTTGATTGGTGCTGATTCCAAGGATATTGCGCTAAGTGAAAACGTCACTGGCGGCCTCTACAGCATTCTGGGTTCTTTGCCTTCGCATGTGCTTAAAGGACGTACCTTGCTGGTTGCGGCCGATTGCTTTCCCAGCCTGCATTTCCTGTTGCAAAAACTGGCCTTGCGCCTGGGCTTCACCTTGCGCACCGTACCTTTGAGTGCGGGCCTGTCCTATGTGACGGACGATGATTTCATCAATGCCTGGGATGACAGTGTGGGTTTGGCCCTGGTGACCTGGGTCAGCTCTACGTCCTCGCACCGGGTGGATGTGGATCGCATGGCGCAATGTGCGACGGAGCACGGCAGCCTGATGGCGCTGGATTTGACACAAGCTGCCGGGCTGGTGCCGTTCACCGTGCATGAAGGTGTGGCCTTTACCTTGTCGGCCTCCTTGAAGTGGGCATGCGGCGTGTCCGGTGCCAGCCTCTTGCATGTGCGTGCAGATTTGATCGAGCAGTGCGAGCCGGAGTTTCGCGGCTGGTTCAGCCAGGAAAACCCCTTTAACTGGAATCTGGACCAGTTCAGCTATGCTGACGGCGCGCGTCGTTTCGACCACGGCACACCGGCTATTTTGGGAAGTATTGCGTCCCTGCCTGGCATGCGTTTCGTGCTGGAAACCGGCGTGGAAAAACTGCTGGAGCAAAACCGGGCATTGACGGCGGTCTTGCTGGATCGTGCGGCCAAAGCCAATTGGCCCGTGCTGACCCCATTGGCCGAGAACGAGCGCGGCGGCAGCATCATGTTGCGCGCCAGCAGTGCCCAGCGCGCTCAGGCTATGGTGGATCAGCTGCGTGAGCAGGAACTCTATTGCGATCAGCGTGATGGCGTATTGCGTCTGTCGCCCGGTAATGTCTGCACCGAGCAGGATGTACTGCGCTTGTGCGACACCTTGCAAACCGGCTGGTAAAGGAGGAGGGGATATGGATAGCCAAACCTGGGCTCATCAGGCCAGCCGTCGTATCGAACGATCCGCCAAGGTCGTGATGGACTATATGGCAGATCTGGATGCGCTGGGACGCTGGTCTCTGGGCTGCTTTGACACCGAAACGGTGGAGCCTGGCCTGGTGGTGGGGACGTCCTTGTTTGATGGTGGCCAAACCCATGTCAGCGTGGAGATTCTGGCCGAGCAAGGGCTGATTCGCTATTGGGTAGGTAGCGCCACGCAACGTACCCCGCGCATCAGCGCCATGGTGCAGCCGCTGGATCAGAATTCCTGCATTTTGATCATGCTGGCGACACGCGGTGCAGACATGGATGAAAACCGCTGGCTACGTTTGCAGCGTTGCCATGAAACCGAGCTGGATCTGATCCAGGCCCAGTTGCACAGCGCCGCCTAGTGCTGCTCGTGCTTAATAGCTGGGTGGGGTGATCGCCACAATAAAGCGCACATCCGTGTCGTAAGGATTGCGGTAGGCATGGGGCAGGCTGGAGTTGAAATAACAGCTATCGCCCGTTTGCAGACAGTGCTGATCATCCCCTACATCGACCAGCAGCTGGCCTTCGGTCACCAGCACACATTCCTCGGCAGGGTGGCTCCAGCGTTGCCCGACTGAGCTTCCTCCCGGCGGCAAGAAGCCCGCCAGCATTTCAATACTGCCAAAGCCCGGTGACACCCGCTGGTACTGCACGCCCGAAGCGGATTGAATGCTCATGCGCTCGTTCTGGCGCACCACCGCCACTTGCTCCACATTGTCATCCAGCAGGGAAAACAAGGGCGTATCCAGCGCACGTGCAATTTGGCGCAGGGTATCCAGACTGGGTTGGGTCAAACCGCGTTCCACCTGGCTGATCAGGCCGGGGGAGACTTGGGCAAGCTCGGCCAGCTTGCGCAGAGACAGTTTTTTATGAAGTCGGACTTGGCGAATACGCAAAGCGGCCATGTAGAAGCGGGGATAGATAGTAAAGCCGTCATTGTAAGACAAGCCCGCAGGGCTGAGGAGCGCGGGACCTGGCCCACCTGCTGCTTATCGGGCCAATCGGTTCAAGTCTTTGCCATCAGTTGGGGATCGTCGGCCCATTTTTCTTTGATATGCAGCATTTCAGGCAGGCATTTGTCCAGCAGGGCGATCAGTTGCGGGTCAAAGTGCTGGCCGGATTGTTCGCGCAGATAGTTGATGCAGCGCTCTACACTCCAGGCTTTCTTATAGGGCCGCTCACTGGCCAAGGCATCAAACACATCGGCCACCGCCACGATGCGGGCGGGCAGGGGGATATTCTCGCCTTTTAAACCATAGGGATAGCCACTGCCATCCCATTTTTCATGGTGATACAGCGCGATCGTGCGTGCCAGTTTTAACAAACCATGCGAGTGCTGGCCAATAATGCGGGCGCCAATCAAGGTGTGCGTACGCATGATTTCCCATTCTTCGGGTGTTAGCTTGCCGGGTTTTTGCAGGATGGAATCCGGGATGCCGATTTTGCCAATATCGTGCATGGGCGCGGCGTGCAGCAGTTCGTCGGCCGCTTCGCTGGAGTAACCCAGCCAATGGGCCAGAATACGCGTGTAGTGGCTCATGCGGATGACGTGGCGGCCAACTTCGTTGTCCTTGTATTCGGCCGCTGTCCCCAGGCAACGGATAATCTGCAGGCGGCTGTCGCGCAGTTCCTGCATTTGTACCAAGGACAGATGGTTGCGTATGCGTGCCTTCAGAATTGCCGGGTTAAAGGGTTTGGAGATGTAGTCCACCGCCCCCATGTCCAGCCCCATTTGCTCATCCTGCGGCTGCGAGAGCGCGGTTACAAAAACAACGGGGATGTGGCGGGTTTTAAGGTCCGCCTTCAAGGCCCGACAGACTTCGTAACCCGACATTTGCGGCATCATGATGTCCAGCAAGATCAGGTCCGGTAGATCCCGTTGTGCCAGCTCCAGCGCCTTGATGCCATCTTTTGCAAAGAGCAGCCGGAAATCCTGTTGCAGCGTATGGCGCAGAATCTGCAGATTGGCGGGCTCGTCATCGATGAGCAAGAGGGTGGGGCGCGGTGAGGTAAATTCATTCATGGCGTGGCGGATCCTTGGCCAAGCTCGCATTCAGGTCTTTGATCAGCTTGGACAGGATCAGGCTGGCTTGAGCAAAGTCGAACACGTCGATGGTTTTATTAAGATCATTCAGGGTATCGGTTTGCCCTGTGCTTTCCAGATACTGACAGACCACTTGCAAGGCAGGTTCGTCCAGCTCGTTGAGCAAGACGCTGCTATGCAGAATGTGGAGATGGTTCAAGGCAACGTCTGGGGTATGCACCACCACGTGTTGAGGGTCTGAATAAGGAGTCGGTGGGCCGTTGTGGCTAAGTTCTTGAGCGATGCGGTTGAACATTTCCTGCAACTGTTCAATACGGCGACGCATCTGGCGAGTTTGACCACGACGAATTTTTTCTTCCAGCTCGGCGCTGAGGGCAGACACCTGGGGCAGGCCCAGATTGCCGGCGGTGCCGCGAATGCCATGCAGGCTGCCCAGCACAATTTCCCAGTTCGGGGATGCCTGCTTGATTTCATCGAGTGGGTAGCGGGTATGCAGGTCAGACAGAAAGCTCAGCAGAGCGCGGCGCAGACGGACCTGGGAACCCCACAGGTTCAGGCCCAACTCCCAATCGATCAGGCTGCTCTCTTGTGGTTCGACGCTGTGCTCCAGGGGGCCAGTGGGGGGCAGACCCATCACCATGGCAATCTCCTGCAGCAAAGAAGGCAGATCCAGCGGTTTGGTGGCAAAACCATTCATGCCAGCCTCCTGGGCCGCATGACGGTCGGACTCCATGACACTGGCAGTCAGCGCAATCAGTGGCAAAGGCAGACGCGCTTCGCGGCGTTCCTGTTCGCGCCACCGGCGGGCGGTTTCCAGACCGTCCATCTCGGGCATGTGCACATCCAGCAAGGCCACATCAAAATCTTCTTTGGACAGCAGCTCCAGCACTTTGTGACCGTTGTCGGCCGCTGTCACGGAATGTCCGTGCTGCTCCAGGGCCAAGGTCAGCAGTTCCTGATTCAGGCTGATGTCATCGGCCACCAGAATGCGCAGCGGCGGCAGGCGGGGCACGGTCTGATCGTCCGGGCTCAGGCTGGGTTCTTTGCCCGGTTCCAGGGGAATACGGACTTCAAAGACGCTGCCCACACCCAGGGTACTTTCAACCTTCAGCGTGCCGCCCATCAGATCCACCAACTGGCGGGCAATGGATACGCCCAGGCCGGTACCGCCAAAACGGCGGCTGATGGATACATCGGCCTGTGTAAAGGGGGTGAACACATGGCGTAACTGCTCAGGAGTCATGCCAATGCCGGTGTCCGTGACGCGGATGGAGACGGTATTGCGCCCTGGTTCGGGATTGACATCCACATGCACCGCTCCGCTTTGGGTGAACTTGATGGCATTGCCGATCAGGTTGTTCAGCACCTGCTGAATCCGCATCGGGTCGCCCTTGTAAAACTGATGCAGCTCGGGCGCATGGTTCAGACGGAACTCCAGGTTCTTGGCATCCGCTGCCAAACGCAAGGAGGCCACGACCTGATTGCACAATTCAATCAGCGAAAAATCCACTTGCTCCAGCTCGACCGAGCCGCGTTCCAGCTTGGTGGTATCCAGAATGTCGTTCAGCAAGGCCAGCAAGGAGTGGGCGGACTGGTTGATGATGGCAAGGTGCTTGTTTTGCTGCGCATTGATCTGATCATTCAGCATCAAGTCGCTAAAGCCAATAATCGCGTTGAGTGGGGTACGGATTTCATGGCTCATATTGGCCAGAAAAGCCGTCTTGGCCTGGGCTGCCTGCTCGGCTTTTTCCGCACTTTGACGCAGGGATTCGGTCAGTGCCTTGTAGCGGCTCATGTCAGTGACAAAACCGACAAACAGCGGGTCACCCGGCTGGCGTACCTTGCCCACGGCCAGGCGCATCGGCATCAAGCTGCCATCCTTGCGCAAACCGGTGACATCCCGGCCTACGCCAATAATTTTTGGGTCGTTGGTGCGTAAATAGTTGGACAGATAGCTGTCGTGGCGCGAGCGGTCCGGCTCGGGCATCAGCATGTTCACATTGCGCCCCAGCACCTCGCCAGCCTTCCAGCCAAACAGGCGTTCGGCTGAATGGTTGAAGTCCAGAATGGTGCCGTGGCTGTTGATGGTAATAATGCCGTCAATCGCGGTATCCACAATGGCCCGGTTATGCGATTCGCTTTCTTCCATCTTCAAGAACAACTGGCGGTAGCGCAGCAGGCCGTTGGCCGCGGTCACCAGTACCGTCACCGTAATGGTGAAGGTGGACAGCACCATGGAGGCAAAGGTGCTGTTGAAGATGATCATGTCATCGGGCGGTGTGGTCTGGCCTATAAAGCGGGCGGCCGCCATGCCGGTATAGTGCATGCCGGAAATGGCCAGGCCCAGCACAATGCCGCTGATGACCACGCGTTGCAGCAAGGTCAGGCGGGTGCGATGCAGGCGAAAACGTATCCACAAGGCCAGCGTGGCCAGTACCACGGCCAGCACAATCGACAGGAAGAAGGTGATGGGTTCATAGCGCAGCACCGGCGCCATACGCATGGCAGCCATGCCACTGTAATGCATGGTGCCTATACCCAAACCTACCAAAATACCGCCCACAATCAGGTGCGAGCGTTGTACACGGGCTTGCGAGAGAATTTGCAGGGCGACCCAGGATGCCCCTACGCTGGGCAGAACCGACAACATGGTGATGGCCGGGTCGTAATGGACGCTGGTGCAAAGTTCAAACGCCAACATGCCAATAAAGTGCATGGTCCAGATGCCACCGCCCAGGGCGATGGCACCCGTACAGATGGCAATCTGGCGGTGTATGCGCAAATCAGCCATGCGAGCAATATGGGCCGTTTGCAAGGCCATGCCCGAGGAGAAGATGGCAACCAGTAGCGACAGGATGACCAGACCACTGTTATAGCTGCCAACCAAAAAGGGAGCCATCTGGTCTGCACTGATGAAGAACTGGTCGAGTATCCGCATAGGTGCTGATGTCCGAAGCGGCCCATAGGGGGCCAAGTTAGACGAAATGTGTCAGGCTCCCCCTGCCTGCCAGAGGGAATGTAACGGTGAAATTCGGATAGGTTACCGAGTTTGTCTCTTACTGTGCGCTTTTTTGTATGGATTCAACAAAAAAATTCATGGCTAGAGCAAGGTTCCTGTCAGCAACATCGCGGCCACGGAGAAGTAAATCACCAAACCGAGCACGTCTACCAGCGTGGCCACCAGGGGTGCCGAGGCACTGGCCGGGTCAAAACCGACGCGCTGCAAGATGAAGGGCAGCATGGAGCCAATACAAGAACCGAACGTCACAATGCCCACCAGAGCCAGCCAGATGGTGAAGGCAATCAGCAAGGAGTGCTCGCCATAGTCGTACAGGCCCAGGTGTTGCCAGATTTCGATACGAATAAAGCCGATCGCCCCCAACATGGTGCCCAGCACCAGACCCACGGGTAATTCGCGCAGCAGGACACGCCACCAGTCGCGCACCCGGACTTCACCCAGGGCCAGACCGCGAATCAGCAAGGAAGTGGCCTGCGAGCCGGAGTTACCGCCGGAGCTCATGATCAAGGGAATGAACATGGCCAGGACCACGGCCTTTTCCAGCTGTATTTCGTAGTACTGCATGGCACTGGCGGTCAGCATTTCACCCAGGAACAGAATGGCCAGCCAGCCTCCCCGTTTGCGAATCATGGTGCTAAAGCCCGCTTGCAGATAGGGTTTGCCAATATGTTCGGCACCCCCGAAGCGGTTCATGTCTTCGGCGGCCTCGTCCATCAGGGCGTCGATCACGTCGTCTACCGTCACAATGCCGATGATGGCATTGGCCTCGTCCACCACTGGAATGGCCAGAAAGTCGTGGCGGCGTATCAGTTGGGCCACGGCCTCCTTGTCCGTCAGGGCCTGCACGGCAATGGGGCTGTCGCCACTCCACAACTCGGTCAGGGCCGCCTGCGGGTCGGCGCACACCAGCTTGCGCAAAGGCACCACAAATTGCAGTTGTTGCTTGTCGTTGACCACATAGATGGCATAGACCGTTTCGCGGGTACTTTCCACTTCCCGAATGTGCTGCAAGGTTTGTGCCACATTCCAGCTCATGGGCACTTGCAGAAACTCGGTAGTCATGATGCCGCCGGCTGTGTCTGCCGGATAGTGCATCAGACGCATGATGGAGGTGCGGGTGCGCTGGGTCAGGCGGCCAAGAATCTGCTCCTGGTCTTCATGGTCCAGGTCTTGCAGCAAGTCGGCCATTCGGTCTTCGGCCAGTTGCTCCAGCACTGGCAGGCGTTCGGGACGTGTCAGCTCCATCAAGAGCGCACTGGCCCAACGCAACTCCGGCACTTCCAGCAAGGCTTGCAGACGTTCGTTATCCAGCTCCTGGGCAGCGAGCAGCGCGGGGCGTTGCTCCAGCTGATTCAGGGCCAGAACAATATCGGCAATCGGGGTTTGGGGGCCAAGTAGCTCAGTTGATGGATGCGTGGACATGCAATACTCCAGTGGGCGTGCAGGTACAGGGTCTTGAGTTCAGGAGGTTGGCACCGGGCCAACAGACCGTAAAGCGAACCGGCTCAGTTCGCACGAAACTCGCTAGGATAGCGTTCTTTGCGGATACGTGCTTCCCAAGCCGGGCGCAGGAAACGCCAAGCCGCTGCATTTTGTCTGGGAAATTGCTGATGCTGTGGTCTAAGTATGTCTGTGAATCGATCCATGATTTACCCATAGAACCGCTCAGTGCACTACCAAGCTGAAACTCAGCGTGATGAAGAATATCGCCATCGTAGGGAGGTCTGCGCTGGAAGTCAAAGCGATTGCAATGATGCGCAAAAAAATGATTTGTGCTGTTAAGGTGAGGCTTGTGCCCCTGCACCGAACTCGAGACGGTTCAGAGGGTGCTATAGTGCCCGCTTTGCCGCATAACGGCGACTCGACCCCGGCGGGCCAAGGCCCACTACACGATCAGGAACAACCATGAGCAATGCGATTAATTTTGACAAAGGCAACTACCGCTTCATTCCGACCGGCGTGAACCGCTTTTCGGGCGGGGTGGCCGCTCAGCCCGGTTACGAGATCTGCCGGGTCGTGTTTTCTGCCCCCGTGCCACTGAAAGAAGGTTTTGACTTGATTCAGGCCGTGCTGGAAGCAGAAGAGCGTCCCTTGACAGCCTTGTGCGCCTGCGAGCTGCGCTCGCCCGAGCCAGTTAGCGACAGCGACTTCAACAAGTTCAATGAGCTGTATCTGGAAACGCTGAAAGAGTGGGGCCTGGTCAAAGGCAAGCATAATCCGGTCGCCCGCAGCAACGTGTCGCCGCTGGTAGGCGCACCTGCCGAGCCCAGTTTTTACGCTTTCAGCTACACGGTGGAAACCGATATTGAAGAAGCCACCTTTGTGATCGCAGGCAGCTGCGAAGTCCCCGAAACGCCCGACGACTATATAGAGAGCATTGTGGCCTACCAGGACGTGTCGCCTGAAGGGCTGTTGCAGAAGGCGCAATGGGTTCTGGGTGAAATGGAGCGTCGTCTGGAAGTGTTGGGCCATGAGTGGGCTGACACGACGGCCACCCATGCGTACACGGTGCACAATCTGCATCCTTTCATGGCTACTGAACTGGCTCAACGCGGTGCGATCAACCATGGCTTGGGCTGGCACCTGGCCCGTCCTCCCGTCAAGGATCTGGAGTTTGAAATGGATTGCCGCCGTATCCTGAACGAACGCGTGCTGACCATTGATTAATTGATCAGCCCCTAAAACAAACAGGCCCACGCTAGCGTGGGCCTGTTTGTTTGATGTCTGGCTGTTTATGCCTGGCTATAAGCTGCCTGGCTGGCAGACTGCTGATAGCGACGACGCACAATCAGGCCCCACGCCAAGCCCAGAACGGCGGACGCCAAAGAGCCGCACAGAACGCCCAGCTTGGCAGCATCCAGCAAAACGGGCTCGGCAAAGGCCAGGTTGGCCACAAAGATGGACATGGTAAAGCCAATACCGGCCAGCAAACCAATCAGGGTGACGCCGGCCCAATCCATGCCGGCAGGCAGGGTACATAGCCCCAAGCGTACGGGCAACCAGGTGCCCAGCAAGACGCCCAGGGGCTTGCCCACAATCAGGGCAATCGCCACACCAAACAGGGCGCTTTGTGCACCGGCGGCATTCAGGTCCAGACCATTCAGGCTGACACCGGCATTGGCCAGCGCAAACACCGGCATGATGATGAACGCTACCCAGGGGTGCAGCAGTGCAGGAATACGCTGGACCGGAGGCAGAATCTCGCGTTGAGCCAACTGCATTTTCTGCAGCGTGTGCATGACTTCGTGGGTGTCATGCTGGCTTTCCAGTTTGGTGGCCAGTTCCAGATTCAGGTGACGGGCCTTGCGAGGCAAGGGCAGGGCGCGCACAGGGCTCATCATGCCCAGAACCACACCGGCCAGTGTGGGGTGAGCACCTGTCTTCAACAAGCCAAACCACAGGATCGCACCGGGAACGACATAGGCCCAGGCCGAGCCTATGCCCATTTTTTGCAGACTCAGGACGGCCACAATACCAACGGCTGCAATCAGGAAGGCGCTGTAGTCCAGGCCACCCGAGTAGAAGAAGGCAATGATCAGGATGGCGACCAGGTCATCAATAATGGCCAGCGCCAACAAAAACACCCGCAAGCTGGGGGGCAGGGAGCGGCCCAGCAAGGCCAGCACACCCACTGCAAAGGCAATATCGGTGGCAGTCGGAATGGCCCAACCCATCAGCACCTTCGGGTCGGGATTCATGGCGGCGTAGATCAGCGCGGGCAGGGTGATGGCGGACAGGGCAGCACAGATAGGCAGCATGGCCGAGCGCCAGTCGGACAGGGCACCGTCATGGATCTCGCGGCGGATCTCCATCCCGACAACCAGGAAGAACAAGGTCATCAGAATATCGTTGACCCAAAAATGCAGATCTTGCGAGAAACGCCAGGAGCCCAGCTCCAAGGTCACTTGGGTGTGCCACAGGGCAGAATAGCTATCGGCAAATGAAGAGTTGGCCCAGATCAGGGCTATGGCGGCAGCCATCAACAAGACCACACCGCCCAGGGCCTCGATATGCAGGAGGCGTTGCAATTGGGCTTGCAACTGGCGGGTCAGAACATGGGCGCGCGGCAAAGGCGCACCGGAAGAAGGGTGGGACATGGTCGGCAAATCTCCACAAGGCGGCCCGACCTTGCGTATGTAATTAACCTGCCTTGCTGCACCATGCCAGCAAAACACCCTGCGCAATTATAGGGATGGAGCCTCTTTAAGGCAATCGTCAGCTTGGGTCTGTGTCGGGCGCAATATGTATGGGAATCGTGACTGGCCCATCGTTGGTCAGGCTCAATTGCATATCGGCACCAAATACGCCGCACTGGGTATCAGGCAGCCGGGTGCGGGCCATGGCTACCAGCTCGTCAAACAAGGGCTGGCTGATTGCAGGGGGCGCAGCGCGGCTGAATCCTGGACGGTTGCCCTTGCGCGTATCGGCTGCCAGGGTGAACTGGCTAACCAGTAATAGCTGACCACCGGCTTGCTGCAAGTTCAGGTTCATCTTGCCTTGCTCGTCCGAGAAAATGCGCAGGGCCAGCAATTTATCCAGCAAGCGTGTGGCTTGCTCGCGGGTGTCACCGTGCTCGGCACAGACCAGAACGGCCATGCCTGCGCCAATTTTTGCGACAGTTTGGTTTTCAATATCGACCTGGGCCTGGCGTACCCGTTGAATCAAGGCAATCATATTTATTCACTAAAATCAGTGGCCGACAGATTTGGAGAACAGATTCACAATCAGCACACCCACCACAATAAAACCGATGCCAATCATAGCGGCCAAATCCAGCTTCTGCTTGAAGACCACCCAGCCAATCAAGGAAATCAGCACAATGCCCACGCCACTCCAGATGGCATAGGCCACCCCAACCGGCATGACGCGCAGGCTGAGCGACAGGAAGTAAAACGCACCTGCGTAGAACATGATGGTGAAGGCGCTGGGCATCAGGCGCGTGAACTGTTCGGAGCGCTGCAGCAAGCTGGTGGCGATGATCTCGAAGAGAATCGCGATGAATAAATGCAGGTAGGCGAGGCTTACAGGGGTCATTGAAAATCAGGGTTGGAAACTGAACCAGCCAGGTAGCAGCAAGACACTGGCCCACAAGGCGGCCGAGGCCCAGGATGAGATATGAAAACTCAGAGGCGACATGGCACAGGTGCCCGCAATCAAGGGGACAGTTGAGCGCAAGGGACCAACAAAGCGGCAGGCCACAATACTAAACCATCCCCAGCGTGCAAAAAAAGCCTGCGCTTTTGCATACAGATGCAAGCGCTTGCGGGCCCACTCGAAGTGAAACAGATTGCCGCCGTAACGCTGGCCCAGAAAAAACGAGATGGCATTGCCCAGGCCGGCGCCCAGTGTCACGGACAGCCAGATCGGCAGCAAGCTCATTTCCCCGGCGCCGACCAGGGCACCGACGGATAAAAGGATGGCTGTACCCGGTATGATCAGGGCCAGAAAGGGCAGGGACTCGACCAGGCACAAAGCGAATACAGCGGGGGCCACCCATTGGGGGTTGGCGCTGATCAGGGCTGTGGCCTGTTCTGCAAAATTGCTTAGGGTGCTCAGCATATCAACCAGAAGGAAGGGACAGCATCATTGCAGTCTTTTAGTTCAGGGCAAGGCTCAGAATCAGGCGGTCCTTGTGCTGCAAGCCGTCCTCAAACAGGGCCTCGTCGTAATGGTGCAGGAAATAATCGGGCTCTACCGCCACCACTCGAAAGCCGGCGCGCTGATAGAAAAACAGGGGGTAGCCAATGGTGCCGGTGGCCACATATAAGGTTTGACCACCTTGTTCGCGTACATAGCTAATCAGGGCAGACAGCAGCTTGGCACCCAACCCATGACCCTGGTGCGAGGGCTGAACGGCGATGTTCATCAGCTCCCAATCCTGGGCGTTCCTGCGCTGCAAAATAGCAGCCGCCACGATGTGTTCCTGATCTTTAATGCACCAGGCGTGCGGTGTGTCTTTGTAGCTTTCAATCAGACTTGTGCTGGGATCAGCTTCCAGAAGCAAAGCCATGGGCAGGCTGGAGCCATGGACCTGTTCCGCTTGCCCAAAATCGTTGCTTTGGCTCATGAGAAATCTCCGTCCACGTAAAACCATTGGCCTTGTTCAAGGACAAAACGGCTGACTTCATGCAGACGGTTCGCCCGGCCATTCAGACGGTTGCGAGCGACAAATTCCACAATCGCTTCCGTGTCGGAAACACGTTCATGACGTCGCACATCCAGGCCCAGCCATTGCAAACCTTCCGGATTGGGTTCCAGCGAATGAGGGCGGGTGGAGCTATGCCAGGTGGCCAGCAGATAGTCCAGATCGTCGCGCACAAAAGCGCTGTACCGCGAGCGCATCAGGGTAGCCGCATCGGGGGCTTGCAAGTACTGCGGGCCTTGGTGCCAAGGGCCGCAACAAACTTCGTAGGTTTTGGGATTGCCGCAGGGACAGGAATTTTTTGAAGAGGAAGACTTTTTCAAGAGCGTAACTGCCAAGACCAAAGAATGGCACAAGCATACCTGAAAGCAGGTATTGGTTTATGGCGCTGCCGCGACGAAAAGTAAGGATTTACAGACCAGGCTTTGCTGTAGCTGGACTGCTTGTCAGGCAGGGGCGTTCGAGGGAGTACGGGTGTTGATAATGTCTGATTGGTTCATCGTACGGGTAAAAAGTTCCTGGCCGAGCATACAGCGTTTGGTAGCGGCGGCCCGATGCTGTGCTGCATCCTGACTTGTGATCCCTGGAATCCCCATAAAAAAACCCGCCCGCAAAAGCGGACGGGTTAGCGGCATGCGATTCGCTGCGTCGGAGGGGCTTATTTAGCCGCGTCGATGCGCTGTTGCATACGCTGGGCGCGTTCTTTGGAACCGGGGTGCGAGCTCATCACGCTGCTTTCGCCGCCGTCCAGAGCTGCCAGTTTTTCAAAGGCAGAAACCAGACCCTGGGTCTTGAGCTTGCGCTCGGTCAGCAGGTCAAAGGAGTAGTCGTCAGCGTCGGATTCTTGCGATTGCGAGAACTGAGCGTTCAGGAAGGCTTCGGACAGCTCGCCCAATTGGCTGGAGTTCAACTGAGCAACCACACCGTTACCGGTGGCGGCAGCAGCGTCACGAGCAGCGGACAGGCCGTAGGCGGTTTGCATGGCTTTCTTGCTGTGGCCCAGTTCAACGTGGCCCATTTCGTGACCGATCACGCCGCGCAGTTCGTCGTCGTTCATCTTGTCCATCAGACCGGCATACACACGGATACAACCGTTAGCCATGGCCCAGGCGTTCACTTCCTGAGTCTGGTAAACCTTGAAGTTCGGTGTTTGACCGTTCAACTGTTTCGCCAATGGCTTGACGACACGTTGCAGGCGCTTGTTGTACTTGCTGTTGGGGCTGGCCACTTTGTTTTCAGCATCCATCTGCTTGCAGGACTGATCCGACAGAGCAATCACTTCCTGATCGGACAAATTGAACGCCTGGACAGCCTTGCTGCCGGCACCGACCATGCCACCCACATCCATTGTCTGACAGCCTGCAGTCAGGCCAGCGACGGCCAGCATAGCGGCCAATGCACCCATACGAAAAGTCATGAACTTCCCCTTCTACTTATATAAAGAGAAGCGATTTTAATGACTAGGCAGCGAAGGGTTCCTGTATAAAACAAACTTTAACAATTGTTGTTGGTGCACTTACACATAGATAAAAGGCCTGGGCGGGCACGATCAAGACTAAGTAAGGAGGTTCAGCCCCACAATGTCCCACTCATTCCCGAACGTTTGTAGTACGTCGCCTCGACCAGCGTTAAACGCTAATGATTAGGCACCGATGCTACTATCCGCCTCATAAAAACGAGAGGGAGGTAAGGGAAATGAGCAAGAAAATCATGGTGTTGTTGGGAACGCTGGTGCTGGCGGGTTGCGCGGCACAGACCCAGGGAGAACGCAGCCTGAGTGCCCAATCTTCACCAAGCTGTGCACCGATAGACGAGGCTGGTGTTGCCGTTTTGTTTGAGCGTTGGAACCAGTCGCTACAAACCGGCAAACCCGAGGTCGTCGTTAACAACTATGCAGAGCGCTCGATTCTGCTACCCACGCTGTCTGGGGTAAACCGCATCACCAAGGCAGAGAAAGAAGATTATTTCGACCACTTTCTGGCTGGCAAGCCGCAGGGCAGGGTAACGCAACGACAGATCACCCTAGGCTGCAATATGGCAGTGGACTCGGGGCTGTATACCTTTCATATGGGCAGCAGCGGCAAGGACGTAGGCGCGCGTTACACCTATACCTATCAATGGAACGGGGGGGATTGGCTGATTGTCAGCCACCATTCTTCGCTCTTGCCGGCGGATAAATAAGCGCTTTTCAGGCCTGGGTAACTTGCTCAAACAGCAAGAAGCCCGGGCTTCAGGTTTGTTGCTGGGTGCAAGCCAAACGGCAGGGAACAAGCGAGTTCGGCATTGCTATTATTAGTACGGGCCGATGCTTGAAAGAGGAATGAAATGGTGCCCCCCCCGTGAGTCGAACACGGCACCAACGGATTATGAGTCCGCTGCTCTAACCAAGCATGAGCTAGAGGGGCAACAAGTCCGCAATTATTACATAAAGTCTGTGTTTGTGCCTAGCGTAGCCACGGCTAGAGCAAGAGATTCAAGCATCTGGAGGCCCAACTGTATTTGCTCGCGATTGGTAGCACCTTGTTGTTTATCCTTGGAGCACAATGAGCGCGTCTAAAACCCAGAGAATAATGATGAAAACACTTATTTTGGCTTTGACCATGACAGCTATTCTTTCCGCCTGTGCCGTCCATACTCCCAGGGGTTCGGTGATTGTGGATCCGGATGGTTACGGTGGATATGGGCAGCGTCACTGTCCACCCGGCCAGGCTAAAAAGGGCAATTGCTAAGCAAGTACCGCAGGCTGCCCCCTTATTTGCGCTGATAGCGTTTGCTACCTGTGCTGGTTTCGCAATAGCGCCCTCCACGAGGGCCGGTGCAATAGGTTCCACTGGAGCAGGGGCAAACGCTGCTGGATTGCAGCGCCTGTGGCCTGGACTGCGAACGTTGTCCTGCAGTGCCGGTGTACGCAGGACACGACCGCTTGCTGCCGCTGGCTGAACCATCACGGCATACAAAGATTTCCCCCTCGCAGTGGGAAATGCCACCTTTTTTGCCTGAGCAGGGAGTGTTTCTTGCCTGCGTGCTCAGAGGTAGCAATGCCATGATCAGGCATAGGAACAGCCATTTCATTCTTGTCTCACATGCCAGGGACGAGCTTGAGTCCCCAATGGTCTTGTTATAAAAGGGGCATTGAAAAATAATAGTTTTTTGATGCTCTGTTATAGCAGAGGTTTTATTTGGATATTGTCATGCGAATCTTGATGCTTGCCCCCGCTTTATTGTTAGCCGCTTGCCAAACTACGGTGCCCACAGAGAAAGTCGGCAGTGAGGCCTGGCTGGAAAAGGTGGATCGTCAATTGGCTGTCTCCGATGGACAAGGGCATGGCCCTGACTATGGCTCGCAGGAGTGGTGCAACGTGGTGCATATCCGTTTGTATGGTCAGCGCTCAGCACAGCCCGTCCCTTGTGATCAGGCCTGGATGGAGAAGGTCGATCAGGAAATGAAAAAGCGTTAAGCCGCATCATGCAAGGCAGCCTGCGCTGCCAGCTTTTTACGAACGCCGATAGTATTTCCGGTGCTCCACCATGGTGCCGATGATTTCAATAGCATGCTGGTCGCTGCGAATGGAAGGATAGTCTTCGTTCAGCGGCACCAGCTCAAAGATTTCTTGCCCACCTTCATCTATGCACAAGAGCCGGTACTTCTTGAAGGTGGCTTCTTCTTCGCTGTTTTTGGCGACCACATAATCACCGGGGCGGGGCGTAAGCTCGCAATCCACAATAATCCGGTCGCCTTCCTTGAAGTCCGGCAACATGGAATCGCCCTTGATCTGCAAGGCAAAGGAACGCTCGGACAGACACAGGTCTGTCAGCAGATATTCCACTTCTTCAAATGTGAAGTTCTGACCGGGATCCCTAAACACACCTGCCTGTACATAGTTCAGCAGGGGGATACGCCGCTCGCCCATCATGGCGTCTTGCACGTTGGAGTCAAAACCGTGCTTGGCCCCAAAACCATAGCCTTGCTGATCCAGGCTATGCGCTTCCAGACCCACTTCTTTTTCTATGGCTCGCGCCACTCGTTCGCCAATGCTGCGCCCACCGTTGTAGGTGGATGACAGGTACTGGGCCAGTTGCGCCCGTGTGCGCCCAATAGAGCGCGCAAAGTCAGCCGCGTTGCCGTGAGCGCGGTCTTCAATCAGGCGTTGCAGGTTTCTGCGGCGAATCGAGTAAATATCCATACCCGACATTAAAACAAGAAAAAACTAAACATAGGTTTAGATATTTCTTTTCTTTACGTTTAGAACTATCTATACTCAATGCATGAATGCTAAACACATCATCGAAGAAATGGGCGGTCGCCGAGCCGTATTGCGTATCACGGGCTTGAGCAAAGGCCGCATATCTCAATGGGAGAAGGCTGGTGTCATACCGCGCGTCTGGCAACTGGTCTTCCATCACATGAACCCGGTGGTGCCCGCCCCAGCACCCAAAGAAAGCTCTAGAAATATCTAAGCATTTACGACGGGTTTGGCTTGCAAGCCATGCCTGACAGTTCGATTGCGTCATGGGGTGACGCAGTTCTTGTGCCCTTTGGGCATTGCCTATCAATCGGATGTTCGTGGCCTGTTTGGGCCAGGGGTCCTGCTGCGCGTCATATTTTTGCAAATACATCAGAGGCGTGCGGTTTTTCAGGCGGGGGTGCCATGAAAACACGTATTCACAACCATCGACACGAGTTTGCTTGTCGATGGCTCACACAGTCAGGAGCGTGCCTATGAGCAATATGCCGTGGTTTCGCGCCTATACCGAGATGGTGGACGACGAGAAGTTGCGTCTGCTGGCTTTCGAGGACAGATGGCATTACGTGGCCTTGCTCTGCCTTAAAGGGCAGGGCGTGCTAGACAGCGAAGACACGCTGATGCTGCGCAAGGTGGCCGTCAAGCTGGGCCTGGACCTGCGTACCTTGGACGATGTGGTGCGCCGCTTAAGCGAAGTGGGCCTGATCGACCAGGAAACTTTGCAGCCTCTGGCGTGGGACAAACGCCAGATGAAATCCGACAGCAGCGCGGAGCGGGTGGCGCGGTTTCGGGCCAGAAAAAAACAGGAACAAGACGGTAACGAAGGCAGTAACGCGTCCGTAACGTTACCGAAACGGCCGGGTAACGCGCTAGATAAAGAGACAGATAAAGAAGGAGATACAGATACGGAAAAAGATAAAGAAAAAACAAACGTGCGTCGCAAGGCTCCGGCGCTGGAGTTCTCTGCCTGGCCTGCTGAACCCCGTGCCGAAGTGATCGCAGATTATCTGCGCCATCGCCGCGAGATCAAAGCACCCTTGACGCAAACCGCCCTGAACCGCCTGGGCACCGAAGCCCACCGTGCTTTGGAAATGGGCTACAGCGTGGACGACTTTCTGGCCGAGTGCATGTTGCGTGGCTGGCGCGGGGGCAAGGCCAGCTGGCTGGAAGGACGCAACGAGCCCCGTGCAGGTCAGGCGTCGGGCTTTGATCCCCTGGCTTATGTGAACCGTCATCGGCAACGCGAGGAGATAGACGATGTCATCGATATCTGATTTTTCCAACCCCTGGCTGCTGCGTCATACCAAGCTGGAAGGCATCAGCCTGATGGACCATTTGTACAACCGGCTCAATGGCATTTATCCGAACAAGTTCCGCTCCAACTTTCGGGACAAGCAAGCCATTGAAGACTGGAAACAGGCCTGGGCCGAAGCTTTTGACGAGGAAGGTGTCTCGCCCAATGACGTGGCACTAGGCATCAAGAATTGCCGTCGCATGTTTGATTGGCCCCCCAGCTTGCCGGAGTTCTTGCGTGCGTGCCGCCCTCAACTGGAGCCAGAAACCGCCTTTTTCCAGGCCGTGCGTGGCATGCAGGCACGAGTGCGAGGAGAAATGGGCGAGTGGTCACACCCGGCTATCTATCACGCAGCAATCAGCATTGGACAGTTTGACATGCTGAATCAGGCCTACACGCAGCTGGAACAACGCTGGCACAAAGTGCTGGGAGATCACCTGGCCAAAGGACAGTGGGCAGAAATCCCGCCGCCTCGATTGGCCCTGACCTCCCCGCAAGACTGGGAGCAAGGGCGCCGGGAAGGGCAACGACGCGTGCGCGACCTGGCTCAGGTGATTTCGGGCGACACCGACAAGGACCCGCGAGTCTGGGCGAATCGGATCTTGGCCCGCCCGGAAGCGTGTTCCCTGGCTGTGCTGAAGATGGCCAAAGCAGCCTTGGGCAAGGAGTGAACCAGCCATGGATCTGACAAGACGGCGTCATCAAGAGGTGCATCAGGCGATCACCGGAGCACCTGCCCATCGCTACAGAGAACTGCTGGCTTTGCAGCGGAGCGGCCAGATCAGGCATTTGGTACAGCAGCCATCCTGGAGTCTGGTGCCACGGCTTTTCAGCCACCTGATACCTGCCGGCAGGATTTGCTATATCGCGGATTTTGCCTACACGGACAACAGCAGCGGCGATCGCATTGTGCAGCTAAGCGGCGATCCAGAAAGCCTGTTCCAAAGCATCAAACGAATTTTGCTGACCCGGATGCACGGCATCACCGTTCATCGGGCTTGAAGGAGGAACCCACATGACAATCAAAGCAGAAAAAAAGCAGGGTCTGAGCGGCGACGATTTGCTCTGGAACTGGGCCCGTTGGTGCTGGTCCGGGCAGACCGTGGGCAATATGGAACGCTACGTTCCCTGGCAAGAGGATTTCAGGCCCATACATCAAGACCACGCTTTGGCGGTTGACGCCCTCTACCAGCGCCTGCCGCATTACCAAGCCATGGTCATCCAGGCCGAGTACCCGCGCAAGAACGCTCAGTACGGTCATTTGACCGCCAGCGAACGTCAGACCACAGCCCGTTTGTGGATCAAAAAGGTGACTGGCGCGGTCCTTCGGGATGAAGACTACCGCCGCCATTTGATGGATTTCAGAATCACAGTCGAGAAGGAGATTTTGCGGTGAAGTATGCAGCCGAAGTCATAGACCTGTTAGCGGCCTATCCGGGACGAGAGTTCCGCATGATCCAGATTGTGCGGCACGTCAGCAAAGGCATGGAGCTGTCCACGGCCCAACGCAACGCCATGCGCGAAGGGGTCAAGCGTGTGCTGGTGCAGTTGCAGGATTCAGGCCAGGTGGACAAGATCAAAGAGGGTGAAACCTCTGCTTTTTACGCCTGGCGTTGCAGTCTGCAACATGGTCCGCTATGAATCTGCAAGGCTAATTGCAATAATGGGCGTGCAAAGTTGCGTCCAATGCAAACGAAACAACCCCGAGCAAGAAATTGCTGCGGGGTTTTTTTATGCCTGGTCACAGCAACCCACGCACAGTCGTCGATTGGCCGTCAAGCAGATGGCCAGGACCGTTCAGGAGAACTACACAAGATGAACTTTGAACAGATCAGTAAAGCCATTATTGATCACATGGTGGCATTGACCGGGATTGCTCAGGAGCGCATCGAGTATCCCAATGCGCACGCGGCCTTTACTCCGCCGGATACGGGCGTCTGGTGCCGTTTGCTGATCAAGAATACCGACTCGGAAATCTCGGGCATGGGTGCGAGACCCTACACCCGCAAATCGGGCGAGATTCTGATTGAGTGTTTTGATCGTTTGGGTCAGGGCCGTCAGGAGCTGGATCGCCTGAGCGATGCCGTAGATGAACACTTTTCCTTCTGGTCTGAAGGAGAGTTGGAATGCCTGGGCCTGAGCCAGGTCGACGTGGCAGCGGATGACCCGCAAAAACGGCCACAACGCGAAGAGTTTTACCAGATCAACCTGACCGTCCCGTTCAGGGCTGGTTGATTTTTTACCTGTTTTTTTGTGCCGACCTCGCGTCGGTTTTTTTTTGCCTGCATACAGGAGAGATGCATTATGAGTTCTGGCGCTAAAGTTACTAGCTACCTGGTTAAAGAAACCGTTCCCGGTGTAACCCCCGGTTCGGGCTGGCAGACGCTGCGCGTCACCGGCAACACACTGACTCCTACCCTGAACAAAGAGGAGTCCGAAGAAATCACCGATTCGCGTATTGGTCAGGGTTCGATCGTGACCAGTATTGATATTGGTGGCGACATCACGGGCGAACTGTCCTACGGCACCTTTGACGAGCTGTTGGCAGCCGCCTTCTACGGTGAGTGGAAAGAGAACAAGCTGAGCGTGGGCGAGACCCGCAGCACCTTCAGCTTGGCCAAAGCCTATCGTGACGTAGATGTTTACGCGCTGTTCAAGGGTGCACATGTCAGCACCTTTGCCCTGGAAGTGCCTGAAGAAGGCAAAGCCACCGTGACCTTCACCATGTCTTGCCTGGATTACGAAGACAAGGAAACTCCCTTTGCCACCGATCCGGCCGAGCCCAGCCAAACACCTTTCATGTCCTCGATCAGCGTGGGCGATGTGAAGGCCAATGGCGTGTCCCTGGCTGGTCAGGCTTGCGTATCGGGCCTGACCCTGAACATTGACAACCAGCTGCAGACTCAACGCTGCTTTGGTGCCGAGCGCTTGGGCCCCGGCGCCCTGATTGAGACCGCAGCAGCCATCACCGGCACAGTGACCCTGGCTTGGTCCCAGAAGGCTTGGGAGCTGTGGAAGAACCAGTTCAAACGCACCCCGATCGCCATTTCCTTCCCGATCACCGACTCCCTTGGCAACAAGTACGAGATCGATCTGCCCGCCATTGAAGTCGATGGTGACCTGCCTAACGGTGCCAAGGGCGATATCCTGAAAGTGGAGCTGAACTTCACCGTGGCCAAGCAAACCCCTGTGCTGACGCGTAGTCCTGTTGCTGCGCCTGCACCTTAAGGAGTGATGGCATGGCTTTGAAGATTAATCGCCTGGGATCGGTGCTGAGTCAGGAGCGGTGGGAGGAGTACACCGATGATGTGTCCTTCAAACTGACCCGACTGGATACCGAGGCTTATCAAATCGCTCTGGAGCGAGTGCGACGTTTGATTGCCCGTGAAGATGCGGGCCAATCCCTGAGTTCCATTCTGGTGTCCGATAGCGACGTCCGTGAGCATGACATCCAATGTCAATTGCTGGGTCGTTACATTATTCGGGATTGGAAGGGCCAGATTCAGGACGAGACTGGTCGTCAGGTTCCGTATTCGCCAGAGAATGCGGCGGCATTGCTGTCTGGCGATAGCGATCTCTTTACCTGGGTTCTGCTGCACGCGGCTCAACTGGCCAAAGAGGCTCAAGAGGAGGTCAAGGAAACGGTGGAAAAGTCCTCGCCCGGTTCCAGTGGGAAAAAGAGTGGGCCGGGCCAAGCCAAAAGCGCAAGCTGATCTATGCGAAGCTGGGGGCGGCCGTACCGCCCGAGGTTCCCTCGGATCCGATTACTGACCACGTCATCATGATTTATCACGCAGCCAGCCGTTGTCGATCTGTCGTAACGGGGATGGGTGGCGTCTTTCCCTTGCCATTGAGTACCGCTGATATTTCGGCCGTGGTCGGTGCTTACGGGACGCCCTTGTCTCGTGCCGAGCTGGATGCCGCGGTATTGGCGATTGATGGCGTGGAGCGTCAGAAGTCCTAGGTTTGGCTTACTATCCGGGCAGTCGAGCGGCCTGTGCAAGCCTGCTCGACTGCCCGATGTTCTGTTCAGGCGATGAGGAGAACGAAAACGAGTGATTTTTCACATAGCTAGTGTTGATGGCCCCGCCTGGGTTGGCGGGGCTTTTTTGTAGGCGAGAGATGCAGCGCAGACAAGCCTATTTTCTATAGTCATGGACCCCAAAATTATGAAACAGCAGATCGCGGATCTGGAAAAGGCAATGAAGGCGCTTGATAAAGCGGGCCTTCGTCTTTCAGTGACGACTGTCAAAGCTGGCAACGCACTTGCTGATGCAGGGAATCAGTTTGCCCTGGTTGGGAAAAAGGCCAAAGCCAGTGCGCAAGCCATCGATCAGTTTATTCAGGCTTTGGATAAAGCCTTGCCCAAACGTCCTGTGGCGTCTCAGCCCCCCATTGTGGTGGTGAATACGGTTGCCCCCCCTGCAGCAGCCCCCAGTCGACCAGTGAATGCACCGTCTACGGCGCCTTCTCCCGCTCCAGCCAGCGCAGCGCCCAAGAAGGCTCCAGCTTCCTCTGGTAATTCCAGAAAGAGTGAAGAGGACAAGGGATGGAATGCAGGTCGTCAAGCGGCGATTGCCAAATACATCGAGGCAGCCTCTGATATGGCTACTCCGATGGAAAGCATTGTGACCAATGCCTTTACCAATCTGGAAAAAAGTCTGTTCGACTTCGTCAAGACAGGCAAATTCAACTGGAATACCTTGTTGGTTGGCGTAGCGGATGAGGCGCTGCGCATGTTGATCAAGGCCGGCATTGGAGCCGTGCTGGAGGCGATCAGCGGGCCGAAGAAAAAAGAAGATGACGCTGCCGCCAAGGCCACCAAAGCAGTTCAGGATAAAGCCGAGCAGATACCTGCTGCGGCGGCGCAGGACTGTGTGCCTTGTTGTTGCACCGGTGGAAGCCCTCTTGCTCCCATGCCGGATCCAGGGACGAATTTGTATGGTTTGCGTGTACCCGGCCTGACCCGGTTTGCGAATCCGAATGAAGACATAAATGCCCCCATGTTCGGCACCCGCTTGCCGGGCTATGGTAGCTATCCAGCCATGCCAGGAACTCCGACTCCCGGGTTTGGTACGTACTCCAATATGTTTGGTTCGCGCCTGCCCGGGTTTGGTGCAGACCCTTTTTCTTTGGATGGGCATGTGCCGGGCTTGGGTGGGATGAGCGGACCTGGTCCTGCATACGGCGGAAGTGGATCATTCTTTGGACCACAACCGGGGGCTTCGCTTGGGGGGGCTGGTTCTTCGGAGAGTTCGGGTACCTCTTTCTTTACCGAAGAGCTGCGCAAGTTTGCAGCGACTGCAATTGATGTGTCCGCGCTGACGCAGCAGGTGTTTGAGACAGCTTTTGAGAATATCGAACAAACCCTGTTCAATTTTGTGAAAACAGGTGAGCTGGATCTACGTGGCCTGTTTGTTGGGATCAGTGACGAGGTCTTGAAGATGCTGATCAAGATCGGTGTGCGTATGGCGGTCAATGCAATGCTGGGTGAAACCATAGGTGCAACAACTACCACGACCAGTGCCGCTCAAGCCGCCACTATTGCAGCGGCTTGGAGTGGGCCAGCGACCTTGGTGTCTTTGGCTACCCAAGGTGCCAATGCTGTCCCGGCATCTTTAGGAATAGCAAATACTTTTGCTTTGACGAATCTTATGGGTGTTGCTCATAAAGGTATCGATCGTGTGCCGTATGAGGGAACCTGGTTGCTGGATAAAGGTGAGCGTGTGTTGAGTGCCCGTCAGAACTCGGATCTGACGGATTACCTGCAGGACGCCGGTAGTGACCCAGGGCAGGCCGGAGCTCAAGGATTCCAGATCAATGTGGCAGTCAATATGTCGCAAAGCGATGGCCAGACGCAGGTGGATGGCGACGATATGCAGGGCCGGCAGTTGGGGACGCTGATTGCTGCCCAAGTGCAGCAGACTTTGTCGCGTGAAATGCGACAAGGCGGCTTGTTATGGAATCAACGCAATGGATATTCACGATGATGGAAACATTTACTTGGCTGCCTGAGCAAAAGGCAATTTCTGAAGAGGTTCAGTACCGTGTGCTCTCCGCTCGTTTTGGTGACGGGTATGAGCAAAGCGCAGGTGCTGGTCTGAACCCGCGACGGTCTGGCTGGTCTTTGATGTTTGTCGGTACCGAAGAAAAGATGGGGCCTATTCAGGAGTTCCTGGACCGCCATGGCGAGGGGCGCTCTTTTCTCTGGACTCCACCAGGCTGGAGTGAGGCTATGGTGGTGCAGTGTCGCGGTTATACCAAAACCCATAGAGGTGGCCCTGTTTGGCAGTTGTCACTCGGTTTTGAACAAGGATTTCGACCATGAGCATAACGGCAGATATTCAAAAACTGGAGCCAGGCGCCATTGTTGAAGTGTTTGAACTGGACGCGGAGGAAATCGGTGCCGGTACCTTGCGTTTTCACGGCTACCCGCAAGAGACTCCGATTTGGTGGCAGGGAGAGCGCTACGAGCCCTGGGCTATTCAAGCCAGCGGTTTTCAGCGTACGGGAGAGGGTCGTCAGCCAACGCCTAGTATTCAGGTAGGCAATATTGGTGTGGATGAGAGTGGCAAGAAAATCCCGGGTGTGATTTCTGCCATGTGTCGCGTGTATGGTGATTTGGTTGGTGCACGGTTTATCCGTCACCGTACCTTGGCCAAGTATCTGGATGCAGCCAACTTCCCTGAAGGTAACCCGACCGCAGACCCGACCCAGGCATTTCCGCTGGAGGTCTGGTTGATTGAACAGCGTGTCGCCAGCAATGCTCAGCTTGTAGAGTTTGAGCTGTCCAGTCCCCTGGACTTTCAGGGGCAGCAATTGCCAGGTCGCCAGATCATGACGTATTGCTCCTGGACGCGTGTGGGCGGCTACCGTGGCCCGTATTGTGGCTATACCGGCTCGGCCATGTTCGATAAGAACGATCAACCCGTACAGGATCCGGCCCTGGATCGTTGCCCCGGTTTTGTACGCAGTTGCCAGTTGCGCTGGGCCAGTGTCCAGAATTGTCGGCCAGAGGAAGCCGAGATCTCTTTTGGTGGTGAACCGGCTGCTGACCGAGTGCGATAAGGATGAGCTCGGGCCGTCGTACTTGTCTTCTGGTAAGCGGTAGTTGGCTACTGGAGGGTGGGCACTGCGGGCCAAGCTTCAACCGATAGGCGAGCCAGGTTGTGGTGTTCGGGGTTTCTTGATTTTAGTAAAGCGTTGGACGACCGCCATGGGCGGTTTTTTTTATGGGTGTCGTATGAATAAAAAAACCATAGAAGCGATTAATGCACATGCCTTGGCCGAGTATCCACGCGAAGCAGTGGGCTTTGTGGTGGCCAAGGGGCGCAAGGAAATGTATGTGCCGGGAGTGAATGTGGCCGCTGAGCCTGAAGACTACTTTGCCACCCGTCCGCAAGACTGGGTACAGGCCCAGGAGCAGGGTGAGTTGATTGCCTTTGTACATTCGCATCCGAACATGCCCGCAGTGCCCAGTCAGGCTGATCGGGTGGCATGCGAGGCAATGGCCGAACACGTCAAACCTCTGGAGTGGCTGATTGTATCGGTGATGCCTGGCGATGATGGTCCCCGGATTGAGGGCATGGAGTCTTTTTGCCCCGAGGGTTATCAGGCTCCCTTGATCGGCCGTCAGTTCTATCACGGTGTGCTCGATTGCTACACCTTGATACAGGACTTTTATCGCCGGGAAAGGGCAATCGCTTTACCAGACTTTGAGCGTGAGGATGGTTGGTGGGAGGGAGGGGACGAGTTGTACTTGGATAACTTTGCAAAAGCGGGCTTTGTTGAGGTCGAAGACGGTCCTAAAACAGGCGATGTGATCTTGATGCAGTTACGTAGTGAGCGGGTCAACCATGCGGGAATTTATCTCGGGGCAGAGCCTTTGGCAGAAGCTTCTTATCTGCATCCGGTACCCGATGCCATGTTGCACCATGCCTACGGCTACTTGTCAGAGCGTGTGCCTTACGGCGGTTATTGGGAGCAGATTACTCGCAAGATTATTCGACATAAGGAGTTGTTGTGATGATGACAGCATCAATGGATCAAGAACTGCGAACCATACGGCTGTATGGCAAGCTTGGCAGCCGTTTTGGACGGGTGCATCGTTTGGCCGTCAATTCCCTGGCCGAGGCCGTAAGGGCTTTGTGTGTGCTGTTGCCAGGATTTGAGCAGGAGTTGATGACTTCGTGTGAGCGAGGGATCTCGTACGCCTGCTTTCTTTCCAAGATGAACATCAATGAAGAAGCGCTTCACGCCCCGGTAGGCCAGGATGAAATACGGATTGCCCCTGTCATGCAAGGCGCCAAGCGAGGGGGATTGTTTCAAACTATTTTAGGTGTAGGGCTTTTTGTAGCAGGGTTTCTGATGCCACCAAGCTGGGCAGTTTTGGGCAAGGGCTTGATGATTGCTGGTGCAGGGCTGGCCCTGGGAGGAGTGTTTCAAATGATTTCTCCTATGCAGCAGGGCCTGGGTACAGAAGACCGTCCAGAAAATAAGCCTTCCTACAATTTTAATGGACCAGTCAATACAACGGCTCAAGGTAATCCTATTCCGCTCGGTTATGGACGAAAGTTTGTTGGTAGCGCTGTCGTGTCTGCCGGGATTTACTCAGAGGATCAGATGTGATGCGACTTCTTGATTACAACATTACGGCGCCTGAGGGCGCCGTTTCTGTTTCGGGTGGCTACAGCGTTAAAGGCCACAAGGGTGGTAAAGGAGGGGGGGGCTCCACTCGAACACCAGTTGAAGATGCAGATAACCTGCATAGTATTGCTTACGCCTCTATTGTCGACTTGATCAGTGCGGGTCCAATTCATGGCTTTGCGCATGAAAATAGCCCGCTACGTTCTGTATACCTGGATAACACGCCGATTCAAAATGAGGATGGCAGCTTGAATTTCCAGGATGTTCAAATGGAGTTTCGAGCTGGGACCCAAGACCAAAGCTATATACCTGGTTTTCCAGCCGCTGAGTCTACTACGGCTGTGAATGTGGAGTTGCGTTCTGATCAGCCGTTTACACGCGCCATCCAGAATATTCATATTTCTGGATTACGAGTGGGCTTATCGGTACGTGGTCTCAAACAGCAATCCAAGAAAACAGGTGATATCACAGGGTATCGAGTTGAATATGTGATTGAGCTGTCTACAGACAATTCGGCTTTTGTTGAAGTGTTGCGCGCTTCCTTTGATGGCAAGACCACTCAACAGTATTCGCGCAGCCATCGTATTGATTTACCCCGTGCGACGACAGGCTGGTCAGTCCGTGTGCGTAGACTGACCGCTAATGCCAGTAACTCGACCATTAGTGACACGACGTATGTGGACTCGATTACCGAGGTGACTGATGCCAAGCTTCGTCGCCCCATGTCAGCGTGCATAGGTCTACGAGTTAATGCCAAGCAGTTTCAAAGTATCCCCTCTCGCGCGTTTGATCTGTATCTGCGTGTTGTCCGTGTTCCTAGCAACTACGATGCCTGGACTCATACCTATAGTGGTAGTTGGGATGGCACGTTCAAAATGTCCTGGACGGACAATCCTGCCTGGGTTTTTTATGACCTGGCGACTAATGCATGCGACGGTTTAGGGCGCTTGTCGCCAGCCTCCTGGTTGGATAAATGGGCCTTGTATCAGATTGCCCAGTATTGTGATGAGCAAGTTCCCGATGGTAAAGGAGGTACTGAACCACGTTTCTCTTGCAACGTGTATTTGCAGGATAAGGCTGAGGCTTGGAGAGTGTTGCAGGATCTGGCCTCTGTCTTTCGAGGCATTGCCTATTATGCTCAGGGCACTGTGTTGGCTGTGGCGGACATGCCGCGCGATTCCGTATACACCTATTCCAATGCCAATGTTGTGGATGGCATATTTAATTATGCAGGGTCCAGTCTCGCAACCCGTTATACCGTTGCCCTTGTGTCCTGGAATGATGAAACGGACATGGGCAGAGCCAAGGTTGAAGTGCTTGAAGACCCTGACGGCATTGCGCGTTACGGTGTTCGACAACTGGAGCTGACTGCTTTTGGGTGTACGTCCCAGGGGCAGGCACAGCGCATGGGGCGAAGTGCCTTGTTTACCTCCCGGATGGAAACTGAAACGGTTACTTTCGGCGTTGGTTTGTCAGGGACACTCGCACAGCCTGGGCAAATTATTGAGATTGCGGATGCTCATTTGGCTGGGCGTCGTATTGGTGGTTTGGTACGGTCCGCCGGAAAATCGGAAGTCGTGCTGGATGCCACAGTGAAGGTTGCTGCTGGGGATCGTCTGACCGTTGTGTTGCCAGATGGTGTGTCGCAGTCACGGCCCATTGTGATTTCCTCGCAAGAGGCTACTGAAACCCAAACTGTACAAGTTGACCCGCCCTTTAGTGTGGAGCCAGAACCAGAAGCGGCATGGGCTATTAGTGCAGCCGATCTGTCGACCCAGAAGTATCGGGTTATCAGTGTTGCTGAAGACGGCGATCTTAAGTACACCATCCATGCTGTCCAGTATGTGGATGGCAAACATGCCGCGATCGACTATGAAACCCGCGTGGAAACTCCACCGGTTAGCGTTGTTCCCCCGCCTGTTCAGAGCATTCCGGGTAATGTTTCAATCACCTCTTATCATGTCATTGATCAGGGGCAAGCCCGACATAATGCGGTGATTTCCTGGGATGCCGTTCCCAATGCTGTTACTTATGAGGTGCAGTGGCGTCGGGATAATTCCGAGTGGGTTGTAGTTCCGCGTACGGGCTCCACCAGTGTCGAAGTTCCTAACATCTATGCAGGTGCGTATCGTGCACGTGTACGCGCGATTAACGTCCTGGATGTGTCCAGCCTGTGGGGCAACTCAGATCTGACGGAGTTGTCTGGCAAGTTGTCTGCACCTTTGCCTGTGACCGATCTGAGGACCAGCTCCATTCCTTGGGGTATACAAGTCAAATGGAGTTTTCCAGCGGATCCGAACATCATTGAGCGCACCGAGATCAGGTATAGCTCGACTCAAAGCTTTGCAGATTCGCTGAGTGCCGGTGGTTTTGCGTATCCGACCGACTCATTTGAGCAAACAGGTTTGGCGGTGACGGCTCAGCATTTCTTCTGGGCGCGTCTGATCGATAAAAACGGTACTCAAGGACCGTGGTTCCCGGCAGAGTCAAAACCTGGTATTCGGGGTGTGCCTTCTACATCGGCCAGTGACTATAACGAGCTGATCACCCCGTCCATTGTTGAGGGCGGCCTGGGCGAGCTGCTGATGGGTAACATCCGCGACATCCCCAAAATCCGCGATTCCGTGGGAGATCTGACTCTTGAGCTTGGTGAGCTGAATCAACGGGTTGATGAGGTCAATGGCCAAGTACAAGAGCTGCTTCTTGCTGATAAATGGGATTCGAAAAAAGCCTATGCAGCAGGTTCTGTCGTCTTTGCCAATGACAAGATGTACCGCGCTAAAAAGGCTGTACCGGCAGGCAAGAAGATAACGGATGAGGCGTATTGGGTGTTGATCGGAGACTTCGCCTCGATCACTGATGGTCTTGCTGCTTTGGCGCTCCAGTCGCAGGAGACGATCAGTCGGGTCGAGAATGCAGAGGGCCGGATCCAGGCTAATGCTCAGCAGATCAATACGGTCGCAGGCCAGGTGAATGATCCGGCAACGGGCCTTGGTGCCTTGGCTTCCTCCGTGCAATCCATGCGCACTCAGGTTGAGCAACTGGAGGGTGGCCTGCGCTCCTTGTCTGACTCCACCACGGCGCTGTCCAGCAAGGTAGATGGTCTGGATGCCGCGCAGCGTGGCTTGGCAACGGCCGTTAATTCCTTGGGTACCCGTGTGACGGCGACCGAGGGCAAGCTTGATGCACAAGCAAGCAGTATCACGCAGTTGACGGCCAGCGTGAACAGCGCCGATGCCAAAGCCGTTGCGGCGCAAGATGCGGCAGCGGCTGCCGCCTCTGCCGTTGGGGCAAAAGGGGAGGTGATCTTTGCAACAGCAGCTCCTGCGGCTGCCAAGCGCCTGGCACAAAATCTGTGGATCGACACAAAAAACAATGCCAATACTCCCAAGCGCTGGAATGGCAGTGCCTGGGTGGCCGTAACGGATAAAGCGGCAACGGACGCGGCAGCCGCTGCGGTGGCCGCAAAAGCTGCAGCTGATGCGGCGCAGGCTACCGCGAATCAGAAAGCGGATGCCAGTGCGGTACAGGCCTTGAGCAATCGTGTAACGGCGACAGAGCAGGGGGTTAGTGCGCAGGCGCAAAGCATTACAAAGCTGGAGACTGGGCTTGAGTCGCTGACAGCCCCCGCCGGCAACTTGCTGCTGGCGTCGAACGTTGAGCAAGTTCGGGCCACACCTGTATATCTATTTGGACGTTACCACTTGACTGAGGACTTTGTTCCTGCCCAGGGCTATACCTTGGTGGTCTGCTATACACATAAGCCCGCGGAGGGTGATACGGAGTCGCGTATTGGTGTGTGGGCGGGTGGCAGTTCAAATCGGGTTGCTGATCTGGAGCGCAATGCTGACCAGTCTGTCCAGGTCGTCAAATTCACCAAGGCTGCTGCCAATGCCTTGCCGCGTGAATTGCGGTTTTACTATGCGCCGTCCCCGGGCAACCATGCTGGTCAGGCAACTATCCATTGGGCAGCTTTGTATCTAGGTGATGTTGTACCCGCTATGCAATGGCAGCCTAACCTGGCAGAGGTGGTAGAGGAAATTTCCGCCAACTCCTCGGCTATTCAAGGTTTGACCAGTACGGTCACACAACAAGGCAGCTCCATTTCTTCTCAAGGACGTGACCTGACGGCTTTGCAAAATACCGTCAATGACCCCAAGACGGGTTTGGCAGCTACAGCGGGGGCCTTGAACGAAACCAACTCTCGGGTAACTAGCGTAGAGGGCCAGCAAGATGCCTTGGCTAACAGTCAGCTGGTGCTGAATGCAGAAATCAAACGCCAACAGGCGGGTGAGGATGCTGACCTGGAACGAGTGCTGAATCAGTTTGATACTCAGAAAGAGCAAACCCAAATCCGGGCGTCTTTGGCTGAGTTCAAGAATGTCCAGGCTGACGAGAATCGTGCGTTGGCTGAGTCTATTACGACTTTGGAAACGGGTATTGGTAGTAATTCGGCGGCGGTTGAGCAGGTTGCCCGTTCTTTGACGGAACTGGATGGCAATATCGCTTCCAGTTGGGGGGTGAAGCTGCAGGCGAATCAGAGCGGGGTGAAGTATGTCTCCGGTGTGGGTCTGGATTTGACCAACGAGTCTGGCGTGATGCAGTCGACCTTTGCTGTTTTGGCTGATCGTTTTGCAGTGATGCATGCCGCTAATGGCAATCCAGCTACAGTTTTCTCGGTTCAGGGCGGAGCGAGCATTTTAAATTCCGCTTTGATTGGAAATGCGAGTATTACAGATGCCAAGATAGCTAATGGTGCTATCACAACGGCAAAGATCGCAAATGCATCCGTGGGAAGTGCGCAGATAGAAGATGGATCTATTACCAATGCAAAAATTGGTAATGCGCAAATTACTAATGCAAAAATTGGATCTGCGGCAGTAGATACATTAAAAATTTCTGGAAATTCGGTAACTACTGCTGTTTTCTTAAGCGGTGATTCTAGAGATGTCAGCATCTATACCGCTGTTCCGGCGCAGGTGTTAGTTCTGTATTTGGATACCAGAACGGGGCAGGTTGGCCAAACTCATCCACCTCAATTGGCTATAAGTCCACTGCCGGTGAAAATTAATTGGAATACTGTGCTGTGGTCAAGGTTGAATCAATCACTTATTGGCTACACCAATTCGTCGGGGTCGGGGGAGGGAAATCCACCCAGTTATCCTATCTACTCTCAAAGGGGGGAGGTGAATATGGCTATTTCATCTTTGCCCGCAGGTAATTCGACAATAAGTCATCCGGGAGGATTGTTAGCATGTTTGGTTTTGATGCGTTAGAAGGAAATAAATCTATTACTTTTTATGATGGAATTGGAAGAATAACGGGTTTTTTATCAGGCCCTCCTGGGGTAATAGAAGTTAATAAAAAAATAAGCGATGAGTCTTGGGTTGAGGGAGAATATTCAGATGAAATTTATTATGTAATCGACGGGGTTGCGAAATTCCGGAAGGAGATGGATTTTATTGTTAATGGGAAAATTCTAAAACAACTACCAATGCCATGTAAGGTTTTTATTAATCAGTCGGAATATCAAGTGGAAGATGGAGAGGTTGAGCTGGTTTTTGATCAGCCAGGGATCTATAAAGTGAAAATATCTGCTTGGCCATTTTTGGATAAGGAGATTGAGATTGAAAATTAAACATGTAGAGCCATATGCAAAATTGCGTAAAGATGGTTATATGAGTGTTTGTGATCAGTTAGATGCTTTGTATAAGTTAGCGAAAAAAATGGAGGAAAATGGTTTTATTATGCCAGTTGATGTTAGGGAGTGGATTGAGAGTTGTAGTGCTGTAAAGAATAAGTATAAGAAAAATTAATTTTATGTTGAATTAATAATAAACAATGGGGGTTTTATTTTTAATAATTTAAAGTGTGATTGTTTTCAGGTAAATGTCCGCCAAGAGCGGTTTTTTTGCGTGTTAAATAAATATGTATCACTCTATCGAACAGGTTTTTGAAAACGAGATGGGCAATCGACATACACCAGAGTTAATGGCAGGTATGGTTTGTAGCCCGATCGATATTTTGGCGGCTGGTGTAGAGCAGTCAGCTTCCACTGAGACAACAGAGATTGCCGTTCAAACTTTGAAAGAACAGCATCATGTCTTAAAGGAGGTCGGTAATGGGTTGGCATGACGTTGGAACAGTCAAAGTAACGCTGAATAGTGCGACTGTTACAGGAACCGGGACACAGTGGCTGTCAGGTGCTCGACAAGGTGAGGCATTCGTAGCCCCGGATGGTCGGCTATACGAGGTAGCGAATATTGCTTCTGATACTTCGTTGACCCTGGCCAAACCTTATTTAGGTGCCACAGGCACCGCTCAGAAATATGCACTTGCGCCGATGCAGGGGTATGTCAAAGAGCTGGCTGACCGAGCAGCAGGACTGTTGCCTGTCTTGGCTGATCTGGGCACGGCAGCCAAAGCAACTCTGACAGACTCCAACCAGGACGCGACAGCAGGGCGAGTCGCACGCATTGGTGACTGGGGGTTTGGTGTTGGCAGCTCAATCGCGGCTGATCCTAATATTCTTAACAACACAGTCAACGGTTTTTATCGATCGGGCTCTGGCAGTACGGAGGCCCCTGACAACAATACCGGTGCTGGCTACATTAAATTTGGCTGGAGTGGAGCCTACTATAGCTTGCTATATGCCTCTCCAATAAGCGACAAACTCTGGATGCGAAACGTCCAGAATCGGGTGGCCAAGCCATGGCAGGAACTCTTGACACATCGAAATACGATGGTCGACAGCAATGGCTTTATTAAAAAGGCGTCCCCTGTCATTCAGCTTGGAAGTACGGGCATTGAGAAGACCATGCATCCTGAAATTGCCGCAGCCAAGTTCGAGCGCCTTGGAGCTGGCCACTATCTCTTGCGCCAGGTACCGCTACTGAGTCGTGACGGCTGGTATATCGAAACCCCGAAAGATCGAAACGGCAATGTGTATTTCACCTTGGATTACGAAGAGTGCGAGCAGGACCAAACACTGACGATTCGTACCTATGAGCCTGATTACAGTACTGGACCAGCGATCAATGGCAAAGCCCTTGATATCCTTCCCGACCGTTTTGTAAGTTTGCGATTTGCCGAGGAGCCATCTCCGGCATTACAGGATTGTGATCCTGTCGAGTATCCAGCCGCTTGAATAGCGGCTTTTTTTATGGAGTACGAATAATGAACGCTCAGCATTCTGGTGCGCCGTTTTTAGTATGTGCCCAAGTAGCGGCTGAGGGGCATCACTGTCAGCAAGGAGTATGGAATGGCTTGGTATGACTTGGGGACTGTAAAAGTCACCGTAAATAGCAGCACTGTGACGGGCACCGGCACGAAGTGGCTGGCAGGTGCCCGGCAGGGCGAGGCCTTTGTTGCCCCTGACGGTCGACTGTATGAGGTGTTGAATATTGCGTCGGATACCTCCTTGACGCTGACTAAGCCTTATCGCGGTGCTACGGCTACAGGCCAGCCTTATGCTTTGGCCCCCCTGCAAGGCTATGTCAAGGAGCTGGCCGACCGTGCTGCCGAACTTGTGCCTGTACTTGCAGATATAGGTACAGCCGCCAAGGGGACTTTGACTACCTCCACGCAAGATCCCGCTCCAGGACGCGTCATGTGTAATGGCGACTGGGGTTTTGGTGGTAACGCTGGAGTGGTTGGGGATAAGACCATTTTGTCGAACCGTATTAACGGTATTTATCGATCTGGCTCTTCGGATGTGGGTAAGCCGGTTAATCAATCGGGCGATGCTTACATAAAGTTCGGTTGGTCTGGCGTTTACGGAACGTACCTTTATGGCTCACCAGCTGCTGATGGGCTTTGGTATAAGAACCTGAATAACGGGGTTGATCGGGGGTGGAAACAAATAGCCCATATCGGTGCTTTTGGGTTGGGAAGGTCAGGAGCTGATGCGAATTTGGATGTATTTCCAGCGGCAAACCTAAATGCGCTGGATATTGGGTCTGGTACGTACTACTACAACGAGGCAATCGGTAATGTGTCCTCCCTGCCGTTTGATAGTAGTGTGGCTGGATCGTCGGCTGGGACACTTTTCCACCGGCAAGCAGGCACAGCTGGGGGGCAGATTGTCGTAAGTTCCAGCAATCGTTTGGGGTGGCGAGGTCGCCGTGCAGGTTCTTACCATACATTCCGAGAAGCCATGTATGTTGGAGAATATGGATTCGGCGGCGCCCAGGCTTCCCCGACTTCCTGGGAGGCTCAGAGGACTGGATGGTATTACCGATCCGGGGCAAAGCCAGCATGGGGCGGCGGCGGGTTTTTTTTGGATTTGGCTTACAACACTACAGCATACAATTCTGGTCTTAGAATTTCGACTGACCCCTACACCGATAACTTCTATATGAACGGTGCAGTGTCTGGCCAAAAGACGTTTCGAGATGCGTGCAAGCTGGTTCACGATAAAAATATTGTTGGATCTATCGCGGCTGGCTCAGTCATCGAGACGGGCTTTAATGCAAATGGGAAGTGGGCAAAGTACGCGGACGGGACTCTGATTTGCTGGTCCCCTCCTATGACTTCGAACTGGATAGATGGCACTTCGGGAAGTCTGTGGGTGAGCGCTAGCAGTACTTGGACTTTCCCAATGGCTTTTATAAATCGTGATAATTACGTTTTATACATAGAAGCCACGACTAGTGTTCATCCTATTTGGGGAATGGTTGGGGAGAACAAAACAAATTCTTCATGCCAGTGGAAGCTGGCTAGCGGTTTTGAATGGAGAGTTGGTTTGCCCGCATACGGAATTGCAATTGGAAGGTGGAAAGCATGATTATTACTTTGAAGTTAAATCCGCAAGTTCCGTCCGGTGAGGTTTTACCCTTGGCTATCGAGCGGCAAGGGGAAACGCTATTGATTAATGGTGAAGCTCTGGACTTGTCCTTTATGTCTGTTGGTGACTCGCTGCCACCTGGTTCGATAGATCACCCTTTGCTTGCAAGCGCTACGATTGATTGTGACGAGTCCGGATTTTTGCTTGATGGTCTGTTGTTTCACATAGACGTTATGCAGAGAGATCCAGCGGCGTGTTTTCCGGATCCGGTTGTTATCAAGCACGACGGCCATGTTTTTTTGCCATTGCAGATCGCGCCGCCGACACTGCCTTTGCCAGAGCCAGAGCCAGAGCCAGAGCCAGAGCCAGAGCCAGGGCCAGGGCCTGACTTGTTATCCATCGAAACACCTGATAGTGAGCAAAAACATGAACATCAAGATTGATACCAGCAAGCTGCGTACAGCCGAGTTACAACTGCAAGAACATAAAGACTCCAAGGTTGCTGCACTGTCTGCAGCGTGTCGGTCTGCTATTACTTCAGGGTTTGAGTCCAACGCTTTAGGTGAGGCCCATCTGTACCCGAGCAGAGAGACGGACCAGTTGAATTTGGCTGGCGGTGTTGCAGACTCCCTATTGTCGGGAGGAGGGGATGGCTGGTCTACACCATTTTGGTGCGCGAACCAGGCCGGCGATTGGGCTATGCGTATGCATACGGCTGAGCAGATTCAGCAATTGGGTCGAGAGGCCAAAGCACGCATTGTGAGTCTGATGCAGCGTAATGCGCTGTTGGCTGAGCAGGTTCAGCAAGCAAATAGCAAAGCCGAAGTGGATCAGTTTGAGTGGTCTGCGTAGACCTACCATTACTTCTTGAAAATTGTTCCCCGGCCCGCTTGAGCGGGTTTTTTTATGTCTGCTGCACCCATAAAAGGGATGCAGCAGACAGGGCAAATTTAAATAAGGAGAAGGGCCTGTGCTGAATAACGACGCCGCTCACCTACCCATAAGCACCGGCTCGGCCCTGCTTATTTATGGTTGGACGATGCAGGACTTTGTGCTGACTTTATGGGCGGCTTATGTGGTGATTTTGATTGTGACCAAGCTGCCGGACTTTACTCGTGCGGCCGCGCGGATTGTGGGCGGGATCCAGCGTGCCTGGCGCCAGCTCAAGGAGTGGAAGCATGGATCTGAAGACTAAGCTAGGTGCAGGGGTAGTCTCGGCGGCGATTGCTTTGGTTGCCGCCTGGGAAGGGCGCTCTTTGATCGCCTATGTGGACCCCGTAGGCATTCCGACTATCTGCGACGGCTACACACAAGGAGTCAAGCCGGGTGATATGGCCAGTCCGCAGCGTTGCGACGCCTTGACGGAGCAGGAGGTTCGTCGCGCTTTGAGTGTGGTGGATCGCTCCGTTAGCTATCCCTTGCCGGATGAGGTACGTGTGGCGCTGAGCAGCTTTGTTTACAACGTGGGGGCCGGGGCCTATGCCAATTCGACCTTGCTGCGCAAGCTACGGGCTCGGGATATAGCCGGTGCATGTCAGGAGCTGGATCGTTGGGTCTATGCCGGTGGCCGCAAGCTGCGGGGGCTGGAGCGGCGGCGTCAGGCCGAGAGGCAGTTATGTCTATCAAGTCTGCTTTAGCAGGGGCTGCTGTTTTGGCAGCCCTTTTTTTATGGGGAGCGCTGTATGGCCAGGGGCAGTATCGCAAAGGCTATGAGCTGGCCCAAGCCGAGACCAGGGCGGCGCAGTTGCAGGCCGAGGTCCGTGCGCGCTTGATGGAGCAACGATTACAAAAGGAGGTGGAGGATGTTCGAGTCACTTATCAAATGCAGCTGGATGCGGCTCAGCGTGTTGCTGTGGCTGCTCGCGCCGATCTTGACGGCTTGCGCAGCAAGCTCGCCGCCGCCAATGATCGTGTCGCCGCTCAGGCTGCCCGAGCCGGACATGCGCTGGATGCAAACGCCCGAATTGCCAGCCAGCTGCGCAACGTGGTCGGCCTGTGCGCAGAGCGATATACAGAGATGGCAGGAGTTGCTGATGGATACCGGAGCGCTTTAAGCGGTTTGCAGGGGTATGTGTTGGCCTTGAGGCAATAGGGCGCCACGGATGGAAACAGCCCAAGGAGTTAGCGCTTCGTGCGCTTAGCGTTGCAGGCCTTCGGTTTGATAAAACAGTTTCAGGTCGCGAGGGCTGCCTAGTCTGACTTTAGGCAAGGTGCTTGCCTCGAAAATGCTCAAGTACTTGTGGCGATTGGGCGGGGTCACGATGGCGATATGGCGGATCATTTGCCATTTCACACTATCTTTACCGCCTTCCAGGGCTCCACGACGGTTGCGCTCAAACAGGGTGCGCCGGAAGTAGCGCAGCAGGCTGGTAGCGGTGGAGACCTCTAGCACGATGAAACCTGTAGCGCGAGCCAGACGTGGGGCCAGGTGGCGCGTGTAGTTGCCTTCCATCACCCATTGTTCTTGCGCAATAGCTGCCTGGTGAAGCGCAACAAAATCTGCTTCGGGGCGTGGCACCCAGTTGCTATGCGGCAGGTGGTAGAGCTGATCCAGATGCACGGCCGGGATGGCCAGCTTGCGTGCGATCGCGTCAGCCAGGGTGGATTTACCGCTATTGGATGGGCCAAGAATGCAGATGCGGGGGCCTAAGTTCTCAAGAAGGGGCATGGTGCAGTGATGGTGTGATGTCGCGCTTGGTAACAAGGCAAGCCCAACACCGCCATTTTAATAAGAACGCTGATGATATCTGTTGTTATGGTTAAGTTTCAAGCCATGAACAACAGGAGTCATTATGTCTGCTTACGTTAAATTGCGCTCGGCCGTGGTGCTGGCTTTGTTATCAAGCGCGTTGTCGTTTCCTGCCCATGCCCAGTACACGGGCCCGTCGGAGATTGGTCAAACGACGGTTGCGGAGATCCTGAAAAATCCTGTCGATGATCAGGACGTGCGGGTGCAAGGTCATTTGCTACGTCAAACGGCCCACGACAAGTTTCTGTTCTCTGATGGCAGCGGGGAAATCGTGGCGGAGATCAAGGCTAAGCATTTTGCGGGTCAGACTCTGGATGAGAAAACCAGGGTGGAGCTGATTGGCGAAGTCGATACCAGTTCCAAGCGCCCGCCCGAAATTGAGGTGGATTTTTTGAAAGTTGTGGACTGATAGCCCTTGCTTGATGCCCCGTCTTTCTGCTGCCTGATTATCCCCATAGGCGCTGCTCAAATGTGACGCTACACTGGCCGGGTCGCGGTGCAGGCCGCTTTTTATTTTCGTGTCCAGAATGGCTAAGATCCTTCCCATCTTGATGTTGGTCGTCTCCAATGTGTTCATGACCATTGCCTGGTATGGGCACCTGAAATATCCCAATAGCCCCTTGCTGAAAGTCGTTCTGATCAGCTGGGGCATTGCTTTGGTGGAGTACTGCCTGGCGGTGCCGGCCAACCGTTTGGGGCACACCGTCTACAGTGCCGCGCAGCTAAAGACCATGCAGGAGGTCATTACCTTGCTGGTGTTCGTGGTGTTCTCGGTGTTGTATCTGAAAGAGAGCTTTACGCTGAATCACCTGCTTGGCTTCACACTGATTGGTGCCGGCGCGTTTTTTATTTTTTATGGGCCGCTGAAGTAAGAGCAAGCCTCATCACCGTTCAGGCATAAAAAAAAAGCCTCGCATGTCGCAAGGCCTGAAGCCGGATAAATAGGGAGGTGAAAAATGTTATCCGGTATTTCCATACTACGGATGGGCAGGCTTGCTGACTAGGTTCAAAGCATAGCAGTGAGTAACTATTTGTGGCTCCGAATGTGCTGTTTCTTATGGGGTTTAGAGGATCTGAACCCGGACAGTTTGCTTCCTGGCTCGAAAAAAATGTTCCTGAAATAAATAGCCCCAAAGTCGGAATCAACTCCAACCTTGGGGCTATGTGATCAGGTCGTCAGTGCAACAAGCGTGGACGACGTTGCTGCGTGAGTTACTTGCTGACTTGCTCGGACTCTACAACCATGTCCAGAACATCGGCCTTGGACGAGGCGTCTGCAGGCACGTTCTTCAGTTCGTAGCGGTTGATACGCAGCACGTTACGAACGCCAGGAGTATGGGTGTAGCCCTCGATGTCGCCGTAGTAGTACATCCAGTCACCCGTGTAGGTCTTGACGCCCGAATCGCTGTACTGGATCTCGCGTACCTTCAGGCACTGGTAGTTTGGAATCAGGGGGTGGGAGCACTTCTCTTTTTGTGCAGCCACTTCCAGGAACACACGGGTTGGCTCGCTGCCGTAACGGGTCGTTGCAGTAGGCTCACCTTTCAGGCGCCATTTGGTGCCGTCTTTAAAGTTCAGGGTCAGGACCGGTGCTGGATTATCCGGTGCGGAATCGGCCTTGGCCATGCTCCAGTCTGTCGCTGTAGGCAATAATTTGCCAACGGCTTGTTCGTTGCGCATCAACTCGGGGTCCGAGCACATTTTCAGGGTGCTGACTGGCGAGGTAAAGGTGATTTTGGAACCGCTGATGGTGTAGCCGCTGCCCAGGACATTACACAGATTGTCTACCGACATCATGGTGTCAGTGAAATTCAAGGTGACTTGCTCGCCGCCTGCGCCAGGTATGGCAGGGGCTGGCTGGCCGTCTTTGCCAGTAGTGGCAAACAGACGCCAGTGATAAGCCTGCAGAGAGGTTTCTTTATCCATTTGGCGCTCGGAAGTCACGGTGTTGCTGTTGTTTGGAGCCGCGCAAGCGGCCAGACCCATTAAGGCCAATGTACCAATCGTCAACTTGAGGGTGTTTTTCATGAGTGGTTTCCTTGATGAGTCGTGGGCTGCATTGGGGGTGTCAGCCCGGGGTTGAAAAATAAAACAATCAGAGTGCAGGGCGTTCTGGTAGAACGTTCCAGCCCCCGATCAAGCTTGGGGTAAAGCTTGGACTTGATTATCCAGACTTTCGCGCAAGGAGTTTGGCAAGGATAGTAAACGTGCCAGCTCGTCCAGATACGCGCGTTCCATATAGCTTTGCTCGTCAATGACGATGGCGCTGGTCAAGTAAATTTCGGCCGACATCTCGGGCGTTTGCGCCAATTGGGCGATGGCTTGCGGGTCAACCGGTTTGAGCAGTTCTTGTGACAGCCAGAGACGGGCTTGTTCGGGGGCGGCCATTTTGCTGATTTCCGCGTCAATCAATTCGCGCTCGGCATCACCGATATGGCCGTCTGCCTTGGCAGCGGAGACCAGAGCGGCCAGGATGACCATCGCATGGGTATCGGCCGGGCCGTTGGAAGCCAGCGGCAGCGGGGCGGCTGGGACCGCCTGCACGGGTGTTGGGGCCGCTTGCTGGCCCGCGTTTTGTTCCTGCCAGTTCTGATAGACCTTGATGGCCAGGGCACCCAAGGCAGCGGCTCCGCCGTACGCGGCCATGGAGCCGCCCATTTTGCGGAACTTCTTGTTGCCCAGCAGGACGCCCAGAACGCCGCCTACCACAGCGCCGCCACCAAAACCACCGGCTTGTTCACTGATCTTCTTACCCAGGCCGGAGGAGTTCAATTGGCCTTGACCTTGTTTTAGTGCGCTTTGGCCGCTTTGCAGAATTTGTTGCAGCATTTGCTGAAGTGACATGGGTTCGCTCTATGAAAGGTAAACAGTAGCTTCGTTATAAACTACTTTATTGTGTGTGCCCGCGTACAATTGTAAGCAGACCTGCCGGAGCAAATCGTTCAATAAGACGTGTGCGGCACGGGGAATTTGGTATCTTATGCCCAGATCAATCCATATAAGCGCGGCTGCGCTGATATCAAGGGGGGAAGGGCCTAACTGGCTCTGCACATTATGAAATTGACTCGAACTGCTTTCGCTTTGTCCGTTGTTCTGGCCGCTCTGGCCACACCGGCTCAATCACAGGTCAAGATTGGCGTGATCGCCTCGGCCACTGGACCGACCGCCGTGGTAGGTTTGCCGCAGCGCAATACCGTGCCTTTGCTGCCTACCAAGGTTGGCGATCTGACGGTTGAATATGTCTCCCTGGATGATGCCAGCGACCCGAACCAAACGGTGACGCTGTTCAAGAAAATGATTTCCGAGGACAAGATCGATGCCTTGATCGGGCCTACCGGCTCGCCCAATGCCATGAGTCTGATTCAATTTGCGGCCGATTCGGGCACGCCTGTGCTGGCGCCGGTGGGCGCGGCGTCCGTCGTGCTGCCCATGACCGAGCAAAAGAAATGGGTCTTTAAAACGACCCAGAACGACGACATTATTGCTCAGGCCCTGGTCAAGCATATGGTCGATACCGGCGTGAAAACAGCCGGTTTCCTGGGCTTTAACGATGCCTATGGCGAGAGCTGGTTGACCGTGTTCAAGGAACTGGCCGAGGCGAACAATATCAAGATTGTGGCCACCGAGCGTTATGTGCGTTCCGATACCTCGGTAACAGGCCAGGCCTTGAAGATTTACGCGGCCAAACCAGATGTGGTCCTGGTAGCCGGCACTGGCGCTGCGGCTGTTCTGCCGCAAGTGACGCTGGTTAAGCAAGGTTACAAAGGGCAAATTTACCAAACTCATGGTGCTGCGCTGCCTGCGTTCTTGAGCCTGGGTGGCGAGCAGGTTGAAGGCACTATTCTGGCGGCCAGCCTGATGTTGGTCTTGCCTGAAATTGCCGATAGCAATCCGTCCAAGCCTATCGCGCAGGACTACATCCAGCGCTATACCGAGCGTTATGGTCAGGCTCCCGCTACATTTGGTGCCAACGTGTACGACGCTGGTCTTTTGCTGGAAAAGGCAATTCCTGAGGCGGCTACCAAGGCCAAACCCGGAACGCCGGAGTTCCGTTCGGCTTTGCGTGATGCGCTGGAGCAAACCCGTGATCTGGTGGCTACCCAAGGTGTGTATACCATGTCGCCCGAAGACCATAGCGGCTTTGACGAGCGTGGTCGCGAGCTGATTACGGTACGTAATGGCCAATGGCACTTGCTCAAGCCTTAAACAGGTTTTAAGGCAGGCATGGAAAAACGCGGCCTTGAGCCGCGTTTTCTGTTTTCCGTAATTGGAAGTGGAGGGAGGACCGGCCTGCTTAACCGGCCTGGCTGGGAAGGCTGAGCAAAATATGAGGCTCTTCAACTTCAAGCTCAGTTTTCAGGTACTTGGCACCAAAACGGCTGAGCGCCACGATCAGTTTGGCGGGAATGCCATCCAGAAGAATGTAATAGTCCTCCTGGCCCTGCTCAATTTGCTGGACCACATCCGGTTGAGAGCGTTGCCAGCCTGCGCCTCCAAGATGGGTGATTCGTTCGTAAGGGTCCCGACGCATATCTTTCGTGACGTATGCAACCTCGATCATTTGCCACCTCATGAAGTTCTTGTTGGGACCTTCATCATTGGGCATATGATGGCTGACAGCCATTAGGGATTTTACGAACCTTGAGGTTTAGACCTTCAAGGCCTTGACCAGATAGGGGTCCAGGTCTGGTTGACGCAGCAACCAGTTCTTGTAGTCCTGTGGTACATCGGCAATGGCCATGCCCTTGTGTTTGCCAAAGTGCAAAATGGTGGGAATCCGGGCGTGCTCGGAGAGCTGCCACAACTGTTCCCAGGTATTGATGTTTTGTGTCAGGCCCAGCAAGTATTGCAGGAGTGCCAGGCAATTGCGTACATCGGCCAAGGCGCTGTGCGCATTGCGCAGGCGCTCGCGGGCGTTGGCGCGATCAATGTGATAGATCAGGGCGGACTGGCTGTAGCTGTCCAGGCCTGGAATCAAGTGCCGGGCCAAGGCCAGAGTACAAATCCGCTTGATATTGGGCGAACCGGCCACGCCCCAGTCGTAGTCCACGTTATGGCCAATGATGTATTGGGTGTCGGCAGGCAGCTTGAACTCGGTATGCGACGGGCAGTCTTGCAGCTCTTCGTCGTAAATGTGGTGGGTGGCCAGCGCACCCAGAGAATTGGCTTCATCAGGCCGGTAGCGTTGCTCGAATTCTTCATTGACCAGCAAGAAGACAGGGTCGCTTAAACGCAGCCAGGCTGCCTCGATGACTTGAGGTTTGGCAGTGCCGGTGGTTTCAGTATCAAACAGCAGGGCAGACATACGGGAATCGCTAACAGACAAAGCCGTCATGGTAGTGCATGTGCCCCGCTTTGCCTATACGGGTTTCAGGCGAAAGCCTTCGGGAACGCCCCAGCGATTAGTGCGTAGCAGCCAGTGCGTCTGGCAGCTCAGGCAGCGGTACTGGGTCTCATGAGCCCCGTCAGGAGAGGGAGGATGCTGTCCCAGTAAACGCAAGTCAGCATGCGCTTGGCTAGTACTTAATCCCTGTGGCAAGGTCAAACACGCTTGGCACAAGGGCGAGCCGTAAACTGACGCCATATCACCGCTCCCTGATGTTTTGTTTCGTATTGACACATCAGTATCGGTTTGCTTACGGATAGCGTCAAGTCTTCGTTTTTGGTTCGGGGAAATGATAGGAAAAACTCTGATCCCGACCGGCACGTTTTGCCTCGTACAAGGCCGTGTCGGCCTGACGAAGCAGAGCATGCAGATCCAGCGTGGAGGCTTCCAGAGTTGCGATACCCAGGCTGGCCGTCATGGTCAGTTGCTGCTCGTTATCCAGGGCCAGGGGCCGCAGGGCAATACTTTTGCGGACACGCTCGGCCACGGCATGGGCTTGGGTGGCGCTGCAGTCGGGCAGCAAGATGCCAAACTCCTCGCCACCCAATCGACCGCACAAGTCTGTATCGCGCAAAGCCAGGGAAATACGCTGGGTGATGGCGCTCAGGGCCAGGTCACCGACATGGTGGCCGTGGGTGTCGTTAATGGGTTTGAAGTGGTCGATGTCCAGAACAATGACGCTGACAGGAACGTGCCGTAGGCGACATTGAGTCAGCATGGTCTGGCTTTGCTGATAAAAGGCCTGCTTGTTGAGCAAACCGGTCAAGGCATCGTGGTGAGCCAGCCGCTGGAGCTTTTCCACTGCCAGATTACGGGCTGAGATCAAGCTGGCACTGGTAATGGAGGCGAGTGCAATGGAGGCAATGCCGATGCGCAGCGACAGCAGATCCAGTGAGGTATATAGCTGGCTGGGCAGGAAGTAGACCGGCTGGCTCAGGGCAAACAGTGTCCAGAGCACATAGAACAAGGTCAACAAGGTAGTGGAAAAGAGCGAGTAGCTCAGGGCGCACCACAATAAGGGCAGGACGGGAAACGCCAGGGAGCCGGGGCCGTCAATCAGCAAACTCAACAAGCTGGTCAGTAATAAGGACAGGGCGGGTGCCAACTGGGCCAGACTCATCAAATGGGGCTCGTTCCAGTACTCCATGAAACGGCGTATGGGGCGGGCCGGGGCAGTCAGGATGACGGGCAAAATAGCGGTGTAGGAGATCATGCCGGTCAGCATCCAGGACAGGATGGCCAGCGACAAGGCTTGAGAGGTATGCAAAGACAGGGCAATGCCGCCTAGCAGGGCGGAAAGGATACAGGCCAGTCCGTAGTAGGCGGCCAGGGTCAGCATGGCCTGAGGGCGGCGCAAGGACAGGTCCAGCAGCGGATTGCGGGTGATCAGCCAGTATGCCAGCCCGACGCCACTGACATTGGCCAAGGTTAGCAAAAGGGCGATAGGCAGGGGGTTGCGGGCGATCAGTTCGGCGCACAGATAGGCCAGAACAACAATGACCCAGTTAAGAAACTGGCTGGCCCAATCCGGGCGACGAATGAACAGGCCCAGCAGCACGGCCTCGGCAGGCCAGAAGATGGTCAGGGCGTCGTAATGGCGCAGCTTGGTCCCCAGCAGGGTCAGGATCAAGACCAGGCTGAACAGGAAAAAACGGGAGAGATAGGAATAGCGCCGCGGCGGGCGCAAGCAGGAAGCCTGCTTTGATTTCATATCCGTTGCCATAGGAGCGCACGCTCGTCGTGGACGCTTTACAGCGTCGGATAAGTTTCAAGCCGCCACTATTTTAGGATGAAAGCAGGAATATTTCTTGCAAATTGTAATTATATGTTTGTAAATGAAATTAATACGGGGAATTGGGTTGGGTTCCCCGTATTAATTGGCAGGCAAAGCCTTAGTTCAAGGCTGGCAAAGGGTGGCGTGGAGCCACGTGATGCACGTCCTGCAGGCGGAAACGGAAACGCACGTTGGCGTCCTGGTTCTGCGCGTCTGCCGTATAGGTGGTGCAGCCGTGTACAGGCGAGCTGAAAATCACGGTACCCGCCATGCGAGGCCCGTTCTTGGGTTGCAAGTAAACGGTATCGCCAATGCGAATATCGGTCTTGTTCAAGGCAATATGCTCAGGGCGCGATACCAAACCGGTTGGATAGATATTTTTCATAATTTTTTTCCTTATCGTGTGGCGTCATTACATCGTTTTTTTATTGAGATTTGATGACACCATGATGGATCGGTCTCCACACGGAGGCCAAGCCATTGCTATTTCAATGTAGAGCCGCGCTGGTCGAACAAATGTCAGGCAGACGTGCTCTGTGGCAGCATGGACAGCGCCTTATTCGTTTGCCAAGCAAATGGACGGAGCGAGTCCGCTACGATGCAAAAAATAAGTCTGGATGTGGCTGTCGTCGCCGTGGTGAATGAATACCCGCATGTTTGGGGACATGCCAGAAGGTCAAAGGGACCTGTTTTGCGTGGGTACATTCAAAAAAATGTTGATCGCACTTTCTTGATGTAATGGTATGTTGGTGCAATCAACCAACTATTAACTCATAGCTTTGCGCTGTTGTCAAGCATTGGTGCGAAATAGATTTTCAGAGTCGATGTTTCTGATCCACTTCTTTGCAATCAGTCTCCAAAGCAGGGGCAGGCAGGCGCTCAGCCTGTTTTAGAATAAGTCCCTTAACTTGCCTTTTCTGTTGCGACTCATGATTACCATCACTGGCCTTTTTACCCATCCCATCAAATCCTGTGCCGCCCAGGCCCATCCACAGGGCGTGGAGGTCAGCGTTGCGGGCCTGGCCTTTGACCGAGAGTGGGTTGTTGTTGACCAACAGGGCGTATTCATGACGCAGCGTCGCTGGCCGCGCATGGCCTTGATTCAGCCAGTGGTGCAGGACGGGCAGATTACTGTGCAAGCGCCTGGTATGGATCCGTTGTCCTGGTCTCTGGATGCCCCGGCAGGGGATAACGTCGCTGTGTCCGTGCGTATCTGGAGTTCAGATACCTTGGGCCGGGACGAGGGCGATCAGGTCGCGCAATGGTTTAGCGACTTTTTGCAGACTCCTTGCCGGGTGTTGCGTAACCATAGCCGCGCCAGGCGTTATGTATTGACCGAACGTGTGCGTCCCTGGGAAGAAAAGTCCCAGGGCTGGCGTCAGATTGGTGATCAGATCAACGGTTTTGGTTTTGCAGATGCGCTGCCTTTTCTGTTTACCAATGAGGCGTCCCTGGAAGAGCTGAACCGCCTGGTGCAACAGTCAGGTGAGCAGGCTGTGCCCATGAATCGTTTCCGCGCGAATGTGGTTTTTGAAGGCTTGCCTGCGTACGAAGAGGACTATGTGCTGGGTGTCAGCAGTGAAGGCTTGAGCTTTGCTTTTATCCGCCCCTGTACTCGTTGCCCTATGCCCAATGTGAATCAGCTGACAGCGGATGTGGGTACTCAACCCGGCCTGGCCTTGGCACAAAGCCGTCAGTTCCCGCAAGGGACCTTGTTTGGCATGCAGGCCATGCTGGTTGAATCCAAACCTCAGAGACTGAGTATCGGCCAGACGCTGGATGTGGAATACAGCTTTTAAACCTTGAACCACACTGGGTCAGGCGTAGTCCAGGGGCAGACGGGTCGTGAACTTGATCTGCTCCATGGCGAAACTGGAGCTGACGTCGGTCAGCTCTATTTCCGAGATCAGGCGCTGGTAAACACGGTCAAAGCTTTTGATGTCAGGCACAACCACGCGCAGCAAATAGTCGGTATCGCCGCTCATGCGATAGAACTCCACAATTTGCGGGATCGCCTCCACCACGGCCGAAAACTGGCTGTACCACTGTTTGTTGTGCTGATTGGTCTTGATGGCCACAAACACCGTCACCCCGACATTCAGCTTTTCAGAGCTGAGCAAAGCCACCCGTTTTTCGATATAGCCTTCCTGCTCCAGGCGCTGTATGCGTCGCCAGCAGGGTGTGCTGGACAAACCCACCCGATCGGCAATTTCCTGAATGGCCAAGGTGGCATCGTTTTGGAGGATCTCCAGAATGTGCTTGTCGAATTTATCCAGCATAAAAATAATTTCCCAATAATCTTGCTGATTGTAGGTTTTTATTCCCCGAATTCTGCCTACAGTAGCGTGAAAACGCAATAATTGCCCTTGGGCTCTTGCGTAGACTGTTTCCATTCATCTCTAGCGATCAGGATCAGGAAAACAGCATGCAGGACTGCAATTATCAACATACCCGTTTGACCCATGTAGGACGGGACACCAGCGTGTCGGCTGGTTTTGTGAATGTACCCGTTTGTCGCGGCTCCACGATCCTGGCCGACAATCTGGAGCAATGGGCGCAGCGCAAGGAGCCTGACAATCCCTACGCGTCTTATGGCCGTTTCACCAATCCCACCTTGCAAGCCTTGACGCAGGCCGTGGCCGAGCTGGAAGGCGGTTTTCAGGCCAGCTTGTTTCCCTCTGGATTGGCGGCCTGTACTCATGCCTTGTTGGGCATGTTGGAAGTTGGAGATCATTTGCTGATACCGGATTCAGTCTATGGACCGGTACGCGCGTTTGCCCAGCAGGTGCTGGCCAGCCGCATGGGTATTCAGGTGCAGTTTTACGAGCCGTCTGTGGGGGAGGGCATGGCCAGCCTGATTCGTCCCAATACCAAGGTGGTGTACGTAGAGTCGCCCGGTTCGGCCACTTTCGAGATTCAGGATATTCCTGCGATTGCTCGCTGCGCACATGCGGTGGGGGCGTATGTGCTCTTGGACAATACCTGGGCTACTCCCTTGTTCTTCCAGCCCTTCGAGCATGGTGTGGACGTATCCATTCAGGCGGCCACCAAGTATCTGACCGGGCATTCCGATGCCTTGCTGGGAATTGCCACCGCGAATGAGCGTGCCTGGCCGTTGCTGCGCCGTGCTGCACATGATTTTGGTCAGACAGCCGGTCCTGACGATGCCTTTTTGGCGCTGCGCGGCATGCGTACTTTAGGTGTGCGTTTGCGTCAGCACCAAGCCAGTGCTTTGCAGATTGCCCGTTTTCTGGAGAATCATCCGCAGGTTCAGCGGGTGTTGCATCCGGCATTGGAATCGCATCCCGGTCATGCCATCTGGAAGCGGGATTTCACCGGCTCTACCGGCTTGTTTGGCCTTGTGCTGGAACCCTTGAGCGAAGCGCAGTTATCCTGCTTTTTCAAGACCTTGCGCCTGTTTGGCATCGGTCTGTCCTGGGGGGGCTTCGAGAGTCTGGCTCTACCCATGGATATGCCCAAACGCAATGGGAAAGCCTTGTTCGGGGAAGGGCAGTTATTGCGTTTGCATGTGGGGTTGGAAGAGCCCCAGCACTTGCAGCAAGACCTGGAACAGGCTTTGGACGCGGCTTATGCGCTCAACACGTCCAGAAGCACAAGTGGGCTGCGTTTAGTTGCCCAGCAGGCTTAACTGCTGGTTTTCCTGCCTGGCGATCAGGCGACGCGTCTGTTCTTCACTGATGTCCAGGCTGGGATCATCCAAAGAAGGTTGAGCGGGGCTGGAGATGCTTTCTGCAATCCGGTTCCAGCGCAGTCCCAGTTTGCTGGGTTTGGCCGGGCGGCGACGGCTGCGCGGGGCGGTTTCGTGCTGGTCAGGCGAGTACTGGGTCAGATCAAACTGGCCTGTGACGATACCCACTTGCTTGAGCAGAACCATGGCCTGTAAGGGGCTCTTGAAACTGCGCGGATCTTTGCTGCGGGCTGTAACCAGCACGGCCTGACCGGCACGCGTGGCCACTTGTACAAAAAAATGATTGCCTTGTCCTTTGATGGACACACCTAAAATCCCCCCGGCTTGCGTGGCGGCACGCAGCTGCTGCAGGGTAAAGGTGACGATTGCGCCTTGACAGGGCAAAGAGGACATAAATTAGCGCTCAATAAAGAAAGCCCGCCGTTGCGGGCTGGTCGGGCAAATAGCTGCGTCCCCACAAGAGGGGGACTCAAGGGCGACATTATGCCAAAAAATAGGCGGTTCGTGGCTTGGACGGCACAAGGCTGAAGGAAGTCTTGTGCGGGCTGGCACTCAGGCGGCGGCCTGGGCGCACAGGCGCGGCAGAATGTGATTAGCCAGCAAGGGGGCTAGCGTCAGCGAACGGATTTCCTGCGGGCTGACCCAGCGCGCTTCTTCCAGCTCGGCGGCGGCCTGGATTTCCCGGTTTACCGTCAAAGTGAAAACGTGGGCGTGAACCACGTGGCCAGGTTCATTGGCGGCGGGGCTTTCAAAGTATGCTTCGTAGCGGGCAGAGGCGGTTTCTTCCGCTGTCAGGCCCAGCTCTTCGTCCAGTTCGCGTTGCAGGGCTTGCAAGGGCGTTTCACCTGCTTCCAGCTTGCCACCTGCCTGCATGTAATAGGCGCTGCCACGTTTGCGGACCAGGAGAATTTGGCCTTCAGAGTTGGTGATGTAGGCGGCAGCCAGCAAGATGACAGGATTGGACATAGGTGTTTCAAGCAAAAAGGGTCAAGCCAGGATCGGTTCAAGCAGGCTATTTTTGCACAGGCTCGGAAGGGGTGTCATCCAGGGTTTTGGCACGCAGCAAATAGCGGGTGGCGAAAATGCCTGGAATCAAGAGTCCGAGTCGATACCAGCCCAGGTGACTGGTCAGCCAGGCCGAGACGGCCAGCGACAGCCACAACATGATCAGCGCCCGGCGTTTGGCCTGGCGGGTCAAGCCCTGGCCGTTCTCCCAATTGCGCAGGTATGGGCCCAGATGGCGTTGATCCAGCAGCCATTGATGAAAGCGGGGGGAGCTACGGGAAAAGCACCACGCGGCCAATAGTACAAATGGCGTGGTAGGCAGCAAGGGTAAAACAGCGCCGGCAATCGCCAGCGCCACACAAATCCACCCGGCAAACAACAGGGCGTAACGCATCATGTTTAGCGGGGAACGCGTCCCAGCATATAGAACTCGTCATTGCAGCGCATGGACATGAAGTTGGCCATGCGGTTACTCAGACCAAAAAAGGCACTGATACCGGCAATATCCCAGGCGTCCTCGTCGCTGAAACCGTGCTCGTGCAGGGCCTGGAAGTCGGCGTCTTCAATCTCCTGAGCGTTTTGCGAGACTTTCATGGCAAAGCTCAGCATGGCTTTTTGGCGTGCCGGAATATCGGCCTTGCGCCAGTTCACGGCAACCTGGTCTGCCACCAGCGGATTCTTGGCGCGGATGCGCAAGATGGCACCGTGGGCAATCACGCAGTAATGACACTGATTGGCGGCGGAGGTGGCCACCACAATCATTTCCCGGTCTGCATGGCTCAAACCACTGGGCTTTTCCATCAGCGCGTCGTGATAGGCAAAAAAAGCGCGGAATTCGTCAGGACGGTGGGCCAGAGCCAGAAACACATTCGGAATAAAACCGGATTTTTCCTGCACGGCTTCAATTCGACTGCGAATATCCTCGGGCATTTCGGCCAGCGTGGGGACGGGATAACGGCTGATAGCGGGTTGAGCGTGGGTCTCGGGCATGGCTTGTCTCCAGGTAAAAATGGATGTTCTAGTTCATCGAGTAATTAAATCCAGCTACGCAAAGGTGTCCAGGGTCGGTCAAGACGATATAATGACATATTGATCCTGCCGCGGGCAGGGCTCTACAAGAGAGCCTTACGGGCGGAACTGTACTTGCACACCACTACTGACGCGATAATGACAACCATCCTTGAATCTCTTCCAGTCGGCCAGAAGGTCGGCATTGCCTTTTCCGGTGGCCTGGACACCAGCGCTGCACTTTTGTGGATGCGCAACAAGGGCGCGATCCCTTACGCATACACCGCGAACCTGGGTCAGCCTGACGAACCCGATTACGATGCGATTCCCCGCAAGGCCAAGGAATACGGTGCCACGCTGGCCCGTCTGGTGGACTGCCGTCAGCAACTGGTGGCTGAAGGGATTGCCGCCTTGCAGTGCAACGCCTTTCACATCACCACCGGCGGTGTCACTTACTTCAACACCACGCCTATTGGTCGTGCTGTAACCGGCACCATGCTGGTTGCTGCCATGAAAGAAGACGACGTCCATATCTGGGGCGACGGCAGCACCTACAAGGGCAATGACATCGAGCGTTTCTACCGCTACGGTTTGTTGACCAACCCAGAACTGAAGATTTACAAACCTTGGCTGGACCAGACCTTCATTGACGAGCTGGGCGGCCGCGCCGAGATGTCCGAGTACATGCAGGAAAACGGCTTCGACTACAAGATGTCGGCCGAAAAAGCCTACTCCACCGACTCCAACATGCTGGGCGCCACACACGAAGCCAAGGATCTGGAGTACCTGAACGCCGGTATCAATATCGTCAAACCCATCATGGGCGTGGCTTTCTGGCGTGACGATGTGGCCGTGGCTGCTGAAGAAGTGCGTGTGCGCTTTGAAGAAGGTCAGCCTGTCGCCCTGAACGGCGTGGAATTCTCCGACCCTGTGGAACTGATGCTGGAAGCCAACCGCATCGGTGGCCGTCATGGTCTGGGCATGAGCGATCAGATCGAAAACCGCATCATCGAAGCCAAGAGCCGTGGCATTTACGAAGCCCCCGGCATGGCCTTGCTGCACATTGCTTACGAGCGTCTGGTCACCGGCATCCACAACGAAGACACCATCGAACAGTACCGCATCAATGGTTTGCGTCTGGGCCGTCTGCTGTACCAAGGCCGCTGGTTTGACCCACAAGCCATCATGCTGCGTGAAACCGCCCAGCGCTGGGTGGCTCGTGCCGTAACTGGCGAAGTGACACTGGAACTGCGCCGCGGTAACGACTACTCCATTCTGGACACCGTCTCGCCTAACCTGACTTACAAGGCCGAGCGTCTGAGCATGGAAAAAGTGGACAGCATGTTCTCGCCACGCGACCGTATCGGTCAGCTGACCATGCGTAACCTGGACATCGTGGACACCCGCGACAAGCTGTTCACCTACACCCAGGCTGGCCTGTTGGCTCCTGCCGCTGGTTCGGCTGTACCTCAGCTGAAAGACAGCAAGAAGTAAGACATGGCTTGCAGATCGGGGTGTCTCTGAGCAGCCCATGATCTGAAGCAGCAGTATCAAAACACCCCAATATCGGTTGAATCCGATATTGGGGTGTTTTGTATGGGGTGGGCCTAGCGTTCTTGAACGGCTTTGCTTAATGCTGTCAGCGTTTGCTACTGCCTTGAGCTAGCAAAGAGGGACCTATAGTCAACTTTGCTTGACGAGACCATCAAGGCCAAGCAGCCGTTGGTGTATGCCGTACATCCAATCAGTCGATCAGTTTCCCGCTTGGCTCATGGAAGGCGAAGGGGCCGTCGAATTGGCCGACGGTGGCAGTATGGGTCACGATCTGGCCAAGGCTGTCCAGCGCATGAACGGCATAGCCGGGTGGTTCCAGTGTCCAAGCCGATGCTGCATTTTCAGCCAGATCCAGACAGACTTGATGCGCCACCGATGGGGCGGTGCTGGCAATGGTGCCGCCAAAACGGATCTGGATATTGCGATGCAAATGCCCGCTGATCACACGTTCGATATTGCTGTGTCGGCGCACAATCGCTTCCAGTTGTTCCGCTCCTTGCAGCAGGCCTATCTTGTCCATATGGCCGATCAAGGTGTTGAAAGGAGGGTGATGCAGGGCAATGATGGTAGGGCGCTCAGGCTGTTGGGCCAACTCGGTACGTAACCAGTCCAGTTGTTCCTGATCCAGACTGCCCGCGCTGGCTCCCAATACCGCACTGTCCAGGGCCAGCAGTCTAAGCTCTCCAATGTCCACGCTGTAGCAAACGGGCCCGGCCTTACCCAGATAGGTATGTTCGGGAAAGCTCTCGCGCAGTTGCTGGCGGTCATCATGGTTGCCCGGCAACAAATACACCGGGATGGAGCCCAGCGGTGCCAGCAAGCGGCGCAAGTGCGCATATTCCTGTGGTCGACCAAAGTCGGTCAGATCGCCCGTCAACACCAGGGCATCCGGTTTCTGTGGCAGGGCTAGAGCGTGGTTGATGGCGTCCTGCAGATAGAGTGCGGTATTCAGACGGCCATAAGCCAGCCGACCTTCTTCCCGAATATGCGGGTCCGTCATTTGAATCAGTAATGTTTTCAGCATCGTTATCCGTTTGCGTTAAGAGAGTGGCACGGTACCGGGCATCAGCTTGCCGGGGTTGATGTGAATTCCCACTGTACTGCCAAGGACGGCTCCGTGATCACGGTCTACCTCGGCAATCAGAGGGGCTTGTCCGTCCACGTCCAGGGTCAGTTGCACCCGTCCGCCCATAAAACTGCGTTGTCGCACGTTGGCACGTGCCCAGCCGCTGGGTGTATCCATGCAAACGCTGATGTCCTCCGGGCGAACCAGCAACTCCTGCGCCCCGCGCAAGGTCTCGGGGCAAGTCAGGCTCAGGTCTGCCAGACGGATTTCGTTATTGAGCAGGCTTTGTTCGCTGCGTTGCAGGACGTTGACCCGCCCGAGGAAGGTAGCGACAAAAGGGTGGGCCGGATGGCGGTACAGGCTTTCGCCATCGCCAATCTGAATGATGCGGCCTTCGTGCATGACGGCCAGACGGTCGGCAATGGCAAACGCTTCCTGCTGATCGTGGGTCACATGAATGGCCGTGATACGCAGGCGTCGCAGCAGCTCGGCCAGCTCGTCGCGCAAGGAGACTTTCAGCTTGGCATCTAGGGCGGCCAGCGGCTCGTCCAGCAGCAGAACGCGGGGTTGATTGGCAATGGCACGTGCGATGGCAACTCGTTGTCGTTGCCCACCTGACAAGGCGGAGGGCTGGCGTTTTTCCAGACCGTTCAGGCGCATCAGATCGACCAGCTCACCCACCAGTTTTTGGCGTGCGGCCAGATCCATTCCCTTGATCTTCGGGCCATAGCCGATATTGGCTTCCACCGTCATGTTCGGGAACAGGGCGTAATGTTGAAACACCATGCCGACCTCACGTTTTTCAATCGGCAGATGGGTGACGTCCTGGTCGTCGAACAGAATGCGGCTGCCGGCATCGGGCATTTCCAGGCCGGCGATCAGTCGCAGCAAGGTGGTCTTGCCGCAGCCCGAGGGCCCCAGCAAAGCCATGACTTCACCGGGGGCGATGTCCAGGGTGCTGAGATGCAATCCCCGTGTGCCATCGGCATAGGTTTTGGCGCAGTGTTCGATACGCACCGGTATGTGTTTATTTTCCATAGTGTTTCTCCAGCAAGCGCGCCAAGGTCTGCAGCCCCCACAGCACGGGCAAGATGACGAGCATGAAAATCAGCGTATAGGCCGAGCCCACCTCGATACGCATGGACGCATAGCTATCGGCCAGCCCCACGGGCAAGGTGCGGGTCAGTGGCGTATGCAGCATCCAGGTCAGGTTGAACTCGCCTAGCGACAAGGTGAAGACCATCAGGCTGCCAGCCACAATCGCAGGCAGGATGGCCGGCAGCAGGACGCCGAAAAAGATTTGCGTAAAGCTGGCTCCCAGCGAGCGGGCCGCTTCTTCCAGATCGATCAGGCTGCGTTTTTGCAGAGCTGCCGTGGTCGTACGCACCATAAAGGGCAGTGTGAACACAATGTGGCCCACCAGAATGAACCAGAAGCTTTGACGAAAGCCTTGCAAGGAGCCATAGGCCAGCAGCAGGGCCAGGGCCGAGGCCATGCCGGGGACCGCCACTGGCAAGGTCAGCAGTTCTTCAAAGCTGCGCGCCAGACGGGAGCGGCTGCGTGCCAGGGCATAGGCACAGGGGACGCCCAGCACAATGACAGCCAGCACACAAAGCAGCGCCAGCTGCAGGGATAGCCAGACTGTGCTGCCGTAGTTGGCCCAGACTTGCTCCACCCATTTCAGGGTCAGGCCACTTTTCAGTCCGATACGATAATTGTTGACCAGCCCGGCCAGCACGGAAACCAGAATGGGGCCGAGCAGGAACAGCACGGTCAGTCCGGTGACAGCCAGAAGCAGGGGGGCAGGGCGATGGGGGGGTGAAGCCGTTTTCAGTTTCATGATGCCCTCAAATAACGACCGAGGGATCGCGGACCAGACGCCGGGCCAGCCACAAGGTAAACCATGTCAGCAGCCCCAGGGAAATGGACAAGCTGGCCGCCAGGGTGAAATTCGCATAGTTGGTAAATTCGTTATAGATCGTGATGGGCAACACTTCGTAGCGGCTGGACAGGGTGAACGCCGTACCGAAAGCGCCCATGGAGGTGGCAAAAACAATGGCACCGCAAGACAGGGACGTGGGAGCCAGTTCCGGTATCCAGACATCTCTGGCAATGTCCCAGCGTGTGGCTCCACAGGAGCGCGCGGCTTCCTCCAGATTGCGGTCTATGGATTCGGCGGCTGCGGTGTAAGTAGCAATGGCGCGGGGCAGGGAAAAGTACAGATAGGCCAGAAACAAACCCAGCAGGCCGTAGGCAAAGGTCACTCGCCCCAGCCCCAGATCCTGGCCGATCTGGGCCAGCAGCCCCTGCCGACCGCCCAGCAAGATAATGAAAAAGCCCACGATGACGCCAGGAAAGGACAGGGGCAGCGTCATCAGGGAGAGCAGCAGGCGCTTGGCCGGCACGCGATAGCGAGCCATCACGATACCGACCATGGCACCCAGCACCAAGGTGGCCAGGGTCACGGTGGCGGACAGGAGCAGCGTTTGCAGCAAGGCCTGCAAGTACCGTCCTGATGTCAGCACGACCCAGTAGGTGTGCATGCCTTCTTGTGCGGGCAGGGCCAGAAGCTGTACCGCAGGCAAGAGCCAGAAGGCGGCAAAGAAAGCGACGGCAGGGGCCGAGCACAAGGGCAGCAGGTATTTGCGTTGCATACGCTAACTCCACATGGACCGCTTAGCGGACCTCTGCCAGATAACGCTCGGCAAAGGGTTTCTGACCCTGTGCCATGCGCTCATAGTCAATGGCCTTGGCACGCGCGTATTCGCTGTCGGGCAGGAAGCGCGACTGGGCTTCCTTGCTGATGGCGCTGCTGCGAACCGGGCGCAGGAAAGCATTGGCCCAGATGGACTGCCCTTGCTCGGACAGCACAAAATCCAGCACCTTGCGTCCCTGTTCGGTGTGTGGAGCCTTGTTGACCAGGGACATCACATACGGCACCACAATCGTGCCTTCCTGGGGAATCACGAAAGCGACGTCCTCGCCGTCCTTGTACTGAGCGCGGTAGGCGCTGAAGTCATAGTCCAGCAAGATGGGGATTTCGCCGGAAATCAGGCGGGCATAGGCGGTTTGCTTGGGAACGATGGGATTGTTCTTTTGCAGGGCCTTGAACCAGTTGATGGCGGGATCAAAGTTGTCCATATTGCCGCCCAGGGCTTCGTTGATGGCAACGGCCCCTACATAACCCACAAAGGCGGAAGAGGGGTCCAGATACCCGACCAGGCCTTTGTACTCGGGCTTGAGCAGGTCGTTCCAGGAGGCAGGAACAGGCACATTGCCCAAGGCCGACTTGTTTACCATGATGCCCATGGTGCCGGAGTGGATTGCAAACCAATGGCCTTGCGGGTCTTTCAGCCCTTCGGGAATCTGTTCCCAGCCCTGGGGTTTGTAGGCCTGGGTCACGCCTTCTTTCTGGGCCTGAATGGCAAAGGTGATGCCCAGATAGGTCACATCGGCGACCGGATTGGCGGACTCGGCAACCAGCTGGGCCAGGGACTGGCCGGAGTTCTTGTTGTCGGGCGGGACGGTAATGCCGGTGTGCGCCTTGATGGCCTCGATCTGGCTGGCCCAGTCGGCCCATTCGGGTGGACAGTTGTAGCAAATGGCCGTCTGCGCAGCAGCCGCGCTTCCCACTGTTATCAGGGCCAGAGGCAGTGCAAGGCGGCAAGCCAATGTGCTCAGCATATGTTTCATGGTTGATCACTCCAGTCAGTAAGTGGTGTCAGGCAAAAGTCGGGATTGGCTTGAACGCAGGGGGGCGGGAGCGGGTCCCGCAGAGGAAAGGGGCTTCATCCTGGATGCGTCCGTGGTGAACAAGGGGCAGGGGCGCAGGACTCGCCCGGGTTGAAGGTGTAGGGCAGCAGAACCGAGGCCTGCGCGGGAACCGTTTTTTGCTGGGCTACCGCCTCCAGCAGCAGGCCGATGCACTGGCGACCAATTTCTTCATTGGGTTGTGCGATGGTGGCCGGGCGTGGAAACAGTTCAGCGCCCAGGGCGATGCCGTCAAAGCCGATCACGCTGATATCGTTGGGAACCTGCAGGCCAATCTGCTGTGCCGTGCGCAGACAGCGAATGGCAATCAGATCGTTGGAGCCAATCATGGCTGTGGGGCGTTCCGGTTGGCGCAAGAGTCGGGCGACGCTGGCAAGATGCACGTCCTCAGAAGACGGTGCTTGCTCTTGCTCTCCTTGATCCATGAAAGGCACTTCCAGCAGTGGCATGGGCACCAGGCCAGCCTTGTCCATTCCTTTCAGATAGCCACGGCTGCGTTGCTGGGCGCGATCAGACACGTGCAGATGACCGCTTACCATGGCAATGCGGCGATGCCCTTGCCTTGCCAAGTGGCCGATCAATTCAATCATGGCCTGCTCGCCGTTGACGGTGACGCAAGGATGCTCGGGATGCAGGTTGTACGCCAGGACGTAGGGACAGCGTGTCTTGTTCAGCCGACCTAAAGCAGGAGAGTGAGCCGGGTTGGAGACCACCAGCACAATGCCTTCCACATTACTGGCCAGGAGCAAGGCCACTGCCTGGGATTCACGTTCCAGGTGGTAGTCGGTAAAGAAGGGCAGGATGGCATAGCCGCCGCGGGCTGCGGTATCGGCGATGCCCTTCAGGCACTCGGCAAAGACGGGGTTGAGCAAGGTCGGCAAGACCACGCCGATGACTCGGCTGCGCTGGCTGCGCAGACTGCGTGCCGAGGCATTGGGCTCATAAGCCAGTGCGTCGATCGCGGCTTGCACGCGCAGGCGGGTTTTCTCACCCACCTTTTCCGGCTCATTGAGCACGCGCGAGACCGTAGCAACCGATACCTGTGCTGCTCTGGCGACATCCAGTATTCCTATGTTGGCCATGACACCCAGCCGTCAAAATGAAAACGATTACATTTGAGCAAAGGCATATGTCAGGCAAATGACGGTCCTGGGTTTTTGTGTGCAGCAGGAACCCCCTTGATGCCACTTATACGAGCCTGATCGCAAACAGATCCTGGTCTTGATACGGCCAGTTCTACAGTGAGTTCTCCTGAACAACAGGCCTGCGCGGTCAGGCTTTCATCTCATGAAACCCATTCTTGTTTTGCAGCACGAGGTCACGCAAGGGCCGGGGGTGCTGCTGGATCATCTGGAGAGCTACGGTCTTCCCTATCACTTGTGCATGTCGCCGCTGGATGGCCGGGCGCCCGTGTCGGCTCGTGATTACAGCGGGGTGGTGGTGCTGGGCAGTGATCGCAGTGTCAATGATCTTTTGCCCTGGATAGAGCAGGAGCATGCCTTGTTGCAGGATGCGGTTCAGCGTCATGTTCCGGTTTTGGGGCATTGCTTCGGGGCACAACTGCTGGCGCGTTCCCTGGGGGCCCGCGTGCAGCGCAATCCGTATCCGAACATAGGCTGGGGCCAGGTCTGGAGCAGTCCCTACGCCCGGCGTGTCATGGGCCTGCCCAGGCGTGCCATGCTGTTCAACTGGCATTACGACACCTTCCAGATTCCCTCGGGGGCCAGCCGGACTTTATACGGCCCACATTGCCTGAATAAAGGTTTTTGCCTGGGCCCGCATTGGGCCTTTCAAGGCCACCTGGAAGTGACTGCCGACAGCATCCGTCAGTGGTGTGATCACGGCCGCTGCGAGTTGGAGCAGGTATACGGTCCGGCGGCCCAGGATGCGGAACATATCTTGTTGGGCCTGGATCAGCATCTGAGCACTTTGCACCTTATTGCCAGACAGACTTATCAACGCTGGACAGATCAGTTGCTGGAGCGTGCCGGTGTCGCCCTGGCCCAAATCCATATGCCGTCTTTATACGCGGGCCAGTAAACACTGCTCTGAATTTATGCCGCCACTCCTAGACTTTCTCTGTCTGCTGCAAGTCAGCATTGATCAGGAGTTCGGGATGAGTGCGTCCTTTTTTACGGTTCTGGCAGGAGGGATTTCTCTGGGGCTGTTTATCTATTTGTTCTATGCCTTGCTCAAGGCCGAAAAATTCTAAGTTCAGGCCAGCAAGTGTTTATTGTGGGAACAGGTGTGCATATGAGTGATTTTCTATTTTTAGCGGTGCTGTTCGCGTTCTTTGCGATGGCGACCGGATTTGTTCTTGGTCTCGAGAAGCTGTAAGAGGAGCTGTCATGCTGGACGATCTGATGCAGTTTCTAGTTATTCTGGCCGTCTCTACGGTCTTGTTAGTGGTGGTGGGTAAATGGATTGCCCATTTTTTCAGTAGCCCCAATCACAGCCTGATCGAACGTGGCACGTATCGGCTGCTGGGCGTGAATCCTGAAGAGAAAATGTCCTGGAAGCGATATGGTCTGGCGCTCTTGTTGAGCAATGCCGCCATGTTGCTTCTGGGATATATTCTTTTGCGGGTGCAGGGCTGGATTCCCGGCGACAGCCTGCAGCGCGCCGCGCAAACGCCTGACCTGGCCTTCAATACCGCTGTGTCTTTTACGACCAATACCAATTGGCAGGCGTACTCGGGTGAATCCAGTCTGTCCAATTTTTCCCAAATGGCGGCCATCACCTTTCTGATGATGATCAGTGCCACAACGGGTCTGGCAGCGGCAGGAGGTTTCATCCGTGGCTTAAGCCGTAAAAGCTCGGCGGATATTGGCAACTACTGGGTGGATTTCACCCGCTCCTTGTATCGCTTGCTCTTGCCGTGCAGCTTCCTGCTGGCCTTGCTGTATATCTGGCAGGGGATGCCACAGACACTGAGCTCGGATGTCGTGGTCAATACGCTGGAAGGTCTCAAGCAGCAGATAATTCTGGGGCCAGTAGCCAGCCTTGAAAGCATCAAGCATGTGGGGACTAATGGGGGCGGCTTCTTTGGTATGAACGCGGCTCATCCATTTGAAAACCCTACGCCGCTGACCAATACCGTGCATATGCTCAGCATGTTGCTGGTGCCCTCGGCCCTGACTTACGCCTTTGGCTCCATGCTGGCTCGTCGTCGCCAGGGTTGGGCTTTCTTTGCGGCCTTCCTGGTGATGTTCATCGGTTTTCTGTCCCTGATTTATAGCGCCGAACAGGCAGGCAATCCTTTGCTGACTTCCCTGGGGGTGGACCAAACACAAAGCAGCACGATGGGCGGTGGCAATCTGGAAGGCAAGGAACTGCGCTTCGGTGTGGCGCAAAGCAGCTTGTTTGCCACCGTGACCACGGCTGCGACTACCGGCTCGGTCGATGCCATGCACTCTTCGCTGACGCCTTTGGGTGGCCTGGTGCCGATTGCCCAAATGATGCTGAACAACGTGTTTGGCGGGATAGGCGTGGGCTTTATCAGCCTGGTCAGCTACGCCATTCTGACGGTGTTTCTGGTGGGCATGATGATAGGGCGCAGCCCGGAGTTCTTGGGCAAGAAGATCGAGGCGCGGGAGATGAAGTACGTGATGCTGGCCATGCTGGCGCATGCCTTCAGCATTCTGGGCTTTACGGCCTTGGCCAGCGTGCTGCCATCCACCATGGACAGTCTGTCCAATATGGGGCCGCATGGTTTCAGCGAAGTTCTGTACGCCTATACCTCGGGTACGGCTAATAACGGTTCCGCCTTTGCAGGTTTCAACGCGAACACACCTTTCTTCAATACAACGATAGGGCTGGCCATGTTGGTGGGGCGGTATCTGACCCTGCTGCCCCTGCTGGCTCTGGCCGGTGTGCTGGCTGCCAAGAAAGCGGTTCCTGCCGGACCAGGCACCTTGTCGACGGCCACCCCCTTGTTCACCGGCCTGTTGATTTTCGTGGTGCTGGTGGTGGGCGGGCTGACTTTCCTGCCTGCACTGGCGCTGGGCCCGATTGTGGAGCACCTGTTGATGCTCGATGGCATTACTTTTTGAGGATTGACTGTCATGTCTACCCATCAATTTATGGTTTCGACACCGGCGGCACCGACGATGAAAAGCTTCTTGCGTCCCGTGCTGCTGTCCGCCTTGTTTTTTATGCTGTTGACGGGCATTGCCTACCCGTTGGCCACGACCTTTATCGGCACCGCCCTGTTCCCGGAGCAGGCAAAGGGCAGCCTGATTCTGCGTGACGGCCAGCTCGTGGGTTCACGCCAGATTGGTCAGTATTTCAGTCAGCCCGAGTATTTCCATGGGCGTCCCAGCGCGACGTTGGGAGCCGATCCGGCTGACCCTTCCAAAAGCATTGCGCAGCCCTATAACGCGGCGGCCAGTGGTGCCAGCAATCAGGGGGTATTAAGCAAAAGTTTGCTGGAGGCTGTGGCAGAACGCAGCAGGGCATATCGCCTGATGAACGGTTTGGCAGAGGATGCTCCCGTGCCTGTAGATGCTGTCACAGCGTCGGCATCGGGTTTGGACCCGCATATTTCGGTGGCCAACGCCCGTTTGCAGGCCGCTCGTATCGCCAAAGTGCGCGGTATGCCGCTGGCTCAGGTCCAGGTCCTGATTGATCGCTATACCAGTGCTCGTCAATTAGGGGTGCTGGGCGAGCCACGCGTGCAGGTCTTGGAGCTTAATCTGGCGCTGGACATGGCCAAGCGTGCCCAGCCCGCAGTGCGTTAGGAGCAGGTGTCATTATGTCTATTACTGATCTGAAAGCCCCGCAAGAAGCCGAGCGTTCGACGGCATTTCAGGCCGTGCCCTGGGGCACGGTGTGCAAGGAAGCCTTCAAGAAATTGTCGCCTCGGGTGCAGTTCAAGAACCCGGTGATGTGTGTGGTGTATCTGGGCAGTATCGTCACCAGCTTGCTGGGCGTGCAGGCCTTGATGGGGCAGGGTGAGGCCCCCGCTGGTTTTATCTGGTCTATTGCAGCCTGGCTGTGGTTTACAGTCCTGTTTGCCAATGCGGCCGAAGCCGTGGCAGAAGGCCGGGGTAAAGCGCAGGCTGATGCGCTGCGTTCTACGCGCAAGCGGGTCATGGCCAAGGTTCTGAAAGGCCCCGCCCGTGATAGCCGCGCCTGGCCTGTCCCCAGCGACGAACTGCTGCCCGGTGCCTATGTGCTGGTTGAAGCGGGCCAGATTATTCCGGCTGATGGCGAAGTGCTGCAGGGGGCAGCGTCGGTAGACGAGTCCGCCATTACGGGTGAATCGGCGCCGGTTATCCGGGAGTCGGGGGGCGACTTTTGTTCTGTGACGGGGGGAACCCGCGTTCTGTCTGACTGGATCGTGATGCGGGTCACCGCCAAACCGGGTGAGGCTTTTCTGGATCGCATGATTGCGATGGTGGAGGGCGCCAAGCGCGGCAAGACGCCAAACGAGATTGCCTTGAATATCTTGCTGGTTGCCCTGACGCTGATCTTTTTGCTGGTGTGCGTGACCTTGCTGCCTTTCTCCAGCTTTGCAACGGTGCTGACCGGCCAAGGTTCGCCCGTTACGATTACCGCCTTGATTGCTCTGTTGGTGTGTCTGATTCCGACTACCATCGGTGCCTTGCTGTCGGCGGTAGGTGTCGCCGGGATGAGCCGCATGATGAAAGCCAATGTGCTGGCCAGCTCGGGCCGCGCTATCGAGGCGGCGGGAGACGTGGATGTTCTGCTGCTGGACAAGACAGGCACCATTACGCTGGGTAATCGGGAGGCCTCGGCCTTTTTGCCTGCGCCGCAGGTATCGGAACAGGCCTTGGCAGACGCAGCCCAATTGGCATCGTTGGCGGACGAGACCCCCGAAGGACGCTCCATTGTGGTGCTGGCCAAGCAGCTTTTCACTTTGCGTGGTCGTGAATTGCAAGGTGCGCAGACCATTGCCTTTAGCGCCCATACACGCATGAGCGGCATTGATATCGAGGGTCGTCAGATTCGAAAAGGGGCGGCAAATACCATGCGCTCCCATATCGAGTCCCTGGGCGGCGTGTTTCCTCGCGAACTGGACACCTTGGTCAATGAGGTCGCTCGCCGGGGCAGCACACCGCTGGTCGTCACTGAAGGTAATAAGGTGCTGGGTGTGGTGGAGCTCAAGGATATCGTTAAAGGCGGTATCAAGGAGCGCTTTGCCGAGTTGCGCGCCATGGGCATCAAGACTGTCATGATTACCGGGGACAACAAGCTGACCGCCGCTGCCATTGCGGCCGAAGCCGGGGTGGATGATTATCTCGCCGAGGCCACGCCCGAGGACAAGCTGCAATTGATTCGGCGCTATCAGGATGAAGGTCGCCTGGTTGCCATGACTGGCGACGGCACGAATGATGCGCCTGCTCTGGCGCAGGCCGATGTGGCCGTGGCCATGAACAGCGGCACCCAGGCGGCTAAAGAGGCCGGCAATATGGTGGATCTGGACAGTAACCCCACCAAGCTCCTGCGTGTGGTGGAAGTGGGCAAGCAGATGATCATGACGCGCGGAGCCTTGACCACCTTCAGCATTGCCAATGATCTGGCCAAGTACTTTGCGATTATTCCTGCGGCTTTTGTGGTCACGTATCCTGCTTTGGGTGCCTTAAATGTGATGCAGCTGCATAGTCCGGCTAGCGCCATCCTGTCGGCAGTCATTTTCAACGCCTTGATCATCATCGCCTTGATTCCCTTGGCCTTGCGGGGTGTGAAGTATCGGGCCGAACCGGCCAGCCGTTTGCTGAAACGCAACTTGCTGATTTACGGCTTGGGAGGGCTGATCGCCCCTTTCATAGGCATCAAGCTGATTGATTTGCTGCTGACGCCGTTTTTTGGATAAGAGCGTAAGATCAATAGCAATTTTCTGGATGGAGTGCGCAGATTCATGTCACTTGAGGATAGGCCGGACCCGGATGAGCTGCTGCAGGTGATTGGCGAAGATCCGCACCAGCCTCGTCGCGGGCAGCTCAAGATTTTCTTCGGCGCTTGTGCGGGCGTAGGGAAAACCTACGCCATGCTCAAGGAGGCGCATCAACGCCAGTCCGAGGGCGTGTCCGTGGCTATCGGGATTGTGGAAACCCATGGCCGCCAGGAAACCCAGGCTCTGATTGACGGTTTGCCCGTGCTGCCCCGCAAGGAGTATCAACGTCAGGGGCGGGTGGTGACGGAGTTTGATCTGGATGCCGCCTTGGCCTCGGGTTATCAACTGCTGCTGGTGGACGAGCTGGCGCACTCCAATATTGAAGGCAGTCGACACGCCAAGCGCTGGCAGGATGTGGAGGAGTTGCTGGATGCGGGCATTGATGTGTATACCGCGCTCAATGTGCAACATCTGGATAGTCTGAATGAGGTGGTGGGCGGCATTGTCGGGGTACGGGTCCGGGAGACGGTGCCAGACCGGATTTTCGATCGAGCGGCCGATGTTTTGCTGGTGGATCTGCCGCCGGATGATCTCTTGTCTCGTCTGAGTGCGGGCAAGGTGTATCTGGCCGACTCGGTGGCCCACGCGCGTCAGAACTTCTTTCGTCGCGGCAATCTGATTGCTCTGCGTGAGTTGGCTTTGCGCCGGGTGGCGGATCGGGTCAATGCGGACGTGCATGTGTATCGGATCTCCCATGCGATCCGGACAGTTTGGCCGACACGTGAGTTACTGATGGTATGCGTCAGTGCCGATAGCGCCCAGGAAGCTCTGATTCGGGAGGGGGCGCGCTTGGCCCAGCAATTGCAGACGCCCTGGATTGTGCTGCATGTGGATACGCCGCAGGAAAGCGGGCAGATCAAGGCGCAGGAAGCACTGGTGCGCTTGGCGGCCAGTGCTCAGCATGCCGGAGCCGAGTTTGCCAATATTGCCGGGCAGGATGTGGCGCACACGATTTTGGCCTATGCCCGTCAGCGCAATGCGACCAAGCTGATTTTGGGAAACTCGTCAGTGCGATCTATCTGGCCCTGGCGCACTCGCCTGTCCGAGCGCTTGGCGCGCAGCAACCCTGAAATTGGTTTGCTGCTGCTGCGTATGGATACGGTACAGCGGCCCATACGGCCCCTGGAGCTGGAACAACCCATGGCACAAGGCAAGGCCTTGTCGATTGCGTCCATTATTTGCGTTGTGACCACCTTGCTGGCCGAGAAGCTCTTGCCCTTTTTCGAGCTCTCCAACGTGATTATGCTGTTCCTGATCACTGTGGTCTTTATTGCCCTGCGTTTGGGACGACTGGCGGGGGTATGGGCTTCTTTGCTGTCAGTGGCGTTTTTCGACTTCTTTTTTGTCGAGCCGCGTTATTCCTTTTCGGTAACGGATACCCAATATGTCTTTACCTTCGGTGTCATGCTAGGAGTGGCGCTGATTATTGGCCAACTGGCTGCCAAGCTGCAGGCCGAAGCCAGGGCTGCCCGTGATGGTGAACGCCGTGCTGCGGCATTGACTCGTGTCAGCCGGGACTTGGCCGGAGCCTTGGCCCTGGAACAAGTCCTGGCGGTCTGCCGCGATACGCTGGAACCTTTGTTCGAGATGCAGGTGGTACTGGTGGTGCCGGATCAGCAAAACCAGTTGGTAGCGACTCGTCATACAGGCTTTATAGAGCTATCGGTGGCGCAGTGGGTGTTTGATCATATGGAAGCCGCCGGTAATGGCACTGAAACCCTGAGCGGTGCCAGTGCCCTGTATCTGCCCTTGAAAGGCCCCATGGCCCCGCGTGGGGTCTTGGTGGTGCAGTCCGGCGGAGCCGCTTCCTTGAGGACACCGGATGGACGGCGCTTGCTGGATGCTTGTTGCTTTACCTTGGCCCAGGCTCTGGAGCGAATTCATTATGTGGAAATCGCTCAGGATACGGTGCTGCGCATGGAGGGGGAGAAAATGCGCAATACCTTGCTATCCGCTGTCTCGCACGATTTACGCACGCCCTTGACTGTGATTCGAGGCCTGGCAGAAACGCTGGAGCAGCCCAAAGGCTTGAGTGAAACCGAGCGCACGGATATTGCCCGATCGATCCGCATTGAATCGGACGAATTGCGCCGCCAGGTATCCAACCTGCTGGATCTGGCGCGTATGCAAAGCGAAGGGGTGAAGTTGCATAAGGAATGGCATGCCCTGGGCGAGATTGTGGGGATTGCCGTTGCCCGTTGCTCAGCGGCTTTGCAGCCTCGCAAGGTGGTGACCGAGTTTGCGGCCGACCTGCCTTTGATCGAGGTGGATGGTGTTTTGCTGGAGCGAGTGGTGACGAATCTGCTGGATAATGCCGCCAAATATACGCCCGTCACCAGTACGATTTCCCTGCGCGGCCTGTGTTCTGGTCAGTCCATGTATTTAATGATCAGTGATGACGGGCCAGGCCTGCCGCCCGGTGATCCCGAGCGCTTGTTCGATACGTTTACCCGGGGGCAGAAAGAGTCCTCTGTGGCAGGTGTGGGCTTGGGTCTGGGCCTGTGCCGCACGATTATTGCCGCACATGGTGGTACGATCAGCGCCAAGCCGCGTATGCCCCATGGCGTGATCTTCGAGATTCGCCTGCCCTGGAAAGCGGCCCACCGTATGGATGGTGATGAGCTACTGACATGAACAAAGCCCAGATACTGATCGTGGAGGACGAATCCAATATTCGTCGTTTCGTGCGAATTGCCTTGGAGCAGGAAGGCATGTCCGTGATTGAGGCCAGCACGCTGGCGCAGGCGCGCATGGATGCGGCAACCCGTCGCCCTGATTTGATGATTGTGGATTTGGGCCTGCCCGATGGGGATGGCAAGGACTTGATTCGTGATCTGCGCAGCTGGGTGTATTCGCCCATTCTGGTGCTGTCGGCGCGTGAGCGAGAGGAAGAAAAAGTAGCAGCCTTGAATGCCGGGGCGGACGATTATCTGGTCAAGCCCTTTGGCGTACCGGAGCTGCTGGCCCGGATCCGGGCCTTGTTACGGCGCTCTCAGCTGGTTCCGAATGTTCAGGCGGCGTCTTCGCGGGTTCGCTTTGGGAACGTGCAGGTGGATCTGGCTTCCCATGAGGTCACGCGGGACGGGGAGGCGGTGCATTTGACACCGATCGAGTTTCGCTTGCTGACGGCCTTGATTCGGGGGCATGGCAAGGTGCTGACGCACCAACATTTGCTGCATCAAACCTGGGGAGCGGCGTATTCCGATCGGCCTCATTACCTGCGGGTGTACATGATGCAGCTGCGCCAAAAGCTGGAAGAGGATGCGGCACAACCCAAATATCTGCTGACGGAGTTGCAGGTTGGCTATCGTTTGGCGGGTTTGGAAATCCAGGAATAAAGCGAATCTGGTGTTGATGTGGGCGGTGTTGCTTGAGATCGCTTATCGCATTGCCTGACGCTTTGAGTACTTGAGTTGGGCGGTTAAAGGATCAGCAGTACGCCAGTTTGGAACGTATATTCAAAGGGATTATGTGAATCACATTTGGATAGGCATGTGAAGCGATCCGGTATTAAAAAGGGGATACGACGTATCCCCTTTTTATGTCATTGAGCAAAGTCTGCTCCGTGTAGAAGCACTCAGGCTTCCAGACGACCCAGAATCAGGAACTCCATCAATGCTTTCTGTACGTGCAAGCGGTTCTCGGCTTCGTCCCAGACCACACTTTGTGGACCGTCAATGACTTCGCCGGTTACTTCCTCGCCACGGTGAGCGGGCAGGCAGTGCATGAAGATGGCTTCTGGGTCGGCCACATCCATCATTTCCTGATCCACACACCAGTCAGCAAAGGCTTTGCGGCGCTCTTCGTTTTCGTCTTCGTAACCCATGCTGGTCCACACGTCGGTGGTGACCAGGTGCGCGCCCTTGCAGGCTTCCAGTGGGTCGTCGAATTCACGCAGAATGCTGGAATCCGGGTTGCCGGTGCGATCCGACTCCAGGTGGTAGCCGTTAGGGGCCGACACATGCAGGGTGAAGCCCAGGATTTCCGCCGCTTGCAGCCAGGTGTAGGCCATATTGTTGGCGTCACCAATCCAGGCCACGGTCTTGCCCTTGATATCGCCACGGTGTTCGATAAAGGTGAAGATGTCGGCCAGAATCTGGCAAGGATGAAATTCGTTGGTCAGGCCATTGATGACCGGCACCCGCGAGTGGGAGGCAAAGCGCTCCAGACGAGTCTGCTCGAAGGTACGAATCATGACGATATCGACCATGCGTGAAACCACGCGGGCGGTATCTTCAATAGGTTCGGAGCGGCCCAGCTGCGAGTCGGTGGTGGTCAGGTGAATGACCGAACCGCCCAACTGATACATACCGGCTTCAAACGAAACACGGGTACGGGTGCTGGCTTTTTCAAAAACCATCGCCAGGGTGCGGTCGTGCAATGTGTGGTGCGGCTGATAGCGTTTGAACTTGTCTTTGATCAGGCGTGCGCGTTCCAGCACATATAAAATTTCGTCGTGAGAAAAGTCGCGAAATTGCAGAAAGTGCCGAAGCGGTCCTGCTTGCACGATGGCATCCATAAAAAAATCCTGCGGATAAAGAAAGCCATCTTAACCTGTCCGGCTATTAAGAGCAAAGCCGGCCTGTGGCGGGGAAGGGGAAACCGTTTGGTTTTGGAATAAAGCGAGAGGGCAAAGTAATGATTAGCAATAAATTGTCAAGCGGCTAATTTATTGAATCCCGGGCTTTGCGTGGCCGCGATCGGATACAATGCGTGGCGAGAAAGGAAAAGGTGCAGCATACCTGAACTGCACGATTAGCGATTAATTGTTATGACAGAGCCAGTGAAGCAACTTGTAATCCATGGTGTGACCCGGCAGGATCAGCGCTTTCGTCCCAGTGATTGGGCAGAACGCTTGGCCGGTGTAATGTCCCAGTTCCGTCCCGCTGGGGCGATGGGTGGTCATCTGACTTATTCGCCCTATGTGGTGCCGCGATTGATTGACGGCGTGCGATGTGTGGTGGTGGATGCGCGCCTGCGAGAGCTTGAACCTTTGGCCTGGAAATTCGTCTGTGGCTTTGCCGATGATAATAATTTAAAAACCAGCGGCATTGATCCCGACAATATGGACCCTGTCGATTCCTGATTCAGACAGCGCATTCAATAAGTCGCCACCGCTAAAACGGTAGGCGACTTGTTTTTTTATACGGTAAGCGGCGTGAGCACTTTGCCGGTTTTTTGATACTGCAATACATTTTCCAGCGTCAGCGAGAGCATGGCTTCGCGTGTCTCGTGCGTTGCACTGGCCGTGTGCGGTGCCAGAACGACCTGGTTCAGATCGCGCAAGGCCTGGGGCACCTGGGGTTCATTCTCGAACACATCCAGCCCGGCAGAGCCCAGTCGTCCTTCCTGCAGGGCGGCAATCAGTGCGCTTTCATCGACCACGCTGCCGCGGGCAATATTGACCAGAATCCCTTTGGGACCCAAGGCGTTCAGCACGTCTATATTGATCAGTCCCCGTGTCTCATCGCCACCGACGGCAGCAATCACCATGATGTCTGCCCAATGGGCCAGTTCGATTAGGGAAGGCTCGTAGTGCCAGGGCACATCGTGACGTGGACGGCGGTTGTGATAGCGCAGTTCCATATCAAAGCCACTGGCGCGGCGGGCAATGGTCTGGCCAATGCGTCCCAGGCCCACAATGCCCAGCTTCTTGCCGCTGACCCGTGTCCCCAGCCCGAAACCATTGGGTCTGTCCCACAGACCAGCACGCACGTAGCGATCCGATTCCGTCACACGGCGAGCCGCATCCAGCATCAAGGCCCAGGCCATATCGGCCACGCAATCGTTCAGAACATCAGGAGTGGTACTGACCTGAATACCGCGCTGTTTGGCGGCCTGTACGTCGATGGAGTCGTAGCCTACCCCTACGCTGCAAATCGCTTTCAAAGCGGGCAGGCGGTCCATCAAGGAAGCGGGGGTAGCAGTGACAGCGCTGGTCAGGAGTACCTGTACGCGTTCGATCTGCTGGGCAGAGAGCTGGTTCAGGTCCTGGAGGACAATGCGCTCGAAATGACGGTCGATTTCGTCAAAAGAAGGGTGCTGGGCCAAAGATGCCAGTTGCAGCACGATGGGACGTGTCATGGGGACTCGCTAATGAAAAAGCAAATCCATAACTTAGCATGATTGGCCTGCATGTTCAGGCAATGGTTTTGTGGCTAATAAAAAAGGGGTGCTAAGCACCCCCTTTCTAACTGGTTTTTAGGCCAGAGCCGATTAAACCATTAAAAATCTTCAGCAATCAGGCCAGGGCCTTGATAGCAGCAGACAGGCGGCTCTTGTGGCGGGCAGCCTTGTTCTTGTGAATGATGTTCTTGTCGGCAACGCGATCAATGATGCTGGTCGCTTTGCGGAATACTTCGTTAGCAGCGGTTTTGTCACCGGCTTCGATAGCCTGGCGAACGCGCTTGATAGCGGTACGCAGCATGGAACGGATGCTGGCGTTGTGTTTGTTGCGAGCCACTGCTTGGCGGGCGCGCTTGCGTGCTTGTGCGGAATTAGCCATTTTTAATAAAGCCTAAGTTTTAAAGTTTAATCGGCAAAGACAATTATTCTAGGATACTAAGCCCGCTTTGTAAAGTAAGAGGGGCGAATGCCTACGATAAACAACATGCCGAAATAGGAAATGCCGCTGGCAAGCAACACGCCGCCCAGATACAGCACACGCAGCAGGGGCGTGGCTCCCAGGCTGATCCAGTCGATATAACGGTCAGCCAGCAAGAGGACGGCGGCCAGAGCAGCCAGGGCGGGAATAATCTTCAGGAAAAAACGTAACCAGTCATGATTGGGCTGGTAAATGCCGCGCTTTCGCAGCATGACCAGCAAGGTCAGCGCATTGACGGTGGCACCCAGGCCAATCGACAAGGCCAGCCCGGCATGGGCAAACGTGGGCACCAGTACCAGGTTAAAGAGCTGGGTAATGATCAGGACGGCAATGGCAATGCGCACCGGTGTACGAATATCCTGGCGGGCGTAAAAACCGGGGGCCAGAATCTTGATGGCCAGCAGGCCCACCAGACCAACCGAATAGGCACCGACTGCCAATTTGGTCTGGGCAACATCAGCGGCTGCAAACGCACCGTAGTGAAACAGGGTGGCGACCAGGCCGTCGGACAGCAAGGCCATGCCCAGGGCGGCAGGCAGGCCCAGCAGCAGGACCAGGCGCAGGCCCCAGTCCAGCAAGCCGCTGTAATTCTTGTCGTCCTTGCCGGCATGGGCGGCCGACAGCTTGGGCAGCAAGACCGTGCCCAGTGCCACACCTAGCAGGGCAGTGGGGAACTCCATCAGACGGTCGGCAAAGGACAGCCAGGTCACGCTGCCGGACTGCAGCCAAGTGGCGATATTGGTATTGATCAGCAGGGAAATCTGCGCAACAGAAACGCCCAGAATGGCGGGCAGCATCTGTTTAAGAATGCGCTGCACGATAGGGTCGCGGCGCGCTTCACCCAGTCGTAGCGAGAATCGTGGCAACAGGCCCAGACGGGCCAATGCGCTCCATTGCACCAGCAATTGGGCCAGACCGCCCACCATCACCCCAACGGCCAGGGCGTAAATGGGTGTTTCCATATGCTGGGCCAGAAACAGGCTGGCGCCAATCATGGACAGATTCAGCAGGATAGGAGTGAAAGCCGGAACCGCAAAGCGGCTCCAGGTGTTCAGTACCGCAGAGGCAAAAGCCACCAGCGACATGCAGATGATGTAGGGGAACATCATGCGCGTCATGGTGATGGCGGCACCAAATTCGGTTTGTCGCTCGGGGGCGGTCAGGCCACTGGCCATGGCACTGACGACCCAGGGGGCCGCAACAATGCCAATGGCAGTGACCAGCATGACAGCAAAGGTCAGCAGCAGGGCGACGCGGTCCAGCAATTGCTGGACCTTGTCCTGCTCGTGCTCCTTGCGCACCTGCCCCAGGATGGGGACAAAGGCTTGTGAAAACGCTCCTTCTGCAAACAGGCGTCGCAGCAGATTGGGAATGCGAAATGCCACCCAGAAAGCGTCGGTGAGCGGGCCCGCCCCAAAGGCACGGGCAATCAGAATATCGCGTGCCAGTCCGGTGATACGAGACAGCAGCGTCAGGCCACTAATTGTGGCCGCCGAGCGAAACAAACCCATTGGAGCCGATACAGAAAGTTATTTTGGTGCCATACGAATAGCGCCATCCAGACGGATGGTTTCGCCATTGAGCATTTCATTATTGATGATGCTCTGCACCAGTTGGGAGAAATCTTCAGGGCGACCCAGGCGCGATGGGAAAGGAATGCTGGCCGCCAGGGAGTCCTGAACTTCCTGAGGCATGGCAAACATCATGGGGGTGCCGAAGATACCGGGAGCAATCGTCATGACGCGGATGCCGGTCTGGGCAAGGTCGCGGGCCAGAGGCAGGGTCAAACCGACCACACCGGCTTTGGAAGCACCGTAAGCGGCTTGGCCAATCTGGCCATCATAGGCGGCTACCGAAGCGGTGTTGATCAGCACGCCACGCTCGCCCGAGGCTTCGGGGGTGTTGCTGCCCATGGCCGCAGCGGCCAGGCGGCACATATTGAAGGTGCCGACCAGGTTGATCATGACGGTTTTCTGGAACAGGTCCAGCGTGTGCGGGCCATTGCGTCCTACCGTGCGCGAGGCGGGAGCCACGCCGGCACAGTTGATCAGTCCGAACAGGGGGCGGGCGCTGTCCTGGCAAGCCAGATCCACGACGGCCTGGGCATCTTGCTCGGAAGTAACATCACAGCGCTGATAAAGTTGGCCCAGCTCTTTGGCCAGAGCCTCACCGGCCTCGTCCTGAATATCGGCGATCACCACGCGGGCGCCGTTTTCAACCAGCATACGTACGGTGCCTGCGCCCAGACCCGATGCGCCGCCGGTGACAATAAAAGTCTTGTTATTGATTTGCATGAGCTTGTCTCCCTTGGATAATAAACAACCGGCCCTTTTGGGGCCGGCTGAATCTTGACTTACTTAGCTTGCCAGGGCGTCCACAATGCGCTGGCGGATCTCATCGACGCTGCCCACGCCGGAAATCTTGCGATAGGCCGGAGCTTGCGGGTCGCCGGTGGCTGACCATTGCGAGTAGTAATCGACCAGAGGGCGGGTCTGCTCGCGATAGACAGACAAGCGGTGGCGTACGGTTTCCTCGCGGTCATCGTCGCGCTGGAGCAAGGGTTCGCCCGTCACATCGTCCACACCGGGGGTTTTGGGTGGATTGAAGGTGACGTGGTAGCTACGACCGCTGGCAGCGTGGATACGGCGGCCGCTCATGCGTTCGATGATGCTTTCTTCCGGTACGTCGATTTCGATCACGAAGTCCAGTTTGACCTGGGCATCCTTCAAGGCATCGGCCTGGGGAATCGTGCGTGGGAAACCGTCGAACAGGTAGCCGGGCTCACAGTCGGCTGCTTGCAGGCGATCGCGTACCAGGCCGATGATCAGGTCATCCGAAACCAGGCCGCCGGCGTCCATGATTTTTTTGGCTTCTACACCCAGCGGGGTTTGGGCTTTGACAGCGGCACGCAGCATATCGCCCGTGGAAATTTGTGGAATACCAAATTTCTCGGTGATGAAAGCAGCTTGAGTGCCTTTGCCGGCACCAGGGGGCCCGAGCAGTATGAGTCGCATGAATTCCTCCAGGAAATGCGTCGATCCGATTCTCGCTTCAGTATGATGCGTTGCAGCATATTTAGCGCATTTTTTATTCGGATAGAGCAGAAAAAAGATCTTTTATAACCGATTTGCGAAGTGAGCGCGTACTCTTTCCAGGTCTTGTTCGGTGTCTACCCCGGCTGCAGGAATCTCCTGGAGGCGGTGAACCATAATCTGGAAGCCGTTTTCCATGGCTCGCAGTTGCTCCAGAGACTCGAAGTGTTCCAGTGGCCCACGAGGTAGCTGGGCGTACTGCTGCAGGAAGCGATTTCGGTAGGCATAAAGGCCAATATGGTGCAATGCGGGAAGCCCGTCGGCCAGTACCTGTTCGCCACCGGCCAGCGCGTCGCGGGCCCAGGGCATGGGAGCGCGGGAAAAGTACAGGGCGCGGCCTTGCAGGTCGCAAACCACTTTGACGGCATTGGGGTTAAAGAGTGTCTCGGCGTTCTTGATGGGCGCGGCCAGCGTGGCAATGTCGGCCTGTTCGCTGCGTGCCAGCAGCTTGGCGGCGGCATTGATGTGTTCGGGCTGAATCAGGGGCTCGTCACCTTGCACATTGACCACGATCTCGTCCTCGGACAGCTCCAGCAGGCGAGCGGCCTGGGCCAGACGGTCAGTGCCGGTCGGGTGTTCTGCATCGGTCAGCAAGGCATTGAAACCATGCGCCCGGACAGCCTCCAGCACTTGCGGTGAGTCCGTCGCCACCCAGACCTGACGCGCCCCGCTTTGCGCGGCTTGTTGAGCGCAACGCACGATCATGGGTTGGCCTGCAATGTCGGCCAGCGGTTTGTTGGGCAGACGGGTGGAACCCAGGCGGGCAGGGATGATGACGGAAAAAGTCATATCAGTTGCTGGAAGGTTCCTGCGCGTCCAGTTGACGTGCTTCGTTGATCAGCATGGTAGGGATGCCGTCCAAAATGGGGAAGGCCAGTTTGTCGGCCTTGCAGACCAATTCTTGCTGTTCGCGGTCGTGGCGCAGCGGGCCTTTGCACAAGGGGCAGACCAGCACTTCGAGTAGGCGAGCTTCCATTATTGAACTCCGGGTAATGTGGGTAAGGTTGAGCGCCGTTCGCGCAGCAGGCTATCCAGTTCAGCAATCCAGTCCGGGCGTGAAAACACGGGCTGGACATCCACAACCCACAGACGTGGGTCGTTCAGGTGCTGGCATTTTACGGCGTCTTTACGGGTAATGAGTACCGGCCCCTCATGCAGGGCCTGAAAGTCCTGAGCTTGCAAGGCGGCATGGTCGGGCAGGGGGAAAGTCTGGCTCAGATGCAGACCACAAGCGCGCAGCATCGTGAAAAAACGGGTGGGCTGGCCAATGGCGGCCAGCGCCTGCAGTTCTTGCTGGCCGTATTCCTGATACCAGTCCGACCAGCTCAGGCGACGGCCCGAACTCAGGTGTTCCAGCTGATAAGGACGCAGGCTCATGCTCAGGGCGCGGCCAGGCTCGGTGGGTTGAGGGGTGGAAGGCGGCGTTTGGTCGGCCACAATCTGGCTGATCAGCCAGTCCACGCGACGCAGGCGTTCGGGGCTTTCACGCAATGGTCCGGCTGGCAGCAGCAAGCCATTTCCCACACCGCGAGCATCCTGTACCACGACTTCCATATCGCGTTGCAAGGCCAGATGTTGAAGGCCGTCATCCGAAATAATCAGGTCGACTGCCGGAAATTTCTTGAGCAAAGCCTGGGCCGCCAGCGCACGGCGAGGGTGAACGGCGATGGGGGCCCGGGTTTGGGCGGCAATCAGAGCAGGTTCATCGCCAAATTGCTCGGCGGCCAATTGGCCTTGGCCTACGCGCGGGCTGGGGCCGATCTCTACCCCGTAACCTCGGCTGACAATGCCGGGTGTCCATCCCAGGGCGCGCAATTGCTCGGTCAGAGCCAGGACGACGGGGGTTTTGCCTGCGCCACCCACGATGATATTGCCCACCACGATCACCGGCACCGGGCTGCGGTAGGATGCGGCGGGATCTTGCTCGTAGCGTTGCTGCTTGCGCTGTACGAAGAGCGCAGCCAGCGCTGAAAGCGGGCGCATCACAAGGCTGAACCAGCCTTTTTTCTGCCACTGCTGGTGAAGCCAATGAGTCAGGCGGACGCGCACGCTCATGGGGCCTGGGTTGCAAAGTGAATGCGATGAATGCCAACCTGACGGGCGGCCTCCATAGCCTGTACCACCGCGAAGTGGGGGGCTTGGGCATCGGCCAGAATCAGTAGGCTGCTGTTTTCGTCAGTCTTTTCGCTCGACAAGGCTTGGCTAAGGGGAGAGCTACTGCTGGCATCCAGCCACATGCCGTTCAAGGCGTAGCGCCCGTCCTGGCTGATAGCCAGTAACAGTTCAGTGGTCTGGGCGGCCTGGGCCTGAGCCTGGGGCAAGGAAACATCCAACTGGCGATAGCGCACGAAGGTGCTGCTGGCAGCCAGAAAAATCAGTACCACCAGCAAAACATCTATCAAGGGCACCAGGTTCAGTTCCAGCGTGTCCTGGTCTTGGGCTCGGCGAAAGCGCATTAGACGGCCCTCTGAGCCAGCAGACGATCCAGCGCACCCGCTTCCGTTTCCAGGCAGTGCAGCAGGTAGTCGGCACGGCTGCGAAAGTAGCGGTGAAAGATCATGGCCGGGACGGCAATCAGAATCCCCAGGGCGGTGTTGTACAGGGCCACGGAAATGCCACGGGCAATCAGGCTGGGGTCGCCACCGGCGGGGTCGTAGGCAGCAAAAATGTCGATCATGCCAATAACCGTACCAAACAGGCCCAGCAAAGGGGCGATCACGGCAATGGTGCCCAGTGCCGGAATGTACTTGTTCAATTGGTAGCTGATGTCTTTACCTTCTGCCTCGACCGCAGACTCACGCACGGCGGAAGTTTGGTGGCGGTTTTTCAGTACGGTGGCTAATACTCGACCCAGAGGGGAGTTATCGTACAGGCGGGGCAGGGACTCGTCCTGAATCCGGTTCTGGGCCGTCAGCTCGCTGATCTGGCGTGCCAGTCCGGCCGGTAGAATTCGTTTGCTGCGCAGGGCTAAAAGACGCTCCAGGATCAAACCCAGGGCAAGAATGGAGCAGGCCAGCAGGAACCAGACAGGCCAGCCAGCGGCATGGATCAAAGTAAGCACGAGTCTATTATCCGGTCACGAAATAAATCAGCGCTTATTGTAGAGCCCCTGTCCGCATTGCGGGAATGTTCCGGCGCGAGCGCGGTACACTTTACGGTCTTTTCCCACAAAGCACGGCCAAACCCCTGATGTATTTGAAGTAATAGGTGTAGTGCTAAAACTATCCACAAAAACTGTGGATAATTCTGTGTATAAAACATCCCATAGTGGCTCGGGCGGTGGTTTAGAGGTTCTCTGGCTAATTTTCGACCATCTTGATGTTTTTATAAATAGTCTTTAATTTCAATGGCTTATCCGCTTTCGATAAAGTGCTGCATCAGGTGTTCAACGGAAGCCATTGTCTTGGCGTCTATTTGACAAAAGCATGACAGTTGTGGATACGGAGCGGTGGAAAACTAGTTCGGGGCGAGTCAAAAACAAAGAATATGATGCATTATCAAGAATCTAGAGCACCTGCGGTATGGACCGTGGCACAGTTGAATCGCCGTGTCAGCCAATTGCTGGATGAGCATATGCCCGTGGTTTGGGTCAGTGGTGAGGTGTCGAACTTTACCCAGGCCGCTTCGGGGCATTGGTACTTTTCCATCAAGGACGATAAGGCCGCGGTTCGTGCCGTCATGTTTCGGGGGCGTGCCCAGGCCGTCGGCTTTGTGCCGCGTGCGGGCGAGCGCTTCGAGTTTCGCTGCTCGGTCACCTTGTACGAGGCACGTGGCGACTTTCAGGTTCAGGTCGAAGGCATGCGCCGCGCTGGCCTGGGGGATTTGCACGAAGCGTTTCTGCGTCTGAAGGGGCAGTTGCAAAGCGAAGGCCTGTTCGAGCCGGAACGCAAGCGTCCTATTGCCACCTTGCCGCGCAGCATCGGCATTATCACGTCTCTGGCCGCCGCTGCATTGCGTGATGTGCTCACTGCCATGGAACGGCGCGCCCCCCATGTTCGCCTTATTATTTACCCGGCTCCGGTTCAGGGTGCTGAGGCACCGCCGCGATTGCGGCAAGCTTTGGAAACGGCGATTGAGCGGGCCGAGGTTGATACGCTCTTGCTGGTACGTGGGGGCGGAAGTCTGGAAGATCTCTGGGCTTTTAACGACGAAGGTCTGGCGCGTCTGATCGCGTCCAGTCCTATCCCTATTATTAGTGGGGTGGGGCACGAGACAGACTTCACCATTGCTGATTTTGTAGCTGACTTGCGCGCACCCACGCCAACCGCCGCCGCCGAACTGGCCTGTCTGGGGCGCGATCAGTTACTGGAACAGGTGTTTGCGCGTATGGGCGCGCTGAGCCACGGTGTGCAGCGTCATCTGGATCGGGCCTCTCTGCGTCTGGATCGGGCGGTAGCCAAATTGGTCTCTCCGCATCAACGCCTGGCCCAGCAGCAGCAACGTCTGGATCATCTCACCCAAAGACTGCAACGTGTGGCTCGCAGCGTCCCCGATACTGCTGCGTTGCGCCTGACTACCTTGAGGGCGCGTTTGGAGCGCAGCATTCCTCAGCTGACGTCAAGACAGCAAAATCTGAATATGCTTTTCCAACGGCTGGAAAAAGGTCTGGATCATGCGCTGGTTTTGCGTCGCCAGCGCCTGGCCGCGGCCCAGCAAACGCTGCAAGCCTTGTCCCCGCGCCTTATCATCAATCGTGGATATGCCATAGTCAGGGATAGCGAGGGGAAAGTTGTAAAAAATGCGTTAGACTTAAAGATTGGTGAACGACTCGATGTCGAGTTGAGTCGCGGTCATGTGTCGGTGGATGTGGTGCGCACGCACGATCTGCTCTAGGCTGCGTCGTCCTTGTTGGATACCAAACACGGTTTTTTTTTAGAAGGAATTGAAATGGCATTCACTCTTCCAGCTCTTCCATACGAACTCAACGCCCTTGAGCCACATATCTCCAAGGAAACTTTGGAGTTTCACTACGGTAAGCATCACCAGGCTTACGTCACCAACCTGAACAATCTGGTTGCTGGCACCGAATTTGAAAACGCTTCCCTGGAAGATGTGGTCAAGAAATCCTCCGGTGGCGTGTTCAACAACGCTGCTCAGGTTTGGAACCACACTTTCTACTGGAACAGCCTGTCCCCTAACGGCGGCGGCGCTCCTACCGGCAAAGTGGCTGATGCCATCAATGCCAAATGGGGCAGCTTTGACGCCTTCAAAGAAGCCTTCACCAAGTCTGCCGTTGGCAACTTCGGTTCGGGCTGGACCTGGTTGGTCAAAAAGGCCGACGGTTCCCTGGACATCGTCAACACCAGCAACGCTGGCACGACGCTGACTTCCGACGACGTCGCCCTGATCACCTGTGATGTGTGGGAACACGCCTACTACATCGACTACCGCAATGCCCGTCCCAAGTACCTGGAAATTTTCTGGAACCTGGTGAACTGGGACTTTGCTGCCAAGAACCTGGGTTAATCGTCCAGGTTGAGGGTAGCGCTCATTGGAGGGCTACCCGCCAATAAAAAACCGCCATGCGCATGCTGGCGGTTTTTTTTTTGGCTTCAATGAAAACAAGTCATAGGGCGTGTGCGGCCATGCCTTGTTTTTGAAGACCTTACATCTGGGATTGCTGGTAGTTTTCCAGGCCCACTTTTTCGATCAGGCCCAATTGCTTCTCCAGCCAGTAGGTGTGGTCTTCTTCCGTGTCGCGCAACTGGGCCAGAATGATGTCGCGTGTCACGAAATCGCTGGCGGATTCTGCCAGTGCCATGCCTTTTTGCAGAGCGGCGCGAACTTCATATTCCAGTTCCAGATCCTTGCGCAACATGCCGACCACGTCCTTGCCGGGTTCAAACGCATTGGGGCGCATGTCGGGAATACCGTCGAGCATCAGGATGCGGCGTATCAGGGCGTCAGCGTGCTGTGTTTCTTCTTCCATTTCGTGGTTCATACGCTCGTAAAGCTGCGTGAAACCCAGATGCTCGTAAAAACGGGAATGGATAAAGTACTGGTCGCGCGCTGCGAGTTCGCCGCGCAGCAGTTGATTCAGATAGTCGAGGACTTCGGGGTTGCCTTGCATGGTGATGAGCCTGTAGAGGATGTCAACGGGGGAAGTATGCCATGAGCAGGCCATGAGGGTGCTTGATCTGTGGCACCAAATGGCAAGCACTCTATTCAGTTTGGCGGCTGCAATGGCAAGATCGCGGATTGTCGTCCAATCGTGCCGGGATGCAGCTTCAGTGTTTACCGGTCTCAGCCGGGTCAAGAGCTTCACACGCGGCCGTTGGCGTTTTCCGAAACCGGGGCTTTTTGCTCCTTTAGTCGAGGTCTGCTATGTCTGCTGCTTTGCGTGTTCGTCCTGTCTTGTTGGGCCTGGTGGGCGGTGTCTTGGTTTTGTCGGCGGGTCAGTTGAGCGCTCAGCCTTCTACACATTTGGAAGTCAAGGAAAGTCACTCTTCCGTCAAGCGGGTGGCTGGTTACTTGGACCAAACTGAACTGCCGGATAGTGTGATGCTCCTCGATCCGCCGCCGGTTGCAGATAGTGCGGCCTTTGCCCGGGATGAAGAAGCGCGTCGGGCTGCCGGGCAGTTAAAAGAGTCAGCTCGCTGGGCACTGGCTAAACAAGATGCAGACTTGGTATTTCCACGGCCCGCTCAGAATTATTCGTGCGCATTGGGAGTTCAAATCGACCAAGAGAGCACGCCGGTTATTTATCAGATGATGCGTCGCTTGTTGCCTGATGCGGGTCTATCCACTTACGGAGCCAAAAACAAGTATCAGCGGGTGCGTCCTTTCGATCTTCATAATGAAGATACATGCACGCCAGCGGATGAGGAGTTTTTGCGCAATGATGGTTCCTATCCCTCGGGCCATGCGGCTGCTGGCTGGGCATGGGCACTAGTGTTGGCGCAGATCAGCCCCGAACGAAGTAATGAGTTGCTGGCTCGTGGCCTGTCTTTCGGTCAAAGCCGTGTCATTTGCAATGTACATTGGCAAAGTGATGTGGAGGCGGGGCGTGTGATAGGCGCCGCCGCGGTGGCTCGTGTGCAGAGTGAGGAGGCCTTCCAGGCTGACATCCTGGCCGCCCGACTAGAATTGGCACAAGCGAAAGTTGCTTCAAGTGGTCAAGCGCTTAATTGCGCCGAACCGTTCTAGCGCTGCTTTGAGTGGGTAGTTCGGCTGGCGATTGTAAAAACGAGCGTCCTCATATTGGTTTGAGTGCAGGAAAGAGGGCTTTCGTCTGCGTTCCTGTGCGAACGCGCCTTGTTTTCTTAATGCCGTGATTACCTGGCGTTGCGGGTATGAGAATTGAATAAGCTTTTCCTGCTGCGGATTCGGCTTGTCACTGTACCAGGCGCTTTGGCGCATAGACCGCCGGATCGTTCGGGACTGGACGCGCTAAACTGACCGCACTGCGGACATGCTGAATCACCAGAAAAAACCCGGCTGTACTCAAGCGCTACTATCAAAACAGTAGATTTCGAGCGCTCTACATAGTGCTCTCGCGTGATTTTATTCAAGATATCAGGGTGAATTTCATGAGTCAGGACGCCTTTATTTGTGACGCAATTCGTACGCCTTTCGGACGTTATGGCGGTTCGCTGTCCGCTGTGAGGGCGGATGACCTGGGTGCGGTGCCTATTGCCGCGCTGATGCAGCGCAACCCCCAAATCGATTGGAGCAAGCTGGATGATGTGATGTACGGCTGCGCCAACCAGGCGGGTGAAGACAACCGCAACGTGGCACGGATGTCCGCTCTGCTAGCCGGTTTGCCCGTGGACGTGCCTGGCGTGACCTTGAACCGTTTGTGCGGTTCGGGCCTGGACGCGATTGGTTCGGCTGCTCGCGCCATTCGCGCTGGCGATGCCTCCTTCATCCTGGCCGGTGGTGTGGAAAGCATGAGCCGCGCTCCCTTCGTCATGGGCAAGGCTGAAACGGCGTTCTCCCGCAGCGCAGGTATTTATGACACCACGATTGGCTGGCGCTTCATCAACAAAGCCATGAAAGAGCAGTACGGTGTGGATTCCATGCCCGAAACGGCTGAAAACGTGGCTCAGCAGTTCAATGTGTCCCGTGAAGACCAGGACGTGTTTGCCCTGAATAGCCAGCTGCGTGCGGCCGCTGCCCAGGAAGCCGGCATTCTGGCTGAAGAAATTACCCCTGTGATCATTCCCCAGCGCAAGGGCGATCCCATTGTGGTGGATAAGGACGAGCACCCACGTGCCACGACTCTGGAGTCCCTGACTCGCTTGAAGCCTGTCGTGCGTGCCGATGGTTCCGTGACCGCGGGCAATGCCTCGGGTGTGAACGATGGTGCTTGCGCGCTGCTGGTTGCCAACAAGGCAACCGTCGAAGCCCAAGGCCTGACTCCGCGTGCTCGTGTGGTGGCCATGGCGTTTGCCGGTGTGGAGCCACGCATCATGGGTATTGGCCCGGCACCTGCCAGCCAGAAGGTGCTGGCTTTGGCGGGTCTGACTCTGGATCAAATGGATGTGATCGAGCTGAACGAGGCCTTTGCCGCTCAAGGTCTGGCGGTGACTCGCATGCTGGGTCTGGCTGATAACGATCCTCGCGTGAACCCGAACGGGGGCGCGATTGCGCTGGGTCACCCTCTGGGTGCCAGTGGTGCGCGTCTGGCGATTGCGGCTATCAACCAATTGCATCGCACAGGCGGACGCTACGCCCTGTGCACCATGTGTATTGGTGTCGGCCAGGGCGTGGCTTTGATTCTTGAGCGCGTCTAACTAAGGTTGCAGGGCAGGCAGGCCGGTGATTTTCTCACCGGCCTTTTTGTCTGCTTGCTTGAACCAGCCTTGTTCCATCTCCAAGGCATAGCGCACAGGTCGCACCGGGCAGTGGGATTGAAGATCAAAGGGTTGCATGGCCTCGATATTGGTGATCGTGCCTTCTTCAGTAATGAAGGCGATATCCAGCGGCAGAGGCGTATTCTTCATCCAGAAGCAAGGCATTCCGCTTTGCTCGAATACGAATAACATGCCGTGATCGGGGGCCAGGCTTTCTCGATGCATCAAACCTTGTGCACGAGTCTCGTCGCGATCGGCCACTTCCGCCTGGATTTGTTTGGAACCCAGGGATAGTGTCAGGGTGGGAAGAGTCTCATCCGCCTGAACCGGGGCGCTAATACAAAGCGCTGCCAGAAGACAGGCAAAAAAAACAGGGCGCGCAGGCCCCGTAGTCGTAGTGCGATACTGCATGTGTGTTGCGAACCTGCTTTTGTTAGAATCGAGAGCGCAAGAGATCTTAAGGCGAAGTAATATTAAGTGCCTGCTTGCCTTTGGGGCCTTGGGCGACTTCATACAGAACTTTCTGGCCTTCTTTCAAAGTCTTGAACCCGTTCATCTGAATGGATGAAAAATGAGCGAAGAGATCTTCGCCGCCGTTATCGGGTGTAATAAACCCAAAGCCTTTGGCATCATTGAACCACTTAACGGTCCCGGATAGTTTTTGATTGTCTCCAGTGCCTGCGGTGGTGGTAGTTTCCGACATGCTTGCTGCCTCTCAACTTAGTGTATGGTTGATACTTTTTTCGGCCCCTCCCTGGGCCTGTGATCGCGGCACCTCACTTTTTATTGTGAAGTTGACACGATCAGTCGGATGATGCTGAATTTTGTTCCCCCCAGTCAACCTATGGAAAGCACCTAGTTCTGTATTATGGCCATTGAGATCGATAAGCAAGGCGCCACAACGGTAGAGCGCCAATCCGCGCGGCTTGCCCCACCACCCATGTATCAGGTCATCTTGCTCAATGATGACTACACACCCATGGAGTTCGTGGTGAATATACTGGAGCGGGTATTTGCCAAGACCCCGGAGCAGGCCGAACAGCTTATGCTTAAAGTACATTACGAGGGTCGGGCGGTCTGTGGTGTGTATCCACGCGACATTGCCGCCACCAAGGTGGAAATTGTGCGACAACTGGCGCAGTCGCGACAGCACCCTTTGCAGTGTGTGATGGAGCCGGTGCCTGATGCTTGACCATTTAATGGTTTACCGTATTGTTCAGATCAGGCAAATTAGTCATAGAATAGCTTTAACCCCTAGTTTTACTCTTGCCGTGTAGGAGGAAGCATGATCTCCGAAGAACTTGAAGTCAGTCTACACATGGCCTTTGTCGAGGCTCGTGCCGCGCGCCATGAATTCATCACGGTAGAGCATCTGCTGTTGTCCCTGCTCGATAACGCCTCCACGCTGGAAGTGTTGAAAGCATGTGCTGCCGATATTGATGCACTGCGCCAGAATCTGCGTAAATTCATTAACGAAAATACGCCCACTTTTCCTGGTGAAGGCGAGGTCGATACCCAACCCACGCTGGGCTTTCAGCGTGTGATACAGCGTGCCATCATGCACGTATCGTCCAGCAACTCCGGTAAAAATGTGGTTTCCGGTGCCAATGTGCTGGTGGCGATGTACGGGGAAAAAGACTCGCATGCGGTGTATTACCTGCAGCAACAAGGTGTCTCGCGTCTGGATGTTGTCAATTTCCTCTCGCACGGTATCACCAAGGCCAATCCGGAACCTGCTGCCCCCGAGCCACCCAAGGCCGCCGCTGCTGCGGAAGCCGATACGCGCTCGGACGCCCAGAAGTCCCCTCTGGATCTGTACGCTACAGACCTGAATACCGAAGCCAGCCTGGGTCGCATTGATCCCTTGATTGGCCGTGAAAAGGAAGTGGAGCGTGTCATTCAGGTGCTGTGCCGCCGCCGCAAGAACAACCCCTTGCTGGTCGGAGAGGCTGGCGTGGGTAAAACCGCGATTGCCGAAGGCTTGGCGCTGCGCATTCAGCGTGGTGACGTCCCGGATATTCTTAGCGAAGCGCGTGTTTACGCGCTGGATATGGGTGCCTTGCTGGCCGGTACCAAGTATCGGGGCGACTTCGAACAACGTCTGAAGGCGGTGCTCAAGCAGCTCAAGGAAACGGCACAGTCCATTTTGTTTATCGACGAAATCCATACCCTGATCGGAGCCGGCTCGGCTTCGGGTGGTACGCTGGATGCGTCCAACCTGCTCAAACCTGCGCTGTCCTCCGGTCAGCTCAAGTGTCTGGGTGCGACCACCTACTCGGAATACCGCGGAATTTTCGAAAAAGACCACGCCTTGTCGCGTCGCTTTCAGAAAATCGATGTGGCAGAGCCGACGGTGGAGCAAACCATCCAGATTCTGCGTGGTTTGAAGTCCAATTTCGAAGAGCACCACGGTGTACGTTACTCGGCAGCGGCCCTGACGGCGGCAGCGGAGTTGTCCGCACGTTATATCAACGACCGCTTTTTGCCGGACAAGGCCATCGACGTGATCGACGAGGCTGGTGCAGCGCAGCGCTTGCTGCCACGTTCCAAGCAGAAAAAGGTTATCGGCAAGGCCGACATCCAGGCAACGGTTTCGCGTATTGCACGCATTCCGCCTCAGACGGTCTCCAGTGATGATCGCAACAAGCTGGCAACCCTGGCCCGCGATCTGAAATCGGTGGTGTTTGGTCAGGATGTAGCCATTGACGCCTTGGCGGCTGCCATCAAGATGGCGCGCTCTGGCCTGGGTCTGCCTGACAAGCCTATTGGTTCCTTCCTGTTCTCCGGTCCGACCGGCGTGGGTAAAACCGAAGTGGCGCGTCAGTTGGCCTTTGTGCTGGGCGTAGAGCTGCTGCGCTTTGACATGTCCGAATACATGGAGCGTCACACCGTGTCGCGCCTGATCGGTGCTCCTCCTGGTTACGTCGGTTTCGACCAGGGTGGTTTGCTGACCGAAGCCGTTACCAAACAGCCGCACTGCGTGCTGCTGCTGGACGAAATCGAGAAAGCGCACCCGGACGTCTACAACATCCTGCTGCAGGTGATGGATCACGGCACGCTGACGGATAACAACGGTCGTAAGGCTGATTTCCGCAACGTCATCCTGATCATGACCACCAACGCCGGAGCCGAAGCGCTGAACAAGACCAGCATTGGCTTTACCCAGCCCCAGCGCTCGGGTGATGAAATGCAGGATATCAAGCGTCACTTCTCGCCAGAGTTCCGTAACCGTCTGGATGCGATCATTGGCTTCAAGCCTTTGTCGCGCGACATTATCCTGCGCGTGGTGGACAAGTTCCTGATGCAGCTGGAAAACCAGCTGCACGAGAAGCGCGTCGAAGTGTCCTTCTCGGATGCCTTGCGCGAACATCTAGCTGCCAAGGGCTTCGACCCAGCCATGGGTGCCCGCCCCATGCACAGGCTTATTCAGGACACTATTCGCCGTGCCCTGGCCGACGAGCTGCTGTTTGGTCGTCTGGTCGATGGTGGCCAGGTCGAGGTGGATCTGGACGAGAACGGCGAGGTGGTACTGGAATATCCTTCTTCAGGACCTGATGAGCCCGGTAGCAAGGCCTCTTCGCGTCCCGAGCCGGAATTAGTCGACTAAGCCGTGAGGGCATCGCGCCCCTTAATCGTCTGTACGCACTGTGACACCGTACACGAGCGAGTCCCCGTTCAAGGAGCGGGGCTCGCTCGTTGTGTGCGTTGCGATACTGAACTTTACCGCCACAGCCGCTTTTCACCACGTGAATGGCAAGCGCTGGTCTTGGCGGTTTTTATCCTTTTTCTGATTGCCAATCTGTTTCCCGTCGTCTATCTGAGCATGGCGGGTAAAACAGTGTCGCCCACGTTTCCCAAAGCCCTGTTGCTGATCTGGCAGCAGGGGTATTGGGGCTTGTCCGTCATGGCGGGGTTGGTGGGTTTCTGGCTGCCGCTGTTTCAACTGATTTTCCAATTCTGGGCCTTGGGCCTGATTGCCAGGGAAAAGCCCTTGCCGGGCGATTTCGGTATTGGGCTGCGTGCTTTGAGCCATCTGGAGCATTGGTCCATGACGGCTGTGCTGTTCCTGGGCTTGATTGTGGCCATGGTGAAATTTGCCGGGATCGGGCATTTGACGATTGCGCCAGGTCTGTACGCCTTTTTTGCTCTGACCTTCCTGCTGACCGGCTTGAGCCGTATTACGGCGGGGCGCTTGTGGCGCTGGGCAGAGGATCGCGATCTGGTGCCGGTTTCGACCCGGCAGGTCTTGAAAGAGCATCCAACCTGGAGTGCCTGTACCCACTGTGGCTTTGTGCAGTCCAGTCAGAAACCGGACTGTGACCGTTGTGGTGCAACTGTGCATAAACGCAAGCCCAATAGCCGCACACGGGTGGCCGCTCTGGTGTTGACGGCCTGCGTGTTCTATATTCCCGCCAATGTCCTGCCTGTCATGGAGCTGCGCAGCATTTTAGGCAGTAGCGCGCATACGATTCTGGGTGGGGTCATTGAACTCTGGCAACTGGGTTCCTGGGACTTGGCATTGATCGTGTTCATCGCCAGTATTGTGGTCCCCATCACCAAACTGCTGGCTTTGATGATTCTTTTGTTGGGGCGTCGTTGGCATGGCAATGCTGTACAGCGTCAACGCAATCGCATTTACGACATGGTCGAGCTGATTGGGCAATGGTCTATGCTGGACGTATTCGTGGTGGTCCTGATGGCAGCACTGGCCAACTTCCCCGGCTTGTCGCAGATTATTCCTGGGGCGGGGGCCTTGAGCTTTGGCATGGTGGTGGTTTTGACCATGCTGGCCGCGCTTAGCTACGACCCTCGCCAAGGCTGGGACCAGGATACCCACGAAGAACCAATAATAGAACCGCAAACTACGCCGTCTCCGCCTGCCTCACAGGCGACTTCCTGAAGGAAACAAGGTGCACGATCCTACAACTAATCAGCCTGACGGTCAGACCGAGCCCGCGCAGCCTAGACTGATTCCTGCCAAGCGATCCCGATTCTCCTGGATCTGGATTTTGCCCATAGCCGCCGCCGTGGTGGGGGCGTCTTTGGTGCTGCGAAACTGGATGTTGACCGGACCGCGTATCACGATCAGCTTTGATTCAGCCGAGGGCTTGGCCGTGGATCAAACCAAGCTACGTTATCGCGAAGTGGATGTGGGTACGATTTCGGACATTCAGGTGTCTCCGGATCGAAAAGGGGTTTTGGTTACGGCGCAGCTGGAGCGTGATGGCTCCGAGTTCATTACTCAAAAAGACACGCGGTTCTGGGTGGTGCGCCCGCGTTTGGGTTTAAGTGGGGTATCCGGTCTGGGCACCTTGTTGTCGGGTGTTTATATCGGTGTGGACGCGCCTTTTGAAGTGAATAAAAAAGGTGAGCAGCTGGACTTTGTGGGCCTGGAAAGTCCGCCGGAAGTAACCAGTGGCCGTGCTGGTAAGCGTTACGTGTTGACTGCGCCTGAATTGGGCTCGCTGGATCTGGGTTCGCCCTTGTACTACAAGGGCATACAGGTTGGGCAAGTCAGCAGTTATGAACTGAACGAAGAAGGCAATGGGGTGCGTGTGCAGGTGTTTGTCGATGCTCCTAACGACAAATTCGTGACGCAGGGCTCGCGCTTCTGGAACGTCAGCGGCGTCAATATGTCGCTGGATTCCACCGGATTTAATGTGCGTACGCATTCCTTGGTCTCTGCCTTGGCAGGAGGTCTGGCCTTTGATCAGATGGAAGGCGAGCCTACGGATGTTGCTCAGGCCGATTCGCAATACGAACTGTTCCCCACACAAGAGCGCGCGATGGCTGAGCCGGATGGTCCCGCGGTTGAATTGCGCTTCCATTTCCATCAGTCCGTGCGTGGCCTGGTGCCGGGCTCCAAGGTGGAGTTCCGGGGCCTGGAGCTGGGGCAGGTCTACGATGTGGATCTGGAGTTTGATTTTGAGCGCAAGCGCTTCTTTGCCCTGGTGAAGGCACGTATCTACCCGCAGCGTTTTGGTCGCCTGTACGAGCGGGTGGTGGAGGCTAGACCGGACGAGAAAGATCCAATGAGCGCCTTGTTCAAACCGATGGTTGAGCGTGGTCTGCGTGGTCAATTGCGTCCTGCCAGCCTGATTACGGGCCAGCAGTACATTGCTTTGGAATTCTTCGACAAGGCCCCTGAAGCCGAGTTCGACGAGACCGCCAAACCTTTGGTGGTGCCTGTGATCGCCGGGGATTTTGATCGTTTGCAGGAGCAGGTCAGCGATATCGTTACCAAGATTGCTGCTATCCCGTTCGATCAGATCGGCAAGAATCTGCAAAGCGGGCTCACGGAGCTGGGTCAGGTGCTCAAGCAACTGGACAAGACGACGGTGCCGCAGCTCAATGGCGCTCTCAAGTCCATGGATGCCGCTGTTCAGAAACTGGGCGCCATGCTGGATTCGGATTCTTCCTTCAATACCTCTGTGGATCAAACCCTGAGCGAACTGAAACGCTCCTTGCGATCCCTGCGTGATTTAAGCGATACCTTGCAAAGCCAGCCCTCGGCGGTCCTGCGAGGTCGTTCCCCTGACGTGCTGCCGGAGCCTGCGCCATGATGTCTCGTTTTCTGATTCCCGTGGCATTCGCCGGTTTGCTGACGGCTTGCGCCTCGACCACGCCCACTTACTACACCTTGCAAGCGTCCAATGCCGCTCCGGCGGCTGCGGCTCCTTCCACGCAAGTGTGGAAGGGCTTTCAGTTGCGACGCATGGATGTGCCTGCTCAATTGGATCGTCGATCCTTTGTGCTGACGCAGACCGCGGGCGGGCAGGTCAACCTGCTCAACGATAGCCAGTGGGCCTCACCTTTACCTGATGAAATGTCCCTGGCTTTGGCGTCTGGTTTGCAGGATCGCCTGGGCGTTCCCCAGTTGGCCAGCGCTGCTCCGAAAACACCGCTGTGGCAGATCGATGTGCTGGTACAGCGCTTCGAATCTGTCTATGGTGAACGCGCTACCTTGGAGTTGAGCTGGACACTGACGCCAGTTGGCTTTGAGGGGAAAGTCCAGCAATGCCGCTGGCTGGACTCCGAGCCTGCGTCCTCTGTGCCAGAACTGGTGCAGGCGCATCGCCAATTGCAGCAGCGCTGGGCGGATGCACTGGCCGCACAAATGCAAGGTAAACCTGTCCCGGTTAACCTGAGCAAAGCCATGCTCTGCGTCAGTTAACCCTTTTGGTTAACTTTTTCCTGTGCGGGTTAACCTGAATACGAATTTGGGTTAACCGTCAGTATTATTTCGGCTTATCGCAGTCAACAAAGCGTAACCGGGATAAGAAGCATGGCGAGCACAACCTTAGGGATTAAAGTCGATATAGAACTGCGCGAGCGCCTGCGGCGTGCGGCGGATCAGTTGCAGTGCACCCCGCATTGGCTGCATAAGCAGGCCTTGCTGTCTTATATCGAAGGAATCGAGCGCGGTGTGCTGCCCAGCGAATTGGCGCTGCTAAGCGGGGGGGACTCCGAAGCTGCCGAAGAAGGTGTACTCATGCCTTCCATCCCGTTTTACGGTTTTGCGCAGGATGTGCAACCGCAAAGTGTGTTGCGCGCTGCCATTACCGCCGCCTACCGCCGTCCAGAAACCGACTGTCTACCCTTGCTGTTAAGTGCAGCGCGCTCTTCTCAAAGTGCGCGTGCCCAGGAGTTGGCCGCTCGTCTGGTTAAAGCCTTGCGCGCCAAGCGCCGTGGTGGCGGCGTAGAAGGCTTGATCCAGGAATTCTCCTTGTCCAGCCAGGAAGGCGTTGCCCTGATGTGTCTGGCCGAGGCCTTGTTGCGTATCCCTGACCGCGCGACACGCGATGCCTTGATTCGCGACAAAATCAGCCACGGCGACTGGCGTGCACACATGGGTGAGTCCCCCTCGCTATTTGTGAATGCCGCCACCTGGGGCCTGATGCTGACGGGGCGCCTGGTCAGTGTAAATAGTGAAAAGAATTTGTCCTCCGCCTTGACCCGCATGATTGGCAAGGGTGGCGAGCCCTTGATCCGCAAAGGCGTGGACGTTGCCATGCGCATGATGGGCGAACAGTTTGTGACTGGCCAAACCATTGCCTCGGCACTGGCCAATAGCCGCAAGTTTGAAGAGCAGGGCTTCCGTTATTCCTACGACATGTTAGGCGAGGCCGCGACGACAGCGGAAGACGCCCAGCGCTACTACCAGGCTTACGAGCAGGCCATCCACGCGATCGGTCGTGCCAGCCAGGGTCGTGGGATTTACGAAGGCCCCGGCATTTCCATCAAGCTGTCCGCGCTGCACCCACGCTACAGCCGTTCCCAGCGTGATCGCGTCATGCGGGAGTTGTTCCCGCGCTTGTTGTCCTTGGCACAATTAGCGCATCACTACGATGTGGGCTTGAATATTGACGCCGAAGAAGCAGACCGCCTGGAAGTGTCCCTGGATCTGCTGGACAAGCTGTGCTTTGACCCGTCTTTGGCAGGTTGGAACGGCATTGGCTTTGTGGTGCAGGCTTATCAAAAGCGGGCACCCTTTGTCATCGATTACTTGATTGATCTGGCCCGCCGCAGCGGTCACCGCTTGATGCTGCGCTTGGTGAAAGGCGCCTACTGGGATTCGGAAATCAAACGTGCCCAGGTTGATGGTCTGGAAGACTACCCCGTCTACACCCGCAAGGTGCACACGGATGTGTCTTACCTGGCTTGCGCTCGCAAGCTTTTGCAGGCCCCAGAAGCCGTCTACCCGCAGTTTGCGACACACAATGCGCAAACCCTGGCTGCTATTTATGTGATGGCTGGCCAGAACTACTACACCGGCCAATATGAGTTCCAGTGCCTGCACGGCATGGGCGAGGACCTGTACGACGAGGTAGTCGGCCCGATCAAGGACGGCAAGCTGAACCGTCCTTGCCGTATCTATGCACCCGTTGGTTCTCACGAAACCTTGCTGGCGTATCTGGTGCGTCGTCTCCTGGAAAACGGTGCCAACACCTCTTTCGTGAATCAGATTGGCGACGCCGATGTGAACATGGAGCAGCTGATTGCCGACCCCGTGGCTCAGGCCCTGAGCCTGCAACCCTTGGGGCGTCCACATGACAAGATTCCGTTGCCGCGCCAGTTGTACTGGGATGCGGAGCAGCGCTTGAACTCTGCTGGCCTGGATTTAAGCAACGAGCACCGCCTGGGTTCTTTGGCCGCTACCTTGATGCAAACCGCTGCCTTGCCACGTCAGGCTCAGCCTATCCTGGGGCAGGGCAATCCGGTCTGGGACGAGTCCAAGGCAACGATTGTGCGTAATCCAGCTAATCATCAGGATGTAGTGGGGCAGGTCATGTTTGCCACTGCACAGGATGTGGAGCAGGCTTTGGAAGCCGCCAGCCACTATGCACCAATCTGGCAGGCTACGCCGGTAGAAGAGCGTGCCGCTGCCCTGCAGCAAGCCGCCCAACTGCTTGAAGACAATATGCAGGACTTGATGGGCCTGCTGGTGCGTGAAGCTGGCAAGTCCTATGCGAATGCGATTGCCGAAGTGCGTGAAGCCGTGGACTTCCTGCGTTATTACGCCGGACAGGTTCTGCGTGACTTTGATAATGACGAATATCGTCCCGTCGGTGTGGTGCTGTGCATCAGCCCCTGGAACTTCCCCTTGGCTATTTTCGTGGGTCAGGTCTCGGCGGCTCTGGCTGCAGGCAACGTCGTCCTGGCCAAGCCTGCTGAACAAACCTGCCTGATTGCGGCGGCGGCTGTCGAGCTGCTGCACAAGGCCGGGATTGCTCCCGGCGCCTTGCAGCTCCTGCCTGGTGATGGCCCATCCGTGGGCGCGCCTTTGGCGGCCAGTGAGAAGGTTAATGCTGTGATGTTTACCGGCTCGACCGCCGTTGCCATGGGCTTGAATCGTCAATTGGCTAAACGCCTGACGGCAGACGGTCAGGCCGTCCCGCTGATTGCAGAAACTGGTGGCTTGAATGCCATGGTGGTCGACAGCTCGGCCTTGCCTGAGCAGGTGGTGTTTGATGTGCTGAATTCTGCTTTCGACTCGGCAGGCCAGCGTTGTTCCGCCTTGCGGCTGCTGTGCATCCAGGAAGATGTGGCCGAGCGTGTGCTGAACATGCTCAACGGTGCCATGCAGGAGCTGAGCGTGGGCAATCCCGATCTGCTCAGCACGGATGTAGGTCCGGTGATTGATGAAGAAGCCCGCTCCGGTATCGAAGAGCACATCAGCGCCATGCGCGAGGCTGGTTTCCGTATCACGCAAAGTGAACAAAGCCGCAGCCTGACAGGTACCTTTGTCTTGCCGACCATTATCGAGATCGAGCAGGTCAAGGATCTGGAACGCGAAATTTTCGGTCCCGTTCTGCACGTGATGCGTTTCAAGCGCAGCGAGCTGGACAGCCTGATCAATCAGATCAACGAACGCGGTTACGGTCTGACTTTTGGCGTGCACACCCGTCTGGATGAAACCGTAGAGCGTGTCGTTTCGCGCATTCACGCTGGTAACGTTTATGTGAACCGCAATATGGTGGGCGCGGTGGTGGGCGTACAGCCTTTCGGTGGTGAGGGCTTGTCGGGTACAGGCCCCAAAGCAGGCGGCCCCTTGTATTTGCGCCGACTGCTTAGCCGTTGCCCGCAGAACCTGCCTTTGCAAGCTTGGCAGGAGCAGGGCACGGTCTTGCCTGGTCCGACGGGCGAGTCCAATATTTATCAGTTGCACCCACGAGGTCGCGTTCTGTGCATGCCTGTTAGCGTGCACGGCTGGCAAGCTCAGCGCGAGGCCTGCGCACGCAGCGGTAACCAGGCCATCTTGCTGGACCGTTTGGGTCTGGGGGGCTGGCAGGACGCGCCTGCCGAGCAAATTGCCATGTCCGATTTGGGTGAGGCAGATTATGATGCTGTTTTGTTTGAAGGCGACAGCGACGAACTCCGGCACGTATTGGGACAAGTGGCTGAACGCCGTGGCCCCATTGTTGGGGTTCAAGGGCTGTTGACGCAGGAATTGGAGGGGGGCGCGACTTACCTCGTCGAGCGTTTGTTGCGCGAAGTCTCGGTCAGTACCAATACAGCGGCAGCTGGGGGCAATGCCAGTTTGATGATGGTCGGTTGACATCAGATGGCACCCATTTCTATGCACACGTTTGGTCGCACATTTCACCTGGAGCGGCGGCCCTGCGTTCATTCTCACGGCACGGGCCGACATGTAGCGCGGCTATATTAAAAAACGAAGGAGAACAATATGCAGTCCATCACGAGCTTTAAATTGGCCTTGGTTTCGACCGCGGTTTTTGGTGCATTGGCAGCGAGTCCTGCTTTTGCCGCTGACAAGGTAATCAAGCTGGGCTTTTCCGCCCCCTTGACCGGCCCGCAGGCTCACTACGGTGAAGACATGCGCAATGGTCTGGTGCTGGCTCTGGAAGAAGCCAATGCCCAGAAAATTGAAATTGATGGCGCAACCGCCCGTTTTGAACTGGTGGCCAAGGATGACCAGGCTGACCCGCGTACGGCGGTTCAGGTGGCTCAGCAAATTGTGGATGACGGTGTGGATGGCGTATTGGGCCACTTCAACTCGGGCACCACGATTCCTGCTTCGCGTGTGTACAACGACGCGGGCATCCCCCAGATCGCCATGGCAACCTCGCCTGAGTACACCCAGCAAGGTTACGACAACACCTTCCGCATGATGACCAGCGACACCCAGCAAGGTGCCGCTGTGGGTCAGTTCATCGTCAAGGATCTGGCAGCCAAGAAAGTGGCACTGATCGACGACCGTACCGCTTACGGCCAGGGTCTGACTGACCAGGTTGCCCGTGCGGTAGAAAAAGCAGGTGGCCAGATCGTGGCCCGTGAATACACCACGGACAAAGCCAACGACTTCACCTCCATTCTGACCAACATCAAGTCCAAGGCACCCGATGCCATCTTCTTTGGTGGTCTCGATGCGCAGTCCGGTCCCATGAAGCGTCAGATGCAGACGCTGGACATCAAGGCACCGCTGGTTTCGGGTGAAATGACACGCAGCGACACCTTCCTGCGTCTGGCCGGTGCAGCCGCTGACGGCACCTACGCCTCCCTGGCAGGTGTTCCTCTGTCCACCATGGCGGCTGGCGAGAAGTTTGCCAAGGACTACCAGGCACGCTTCAAGGCGGAACCCGGTGTTTACGCTCCGTATGCCTACGACGGCGCCTGGAACATGATCACCGCCATGAAGGAAGCCGGTTCTTCCAAGGCAGAAGACTACCTGCCCAAACTGGCCGCATTGAAACGCAACGGCGCCACCAGCAGCAACATTGCCTACGACCAGAACGGCGACCTGAAAGAAATCGCCGTCACCATCTACGAAGTTAAAGATGGCAAGTGGACGATGGTGAAAACCATGGTCAGTCAGGCCAACTAAGCACGCTTGATCCTGCAGTTTGAGCCCTTCGGGGCTCATCTTTACCGTGGCCTGTGTTTGGCAGGCCCACGCTCCCTGTTCTATCGCCGTGCGCCGGGGCAGGGAGCAATGACCACGAGTCCCAATCTATGGAAATCCTGATACAACAACTAATAAATGGCCTGACCGTGGGCAGTGTCTACGCCTTGGTGGCGCTGGGCTACACCATGGTGTATGGAATTATTGGCCTGATTAATTTTGCGCATGGTGATGTAGTCATGGTTGGGGCGATGCTGGCCACGACAGTGGTGTTATCGCTGGTCGGCGCGGACCCAGCAGGCCTGTCCGCCTGGTTGATGGTGGGGCTGGCCCTCTTGGCCGCTATCCCCGTCTGCATGGGCATAGGCTGGACTGCCGAGCGTTATGCGTATCGTCCCTTGCGTCGTGCGCCTCGTTTGGCTGCACTGATCACTGCTATTGGTGTGTCCTTTATTGTGCAGAATCTGGCCATGATGATCTGGGGGCGCAATTACCTGAGCTTCCCGCACATTATTGAACCCATGGTGTTCCAGCTGGGCGACGCGCGCATCAGCTTGCTGCAAATTCTGATTATCGGTGGTGCCGCTGCGATCATGTCCGGCCTGATGGTGCTGGTGCACCGCACCCGTCTGGGCACCGCCATGCGTGCAACCGCCCAGAACCGCGAAGTAGCTGGCTTGATGGGGGTGAACATCAATACCGTGATCTCCGCTGCCTTTGTGATCGGCTCGGCCCTGGCCGCCGTCGCAGGCGTGATGATCGTGACTTACTACGGCGTCGCCCAATACACGATGGGCTTCATGCTGGGTCTCAAAGCATTTACCGCCGCCGTTCTGGGTGGCATTGGTAATTTGGGTGGCGCCATGCTGGGTGGCTTGTTGCTGGGCTTGATCGAAGCTCTGGGCGCAGGCTATATCGGCGACCTGACTAATGGGGTCTTTGGCAGTAACTATCAGGATGTGTTCTCTTTTATCGTGCTGATCTTGGTGCTGATTTTCCGTCCCTCGGGCCTGTTGGGTGAACGTGTGGGAGATCGCGCATGAGTCTGAATCAAACATTAAGTGGCGCTGGCTCCAAACAGCGCCCCGCAACGCCCGCTAAAGTCTGGGTCGGTGCGCTGCTGATTGGTGTGGTGCTGGCTATTCTGCCCTTCGTGCTGGGCATGGCGGGACAAAGCTGGATCCGCACCCTGAACTTTGCCTTGCTGTACGTGATGCTGGCTCTGGGCCTGAACATCGTGGTGGGTTTTGCCGGTCTGCTGGACTTGGGTTATATCGCTTTCTATGCCGTAGGGGCTTATGTCTGGGCTATGTTGGCATCGCCGCATTTTGGTCTGCACCTGCCGTTCTGGATGGTGCTGCCAGCCGGTATTGCTCTGGCCGCCGTATTCGGTGTGCTGCTGGGCTTTCCAGTCCTGCGCTTGCGAGGCGACTACCTGGCCATTGTGACCCTGGGCTTCGGTGAGATTATCCGCATCTTCATGAACAACCTGGATGCGCCGGTCAACATCACCAACGGTCCGCAAGGGATCAACCGGGTTGATACCTTCAAGATTGGCGACTTCATCTTCGGCAAGGCGGAAACCCTCTTTGGCATACGGATAACCGGGCCAGAAAAATACTATTACCTTCTCCTGCTGATCACGCTGCTGATTGTGTTCATCTGCGTACGCCTGCAGCATTCCCGCATTGGCCGTGCCTGGGAAGCGATCCGCGAAGATGAAATCGCCGCCAAGGCCATGGGGATCAATACCCGTAACGTCAAACTGCTGGCCTTTGCCATGGGTGCAACGTTTGGTGGTGTGGCCGGTGGCTTGTTTGCCTCCATGCAAGGCTTCGTTAGCCCGGAGAGTTTCAGCCTGACCGAGTCCATTTCCGTGCTGTGCATGGTGGTGCTGGGTGGTATGGGCCATATCCCCGGCGTGATCGTTGGCGCTTTGCTGCTATCTGTCTTCCCCGAACTGCTGCGCTCCGTCGTCGTACCTCTGCAGCAAAGCGTGTTTGGTGACGTGATTCTGGACCCGGATGGCATCCGTATGCTGTTGTTCGGCTTTGCCCTGGTACTGGTCATGATCTATCGCCCCGAAGGCCTGTGGCCCTCTGCAGTGCGCCGTCGTGAACGCAAAATGAAGCAGGTGCAAGCATGAGTCTGACCATGAACCAACAAGTAAAAGCCGGCGAGGTGCTGTTGCAGGCAGAAGGCTTGTCCAAACGCTTCGGCGGTTTGCAGGCCTTGTCCGAAGTCAGCTTCAGCATTCGCAAGGGTGACATTTACGGTCTGATCGGCCCGAACGGCGCAGGTAAAACTACGCTGTTCAACGTGATGACAGGCTTGTACATCCCCGAGTCGGGGCGTTGCACCTTTGCAGGCCGCAACCTGACCGATTGCAAACCCCATCAAATCGCTGAATCCGGCTTTGCTCGTACCTTCCAGAACATCCGTCTGTTCGGCAGCTTGTCTGCCCTGGAAAACGTAATGATTGGCCGCCACGTACGCACCCGTGCAGGCGTGTTGGGGGCGGTGCTGCGTAACCGCGCTACTCGTCAGGAAGAAGAACAGATCGAGGCCCGCGCCTACGAGCTGCTGGATTACGTAGGCATTGCCCAGCACGCCAACGAGATTGCGCGTTCCCTGTCCTACGGCGACCAACGCCGCCTGGAAATCGCCCGAGCGCTGGCAACCGATCCTATGCTGCTGGCCCTGGACGAACCTGCCGCCGGCATGAACCCGTCCGAGACCGTAGTGCTGCGTCAGCTGATAGAAAAAATCCGTGGCGACGGCATTACCGTCCTGCTGATCGAACACGATATGAAGCTGGTCATGGGCCTGTGCGACCGGGTTCTGGTGCTGGAGTACGGCAAGGTACTGGCCGAAGGCAAACCCGTCGAAGTCCAACATAACCCACGCGTGATCGAAGCGTATCTGGGCGCAGGTGCAGCCAAAGAGCTGGGCATTACCGTTGAAGAGGAAAAGGCATGAGCACAGAACCGTTAATGCTGGATATTCGGGGTCTGGATGTAGCTTATGGCGGCATCCGGGCGGTACGCGGCCTGGACCTGCGGGTGGGTAAGGGTGAACTGGTTTGCTTGATCGGTGCGAACGGCGCCGGTAAAAGCACCACGTTGAGAGCCATCACAGGCCTTGTGCCTGCCGCTGCAGGGCAGATCGAACATCAAGGCGAAAGCATCGTCGGCTTGCCGTCGCATCAGTTGGTGAGACGTGGCGTGGTCATGGTGCCGGAAGGGCGGGGGATTTTTCCGCAGCTGACGATTGAAGAGAATCTGGCCATGGGGGCGTATACCCGCAAGGACCACCACGAAGTCCGCCAGGATGTCGAGCGTATCTATACCCTGTTCCCGCGTCTGGCCGAGCGTAAAAAACAATCGGCAGGGACTTTGTCTGGCGGGGAGCAACAGATGGTGGCAATGGGACGGGCGATGATTTCCCGGCCTTCATTGTTGCTGCTGGATGAGCCGTCCATGGGCTTGGCGCCGATTATGGTTGAACGGATTTTTGAACTGATCCAGACGATTGCTAAAGAAGGCGTGACGATTTTGCTGATTGAGCAGAATGCGCGACTGGCGCTAGAACTGGGGGATCGGGGATATGTGATGGAGTCGGGGCGGATTATCCTGGAAGGCCCGGCTGCGCAATTACTGCACGATCCGAAGGTGAGGGCGGCGTATCTGGGGGAAGAGGATTTTGCTGCGTAGGTAAGACTCAGAGTTAGAGAAAAAGCCAATCAGCTTTGGGTTGATTGGCTTTTTTGTTTTTTGTGCTGAGTCTTGTTAAGTAGCGCAGATTAACGTGTCGGTGTCTGCTTTCGAACCAAAGCGGCCTGATACAGCAGCATGGTCACCGTATTACGTTACGTAGCCGTGACCTCGTTGCTTCTAGTCGCAGTGGCCTTGGCTTGGATCAATATATTTTCAGGCACTACTCTTGCTGATCCACGCAAAGAAAGTTCACGTAGCGTAGTAGCCACCGAAATACCACCTATATATTGGACGTTGTGAATTGGCATATCCAGAATCGGATGAATTAGCGCAACGTATGATTCGTCCGTAGCTCCTTGAAAGCTCGAAGTATTGACTCCTACCACTACCCCGGTGGATGGATTAACTACAGGTCCTCCACTGGCACCGCCATGCAAATGAATTGAGGTTCGCAGGCATGGAAAATTGAGCATAGCGCTATCCCGCTGTTTTGGGAAAATATCCAAGACTTTACCGTCGTAGTGGTGTGGGGCGATACTCATGTGTAGCTCATCCTTGTAGCGACGAACAGACACGTCAGGATAGGCGTAAGTAGTCAGTTTAGTCTCGAGCAAGGGAACTGGACCACCAATGGGAAAAGCGTAATTTAGTAGATCTATGTTGTGTATTCCATTCCTCATAGGATGGAGTTCGCAGAGCATTATGTCTGATTTCTCATGCGGAATTACTTGTCTGAACTGACGGAAAATGTATTGACCGCTCACAGTTTGTATTTGAAGGCATGCCATTCTCCTAGGGTCTTGGCCCTCAAAAATATGACGTGCGGTAAGCACTATATCTGGACCAACAAAAAAACCTGTACCAATAACACTTAGTTCTTTTTCATCCGGGCTCTTGAGCACTATAGGCATAACAGCATTACAAGTAGAGAGTTTATGTCCAGATTCCGCAATGACTGAATAAGTGACATTGGATATCCCTTCCTGTGCATCTTCACGCCTTTTCAGATGAGGGGATGCCGTTTTTTTGATCGCAAGCGCGACACGCGTAGCATAATTTCCCCGTCTTTTAGCTTCACCCATATAGTGGTATATCCTCAATCCATTTAAGTATCAGGTAAAAAGGCTCACTGTAAGCCTTTACAGGTTCTGTACTGAAGTCTGCGAATTTTTCTTTCTTCAATGGCTGCGTCGAACTGAAAGTAGGAAAAATAGTAACAAAAAAATGTGTCTCGACGTCGAGTAAATAGAAAACTGAATCGTTCGTTGTTTTTTTGATTTAAATATTCAGAAATTACAGAGAGATTTTAAAAGCCTTTAAAGAGGGTATTTTGATGTTTCGGTGGCATTAGAGAATGTTTTATTTTTTATAGAGGTAGCTACTAGTTGGTAGATATATGCGGTTCGAATAGCAGTTAGAAGTTTTAAGCGGGTTCTGGGGGCTGCAAGCCTTTACCATAGCAACTACACAGGTTGCTATTTCGATAAAGCTAACCTGCGCCATCCAAAAAGGCAGCGAGTTCAGAATGCTACCTATGCGAAGGACTCCGTTGTTTAAACCCGTCACGGACAAAAAATGGATTTAGAGATTACTTGATGAGAAGCCTTGATCTGTGGAGCAATGAGTGGTTTAGGCTTGGCTTGTGTTCAGGCACTAGCCGCTGAAGGCGTGTAGGTCACCCTGTGATCGCGCACTGATCACAAGCTACAAGAGGCCGCCAAGCAGATTGAGGCATCGACTAGTGTCGTAGCTAAATGGATTGCCGCAGACCTTTCTCAGGGAGCAGACAGCAAGTCGTAGTTGCCGCTTGCACGGATATACCAGTGCGGGTGGGCCCTTGTCTATGCCTTTTGCTTAGTTGGAGACCTATCATTGGCAAGCTGCGTTAGAACAAACTTTTCTGGCAGTGGTGGAGTAAATTCATACTGGGTTGTCAGGCACCATCATGACGGATCGCTTGCGGGAGCTGGGGCCTGTGGCAGAGACGTTCATTGCCTCAGTACCTGCAGGGCGAGTTGGAACGCCTGCTGAGTTTGGTGCTGCATGCGCCTTCTTGTGCAGCGAGGCCGCAGGTTTTATCGTGGGTCAGAATTTATCTATTGATGGTGGTTTGGTACGAGCTACGATCTAAGTTATTAAGTTTCAACCATGAAGGGGCACACCATGAGCAGTAAGGCAGCGTCGGCTACATCGAACAGCACAGTAGGTAACACAACAAAAAAACAAATCGGCATTGTGCTGTTTGATCAGTTTGAAACCCTCGATGTATTCGGGCCTGTCGAAATGTGGGGTGGGATGCCGGAGTACGAGATGGTCATGGTGTCTCAGCAAGGTGGGCTGGTTTGCTCGTCGCAGGGGATAGAGACACAGGCCGCTTATAGTTTCGAGACGGCTCCGCAGTTCGACATTCTGATGGTTCCTGGAGGCATGGGAACGCGTAGTGAAATTAATAACCCTGCCATGCTGGCTTTCATTCAAAAGCAGGACAAGGCAACGCAGTGGACGGTGTCGGTGTGTACGGGGGCGGCTTTATTGGCCAAGGCGGGTGTTCTGAAGCAGCGTCGGGCTACGTCCAACAAGCTGGCCTTTGATTTTGCGGTGGCTCAGGATGGGGATGTGCTTTGGCAAAAGCAGGCCCGATGGGTGTTTGATGGCAAGTACGTCACGTCCTCGGGGGTATCGGCGGGGACGGATATGGCTTTGGCTCTGGTCGAGAAGCTTTACAACCGTGAGCAAGCCGAAAGCATCGCGCATTGGACCGAGTATGTCTGGAACAGTGATCCGACGATTGATCCGTTTGCGCGCTAGGGCCGATACTCGCTGGGAATAGTTGTTTGGTGAAGGGTTTAGAAGTCGGGGTCTTGGCGTCGGTAGCTGATTGCAGCTCATGCCATCAGCGTATCGAGCATCCCGACTTGATACGCGCCTACTTCCAGCGCTCCTTGCGCCAAGCCTCTTGTGCCGCAGCGTCCAGAAAAGTCCAGGCCACGAAGCGGCTTTGTTTTTGTCCCTGCGTCATTTCTACGGTTTTGACCTTAATCGCCTTGGCCTTCTTTAAGGCATTCAACACACCGGGTACATTCGACGCTTTGGACACCAAGGTACTGAACCAAAGCACTTGCCCGCCTACGGTCACGCTTTCTTCGATCATGCGGCGGATGAAAAGCGCCTCGCCACCTTCACACCACAACTCCGTATTCTGCCCACCAAAGTTCAGCACAGGAGCATTGTGCTTGGGTGCAGCCTTGCCCAAACCACGCCATTTACGTTGACTGCCGCTTGCTGCCTCTTCCTGCGACGAATGGAAGGGCGGGTTGCATAGCGTCAGGTCAAAGTAATCGTTTGCGCCCAACAAGCCTTTGAAGATGTGTCTGGGCGATTTCTGCTGGCGTAACTTGATTGCAGTCGACAAGCCAGGATTCCCATGAATAATGCTTCGTGCAGAAGTCAGCGCATCGGCGTCTATGTCCGATCCTAGAAACTGCCACCCATATTCGGTATTACCAATCAATGGGTAGATCGCATTTGCGCCCACGCCAATATCCAGGACGCGTACTGCCTCATCACGGGGAATAGCTCCCTTATTGCTATTGGCCAGCAGATCGGCCAGATAGTGCACGTAATCGGCACGGCCTGGAATGGGAGGGCAGAGGTAATTGGCCGGAATATCCCAATGCGCTATGCCGTAAAAGCTTTTGAGCAGGGCGCGATTCAAAGTTTTGACGGCATTCGGATCTGCGAAATTGATGCTTTGATCACCGTACGGATTCAAGAAAACGAAAGATGCCAGTTCGGGCGTCTCTTTGATGAGAGCGTCAAAGTCGTAATGGCCCTGATGGCGGTTACGCGGGTGAAGCTGAGCCGCCGTTTTGTTTGAAGTGGGTAATTCAGTGTTGGAATTACCTTTTTTGGGAGAGGGCATTGAAATCCGAAATTGGCCTGGGTAAGTCTGAGTCGTGGCGCTAGTACGCTTTTAAAGCAAAGTGTCAGGACTAAGGAAGGAGCGATACCTGCTGCACCAAGGCATTTTGCATCGCATCTTTCCCTAGCTTTAATGCTTAGTTCTTGCCCGTGCTACCAAAACCACCTGTACCGCGCTCGGTCTCGGTAGAGAACTCGTTCACAAACTGCAGCGCTACTTGCACCACTGGCTGGAACATCAGCTGGGCGATACGTTCGCCGGGTTGGATCACGTAGTCCTGATCGCTGTCATTCGCCAGGATCACACCGATCTCGCCGTGGTAGTCGGCATCAATGACACCAATGCCTTGGGCAACACGCACGCCGTGCTTCAGCGACAGGCCCGAACGCGAGGCGACGATGGCCACCAGGCCAGGGTCCATCATATTGATGGCCAGGCCGGTTTTAACCAGCGTACGGCCGCCTGCGGGCAGGGTAACGGCTTCGCTCAGGCAGGCGCGCAGGTCCATGGCGGCCGAGCCGTCCGTGGCGTAGCTGGGGGCTTCAATCGTGGTGCCCAACAAGTCATTGACGATGCGGGCTTCAATACGGCGGTGCATAGACGGTATCCTGAAAAAAAAGAGGCAGCGCACCTGCTTTAGCGCTGCCCGTCATCATAAAAGAGAAAAGGGATTAAAGCCGCTGGGCGATGTCTTGCACCAGCTGGCGTGCGGCCAGCAGTTTATCCTGGGCGGGCCATTGCATATGGCCTTGCTCGTCAAACAGCACCAGTTCGGTGTCGTCGGCGTTCATGGCGCGCTGGGCCAGGTTGGCGACCAGCAAGGGTACGTTCTTGCGTTGACGCTTGGCTTGGGCGTGCTCGATCAAGTTGTCTGTCTCGGCGGCAAAGCCTACACAGAAAGGACCGTTCTTCAGGGCGGCAACCTCGGCCAGAATGTCGGGGTTGGGGCTGAATTGCAGGTCCGGCGTGGCTTGTTCGGACGTCTTCTTGATCTTGATGTCGCTGGCATTGCTGACGTACCAGTCCGCTACCGCTGCAACGCTGATAAAAATATCGGCATCATCCACTTGGGACATGACAGTGGCGTGCATCTGACGGGCGGTTTCTACATTGATGCGACGCACCTGATAGGGCGTTTCCAGTGCAACGGGGCCGGAGACCAAAGTTACTTGTGCTCCCGCTTCTTGAGCCGCACGGGCAATGGCGTAGCCCATCTTGCCGGAGGAACGGTTGCTGATGACGCGCACTGGGTCAATCGGCTCGCTGGTCGGGCCAGCGGTGATCAGGACGCGTTTGCCCGCCAACAGCTTGGGCTGAAAGAAGGACGTGAGCTCTGCCAGCAATTGGGCAGGTTCCAGCATGCGGCCATCGCCGGTTTCACCACAGGCTTGGTCGCCGCTGCCGGGGCCAAGAATGTGTACACCGTCACGGCGCAGTTGTTCGACATTGCGCTGGGTGGCCGGGTGCAGCCACATTTCCCGGTTCATGGCTGGGGCGATCAGCAGGGGGCAGTGCCCACGGGCTACGCAAAGGGTGCTGAGCAAGTCGTCGACCAGACCGTTGGCCAGCTTGGCCATGAAGTTGGTGCTGGCGGGGGCGATCAGGATGGCGTCCGCATCCCGGCTAAGCTGGATGTGGGCCATATTGTTGGGAACACGCGCATCCCACAAATCGGTGTAGACGGTACGGCCCGACAAGGCCTGAAAGGTGACCGGGCTGATGAAGCGCGTGGCCGATTCGGTCATGACGACATCAATCCGGGCACCCAGGTCCTGGCTGCGACGCAAGAGTTCGGCGGTTTTATAAGCAGCGATGCCGCCGGTGATGCCAAACACCAGTTTTTTATTGCTAAGCATAGGACATGATCCTTACAGACTCAGGAGCGCTGTCGTTTGTTGCGGCGCATGCGCATGAACTCGTCCAGCACCAACAGGGCAGCGCCGCAGCTGATGGCGACGTCGGCAATATTGAAGGCCGGAAAGTAGGATTGATTCCAGTAGAACAGCAGAAAATCTACCACGTGCCCGTGCATCAGGCGATCCACCACGTTGCCGATGGCACCGCCCAGAATCAGGCTAAGCGACAGGCAAAACAAGGGTTGTTTGGCCGAGCGGCGCAGCATGGTCACGATAAATACCGTGGCAACGGCTGCGATGCCGACAAAGAACCAGCGCTGCCAACCCTGACCACCGGCCAGAAAGCTGAACGCCGCGCCGGGGTTGTAGAGCAGGGTGAAATCAAAAAAGGGCAGGATATTCCAACGTTCCTGATAGAACAGGTTGCTGTCGAAATACTGTTTGGTCCATTGGTCCAGGCCGACAATAAAGGCGGCCAGACCAATCCAGGCCCAGAACTGCCGCGAGGGCAGTCGGGCCTGGCCGGGAGAAGGGGCCATGTCCTTATCAGGCATGGTGACGCACTTCGCCTTCGCCAAACAGATTGTCCTCGCAGCGACCACACAGGGTGGGGTGCTCGGCGCTCTGGCCTACGTCAGGGCGGTGGTGCCAGCAACGCTCGCACTTGGCCTGTTCGGTAGGGGTAACGTCGATGCGCAAGTCGCCTTCGCCAGCGTGCACGTCAGCACGCGAGACGATCAGCATGAAGCGCAGGTCCTGGCCCAGGGATTGCAGGAATTCCAGATCCTGCCCGGTGGCGTAGATGTCGATCTCGGCAGCCAGGGAGGAACCGATGGCGCCGGTGCTACGTACATCTTCAATACGGCGCATCACGTCGGCACGGATGGCGCGCAGGCGTTGCCACTTGCTGCTCAGTGCCGATTGTTCGCCTTGCTCGGGCAGGACATGGAACAGTTCGGTGAAGATGGTGCCGCTAGGAACCGAACCGCCGTGCATGTCGCGCCAGGCTTCTTCTGCCGTGAAGGACAGGATGGGAGCCATCAGCTTGAGCAGGGTCTGTGTCAGGTGATACAGCGCAGTTTGAGCCGAGCGACGTGGCTGGCCATCTTTAGCCGTGGTGTACAGACGGTCTTTCAGAATATCCAGGTAGAACGCGCCCAGGTCTTCGGAGCAGAAGGTCTGCAAGCGAGCCACGATGGGGTGGAACTCGTAGCGCTTGTAGTTCTCCAGCAACTCGGCCTGCATGTCGGCGGTCATTTGCAGGGCGTAGCGGTCGATTTCGGTCAGTTGATCAACAGGCACAGCATGTTGGGTGACATCGAAGTCGGCCAGGTTGCCCAGCAGGAACTTCAAGGTATTGCGGATACGGCGGTAGCCTTCCACAACACGCTTCAGAATTTCGTCGGAGATGGACAGCTCGCCCGAGTAGTCGGTGGAGGCGGCCCACAGGCGCATGATCTCGGCACCCATCTTGTCGGCAATTTCTTGCGGCTTGATGATGTTGCCCAGCGATTTGCTCATCTTGCGGCCATTGCCGTCCACCACGAAGCCGTGGGTCAGCAGGGCTTTGTAGGGCGCGCGGCCATACAGCATGCAGCCCGTCAGCAAGGACGAGTGGAACCAGCCACGGTGTTGGTCCGAACCTTCCAGGTACAGGTCGGCAGGCCATTGCAGCTTGTCAGCGTGCGAGCCGTGGGTGGTGTGATCCTTGCCGCCCAGCACGGTAGCGTGTGTGGTGCCCGAGTCAAACCACACGTCCAGCGTGTCGCGGTTTTTCTCGTACAGATCGGCTTCGTCACCGAGCAGGTCGCGTGGGTCCAGGTTTTGCCAGGCTTCGATACCGCTCTTTTCGATACGCTCGGCTACTTGTTCCATCAGCTCGGGCGTGCGGGGGTGCAGTTCACCCGTTTCTTTGTGCACAAAGAAAGCCATGGGCACACCCCATTGGCGCTGGCGCGACAAAGTCCAGTCCGGGCGGTTGGCGATCATGGCGTGCAGGCGGGCACGACCCCAGGAGGGGTAGAACTCGGTGTTATCAATGGCTTCCAGGGCCATTTCACGCAAGCTACGGCCGCTGCTGTTTTCCTTGTCCATACCGGCAAACCATTGGCTGGTGGCACGGTAGATGATGGGCGTCTTGTGACGCCAGCAGTGCATGTAGCTGTGCGGGTGCTGTTCGGTTTTCAGCAAGGTACCGGCGTTCTGCAAGGCTTCCACGATTTGCGGATTGGCCTTCCAGATCATCTGGCCGCCAAACAGGGGCAGATTCTCGGCGTAATGTCCATTGCCCATCACGGGCGTGAGCATGTCGTCATCCTTCATGCCGTGGGCTTTGCAGGAGATAAAGTCTTCAATACCGTAGGCCGGGGCCGAGTGCACCACGCCAGTACCGCTGTCCAGGGTAACGTAGTCGCCCAGGTACACGGGGGAGCGGCGTTGGTAGCCTGCGTCCACGTGAGCCAGAGGGTGGTTGAATTCGATCAGGTTCAGGGCTTCGCCGGTAGCGGTGGCCACGACCTGGCCGCTCAGGCCCCATTGTTCCAGGCAGGACTTCACCAGCTCTTCGGCCACGATCAGCATGGAGCCGGTGGCGCGTGGGCTGTCCAGCTTGACCAGGGCGTAGCTGATTTCAGGGTGTACGTTCAGTGCCTGGTTGGCCGGGATGGTCCAGGGGGTGGTGGTCCAGATAACGATGGCGCCATCGTCCACGCTGTCCACGCCAAAGGCGGCGGCCAGCTTGTCCTTTTGCGCGAAGGGGAAGGCCACGTGCACGGACGGGTCGGTGCGATCGGCGTACTCAACCTCGGCTTCTGCCAGGGCGGAACCACAGTCAAAACACCAGTTCACGGGCTTCAGGCCACGGAACACGAAACCCTTTTGCATGATCTTGGACAGTACGCGCAGCTCGTCGGCTTCGTTACTGAAATTCATGGTCAGGTAAGGGTTCTCCCAGTCGGCCAGCACGCCCAGGCGCTTGAAGTCCTTGCGCTGGCTGTCGATCTGTTCCAGCGCGTAGGCGCGCGCCTTGGCCTGAACTTCAGCTACAGGCAGGTTCTTGCCGTATTTCTTTTCGATCTGAACTTCAATGGGCATGCCGTGGCAGTCCCAGCCGGGAACGTATTGTGCGTCAAAGCCCGCCATATTGCGGCTTTTGACGATGATGTCTTTCAGAACCTTGTTGACCGCGTGGCCAATGTGAATGTCGCCGTTCGCATAGGGAGGGCCGTCGTGCAAAATAAATTTGGGACGACCGGCACTGGCTTGCCGAATTGCTGCATAGACTTTGTTTTCTTCCCACTGGCTAATCCAGCCCGGCTCACGTTTGGCGAGGTCACCACGCATGGGAAAGGGAGTGTCGGGCAAATTGAGAGAGTTTTTATAGTCCATTTGAAGCAAAGTAGTCGCGAGCGCGTTGTGCATCGTTGTCGATGGCGGCGATCATTGTGATGAGGTCCGGGAATTTTTCCTCGTCCCTGACAAATTCCAGAAATTCTATACGGGCAAGTTTACCGTAAGCATCCAGGTGTTGGTCCAGTAAATGCACCTCTAACAGCAGCCGTCCCTGGTCTATGACGGTTGGGCGTACCCCCAAGGAGGCAATGCCGGGCAGAGCCTGTCCGATCAGTCCGTGCACCCGGACCACGTACACGCCGGAGCGGGCGGCACAGTGTTCAGGAACACGCACGTTCAGGGTCGGGTAGCCAATGTCCCGGCCCAGTTTCTGGCCATGAATGACATGACCACTAATATGAAAGGGCTTGCCCAGCAGGGCACGGGCGCGGTCCAGCTGGCCCACGGCCAGGGCGGTGCGCACTTCCGAGCTGGAGATGCGGCGGCCATCGGCATCGGCCACATCGTGCAGGGTCTCGACGCTAAAGCCATGGCGCTTGCCCGCTTCGCGCAACATTTCAATGTCGCCGGCCCGTTTGTGGCCGTAGCGGAAATCCTCGCCCACCAGCAGCCAACCCGTATTCAGGCCCTGGACCAGAATCTCGTCAATAAAGGTGGCTGCCGACATATCGGCCATGGCCTGATTGAAGCGGGCCAGATAAATTTGTTCAATGCCACATTGATGCAGGGCTTCGACCTTGTCGCGCAGGCCGCTGATCTGTGTGGGGATCAGTTCGGGCCGTTGGCCGCGCTGCGCAAAAAAGGCGCGTGGGTGGGGCGTAAAGGTCATTACACAGGAGCTCAGGTCTTGCTGGCGCGCCATTTCATTGACGCGATGCAAGATGGCCTGATGGCCCAGATGGACCCCGTCAAAATTGCCAATGGTGACAGCGCTGCGGGCCGTGCTGTTGCGCCGCGGCAGAGAGCGATAGAGTTTTAGATCAGATTTCACAAGCGAGAGTTTACAATTTTGGATTCGTTATTTCTCGGGAAACAGGATTTTGACCGATTCCACCCTACCTTGTCGCCTTGTTGTGCTTATTTCAGGCCGGGGCTCCAACTTGCAGGCCATAGGCGAACTGATCAAGACAGCGGGCTTAAATGGCCGTATCGAGGCGGTCATCTCTAACAAGGGCGATGCGCCCGGACTGGAATGGGCGCAGCGTCAAGGGCTGCCTACCGAGACGGTTTCGCATCGCGAATTTGCAACACGTGAAGCCTTTGACCAGGCTTTGGCACGCGTGATCGACCGCTACCAGCCAGATTATGTTCTACTTGCGGGATTCATGCGCATCCTGAGCACCGATTTTGTTCAGCACTATGCAGGCAAGCTCATCAATATACACCCATCCTTGCTTCCTAGCTTTCCCGGTTTGAATACCCATCAACAGGCACTTGACGCGGGCGTGCAGTTTCACGGCTGCTCGGTGCACTTTGTGACCCCTGTGCTCGATGATGGTCCCATCATTGCCCAAAGTATCGTGCCCGTCCTGCACGACGATGATGCACAGACTCTGGCAGAGCGCGTTTTGGCAACCGAACACCACGTCTATACCGAGGCCGTACGCTGGCTGATCGAGGGACGGGTGCGTTTGCTGGCTGATGGCCGTGTCGAGGTTGCTGGACTTGCGCATCGCGGCTTTTATTTCCCCGCCTGATTGAGCGGGCTATTTGGAATTTTTGAATATTCATGTCTGATCACCAACAATCCCGCGGCCGCTCGGACCGCAAGCGCCCGTCCTCGTCTGCCCAACGTAACGAGTCCGGAGCGCGTGGTCGCCCTTATGCAGCACGCCGCGACAAACCCTCGGGCCCACCCGAGCCGGGCGCGATGGCACAGCGCCGTCTGGAGCAGGTCTCCAGCGCCCTGGGTGAAGTTTTGCAGTGGAAGCACCCCGCCGACCTGGCCTTGACACGCTGGGCGCGTACACGCCCCAAAATGGGCTCGCGTGACCGTGCCGAGATCCGCGAGGCCGTGTTTGATGTGCTGCGCCACCTGCGTCAGTACCGTAACTGGGCGGAAAGCGGTGTAGGCCCATCCACCCGTCGTCTGGCCATTCTGGGCCTGTCTACGGCTATCGGTCAGGAATCCCTGTCTTTGGGGCTGACGGAAGAAGAGCGCCAGTGGCTGGGCCATATCCGCGCCCTGAATGTGGACGGTCTGCCGGTTGGCGTGCGCCTGAGCCTGCCCGAGTGGCTGGAAGAGCGTCTGAAAGAGATTCCGGATTCCTACAAGCTGATGGCCGCCATGAACGAGCAGGCCTTGCTGGATTTGCGCGTCAACCCCATGAAAGCCGAGCGCGATGCTGTGTTGCGTCAGCTGCAAAACGGCCCTATGGCTCGTTTCAAACCGGTTGCCATGCCGTTTTCGCCTTGGGGTATCCGTATTGAAGGTCGACCATCTGTCGCAGTATGGCCACAGTATGAGAAAGGCGAGCTGGAAATTCAGGAAGAGGGCAGCCAGTTGCTGACCGCCTTGCTGGAGCCTCGCCGTGGCGAGATGGTTATTGACTACTGCGCCGGTGCCGGTGGCAAATCCTTGCTGCTGGGCGCCTTGATGCGCTCTACAGGCCGTTTGTACGCCTTTGACGTGTCGGCCACCCGCTTGAACAAGGCCAAACCGCGCTTTGCCCGTGCCGGTCTGTCCAATGTGGTGCCTGTCGTGATTCAGGAAGCGGGCGACCAGCGTGTTCGCCGCCTGCATGGCAAGGCACAGCGTGTATTGGTAGACGCTCCGTGCAGTGGACTGGGAACTTTGCGTCGAAATCCTGATCTTAAGTGGCGTCAACACCCCCAAGCTCTGGAGCAGTACACTCAGATGCAGGCCGACATTCTGGAGCAAGCCGCGGCTTGTGTCGCACCAGGAGGTCGTTTGGTTTATGCAACATGTAGTTTCTTGCCTGAAGAAAACGAGCAGCAAGTGCAGGCATTCTTGGACAAACATCCCGAATTCAAACTGCTGGACGCCCGGGAAATCTTGAAGGACAAATGTCCGGCCCTCGCGCTAGAGGGGCCTTATTTGAATCTGCGCACGGACCGTCACCAAACCGACTGTTTCTTTGGTGCGGCACTTGAACGAATCACGGAAAGTGCTTGATTTAAAGCAAGTTCGTCCTTAAATAGTGTTATTGTTAACTGGTTAGGTGGGCTACACTTTTCCGGTTTCCCTTAACACAAAGATCAGGTCTAAAAGGGTCTATGCAATCGTTTCTTTCTTTTCTTGCTGACGGATGGCTGCAACTGTCTTGGTGGCAGCTCACTCTTGTCATTCTGGCGGTGACGCATGTCACTATTGTGTCAGTTACCGTATTTCTCCACCGCAGTCAGGCGCACCGCGGGCTGGACCTGCACCCTGCGCTGATGCATTTCTTCCGTTTCTGGCTCTGGATGACCACCGGTATGGTCACAAAAGAATGGGTTGCGATTCACCGCAAGCACCACGCCAAATGCGAACGTGAAGGCGATCCCCATTCCCCTGTGGTCTTTGGTCTGGGCCAGGTGTTCTTCCGTGGTGCAGAACTGTACCGTCAGGAAGCCACCAACCCTGAAACCTTGAAGCGTTTCGGTCACGGCACGCCCGATGACTGGCTCGAGCGCAACCTGTACAGCAAATACAGCATGTTAGGTATTACCATCATGCTGGGTATTGATCTGTTCCTGTTCGGTCTGCTGGGTCTGACTGTCTGGGCTATCCAGATGGCCTGGATTCCTTTCTGGGCAGCCGGTGTGGTGAACGGTCTGGGTCACGCTATCGGTTACCGCAACTTTGCCAGCCCTGATACCAGCACCAACGTGTTCCCTTGGGGCATCATCATTGGTGGTGAAGAGCTGCACAACAACCACCACGCTTACGGTACGTCCGCCAAGTTCTCCAGCAAATGGTACGAATTTGACTTGGGCTGGTGCTACATCTCGGTGTTCAAGGCACTGGGTCTGGCCAAGGTCAAGAAGGTCGCTCCCAAGCTGCGTCTGGAGCCTAGCGTGCCTTCGAATGCTCCGCTGGAAGGCATTAGCCTGGCAACCTTGCAGGGCGTGATTACTCACCGCTACGAAATTCTGGCCCGCTATGCGGACATCATCAAAACCACGGCCTCGGAAGAAATCGCTCGTCTGAAGCCACAAGTGAACAAAGACAACCCGAATTGCTCCTGGTCCCTGCTGGAAAGCTGCAACGACTGGATCGGTCGCGGCGACGACGTTCTGGCTCCCGAGCAGCGCGCTGAACTGGAAACCGTAGCGGCTGGCGATTCACGCCTGTCCATCCTGGTTCGCATGCAGCGTGAACTGGCCGGTATCTGGGAAAGCTCCAGTGCCTCCAGCGAGCAGTTGCTGTCCGACCTGCGCACCTGGTGCCAGCGCGCTCAGCAAAGTGGTATTGAAAGTCTTGAGCAGTTCGCCTTGCGTCTGCGCCGCTACGCGGCATGATGGATCGCTTAAACCCGGAACAGCGAGCCGCCGTTACTTTACCCTCTGGCCATGCCCTGGTGCTGGCCGGAGCGGGTAGCGGAAAAACCAGTGTACTGACCTCCCGAATGGCCTGGTTAATCCAGACCGGGCAGGTCAGCCCACATGGCCTTGCTGCTGTTACCTTCACCAATAAAGCCGCGCGCGAAATGCTGACGCGGCTTACTTCTTTATTGCCTATCGATACCCGCGGAATGTGGGTCGGGACCTTTCACGGCCTGTGCAATCGCCTGCTGCGCATGCATTACCGTGATGCCGGTCTGGTGCAGACGTTCCAGATTCTGGATACGGCAGATCAGTTGGCCTCCATCAAGCGCATGGTCAAGGCCAATAATGTGGATGACGAGAAATTTCCGCCCAAGGAAATTCAGAAGTTCATCAACGCCTGTAAAGAAGATGGCCAACGTCCTGGCGACCTGGAAGAGCACGACCCTCACCGCCGCCGCCTGATCGAGCTCTATCAGCTTTATCAAGAGCAGTGCGAACGTGAAGGAGTAGTGGACTTTGGCGAGCTGCTGCTGCGTGCCTACGAGCTGTTGTCCCGCAATGCCCCGATTCGCGAGCATTATCAGCGCCGTTTCAAACACATTCTGGTCGACGAGTTCCAGGACACCAACGTGCTGCAGTATCGCTGGTTGCGTCTTTTGGCCGGTGATCAGGCCTGCATGTTTGCCGTGGGCGACGATGACCAGTCCATCTACGCATTCCGTGGCGCGAACGTGGGCAATATGGCCGACTTCGAGCGCGACTATGCCCGTGGCAATGTGATACGCCTGGAGCAGAACTACCGTTCCTGCGGCCATATTCTGGATTCGGCCAACGCGCTGATCGAGAACAATAGCGGCCGTCTGGGCAAGAATTTATGGACCGATAGTGGCGAAGGCGAGCTAGTACGCATCAGCGAACTGGCCTCGGATGCCCTGGAAGCTCAGTGGATTGTGGACGAAGTCCGCGCCCTGATTGCCGAAGGCAAGCCGCGTCGTGAAATCGCTATTCTGTATCGCAGTAATGCCCAGTCTCGGGTGATTGAACACAGGCTGTTTTCCCAAGGCTTGCCCTACAAAGTGTATGGCGGCCATCGCTTCTTCGAGCGTCAGGAAATCAAGCACGTACTGGCTTACTTGCGGTTGATGGATAACGCGGATGATGACACCGCTTTCTTGCGCGTCGTGAACTTCCCGACTCGTGGGATTGGTGCTCGCTCTGTGGAGCAGCTGGCTGATCTGGCGCGTGAGCGTGGTACCAGCTTGCTGCGTGCCATTCCTTACCTGCAAGGGCGTGCGGCTGCCAGCCTGATGCGTTTCTCGAACCTGATTCAGGATATGGCCAGCCAGGCGCAGATCCTGTCCTTACCCGAGCTGATTGAGCACGTTGTCCATGACAGTACCTTGCTGGCCCATTACCAGGCCGACCGCGAAGGTGCCGAACGGCTGGAAAACTTGCAGGAGTTGGTCAACGCGGCCACGGTTTTTGTGGGTGAAGAAGGTTTTGCCGAGCTACCCGCAGGTCGAGTCCCCGAAGCAGTGGCGGGCGAGTCCGAGCAGGCCATGCAGAACCCGGATCAACCGGCTGCCTCTGTGCTGGCCCCCATGTCGCCTTTGGGCTCTTTCCTGACTCATGCTTCTCTGGAAGCAGGGGACAATCAGGCCCAGGCTGGCCAGGACGCCATTCAGTTGATGACGATCCACGCAGCCAAAGGCTTGGAGTTCGATGCCGTCTTCATTACCGGTTTGGAAGAGGGCTTGTTCCCGCATGAGAACAGCTTGTTCGACCCCGGTGGGATCGAGGAAGAGCGTCGTTTGATGTACGTGGCGATTACGCGGGCGCGTCAGCGTTTGTACATCACTCTGGCGCAAAGCCGCATGTTGCATGGCCAGACGCGTTACGCCATGCGTTCGCGCTTTCTGGAAGAGCTGCCGGAGCAACACATCAAATGGTTGTCGGCTCGCTATACCAGTACGCCCATGCAGTCAGAGGCCAGCTCGGGTGCCTTCCGTCGTGGTCAAAGCTGGGAGTCCAAGGACAAGAGCTATTCGGCCCAGCCTTACGGCGGTCGCAGTCACACCAGCGTGCTGGAAGTGAATGGCCAGACCTTCCGTGTGGGGCAGGGTGTGCATCACAACCGCTTTGGTGAAGGCACGATTATTAATCTGACGGGTCAGGGTGACGATGCCCAGGCCTTGATTCAGTTTCGTGAAGTCGGCAGCAAGACTCTGGCCCTGGCCATTGCCAAACTGGATCCTGTTAGCTAAAAAGCGAAGCAACGACTGAATCAGTTAATCGCAGTTTGAAGGCCCCCGGAAACTCCGGGGGCTTTTTTATGGCCTGCCCTATGTCATGGAAATTTTCAAACAGCCGCAGTTTTTACAGCCGTTTTATTTCAAGCCCTTCATTTTTACTCTTCATCGTGCTCGACGCGGATGCCTCCCAGGAAAAATTTCTCACCTTATTTCACGTTTTGGATAAACACAGAGATTGCAGGGAAACCCTTGTTTCAAGCGACTTTCCCGTTTTTGCCTTCCTTCTTTAAAGCTCTATATGATCGTTATATATAAGGGTTATAGATTCTAGTTATAAAGCTGGTGCCCCCATAAAATCGAAGCCTAAATTAATTACAGATAACAAATACACATGGAGGCGATCATGAAACCTAGCAATCTCTCACGCCGGCGTATGCTTTTGTCGACGGGCGGGGTGATGGCCCTGGCCGGTACAGCAAGCTTGACTCCTTTGTCAGCGGCACTGGCTCAGGAAAAGGCAAAAACGCAGGCCAAGGCCCTGCCAGCCTATGCATCCTGGAAACATGCCGACAGCTTGATCGTGCACAGTGCCAACACTATTGAAACCAAACGCAGCGCTTTTGGCTCGGGTTTGATCACGCCGCTGGATCGCTTGTTCGTGCGTAATAACGTGGCCCCCCCATCCGAGCAGATCGTGGCTGATCCGGACGCCTGGGTGCTGTCGATCAAGGGCGTGAAGAACCCGAAAGACATGAGCGTCGCCGAGCTGAAACGCCTGGGTCTGGTGGCTGTGCCCATGGTGCTGCAGTGTTCGGGTAATGGTCGTGCTTTTTTCCCTGAAAAACCCAGTGGTACTCAGTGGACGGTAGGTGCCGCTGGCTGTGTGGTCTTTACCGGCGTGCCGATCAAGGCCGTGCTGGAGGCTGTGGGCGGCATGGAGGAGGGCGCCAAGTACATGACCGGTCAGGGCGGCGAGGAAATTCCTCAAGGGCTGGACCCGAACACCATTATGGTAGAGCGTTCGATTCCCCTGGAAGCCATTGATGACGCTATCCTGGCCTGGGAAATCAATGGTCAACCCATCCCCTTGGCTCACGGCGGCCCCTTGCGCTTGATCGTGCCGGGTTACACCGGGGTCAATAACGTCAAGTACATCAAGCAACTGGCGTTTACCAAAGAGCAGTCTGCTGCCAACATTCAGCAAAACAGCTACCGTTTGGCGCCTGTGGGTGAGAAGTCCAACCCCAATCAGGAGTCGGTTTGGGAAATGCCTGTCAAGTCCTGGGTGACCAGCCCGAGTGGTGAGCCTGGCGAAGAACTCAAGGCCGGCAAGGTACAGATCCAGGGCTTGGCTTTTGGAGGCATGTCGGCAGCCAAAGAAGTGGAAGTGTCCGTGGATGGTGGCAAGAACTGGGTGAAAGCGACGTTTGTAGGCCCTGATCTGGGCAAGTATGCGTGGCGTCAGTTCGTTGCAGGCGTGGATTTGAAACCAGGCAAGTATGAGATTGCCAGTCGCGCTACCAGCGAAGCAGGCACGGTACAGCCTGAAGAGCGCGTACCTAATAACCGTGGCTATCTGAACAACAGCTGGCGCGACCACATGCTGGCTGTCACGGTCGTTTAAGTCTTGAATGTTGTACCCGCCCCGTCAGCTCGGGGCGGCTATGGAAGGGAATCATGAAGAAATATCTAGTTGCTGCAGTATCTGTATTTGTTTTTAGTACTCAAGCCTACGCTCAGGAGCAAGGCAAGGAACTGTTTCTGACAGGTGCCAAACCCATTGCCTGTGCGGTCTGTCATACCTTGGCTGATGCTGGTTCAGCCGGGGCCATTGGTCCGGATCTGGATGAACTCAAGCCAGGCAAGGAACAGATCCTGAAGGTCATGAAAGAAGGCATGGGCGCCATGCCTTCTTTTGCACAAACCATGAGTGACGAAGAGCGTGATGCTGTCGCCACCTATGTCAGCTCTGTAGCGGGTCAGTAAGTTCCACCTGCTGTAGCCAGACGCTAGCCGCCTTACCCTTTCTTCTCCTGATCCGGAGGCAGAAATTCGGTAGGCGGCTTTTTGTTGGCATTGTGATGCAGGATGCGGGCGGGGCGACCTTCCTCATCCAGCCAGATCTGGCCGATTCCGGAACCATTCCATACCCGTTCCCCCTGTTTGCGCTGATCCGGCAGACGCGGGCTGATGCTCAGGTCACGGCGTTGCGTAAACCAGTTCAGAGGGGATCGCGGCGAGTAGAGCCAGCGGTTCAGCCGATCCAGCCAGTTCAATAAAGCTTCCGGAAATTCGTTCTTGATGCCGCTGCTGGTGACTTGCCAGATATGTGGAATGTGCCCGCTATGGCGTACCTGTACATCGTAGACAAAGGAATAGTGCACATCGCCGGACAGAATCACGTAGTTTCCGGGTGTGCGTGAGTGCCTGAAGATGTTCAGCATGGTGTTGGCAGCCCCTCTGTGGGCCATCCAGTTCTCGGCGTCCACCGTCAGGGCAAAACCCGCGTACGTGCAGATGCTTTGTATGACTTCGATCAGCTTGACGCCAAACATGGGCGTGGGCGACACAATGATGGCGGCGCGCTCATCCAGCAGTTCGTGCTGAAGCTCAGTCAAAGACTCCCAATCCATCAGTCCGGACGGGCGACTGGGCAAACGGCGTTTATGCCAGCGGCGCGTGCGTGTATCCAGCACGATCAGCGTAGGCTGGGTGCGCAGCACATAGTCCCATTGGCGAAACTCCAGCAGTTCCTTGATCAGCGCATCTTGAGCTTCATGTTCAAGACGCTGATGTTCATCCGGCTGGCTGGTCCAGGCGGTCACCGTATTCAGCACCGACTCAAACACCTCGGGCCGGTTGCCCCAACCCTGACACAACATATAGGCGATCAGGGCATTGCCTACGATCTGCCGTGAAAAAGGATGGCCATAGGCGACGCTTTCCCATTTGGCGGACAGATTCCAGTCATCGGTGATGTCGTGGTCGTCAAAAATCATCAAGGTTTGCACGTGGGCCAAAAGGCGTGCTGCTTGGGGCAGGTCCTGACGGAAACCTTCCAATGCCAGTGCCTCGCGTTGCCAGCGTTGCTGATGCTTGGGCTCCAATTGGGGAGGCTCAGGCTCTGGAATGATTTGCCATGGGATGGGGGACCAAACCAGCAAATACATGGCCATGACTTCGGCCAGCGTGACCAAGTGATTGTGTGCGTTGGCAGTGGTGAAAATCGGTTTTTCCACACCACCAAAAAAGCGCTCACGCAGATCTTCGTTGGATTTGAAGGCAGGCAGCAAATCCGCACGTCGGTAGTAGCTGGCGGGGTGCCGGTAAAGCGATTCGCTATCCGAGACGACGGCGCCTTCCAGATATTCCCCATACAAGCCTAGCCGCTCAATCAAGGCATGAATGGCCGCCAGCATGGGACCGGCCACATCGTCGGCGTAAACCTGATCTCCGGACAGCATCAGCAAGGCAGGCCGGGCATGGGCCTGGGTAATGTGCTCGCTCAAGACTGTGTCTGCCTGAGCCAAACCATCGCGTGCGGCGTGATGAGGCTTGCGGCAGGAACCAAACATCAGATTGTCAGCGCGGCTGGCCAGCACAAAGCTGGGCCGGGTTTGACCCTGGTGCAGCAGATGGGGAGCCCAATCAGCAATCCCTTGCTCCGGTCCACCGTCTATGGAGGCGAGCAAATCGTAGTGAACAAGCGTGTCTTGGGGCAGGGCTGTGGTCAGCTGTACATCCAGGAAATGGATAAAGGCATGCTTGCCCAGTTGTACGATGCGACAGTGCTCGCTACTGAGCGAAATACGCTGGGGAGCGGCACCCTCTGCTTGCAGGACCAGGTCCAGGGTCAAGGCCGAACTGCCAACCAGCCATAGCACCAGGCGCTGGGGATCGAGGCGACGCAAAATAGGGCCTGCCAGTACAGGCGGCAGTGTGGACGGAAGTGGGGAGAGACTCAAACGGGTGACAGCCAAAATCAGAAAAGATAATGGACAGTGTAGGGCCTATAAAGTTGCAACTCGTACTGCTTAGCTGTCTGCGACTTCCGGGCTGGCAGCCAGAAAAGCGGTAACTTGCGCGTCCAGATCGTCCGCATGCACTACGCGGACTGGAAAGCCGAATTTTTCGCTCAAAGGGGCGACAAAGGCATTCAAGGAAAAGGCCATCAAGGCATTGCTGACAACTACCAGGCTGGCGGCACAGGACACGCTCAGACGGCTGCGGTTGGCCTTGATCCACTGCGAGAATTCCTCCTTGCCCGTGCCTTCCTCTGCACCGGGCAGCTCGCGGGTCAGCAAGACAAAGCGTTGTCCTTGATCCAGCAAGGCTTCCAGTTCCGCTTTCCAATTGGATGGGGCGCTGTTCGAGATCCAGATACGGGGGAATTCCTGTGTAGCAACGTGCATGTGCGGGTCCTGAGAATGTCTGTTTATGATTTGTTTTGAATGCGCTGCTTTGTACCATCAATCAACAGGTTCAGGCCAGTGATAAAACGGCCCGTAAAGTCATCGGAAAAAATCGCCTCACGTGCCTGCCAGTTGCTGGGGTACTTTTCTTGAGCCAATTCTAAAAAAGCCTGTTTGCGTAAAGACAGGTCCAATGTGCTGCCAGGCCCCAGAGCCTGTTCTTCCATGACAAAACCCAGAATGTAGTAAATCAGGCTAAAGCTGGCCTCGGCAGCAAATTGGCTGTCTGCGCCTGCCTCCATGAAAGCGGACAAAAAGGCTTCGCTGGTGCGCAGCACATTGTCGGTGACCACATAGGTACCCGCAAAGACTCGAGCGCCGTCTCGTCTTTGCAACAGGGCCTGCCGGAACTCCAGACCCAGATGCCGAACTTGTTCATCCCAGGCTTGGTTGCTTGGGCTGTGTCGCGCCACGTTTTCTACCAACGCGTCAGCCATGCCATCAATCAAGGCTTGCTTGGCATTGAAATGCCAATACAGCGAGGGGGCCTGGATATTCAGGGCCTGAGCCAGTTTGCGCAAAGTCAGGCCTTCCAGCCCCTCCTGGTCCAGCAAGTCCAGCGCTGTCTGGATGATGTGTTCACGTTGAATACGGGGCGCTTTTGTTGCCATGTTCTCTCCGATATTTGCAACCTAACGCTGTTAGTGTATCATTCGCTCATAGACTAACAGTGTTAGGTTGCGATTTTTGATTGAGCAGGGATACGGTTATGAGCACCTCAACAACTTCAACGGAACGCAAAGCGCTGGGCCTGCGGCTGGCTCCTTGGCTGGGCTGCCTGGCCATGATTGGGCTGCTGATTCTGGCGACCACGCAGTGGAACGAGTGGACCAGTAGCCGCCGTATACAGAGCACTCAGAATGCTTACGTGAAATCCGACTTTGCGGTGCTCAGTGCCAAGGTTTCGGGCTACGTGAAAGCCTTGCCCTTGGGGGATTATGAGCAGGTCAAGGCGGGGGATCTGATTGCGCAGATTGATCCGGCCGATTACGAGCTTGCCGTGGCGGCAGCGCGGGCGGAACAGTCCAAGGCGCAGGCCCATCTGGACAATCTGGACGGTGAAATTGCACAGCAACAGGCGCGTATTAAAGAGGCGCAAGCCAAGCTGCGCTCCGTGCAGGTGCGCGTGCGGCAATATCGTAATAATCCTTCGCGTCAGGCAAGGCTGGTCAAGGAAGGTGCCTTGTCACGGCAAGGCTATGAAAACGCCCAGGCCGATCTGGATGAGGCAATCAGTCAAGGGGAGGCCGCTACCGCGCAAGTGGAGCTGGCGAAAAACTCCCTGAAGGTTCTGCAGGGGCAGCGTGCGATTCGTACCGCTGATTTGAAATCGGCTGAAGCTGCCTTGGAGTCTGCTCGTCGCAATTTGGGCTATACGCGGATTGTGGCCCCTTTTGACGGGGTCTTGAACAAGCGTCATGTGCAAGTAGGCAGCTTGTTGAACCAGGGCACGCAGATTGTTTCCATCGTCCCCCTGGAGCAGGCCTACGTCATTGCAAACTACAAGGAAACGCAGCTTGCGCATGTGCAGCCTGGGCAGCCGGTGGAGTTGACCGTGGATGGCTTGCCCGGTGGCAGTTGGCGGGGGCGCGTAGTAGAGATTGCACCCATGAGCGGGGCTGAGTCTTCCTTATTGCCTGCCGATAATGCCTCCGGAAATTTCACCAAAGTGGTGCAGCGCATACCGGTGCGTATTGAGCTGGAGCCGGGCCAGGCACAGTTGGAGCGTCTGCGCCCTGGTATGTCGGCACAGGCCAGAATCGACACGGCGGGTTCCCACGTTGCGGCTTATGACATGCCGGGTTTGAAACAGACTCGTCAACTGGCCGTCGTTCGGGCTCAGGAGGGCTGACCATGCCGTTCTCCAGGCTGATGGCTAATACGCAAACCGCACGCCCCATCCTGACCGTGATGGCGATCTTCCTGGGCGCGGTCTTGACCACCGTGCAAGGGCGCCTGTTTTCCGCAGCCTTGCCGGACTTGCGCGGCCAGTTTGGCTTGGATGTGCTGGAGGCGGCCTGGTTGGGAACGGCCTTGAATGCGGCGCAGTTGATCTCCATGCCGATTGCGCCTTGGCTGGCAACTGTAATCGGGCCGACCCGGGTACTGCTGGTTCCCAGCCTGCTGTTGGGCTTGGCCGCCTTTTTGATTCCTTTCTTTGCCCATCATTACCCCGTCTTGTTGAGCCTGCACGGACTGGCCGGACTTTGCCTGGGGATTTACCTGCCACTGACGATGTCCCTGGCTTTGCGCAGTGTGCATCCTCGGCTTTGGCTGGCTGTCATGGCAGCGTACAGCTTGCGTGTTTCAACCGGCATGGATGCGGGCTATGGCACATCCGGTTTTTTACTGGAGGAGTTCAGTTGGCATTGGGTGTATTGGCCCACTGCTTTTGTGGGGCCAGTGATTGCGTTTCTGGCCTGGAAAGCCATGCCGTTGACGCCTATAGATCGCGACCAATTGCAAAACGCCGATTGGGGCGGGATGGCCTTGTTTTGTACGGGTTTGGTGCTGGCCTTTGTCGGGATAGAGTCCGCGGAACGGCTGGGCTGGACTGATTCCGGTCTGGTTGTTTCTGCTCTGCTCGGTGGCGTGGTGCTTGTGGCGGCCGCCATAGGACGTGGCATGCGCAGGCAGAACTCCTTTGCCAGCCTGATGGCTTTGAGCAATCGAAATATCCGTGTGTGCCTGATTATTGCCTGCCTGTTCGGCGTGCTGATGACACCGACGTCTTTGCTGATTCCCAGCTTTCTGACCCAGATGGGGGACTTGAAACCCCTGCAAGCGGGTGCTGCCACCTGGATTGCGTTTGGGGCTTACCTGGCCTCGACTCCGCTGGCGATCTATCTGGCCCGACGTCTTGAGCCACGCCTGATGATGATTCTCGGCCTAAGCATCATCGCCTTCACCGCCTGGCTGGGAACTCATATTAGCCACGACTGGCGTGTGGAGCAGTTTGTTTCGATCCTGATTTTGCAGTCTGTGGGCGAGAGCACCATGTTGATCGGGTTGATTGCTGCTTTTGTGACCAATCTGAATCCTCAACATGGAGTGGCTTTGGGTGTGTATGTCCCCATTGCTCGTGTCTTTACGCCTGTTGCCGCCGCCACGCTGGTGTCTACCTGGCTGCGCATGGCAGGCGATATCAGCCGCAGCAGTCTGAGTAGCCATCTTGTAGAGGGTGACCCTCTGGTTATGGAGCGGGCTTCGGACGGCGTGGCCGCCTTGGCTCGCGTTCTTGCTCGTGAATCACAGGTCGCTGCACAGATCAGCGCCTACAACCTGGTGTTTTGGTGCAGCTTGCTGGCCTTGTGTCTGGCCGTGCTGCTGCGTTCTTCACCCCCCAATCCCATTGCGCCTCCCTTTGCTCGACCTGTTTAGGTCCTGGCGGAGAGGCGGTTTTTTTAATCAAGGAGATTCATTATGAAATTAGGTTTATGGACAGTGGCTTGCACGGTTTTGATCGCTTCAAACTCTGCTTGGGCGGCTGACGGAACTGCACAGGTGCAGGGCCAGAGCTACAGCAAAAGTCGCGCCCAGGTTGTGCAGGAACTGGAGCAAGCTCGGGAACAGGGATTGATCAGTGTCGCTGCGCATGGTTACCCCAAAGTTCCACAAGGCCCGGCTAAAACGCGCGCTCAGGTGGTTCAGGAGTTGCAAGAGGCCCAACAAGCCGGTTTGCTGAATTTTGCAGACGATGAATATCCAGTCCTGCCTGCGGGCAGTGTTCATAAGACGCGTCAGCAGGTTGTGCAGGAGCTGGAACAAGCCAGAAAACAGGGCCGCCTTTTGTATGTAGCCCCATAAGGCTGTCTTGAGCTGCCTTTGCGGTATTTTGTTTAAGGTTTAAAAAGGGACTGAGACTGCCTAACGGCAAGCTCAGTCCCTTTTGCTTTTATGAAATTGCTTTTGCGGGAACGGGTTTCAAACCTGGGCTATAGGATGACGCATCAAACGCAGCGCCACCAGTACAGACAAGCTAACGACCACTGCACTGAACAGATAAATCGCTTCCAGCCCCCAGGTTCCTGCGACTGCGCCCAGGGCAGGGCCGGTGATGCCCAAAGAAATGTCCAGAAAGGCGACATAGGCGCCCATGGCGACACCTCGGCTTTCGGGTGGTGCGCGGCGTACGGCCTCGACACCAAAACCAGGAAAGGCCAGGGAATAGCCCCATCCGGTCAAGGCTGCACCCAGGTACGCAATCGCAGGGCTGTGGGCACCCCAGATCAGCAAGAGACCCACTGCTTCCACCAGCACGCACAGCAAAGCGACGCGTGCCCCGCCCAGCTTGTCAGGCAGATGACCAAAGAACATGCGCGCAGCAATGAAGGCAAGCCCAAAGGCAGTGAATGCCAGCGAAGCATTGCCCCAGTTGCGATCAGCAAAGAGCAGGGCGATAAAAGCGGTCAGACTGCCAAAACCGACACTGCATAGCAGCAAGCCCATACCGGCGCCCCAGACCAATCCCAGGACTTGGTAGAAAGGGGTACGACGCAGCGCAGTGGGGGCGGTGGCGCGGGTCTTAAGCAGCATCACCAGGGAAATCAAAGGCGACAGCGTGACGGCGACGGCGATACCGTTAAAACCGTAATCCTGGTTCACCACAACACCCAGAGGGGCGCCGACGGCGTAGGCGCCGTACATGGCCACACCCACCCAGGCCATGACTTTGCCTGCATTTTGCGGGCCAACCAGGCCGATGCCCCAGCTCAAGGCACCCGTCACAATCAGGCTTTCACCGCAACCCAGCAAGATACGGCCAATCACCAGCACCCAGACCGATAGGGTTGGTGTGCTGACAAAGCTCAACGAAGCCAGATAGGCCAGGCCGGACAAGCACATCACCATCAAACCCAGCATGACGGCGTGCTTGGAGCCTTGTGTATCAGCCAGATTCCCGGCCCAGGCACGGGAGAGCAAAGCGGCTGCGAATTGAACACCGATAACCAGGCCCACGACCAGCGTACTCATCTCCAGCACATTGTGTACATGCAAGGGCAGTATGGGCAGGGGCAGCCCGATACTTAGAAAACTGACGAACACGGCCAGCGTGATAGGGAGTAGCGTTAGAAAAACATGGGCGGCAGGTGGCGACTGCGCCTTCGAGGTGGCTTGCGCCGAATTGGGTACAGACATGAAACACTCCAAACATGAGTAATTGCTCGATATTTGAGATAATATGAATAATTACTCACATCGAAAACTCGCATTCGGAGTTCTTATGCAAACGCTCCCTCAAGCCCGTCGTATCCCGCGTCAAAGCCGTTCCCGAGCTTTGGTGGAGGCGATTTTGGAGGCAACGGCTCGCGTTTTGTCCGAGCGTGGCTATGCTGGCACCAATACCAATGTGGTCGCGGAGGTGGCTGGAGTCAGCGTGGGCTCGGTGTATCAGTACTTCCCGAATAAGGACTCACTGATTGCCGCCTTGCATGAACGCCATGCTTTGCAAATGAACCAGGCTATGGAAAGCAGTCTGGCCGATACGCAGTCCCTGGGGTTGCGGGGGCGTTTGAGTGATCTGGTCAAAGCCTGGTTGGCCGCGCATCGGGTGGACCCGGAATTGCATCGGGTACTGGAAAAGGATTTTCCTTTCTTTGATGCGCCAGCCAGCGAGAGCCAGGCTGATCAAAGTATTCGTGACCGCATTCGTCAACTGCTGGAAGAGCACCGTAGCGAGGTTGCCCCGCAGGATCTGGATTTAGCCACCTGGGTAGTAATGCAAAGTCTGGAGTCCCTGATTCATGGTGCGATCATTCCGCCCGGTGTGCCGTATCCACCGGAGCAGGTGGAAGAGGCCATTGTGGACTTGCTGTGTGGATATTTGGGCTGTGCGGGCTGTGGGAATGGGGGTGAAGGGAGCTGAGTTGTCGAGCCGATTCTCGAGTGAGTTTTGGCTCATATGAGTTTGTTGTTTGCTGGCCGGAATCACCTTAGCTAAGGCATGCAGTGGACGATGTATTGCAGCAACACGAAGGATGGGGGGAGCATAGCCAGCTTTACGAGTGTATACCCCCTGTGCTCATGGTCCTGTCTCAGATCCCCAGGTGGCAGCAATCAGGTGCCTGCAGTCTCGCAAGGTCTCAATGTGTGTTTTACAGACCATCAAGAGCTTCCGTCAAAAAGGCGCCAATCCTTGTGGATATGGCGCCTTCTTTTTCAGGAGTTCACGAGCGGAACGGAGTCGATAGGCCTAGACCTGTCGCCCGATTTCTTCCATTGCTTCCTGAATTTCCAACCACTCTTCTTCCAGCGTTTGATGCGTCTTGGTGAGCTCACCATGTTCGGTCATCAAGGCGGGGCGTTGGTCCTTGTAGCTGTCGGAGTAAAAGTCGGGGTCCTGCATCAAGGTATCCAGTTCCTGCAAACGCAGCTGAGCTTTCTCCATGGCTGACTCCACTTTCTTCAAGCGGCTTTCCAGTGGCTTGCGTTGTTGGGCTTGCCGTTGACGCAGTTCGGCTTCCTGACGGCGTTGGGTCTTGCGGTCTGTGCCTTCAGCACCTGTATCCGCACGCGCTTCCTGACGAGCTTCCGAGCGCGATTGCGCGCTGCGGGCCAGTAGCCAGTCGCGGTAGTCTTCCAGGTCGCCATCAAATTCCTGAACCTGGCCATCGGCCACAATCCAGAACGAATCAACGGTAGAACGCAGCAAATGGCGATCGTGCGATACCAGCAGTACGCTGCCACCGTAATCAGCCAGGGCTGCCGCCAAGGCTTCACGGGTATCCACGTCCAAGTGGTTGGTTGGCTCGTCCAGCAGAAGCAGATTGGGTTTTTGCCAGACAATCAGGGACAGGGCCAGACGCGCCTTTTCACCCCCGGAGAAGGGAGCGGTCAGGCTGGTGACCATATCACCGCTAAAACCGAAAGAGCCCAGGTAATTGCGCAGTTCCTGCTCGCGCACATCCGGAGCCAGGCGCGCCAGATGTTGCAGGGGAGTGGAGTCCGGGTCAATGGAGTCCAGCTGGTGCTGGGCAAAGTAGCCGATTACCAGACCTTTGGATTCCAGGCGTTCGCCTTTGATAGGTTCCAGCTTGCCGGCCAGGGTTTTGACCAGTGTGGATTTACCCGCACCGTTCATCCCCAAAATACCCACACGGGCACCGCCGCGTACCATCAGACGGACCTGGCTCAAAATCGCCTTGTCCTGACCGGGGTAACCCAGATCGGCTTGATCCAATGTCAGCAAGGGATCGGGTGTGTATTCGGGCGAGGGCAGGCGAATGGAAACGCTTGAGTCGTCGCGCAAGAGCGTCACGGTCTGCATGCGGGCCAACGCCTTGACGCGGCTTTGTGCCTGCTTGGCTTTGGTGGCCTGGGCCTTGAAGCGATCAATAAAGCTTTGCAGGCGCGCGGCTTCACGGGTTTGACGCTCGTAGGCGATCTGGCTTTGTTGAACGCGCTCGGCACGTTGCACCAGAAAGTCGTTGTAGCCGCCTTTGTAGCGAACCAGCTTGCCTTGATCCACGTGCAGAATCGAACGGGCCACGGCATCCAGAAACTCGGTGTCGTGCGAAATCAGCAGGACCGTGCCGGGGTAGGAGCCCAACCAGCGTTCCAGCCAGAGCATGGCGTCCAAGTCCAGGTGGTTGGTAGGTTCGTCCAGCAAGAGCAGGTCAGAAGGTGCCATCAGGGCGCGGGCCAGGGACAGGCGCATTTGCCAGCCACCGGAGAACTCGCGCACGGGCAGCATCCACTGATCGGGGCGGAAACCCAGACCGGCCAGCAGTTGCTCGGCACGCGAGGGGGCGGACCAGGCATCGGCTTCGATCAGGGCGTTTTCCAGTTCGGCAATGGCTTGGCCATCGCTGTCGGGCGTATTGGCACGTTTTTCCTGCAAGGCACGCAAGCGCTCGTCGCCATCGATAACAAATTCGCGGGCAGGGCGGTCACGGTCTGGAATGGTTTGGCGCACACTGGCCACTTCCCAGACTTCGGGGATGCTCAGGTCACCCCCGTCCAGATCCAGCTCGCCTTGCAGCAAGGCAAACAGCGAGGATTTACCCGCACCGTTCTTGCCCACAATGCCCAGGCGCTCGCCCGGGTTGACGATGAAATCAGTATTGTCCAGCAGGACTTTGACGCCGCGACGCAGCGTAATTCCAGTTGCGCGTATCACAGAGCCAGTTGCTCCCGGCTTAACAAGAGAATCTGGTCTTCAGCGGTTTCCGTGCTCAGCCAGATCGGCTCCAGCTCCGGGAAAGCAGCGATGAAATTGTCGTACTCATTGCCGATTTCCAATACCAGCACACCTTCGGGCGCCAGGAAGTTGGGGGCCGCTTCCAGAATGCGACGCACCAGATCCATACCATCGTCGCCGCCAGCCAGGGCCAGTTGTGGCTCGTGCTGGTATTCCTTGGGCAGGTTTTGCATGGACTGCTCATTCACATACGGTGGGTTGCAAATGATCAGGTCGTAAGCGCTTGGCGGCAATTGATCCAGCAGATCGCTCTTGTACAAGCTCATGCGATCGTTCAGCTCGAAGGCATCGATGTTTGATTGGGCCACTTCCAGCGCGGCGTCGGACAGATCCACGGCATCGACCTGGGCTTGCGGGAAGGCCAGTGCCGTCAAAATAGCCAGACAGCCCGAGCCAGTGCACAAATCCAGGGCGTTGTAGATGGCATCGGGGTCCGCAATCCAGGGTTGCAACTGCTCTGCCAGCAATTCAGCAATGGGAGAGCGCGGCACGATGGTGTCGGCGGTGACGCGGAAGCGATGGCCTTGCAGCCAGGCTTCGCCAGTCAGGTAAGCGGCGGGCACGCGCTCGTTGCAGCGTCGTGCGACCAGGGCCAGATAGGCAGCGCGCTCGGACTCCAGCACGGTGGCATCCAGATACGGGTCCAGCGTGTCCAGGGGCAAATGCAGGGTGTGCAGCAGCAGATAGGCGGCCTCGTCCCAGGCATTGTCACTGCCATGGCCAAAGGCCAGCTGACAGCGGTTGAACTGGCTGACAGACCAGCGCAACAAGTCGCGCACGGTGCGCAGTTCCTGCTGGGCTTCCAGCAGGGAGGAATGATCGATGCAAGGGCTTAACAAAGCAGGGATTCCAATGTACGGCGATAAATGTTTTTAAGAGGCTCAAGATCAGCCACAGCAACGTGTTCATTGATTTGATGGATGCTGGCGTTGAGCGGGCCAAATTCGACCACTTGAGGGCAGATTTTAGCGATAAAGCGACCATCCGAGGTGCCGCCTGTCGTGGACAGATCGGTTTCCACGCCGGTTTCGGTTTCAATGGCCTTGGCAAGAGCCTGGCTTAGCGGTCCGGCCTCAGTCAGGAAGGGTTCGCCACCCAGTGTCCATTCCAGTTGGAAATCCACACCATGGCGGCGCAGGATGGACTCCACTTCGGCTTGCAGACCGGCAGGTGTCTGCTCGGTGGAGAAGCGGAAGTTGAAATGCACATCCAGCTGACCGGGGATCACATTACCCGCGCCGGTGCCGGCATGAATATTGGAAATCTGAAAGCTGGTGGGCGGGAAATCGATATTGCCGGCGTCCCACATGCGGTCTGTCAGTTGGTGCAGCGCAGGGGCGAATACATGCAGCGGGTTGATGGCCAATTGCGGGTACGCCACATGGCCTTGGCGACCCTTTACGATCAAGTGGCCGGACAGGGAGCCGCGACGGCCATTTTTAATGGTGTCACCTAATTGGCGCGAGCAGGTAGGTTCGCCCACGATGCAGTAGTCCAGCTGTTCGCCACGTTCTTTCAGCACTCGGCAAACATGCACCGTGCCGTCGGTGGCCGGGCCTTCTTCATCCGACGTCAGCAGCAGGGCAATCGAGCCTTTGTGTTCAGGATGGGCCTGGGTAAATTCCTCAACTGCGTGGATGAAGGCCGCAATCGAGGCTTTCATATCCGCCGCACCACGGCCATACAGCTGTCCGTCCCGCACGGTGGGCTCAAACGGGGGCGAATCCCAGGCCGCTTCCGGCCCGGTGGGAACCACGTCTGTGTGACCGGCAAAAACAAACAAGGGCGCCTGGGTGCCACGGCGGGCCCACAGATTGGACACCGGGCCGCTGGGCAGATGTTCCAGGCTAAAGCCCGCTTGCTCCAGCCTTGCGCCCAGCCATTGCTGGCAGTGGGCGTCCTCAGGGGTGACCGAGGGGCGGGCAATCAGGGCTTTGAGGGTGTCTAGTACAGAATTATCAGTGCTCATGTTCAGGCGCGAAGTAAATCATTAATACTGGTCTTGGCGCGGGTACGGGCATCCACACGCTTGACGATGATGGCGCAGGCCAGGCTGTAGAGCCCATCGGCCGAAGGCAGGGAACCAGGGACCACTACCGAACCGGCAGGGACACGGCCCTGGTAAATCTTGCCTGTTTCGCGCTCGTAAATTTTGGTGCTTTGCGACAGGAAGACGCCCATGGCCAGCACCGAGTTCTCTTCTACGATGACCCCTTCCACCACTTCGGAACGGGCACCGATGAAACAGTTGTCCTCAATGATAGTGGGGTTGGCCTGCAGAGGCTCCAATACCCCGCCAATACCGACGCCACCCGACAGGTGAACATGCTTGCCGATCTGGGCGCAGGAACCAACGGTGGCCCAGGTATCCACCATGGTGCCTTCACCGACATAAGCGCCGATGTTCACAAACGAGGGCATCAGCACGACATCGGGTGCTACATAGGCGCCTTGGCGTACCACAGCACCGGGAACGGCGCGAAAGCCTGCCTGGGCAAACGCAGCCTGGTCGTGCTGCTCGAATTTCAGAGGCACCTTGTCATAGAAGGGAGCGGGCTCGCTGGCCATGACGCGGTTTTCGTTGATCCTGAAGGACAGAAGAATCGCTTTCTTGACCCAGTCGTTGACCTGCCACTGTCCGTCGATTTTTTCCGCCACACGCAGGGAACCGTAATCCAGCTTTTCGATCACGGTATGGATGGCCGTGCGCAGTTCAATGCTGTGTTCTTGGGGGGAGAGGGAAGCTCGCTGTTCCCACGCCGATTCGATCAGACTTTGGAGGTCGCTCATAGGCTAGGCTCTGTGAATGCAGGCCGTCTTTGGCAGTATCGGGATACAGAAGGCGCATGATGCGCGGTTTACCACCGCAGCGGCCGAGCTTGAATGGAGGCAACAGGATAACCGAGTCTGCCCCTTCCATGCACGGTTTTGTGGCTTTCTTTGTCGCTTTTGAGGACAGATGCGTGTGGAATGCAGTCTGTCAGCAAGGTCAGGAAGGTGGTGTGTTGGCCAAGTGAACTTCATGTGCAGATGTGAATGCGGAGGTCTGCAATATCTGTATTGGATTTTTTCTGTTTACTTTATTTCTGAAGTTTTTTTCTTTTTTCTTGTGGTTCGATAATTATTTTTCTACTTACCCTTGTTTTTCTTATCGCAGCTATTTTGTTTATTTATTATTGCTGCTGCTCAATTCAATCAGCTGCGTAATCAAGTATTTCAAGATAATAAAAAATAAGCATGTATTGCCATACAAGCTTTGTGTGAAATTCTTGGGCGAGGCCTGGTTTGCGGGTGTGTGCTGCCTGATCGTATAGCCTACTTCTTTCTCGCTTGTCTCTGTAGGGCTTATGTAAAAAGGGTTTAACCCTTTTTCGTCCAGGGTCATGAGTCTATCCATGTTGAGAATGAGGTGGCCTGCAGCCATGCGCTTTGATTCGGTTTCTCTTTTTACATTTTATAAAATTTATCGATTTTTTATCTGCCTAGAATGATCGTGAAGTGTTTTTTTGCTGCATTCAGTTCTTGTTTTTCATTCAAACGGAGGGCTTATGCGATCGATCCTTTTATGGCTTCTGGGTGTTCCTATCCCTATCATCATTTTGCTGGCTCTGTTTTGGCACTAAGGTGCGTGCGATCACAATCTGAAATAAGGAATCATCATGGCTACAACGCAATTTGGTTCGGATGCAGGTTTGGGGACGCAAGCCGTGGCGGAGTCTTCGCACTCCGCTGTGTCTTGGGGCGCTGTCATCGGGGGCGCGGTTATTGCCGCTGCCATGACGGTGACCTTGCTGGTAGGTGGGACCGGCCTGGGTTTCATGGCAATCTCCCCGTGGAGTAATGACGGGGCCTCAGGCACCACGATGGCTATCGGGACGATTATCTGGCTTTTTGTCACGCAGATCATTGCCTACGGTATTGCGGGCTATGTCACTGGACGTCTGCGTACCAATTGGACAGGTGTTCACGGTGACGAAGTTCATTTCCGCGATACGGCACATGGTTTTCTGGTCTGGGCCGTGAGTGCGGTTGTCAGCGTCTTCTTGCTGGGCTCGGGTGTCGCCTCGCTGGTCTCGGGTACGGCTCAGGCGGGGGCGAATCTGGCCGGGGCTGGAGTGGGAGCGGCATCGGCCATCGTAGGCCAGGCAGGCAAGGATCAGGCGCAAGGCCCTGGTTTGGGCTATTTCACCGACACCTTGTTACGTCCGGCAGATCCTGCCAATGCACCTGCTCAGACTGGCAACCCGGAACGTGAGGTCAGCCGGATTCTGGCTCGCAGCCTCAAAGAAGGGGAGGTGTCCCAGCAGGATCAGGATTACTTGCTGCGTTTGGTGGCCAACCGTACCGGCTTGACGCCCGAGCAAGCCAAGGAGCGCCTGGACTCCGTGCAAAAGCAAGCCAAGGAAACAGCCGACAAGCTGGAGCAGCAAGCTCGTGAAGCGGCTGACACCGCTCGCAAGGCTGCCGCTGCTTTCGCGCTGTGGGCATTTGCGTCCTTGCTGGTAGGTGCCTTCGTGGCCAGTCTGGCTGCAACGATTGGTGGACGGGCGCGTATCACGCGTTAAGCCCCAGTCATGATGCCAGGCCGCTTATAAGTTGAGGCGGGCAGTGCAGGCCCCCGGATGTCAGAGCTCCGGGGGCCTTTTTGTTTCTGCTTCCATCAAGTTGCTGTCTTGTCAGTTCCTTCAAGGAACACGAATAAAGTTGCTGGGTGCTTGCCCCAAGCGGCGCCGAAACATGGTGGAAAAGGCACTGGAGCTGTCGTAACCCAGATCCAGTGCAATCTGTGTGACGGATTGGCCTGCAGACAGCTTGGCCAGAGCCGCCAGCAGACAGGCTTGTTGACGCCATTCACTAAAACTCATGCCAGTTTGTTGCCGGAACAGGCGCGTAAAACTGCGCAGGCTTTTATTGATTTGCCCGGCCCACTGTTCTGGCGTGCTTTGAATATTGGGCTGACTTAAAAAGTCTTTGCAGAGCTTGGCCAGGGATGGGTCTTGAGGGATGGGGGCAAAGAGCGGCATGGTTTGCGCCAAACCGACTTCATGCAGAAGCAGTTGAGCCAAGGCGCCGTCGCGGCCATCTTCCTCGTACAGAGCGGGCAAGGCCAGGGAGGCCAGCAACAAGTGATGCAGCAAGGGCGTAATGACCAGCACTTCGCAGTGTGTGCTGCTGCGAGGTGCTGCTTCCGGCTCTATATATAAGCTTCGGGTGCTGGCGCTTTGCATGCGTACGCGATGGCGTTTGCCAGCTGGAATCCACACGCCGCTATAAGGTGGAATTACCCAGGCGCCATCGTCGGTTTCGACTTCCATCAGCCCGGTCATGGCATAGAGCATTTGCGCCCGTCGGTGCACATGAAAGTCCAGCAGCGTGCCCGGCGCGTAGTCCGTGCCAATCGCCAGCAAGGGGCGAGGGGTGGCATCTACGCTATCCAGTCGTACATTGTGCATAAGCAAGCCTCTGGCCGAAACGAAAGTATTGTTGACCGGTTTTAGCATGCCAGCCAAAGCAGGGCGACCTATTCTTGGGTTTTGTCATCTGTGTTGATGGGCGGCTATGTATTTTCTATTGCTGTTTTTTGGTTTGCTGGCTGGCGTGACCACCGTGCTGTTTGGCTTCGGTGGCGGTTTTGTGGTGGTTCCCGTGCTGTATTCGGTGCTGATTGGCATGTATGGCGTGGACAGTCAGATGGGGCAGGCCGCCATGCATATTGCGGTGGCCACTTCCACCTGCGTCATGATTTTTGGTGCTGGCCTGTCTACCTGGCGCCACCACAAGGCGGGCACTGTGCCTTGGGGGCAAGTGCGTCCTTTGCTCCTGTTCATCGCCTTGGGGGCGATTCCCGGTGCGGCAGCAGCCATGGCCTTGAGCGGGTCCTGGGTACGTTGGGTTTTTGTGGTGTATCTGGGCCTGACGATTCTGGATAGCCTGTTTCGTTCCGGCTTCACCCAAGAGTCCAGCAATACCATGCGCCCTTTAAGCAAGGCCAGTAGCGCTGGGGCCGGGGTGATTATTGGTGCGATTGCCGCCTTTTTGGGTGTCGGTGGTAGCGTGATCACCGTCCCCCTGATGCGTCGACGCGGTGCCAGCATGACCGCTGCCACGGCCGCAGCCAACCCCTTGTCCTTGCCGATGGCGGTGGTGGGGAGCCTGACCTACGCCATGCTGGCCTGGAATGCCGATTCCTTGGGGGCCTGGCATGCAGGTTATATCGACTTGCGGGCATGTCTGGTGCTGGTGATTGGCTCCTGGCTGGGGATTCGCTTCACCTCGCGCTGGATCGGCAAGATCCCGGACAGCATTCATGCCAAAGCCTATATCGCCTTGTTGGGGCTGGTGTTTTTGGTGATGCTGCTAGTTTAAGCGTTGCAGGGGTGGCCTTGCGCCACCGATCCTTCCAAGCTTGAAGGCTTCACTTTTCCTGTTTTGAAAACGTGTGTTTTTTTGTTGAGTGCGGCGACATGCAGTGCTTGCTGTGCTGCATTTTTCCCTATACTGAGCAGCACAGCACAAACAGGAGTGGGGCAACATGACAACAGAGATTGCAGTGGTCTTGGGTCTGGCTTTAATCGCGATTGTCTTGTTTGCTACAGAAAAACTCCGAATAGATGCTATCGCCTTGCTGGTGCTCAGCACCTTGGCGGTTCTGGGTTTGGTGACTCCCGAGCAGGCCGTGGGTGGTTTCAGCAATCCGGCCACGGTTACCGTCGCGGCCATGTTTGTGCTGGCTGCCGGGCTGCAAAATAGCGGGGCGCTGTCCGGGATTGGGGATTTGCTGAGCAAGGCACGCTCCCCTGTGCAGTTTCTGCTGCTGTTGTTTCTGGTTCTGGCGGTGATTGCTCCTTTCGTGAACAACACGGCGGTGGTAGCGGTATTCATTCCCATCGTCATGGCCGCCTGCGCACGGATAGGCATGTCGGCTTCCAAAGCGCTTATCCCCTTGTCCTATGTCTCGCAAATGGCCGGGGTCTGTACCTTGGTCGGGACCTCTACAAACCTGCTGGTCAATGCCATTGCCCGCGATCTGGGCCATCCCGGTTTCACCATGTTCGAGTTCACCGCCTTGGGGGGGATCTGTATGGCTGTGGGGTGTCTTTATTTGCTGACGATAGGGCGCTGGTTACTGCCCGATGCCCGTGGCGGCGAGTTGGTCGAGCAATATGAGCTGGGAAAATACATTACCGAGCTTCGGGTGATGCCCGATTCTTCCCTGATTGGCCAATCGGTGGGCGATGCCAAGCTGGGCGAGCAATACGGGGTGTTTGTGTTGGAGCTGTTGCGCGGCGATACCAAAGTGTGGGGCCCGCGAGAGCAGAAGATCGAGCAGGACGACGTGCTGTTGGCGCGCGGAGACTGGACCAAGCTGGACGAGTTGCGCAAAGAAGCGGGTCTGGAAGTAGATCCCCAGTTCAAGCTGGAACAGCAGTCTTTCGAGCAGGTTGATCAGGTCTTGACCGAGGTCATGATTGCGCCGCGTTCGCGTATCAGTGGTCGTACTTTGGGCAGTTTGGGAGCAGGCTGGCACAAGAACGCCACCGTGCTGGGCATTCATCGCCGTGGTCAGGTCTTGCGTGAGCAATTGCGTGCTGTGCGTTTGCAGGTGGGCGATATCTTGTTGATGTTGACTCCGGCCGCAGAGGCGGCCGATTTGCGGGCTGACAGCAATATCATCGTGTTGTCCGAGCGCGAGGCCGAAAAGGAAATGGGCTGGCGTGCGCCGTTTGCACTGGTCACCATGGCCCTGGTGATTTTGCTGCCTGCCTTGGGCTGGGTGCCTATCAGCATCACCTCCTTGTTCGGTGCCGTGGCCATGACACTGGCCGGTTGTCTGAAAGCAGATGATGTGTACGACGCCATAGACTGGCGCATCATCATCTTGATGGCGGGTTTGCTGCCTTTGGGTATGGCCATGAGCGAGACCGGCGCGGCCCAGTTTCTGGTCGAAAATACCGTTGGTCTGGTGAAGTCCTTTGGACCTTTGACCGTGTTGGCCGTGGTCTACCTGATGGCCCTGATGCTGACGGAGTTCATGAGCAATGCCGCTGCTGCTGTCTTGCTGACACCGATAGGAATGTCCACGGCGAAAATGATGGGCGTCGATCCCACTCCATTCCTGATTGCCGTTACCTTCGCGGCTTCCACCAGTTTTGCCACGCCTGTGGGTTATCAGACCAACACCATGGTTTATGGCGCAGGCGGCTATCGATTTGTGGATTTCCTGAAAGTGGGTTTGCCCTTGAATCTGATTTTCTGGGTGTTGGGCGTGTTGTTGATCCCCGTTTTCTGGCCCTTCAATCCGGCTTGAACCCGCTACTTATACGACAAGAATAAAGGAGACCCTGGTCATGGCCTGACTGGCCCCGCAGACCATCCGGATGATGCAGGGACGAGAGGAACCTGATTACAGGCTTGCATCACCCGAGGGGCCGGATTGTTCCTTAGGACCTTTCCAGCGATAGCTCAGCAGCAGCACCCACAGGGTGGCCATGCCCAGTCCGTACAACATGGCTCCATAGGAAACAGAAATATCAATACCGCAGACCCGCGAGAAGCGGTCCGCGGTATCGCAGATATTCTTGATCGCCAGTACAAACAAGACGGTGTTGACGGCCATGGCCAGACAAGCGGACACCGCCCGTTCTGCCCAGATCAGACTGGCAACGGCCAGAATGGACAAGGGCATCAAGGAGTTGAGCACACTGGTATGCCAGGCTGAATACGCCTGGGAGGAGTTGAGCAAACTTTCGTTGACGTGCGCAAAGGGAAAGAGCCACAACACAATCAAAGCAGCGCACAGGAAAAAAATCAGTTTCCTGGTGGTGATGTTGAACACGATTAAAAGTAAAAGTTTGCTTTATGAGGATTTCGAGTGTAACTGAACTGTTTTATGCTTAAAGACAAGTTGTGTAAATTTCTCGGCACAATTTGCGACAATTTTGTTACTTGAATATGACATAAACAGAAGAATTTTCGAATTTAATCACGTTTTCGTGACAAATTGACGAAGTCTATTCCAATCGTCCACCTGAGGTAAATTGGAGTCTGGATTGTATGATGGCTATCTGGATGAACACTGCAGGAGTAACAAGGATGAAACGTTCCGTATGGTGCTTGAGTGCTGTATTAAGTGTGATGGCCTTGCCCGCCTGGGCTGATAACCCGGCTTGCCAGTATCGGGCTGCCGAAATTCAGAACCAGATCAACTATGCTCGCCAGCATGGCAATGTTCATCGAGAGCGTGGCCTGGAGCGCGCCTTGGCCAATGTGCAGATGCATTGCCGGGACGCGGATTTGCTGCGTGATGTACAGGAAGATATCCGCGAGCAGGAAGAGGATATCCAGGAGCGCCTGGATGAAATCGCCGAGAAACGGGCTGAAGGGCGACAAGACAAGGTGGAAAAGCTGGAGAAAAAACTGGAACGTGATCGTGCCAAATTGGCACAACTGCAAGATGAATTGAAAGAATTGCAGGCTCTGGGTGCTCAGTAAAAAGCGTCACCGCAAGTCCTGAGTCTTTTCCTGTTCTGGCGATTGATCGCGTTAAAAAAGCCGGAGTCAGAAATAAATACGTGCTCCCACTGGGGGCACGTTCCTTTGAATCTGAAAGGACTGCTTATAATCACAGGTGCAGTCGGCGCAATGATGTAAGCCGACCAAGCATAAAACAAGAGTGGTATGAGCAGAAAAAGTACAGGTCGTAGCGTTAAAAAAACCAGTAGTAGAAAAAAGACAGGGCAGGCAAACCCGTCCCGATTTCTGAAGTCCGTCCTTGCCGCGGCCCTGACCAGTTTCGGGATTGCAACGGCCTGGCTTCATCCCCAAGGGCTGAACTGGCAAAGTCTTGAACCGTTTCTGGTGTCTTTGGGTTGGCCAGGCGCGACGCAGCAGGATAGTGCGCCTGTCCCGGCCTCGGTCGAGGGGTATGTTCAAACCTCTTTTGCACATTGCCCCCAGTTCTTTCCCGGCTCGCGACCTGTCGTGCCCATGGCTTACACGCAAAGAGAGTTGTGCTTCAGCTCTTTTGCGATTTTGCATAGCGGCCAAACCAAGACGCCGGTGTTTGTCGTCCAGCGTCTGAACCGTCAGCAGATTCAGTCCGCCAAAGGCTTGAAGCGCACGGATCGTTTTTATGCTGAAGGCCGTTTGCCGCAGGCAGAGCGAGCCGAGCTGAATGACTATAGAGGCTCGGGCTTTTCGCGCGGACATATGGCTCCGGCAGGGGATATGGCGTCGGAGCAGAGCATGGCGCAGAGCTTTTCTCTGGCCAATATGGTGCCGCAAAATCAGGTCCACAACGCTGGCCCCTGGAACAAGATCGAAGCCGATACCCGTAAATACGTGGCGCGTGCCGCAGGCAATGTGTATGTGTTCACCGGACCTGTGTACGAGCGCAATGCCGCGACGATAGGTTCCAGCCAGGTTGCCGTTCCCAGTCATTTGTTCAAGCTGGTGTATGACGCCACCACAGGACGCTCCTGGGTACATTGGCAGGCTAACCAGGCTTCCACCCGCGTTGGGCCTCCCATCAGCTACGAGGAGTTTGTAAGACGGACAGGCTTGCACTTGCTGCCTGACACCAGTCTGAAAAGATCGGGTTGAAGCAGACACCTTGGCGTGTGGGCACTAGCCCGTTTTATTTATTGAGTATGGCGTGGACTTGATCTTCAGAAAAATACACGCTGTCCCCGACCTCAAAAACGTGGTAACTGATGTTCTGCTCGCTGACGACGCCCCTGAAATACGCCTTGGGGGTGGCTGGCAGTTGGGTGATACGAACACTGATGTAGCGCTCGCTGGTGTAAGAAACCAGCTGTACATGCATACCTTGCTTCAAATCCAGGGCGCCTGGGAAACGGTCCAGATCGTCATGGCTGACTACAACTCGAAATGCAGTGGGCCTGTGAATGACATAGGCTTCCTTCAGCCGGAGATGTAGAGTCAGGATCTGTTGTGCTTGTGTGCTGATTTGCGCGCCCGGATGTCGGACTTCCTGCTCCAGTTCGGGATTGGGCGTCAGATTCAAGATTTGGGCCAATAGCAAAAATTGTTCGTGAGTCATAAATTGCAAATTATCAGGAAAGGGAATCGACGGGCTTTGGAGGCTCAGGGTACAGTGTTCCTATTGTCCGCGATCGGTTCTGATTTCGATTCGCGGTAATTGCAATAAAGATTTTTTGTAGGGAAAACACAATGATGGTTCGACGTCTGATTCAAAGTTGCGCGGTGCTCGGTCTGGCCGCTTTGATGGCAGCTTGTTCCTCCGCGAAGCCCGGTGGTGGCCCCGTGTCAAAACTCTTTAATGAATGCACCTGGGACCGTGAGTCCTGCATGCACGAGGGCCGTTACGAAGCCGGAGAAAGCGAGTATGCCGAGCGTGAGGCTCGAGATTTGAACCGTCAGTCCGCCGCACGTTTGCGCCGTAGCGGTCTGTAAAAGGGAGTTCTCACGGCAGTGCCGGAGTTGTTCAGCCAAACGAGGTGCTGGCCGTGATTCGTGATGTGTTAGAGCGCCGGCAAACCGCTATTTATTGTGTGGCGATGTTGCTGGCCGCCTGGATGGCCAGTGTCTGGGTGATGCCAGCTAGTCTGGTCGACTGGATCAATCCAGCGCTGGCTTTCATGTTGTATGTCACCTTTGTGCAGGTGCCTATTGCCCAGTTAGGCAAAGCGCTGACCCAGCTGCGCTTTCTGGCCGTTTTGCTTCTGGCCAATTTTCTCCTGATACCTCTATTGGTCTTTGCGCTGGTGCCCTTGCTGCCAGACCACACCATGTTGCGCCTGGGCGTGCTGTTGGTCTTGCTGGCTCCTTGCATTGATTACGTCGTGACCTTTGCTCAATTAGGTCGTGCCGACGCCCGCGCACTTCTAGCCGCTACGCCGGTACTGCTGCTTGTGCAAATGCTGCTCCTGCCCTTGTTTTTGAAATTGGCCTTGGGGGAACAGTTCGGTTTGTACATCAAAGCCGGGCCGTTTCTGAATGCTTTCTTTTACCTGATTCTGATTCCGCTGCTGCTGGCGGGGGCCACCCAGTATCTCGCGGGTAAAAGTCATAGCTGGGCGCAGATAAAAACGGGTTTGGGCTTGGCCCCCGTTCCAGCCACTGCTTTGGTCTTGTTCATCGTCGTGGCGGCTGTTCTGCGACAACTGGAGCCTGCACTGGATGTCTTGTGGCGAGTGTTGCCGGTGTATGCGCTGTTTGCCATTCTGGCTCCTGTCATCGGCTGGGCGCTGGCACGGCAAGCGCAGCTGGCCGTCCCGTTGCGACGTACGGTGGCTTTCAGCAGTGCAACTCGCAATTCTTTGGTGGTGCTGCCTCTGGCTTTGGCGATTCCGGGGGCTTTGCCGTTGTTGCCAGCCATCATTTTGACGCAGACTTTGGTGGAACTACTGGCACAGTTGGCCTATGTGCGTGTGCTGGCTCGCTGGGGCCAAAACGAACAGGCTTGAGCGAGTTCTTGAGCAGGCACGCTTTTTATTGTTTGGTCAGTTGCCAGACCTCATTTGTAGCGGCCTTGCCCAGGCTCCGATAATTTTTTAACTCATTGATTAAAAGGGATTTTGTTTGTCCCTGGACTGAGTCTGCTTCCAAAATGGAGAAGGGGGCGTTTGTCTGCTAATGCCTGTGCAAACCGCTCGCTTTTCAGCAAGAATTTTCACTGGAAAACCGCCGCAAAATTGCGCGTTTTTTTCTTATAGAGCTTATAAAAAAAATCACATGGCAATTGTGTAGCCAAGCTCTATGATCTGCTCCGCCTCAGCCTTGAGTGCAACATCATGTTGCGGGCATGTTCTGTGTCCGCCTTCTATTACTTAGGATATCTTCAAAATGCTAGTTGCCGCTTTTCTGGCGTTTGCAGGCCTGTGCCTGTTCGTTAATGGTGTTCGTCTCTTTTACTCTGAAGGTCATCATGCTGGCAGGCTGGTGGATGCCAAAGATGCTGCTATCGTCAACTTGTTCACGGCCGTACTGGGATTCATCTGCATGTCCCATATCTTGAACCCTGCCAATAGCACCGTGTACTCTCCCTTGTCGGCCATTTATCTGGGCCTGTTTGCCTTGACCTATTTTTGGGTAGGGGTGAACGCGTTTACAGGAAGTGATGGGCGTGCCTTGGGCTGGTATTCCCTGGTGGTCGCCTGCATCGCTGTTCCCGCCGCCCTTACAAATTTGAGCGTAGCCGAGCGGATTTTTGACTACTGGCAAGTCCTGAGCTGGTTGTCCTGGGCAGTGCTCTGGTTCATGTTCTTCTTGCTGCTGGTGCTGAATAAACCCATTGCCCGCCTGACTGGGCTGGTGTCTGCCGTGCAAGGGGTGCTGACAGCCTTGCTCCCCGCGCTGCTGTATTTCTGGGGAGTGATCTAAGAGAGCAGGGCGTTTCTTGGAAAGTAAAAAAGGCCTGGTGTGAAAACTGGGCCTTTTTGCTGCCTGATGCCTTCTGGCATAGTGAAGTAAGAGTCGGTTTTCGCTGATTTCCAACCCTGATGCGCTGCGTGTTCAGCCTGGATTTCACACACAGCGATCAGATTTGCCCCGCTCTTTTCTTCCGCTTCTGATTGTGTCGTCCGGCATCAAGCAGCACAGCACCCGCGCCTGACAGGGATAACTGATCCCCCGGGTTTCTAAGTGGGCAGTCCGTCATGGACAAACACCCACAGCCTATACAGCCATCCAGCTCATCGCGTAGCTGTGTCAGGCTGAGAATCCGCTCATTCAACATATCCCGCCAGCTCGTGGACAAGGTCGCCCAGTCCTTTGCGTTCAGTGGCCGGCCAGTAGGTAATTCATCCAAGGCTGTTTTGATGGTAGCCAGTGGAATGCCGGCGCGCTGCGCAATTTTGATGACCGCAATTTTCCGTAGAACATCCCGGTGATAGCGGCGCTGGTTACCATCGCTACGCCAGCCATGAATGAGACCTTTGGTTTCGTAGTGATGCACGGTTGCAATGGTGACCCCGCTGCGGCGGGCGACTTCACCCACGGACAGAGGGATGCTGGTATCGATTCTCATGGTGTTCGGATCTCTTGACCTCATCTATACATGAGGTTTTATAAAAGACCACTCTTGCCTATGCAAGCTTTTCAAGCGGCAGGGCTACTTTTAAAAGAATGAGTCGAGATCTTATGAAGAATCAGCAAGCTTGCGCGCGTAGCGGGCAAGGGGTACAGACCGGGTGGGGCGCTTTGTTGTCGGGGGCCAATGCCATGCGTGCCCTCGTCCTGGCCGGTGGAGTGGTATTGCATGCCGTCAATGTCTACATTGTGACCACCATTTTGCCCACGGTTGTGCAGGATATTGGTGGGCTGGATTTATATGCCTGGAATACGACCCTGTTTGTCGTGGCGTCTATTCTGGGTTCGGCTCTGTCACCCAAGTTGCTGGCCTTGACGGGCCCTAAAGGCAGCTATGTCGTCGCGGCCTTGATCTTTGCGGTGGGGGCGCTTGTTTGCGCGCTGGCGCCGAATATGTCCCTTTTGCTGTTCGGGCGCTTCGTCCAGGGGATTGGCGGTGGTTTTCTCTTTGCTCTGGCGTACGCCATGATTCGTCTGGTTTTTGCAGAGCCCTTGTGGCCTCGAGCCATGGCGTTGGTATCAGCGATGTGGGGCGTGGCAACGTTGGCCGGGCCGGCAGTCGGTGGCGTGTTTGCGCAGTGGGGAATGTGGCGTGCGGCTTTTGGATCGGTCGCCTTGATTGCCGTGCTTTTTGCCGCTTTGGCATTAGTAGTCCTCCCCAAACGCGAGCAACATGCCGCGGCGGTGAGCAAGGTGGCTATTCCTGTGATTCAACTGCTGTTGTTGACGCTGGCGGTGTTGGCGATCTCTGCCGGTAGTACCTCGGCAGATGTACTGCAAAATGCGCTTGGCCTGGGCTTGGCGGGGGTGTTGGCCGTCGCTTTGCTGGTAGTGGAAAAACGTTCGTCTACCAAGTTGCTGCCATCGGGGGCGTTTCAGTTCAGATCTGCTATTGCCAAACTCTATGCCTTGATGTCCTTGTTAGTGCTGACGGTGACCAGTGGTGAAGTTTTTGCACCGCTTTTTCTGCAAGTCTTGCATCAACAGTCCCCGTTAGTAGCGGGGTACCTGACGGCGCTGATGGGGGCGGGCTGGACGGTAGGGGCAATTATCAGCTCGGGCCTGGGGGGAAAAGCCATTACGCGGGCGATCATGGCTGGGCCTATCCTGGGACTGCTGGGTATGGTGGGGCTTGTTGTTTTACTGCCAGATACCAGTACGGGTTCCGTCCTGGCTCTGGCACCGATTTGTCTGGCTCTGGCCTTGATAGGCGTGGGAGTAGGGGTAGCTTGGCCCCATTTGCTGGTGCGGGTTTTCAAGGCAGTGCCAGCCCAAGAGCAGGAACTGGCGGGGGCATCGATTACAACCATTCAGCTCTTTGCAACCGCAAGCGGAGCAGCCTTGGCTGGAATGATTGCCAATGCGGGTGGACTCATTGATCCCGGTGGCGTGGAGGGAACGCGTCAAGCGGCTTATTATTTATTTGGAATTTTTGCTGTGGCACCGCTGTTAGGGATAGGAGTGGCAAGGAACTGTCGGGCGTGAATGCTGTCTGATTAATTATGAGCCAGCTAATTTGTTCAGCATTCTGCTAGGGTTAATACTAGAGCGTCCATTAATTAGCTCTTATTGATATAAGATTTAGTGCAATTGAAGCCTGGTTCTATATTTTTAATTTTCATGAAGGAGGTTGCCTTGTGAATAGTGCCCCCTTTACTAATCAGGTATCCAAACCCGATCCGCAGCCTAAGCCCATGCGCTGGCCTAGCGATTTTCCGGGTAAACACGATCGGCAGGAATAAGCTCCGGATTTAATCGGGAAGCCGCCTTCAAGGGCGGCTTTTTTGTGTCTGCGCTTCAAGGCTTCCTTTTGTGGGGCTCGGAAATGAGGGGGGGTGGGGGGAATCTTTCGGGCTTGATAGTAGGGATATCAGGTGACGTGCCCGTTGCTCTTGCTGCTTCACTAAGCTGTTTGTTGTGGCCCAGCCATCTCTGTGCCGACTTTCTCTCTATGCAGGGCATGGTTTTCGTCTTGTCTGGCTGGCCGTGTTGAAGTCCTCCCTGAGACTCCCTGACGACAAAATCCCTTCCTCTTGGGCCGGTTTCAAACCGGCTTTGACCTACGTCTATAGAACGATGTCCATACTCCCTTTCAGCTCATCAATGTAGTATAAAGTAACAAATATTCTTCGGTTTATTGGTCTTTCAGGCAAATTTATGACCTCTTTATGCACGAAAAATGTAGTTATCGAGTAAAAAACAGGAATAAATGTTATTTATTGTCAAATGTGACTAGGTAATATAATTACTTGCGAATGATTGTCATTATTGATTTTTTATAAAGGAAAGATGGGGATGAATCGCACTCCAAAGCCAAGTCCTGATCCGGCTCCCAAGCCCGAGCCGCAACCCATGCGCTGGCCCAGTGACTTTCCTGGAAAGCACGATCGCTACAACTGATGTTTAAGTAGAGGTGTTCAGGAGAAAAGCACAGTGCCCAGCGGGGGTCTTGCGATTCTGCCCCCCCCCGGCACGTGCTTTTTCTCAGCAGTCTCGAGGTCGATTTCAGTAAATACCGTTGGATTTATCAGATCTATATAGCGCAGCTTTGGTGGGCTGTTACCTGAAAATAACTTTATTAGCGCGGACAAGCTTTAACTAATGATTGTGAGAATGGGCTAGCTTTCGTACGCAACAATACAAGACGTGCAGCGAGTTGATTGAGTGGCAATTATTAGCGGCCAAACAATAACAAGGGAACCAAATCAATAGACGCACTCGCAGTCATGTGCATCGCTCACAGCATTGAACTGGACTCAATACCTAGGCGATGTGGCTATTTTTGTTTTTTTGAGGAATTCGTGGGGCCTTTATGGGGCCTACGATGTTGAATACTTGAAAACAGGCTATTAAAAGCTGTTAGGGTATGAAAGTTAAGCCGTTGATTTTGCTTAAAATTGATTTTTCTGAATCAACGGTTTTCATGCTCTGGTGCGAACGGAGAGACTCGAACTCTCACACCTCTCGGCGCCAGAACCTAAATCTGGTGCGTCTACCAATTCCGCCACGTTCGCAGCACGAAAGAAGTAGATTCTAGCTTGGATTTTCATCCTCGGCAAGTGCTTGCTCCGTATGAAAAACAAATAGATTAGGGGCCATCTTGTACTGGCCCCCAGGTGCTTTTGTACTGCTTTGTTTTACTTGCGTTTTGGGTTCTTGGCGATCAGGCCGCGTGCTTGCCAGTCGGCTTGTTGTTCGGCGCTGATCCCCAGGTTATCCAGGATTTCCTGGGTGTCCTGGCCCAGGTGCGGAGCAGGGCGGTAAATGGCGCCAGGGGTGTGGCTCAGCTTGGGAACGATGCCGGGTACTTTAAGCGGTGTGCCGTCTGGAAGGCTGCTGTCCAGCAGCATGTCACGGGCCTGATAGTGGGGATCTGCTGCGATATCGGCAATGTCATAAACCCGCCCTGCGGGAACGCCAGCCTGGTCCAGAATTTCCAGTACCTTGTCCAGTTCCAGAGCGCTGGCCCAGTGGCCAATGGCGGCATCGATCACGCCTGCATTTCGGGCGCGACCATCATTGCGCGCGTAGTCGGGATTGTCAGCCATATCAGCGCGCCCAATGGCGTTCATCAAGCGCTTGAAAATGCTGTCGCCATTGCCGGCGATCAAGGCGTACTTGCCATCCTTGCAGACGTAGGCATTGCTGGGGGTAATGCCGGGCAGGCTGCTGCCGGCAGGCTCCCGAATGGCGCCGAAGGCGGAGTATTCGGGCAGCAGGCTTTCCATCATGTTGAACACGGATTCATACAGGGCCACGTCAATATATTGACCTTCGCCCTTGTTCTGTTCACGCTGGCGCAGGGCCATCATGATGCCGATGACACCATGCAAGGCTGCCAGAGAGTCTCCAATGGACACGCCAACCCGTACCGGGGGCCGTCCGGCCTCACCGCTAAGGTGGCGCAAGCCGCCCATGGCCTCGCCAATCACGCCGAAACCGGGCTTGTCCTTGTAAGGGCCGGTCTGGCCGTAGCCCGATACACGCAACATGATCAGACCGGGGTTGATGGCTTTCAGGTCTTCCCAGCCTAGCCCCCATTCTTCCAGGGCGCCGGGGCGGAAGTTCTCGATCAGAATGTCACATTCTTTTACCAGTGCGCGCACCACGTCCTGACACTCCGCCTGTCGCAGGTCCAGGGCCAGAGACTTCTTGTTACGGGATTGCACCTCCCACCAGACCGAGTTACCGTCATGCAGCAAACGCCATTTACGCAAGGGGTCACCGCCTTTGGGGGATTCGATCTTGATGACGTCCGCGCCAAATTCGCCCAGGATCTTGGCGGCAAAGGGGCCGGCGATCAATTGGCCCAGTTCCAGGACCCGGATGCCGCCTAAAGGGGTGTTCATGTGCATATCAGTCTTGCGTAGGGAAGGTAAAGTAAGGGATCATAGTCCGGCACGGCTGTATTGTCTTGACAGGAAATTATGATTCAAAATACGTTTGTTTGGATTTACCGTGCCAGTTTCCGGTAAAATGCCGGATTACTCTTATCAATTACTCAATTTAATATAGGTCTTCAATGCAGCCCGAGGTTGAAATTCTGTCCGGCTTGGAGCGCCGAGTCGATGTGGTCGTTTCGGTGGCCGACGTAGAAAAACAAGTCCAGGCCCAGCTCAAGCGTGTGGCTCGTACGGCCAAGGTACAGGGCTTCCGTCCCGGTAAAGCGCCTTTGTCCGTTGTCGAGCGCAGCCACGGCCCTGGTATCCGTTACGACGCCATCAACGAAGAAATCGGCAAAGCCCTGGACAAAGTGATCCAGGACTCCAAATTGCGCGTAGCCGGCACTCCTAATCTGGAAGCCAAAGAAGGCGAGCCTGCTGAAGGCACCATGGCCTTTACCGCAACTTTCGAAGTTTACCCAGAAGTGGCCCTGCCTGATCTGTCCAAACTGGAAATCAAGCGTGCCAACACGCCTGTGACCGACGAAGACATCCAGCGCACCGTAGACGTGCTGCGCAAGCAACGCGCCAACTACGAATCCAGCGCTGATCGCCAAGCTCAGGAAGATGACCGCATCACTCTGGACTTTGTGGGCACCATTGACGGCGTCGCCTTTGAAGGCGGTAGCGCTGAAGGTTTCCAGTACCTGCAAGGTCGTGGCCGCATGCTGCCCGAGTTCGAGACTGCCGTTGCCGGCATGAAAGCAGGCGAAACCAAAACCTTCCCTCTGGAATTCCCTGCCGACTACACCGGCAAGGAAGTGGCTGGCAAAACTGCCGAATTCAAGATCACCGTGACAGACGTGGCCCAGCCTGTTCTGCCCGAGCTGGATGCTGAGTTTGCCAAGTCCCTGGGTCAGGCTGAAGGTGATGTGGACGCTTTGCTGGCCGACATTCGTGCCAACATCGAACGCGAAATCAAGGCTCGTGTGCACGCCCGTAACAAATCCGCTGTGATGGACGCCTTGCTGTCTGCCAGCGAATTTGACGTGCCTAACGCTCTGGTGGACAACGACGTGGAAGGTCGCATCGCTTCGGCTCGCGCCGAACTGAAAGAGCGCGGCGTGCCTGACGCAGACAAGATGCCTATCCCTGCCGAGGCCTTCAAGGAAGAATCCACTCGCCGCGTGCGTCTGGGTCTGCTGGTCTCCGAACTGGTCAAGGCTGCTGAACTGCAAGCCAAGCCCGAACAGGTTCGTGCCCGCATCGAAGAATTTGCCCAGAACTACGAACAGCCCGCCCAAGTGGTGGCCTACTACTTGTCCGATCGCCAGCGTCGCGCCGAGATTGAGGCAGTGGTACTCGAAGATAACGTCGTCGAGCACGTACTGTCCCAGGCCAAGGTGTCCGACGAGGAGGTGGCGTTCGACCAAATCATGGGAACCAACTAATGTCGTCAACCTTTGTCGACTTCTACGCCTCAATGCATGGGGGGCAATCCGTTGCCCCTACGGGTTTGGGCTACGTGCCTATCGTGATCGAGCAGTCCGGTCGTGGAGAGCGGTCTTACGACATCTACTCCCGCCTGCTGCGCGAGCGCATCATCTTTCTGGTGGGCCCGGTTCATGACAACTCGGCCAACCTGATTGTGGCCCAGCTGCTGTTTCTGGAGTCGGAAAATCCTGAAAAGGATATTTCGCTCTACATCAACTCGCCCGGTGGTTCGGTCTATGCAGGCCTGGCCATCTACGACACGATGCAGTTCGTCAAGCCGGAAGTCTCGACATTGTGTACCGGCATGGCTGCCAGCATGGGCGCTTTCTTGCTGTCTTCGGGCGTCAAGGGCAAGCGTCTTGCCTTGCCTAACTCGCGCATCATGATTCATCAGCCTTCGGGCGGTGCGCGAGGCCAGGCTTCCGATATCCAGATTCAGGCTAAGGAAATCCTGAGCCTGCGTGAACGCTTGAACAAGATCCTGGCCGAAAACTGCGGCCAGCCTGTCGAGCGTATCGAGCTGGATACCGAGCGTGACAACTTCATGGCAGCTGAAGACGCTGTGGCCTATGGCCTGATCGACAAGGTGATGAACACTCGTGACGAGTAATCATCTGTCCCGCCAGGGATCGATCTGACGCAGTACTATGGCTGTTCGGGGGCGGGACTTGTTCCCGTCCTTTTACCATCCTGAAGTGAAATTTAAATTTATGTCCGAAAAGAAATCGGCCGACGAGAAAGTTCTGCATTGCTCGTTTTGCAATAAAAGCCAGCATGAGGTCAAGAAACTGATCGCTGGACCTTCGTCCGTGTTCATCTGCGACGAATGTATTGATCTGTGTACCGATATCATTCGTGACGAAGCTGCGGGCGCCACTCCTGATGGTGAACGTAAAGAATTGCCCACCCCCCAGGAAATCAAAGAGTTTCTGGACGGGTATGTCATTGGCCAGGAAATGCCCAAGCGCACCTTGGCCGTAGCGGTGTACAACCACTACAAGCGAATTCGTAGCGGTAAGGCAGGCCGTGACGATGTGGAACTGTCCAAAAGTAATATTTTGTTGATCGGGCCTACGGGTTCGGGCAAAACGCTGCTGGCCCAAACACTGGCCCGCATGCTGGATGTGCCTTTTGTGATGGCAGACGCCACCACACTGACCGAAGCCGGTTACGTGGGTGAGGACGTCGAGAACATCGTTCAAAAACTGCTGCAAAACTGCGATTACGATGTGGAAAAAGCGCAGCGCGCCATTATCTACATCGATGAAATCGATAAAATTTCCCGCAAGTCGGATAACCCTTCGATCACCCGCGACGTGTCGGGCGAGGGCGTGCAACAGGCGCTGCTCAAGCTGATCGAAGGTACAGTCGCTTCGGTTCCTCCGCAAGGTGGTCGCAAGCACCCGAACCAGGACTTTGTGCAGGTGGATACCACCAGCATTCTGTTCATCGTGGGCGGTGCTTTTGATGGCCTTGAAAAGGTGATTCGCGACCGTACAGAAAAATCCGGTATCGGTTTTTCTGCTTCCGTGAAAGCCAAGTCCGAACGAGGCGTGGGTGAGCTATTCTCTGAGGCCGAGCCCGAGGATCTGATCAAGTTTGGTCTGATTCCCGAGCTGGTGGGGCGTTTGCCTGTGGTCGCCACTCTGGAAGAGCTGCACGAAGACGCACTGATCCGCATTTTGACCGAGCCGCGCAATGCCTTGGTCAAGCAGTTCCAGAAGCTGCTGAGCATGGAAGGCGTAGAGCTGGAAGTTCAGCCCGAAGCCCTGCGTGCGGTAGCCCAGCGCGCCATCAAGCGTCGTACCGGCGCTCGCGGCCTGCGCAGTATTGTCGAGCAAGCGCTGCTGGACACCATGTACGAACTGCCTTCGCGTAAAGACGTCAGCAAAGTGGTGCTGACCGAGGACGCCATTGTCGGAAAGAGTAAACCCGAATTGATTTTGGGTCGTCCTTTGTCCGATAGTGAAGCCAGTGACACTGAGTCGCCCTTGAAAAACGCAGTAGCTTAGAGATATCTCCTCGTTTGTGCACTGTCTGGCTTTGGTCGGACAGGCGCAGGCGGGACAGGGCGACAGGCGAAGGTAAAGAGAAAGGAGTGGACCTATGAAGACCACCAGGCATAAGGGCTTGTCTCTCTTTAACTCTGTAAAGTTCTGTTCTAATGTTCGTTCGGCCTACTTGAAATATCAAAATTCGCCACAATCTGAGCTACAACAGGTTAAACCGTGAAAGGGAAGCCCAGGCTTCCCTTTTGCGTCTAAGGACATTTATAGGAAATGACTATGTCTGCGAGCCAGATTCTTTCTACGGAACCTATTGAGCTGCCGCTGCTTCCCTTGCGCGATGTAGTGGTGTTCCCTCACATGGTGATTCCGCTTTTTGTTGGCCGGCCTCGCTCGATCAAAGCCCTTGAGCTGGCAATGGAGTCCGGCAACAACATTATGTTGGTGGCGCAAAAGTCCGCAGGCAAGGACGATCCCGCTCCCGAGGATCTCTACGAAATTGCGTGTGCGGCCAGTATTTTGCAAATGCTCAAGCTGCCCGACGGCACGGTAAAAGTGCTGGTGGAAGGCTTGCAGCGCGCTCGAATCACCCAGGTACAGGATGCCGAAACCCACTTCATGGCCTCGGTGGTCGAAGTGCCCGGCGACTCCGGTGATGCTGCTGAAACCGAAGCCCTGCGTCGTGCGGTGCTGGGTCAGTTCGAGCAGTACGTCAAACTGAATAAAAAAATCCCTCAGGAAATTCTGACTTCCCTGACCGGGATTGACGATGCTGGCCGTCTGGCCGATACCATCGCCGCTCATTTGCCTTTGAAGCTGGAACAAAAGCAGGGCATGCTGGAAACGCCCAAGGCTTTGGAGCGTCTGGAAAGCCTGCTGTCGCAACTGGAAGGCGAAATTGACATCTTGCAGGTCGAGAAGCGCATTCGCGGCCGTGTGAAAAAGCAGATGGAAAAGAGCCAGCGCGACTACTATCTGAACGAGCAGGTCAAGGCGATTCAGAAAGAGCTGGGCGAAGGCGAAGACGGCGCTGATGTTGAAGAGCTGGAAAAACGCATCGAGCAGGCTCAATTGAGCAAGGAAGCGCTCAAGAAAGCCGAATCGGAAATGAAGAAGCTCAAGCTGATGTCGCCGATGTCAGCCGAAGCAACCGTGGTGCGTAACTACATTGAAACGCTGGTTGGCCTGCCTTGGCGCAAAAAGAGCCGTATCAACAACTCCTTGAGCAATGCCGAGGAAGTGTTGGATGCGGATCACTTTGGTCTGGAAAAGGTCAAAGAGCGTATTGTCGAGTACCTGGCTGTGCAGCAACGCGTTGACAAACTGAAGGCTCCAATCCTGTGTTTGGTTGGCCCTCCAGGCGTGGGTAAAACCTCGCTGGGACAGTCCATTGCCAAGGCAACGAACCGCAAGTTCATTCGTATGGCTTTGGGTGGTGTACGTGACGAGGCCGAGATTCGCGGTCACCGTCGTACCTACATCGGCTCCATGCCGGGCAAGGTGGTTCAGAACATGAGCAAGGTGGGTGTACGTAACCCGCTGTTCCTGCTGGACGAGATCGACAAGATGGGCGCGGATTTCCGTGGCGACCCATCCTCGGCACTGCTGGAAGTTCTGGACCCTGAACAAAACCACACCTTCCAGGATCACTACCTGGAAGTGGACTATGACTTGTCCGATGTGATGTTCGTGGCAACCAGCAACACCTTGAACATTCCACCGGCCCTGCTGGACCGTATGGAAGTGATTCGTCTGTCGGGTTACACCGAAGATGAGAAGGTGCGTATTGCTTTCGATTACCTCTTGCCCAAGCTGATGAAGAACAACGGCGTGCGCGATGGCGAGCTGGAAGTGACCGAAGATGCCGTGCGCGACATCGTGCGTTACTACACCCGTGAAGCGGGTGTGCGTTCGCTGGAACGTGAAATCAGCAAGATCTGCCGCAAGGTCGTTCGCAAGCTGCTGGTGGCCAATCCACAAGCCGGTACGCGTGCGGCTCGCAACAAGACACTGACCCAGGAAACCTTGGTCGTGAATGCGGCGAATCTGAACGATTATCTGGGCGTACGTCGTTTCTCCTTCGGCCTGGCCGAAAAAGAGAACAAGGTTGGCCTGGTGACGGGTCTGGCCTGGACCGAGGTGGGCGGTGAATTGCTGACCATCGAAGTCGCGGATATGCCCGGTAAAGGCAATGTGCTGCGCACCGGCTCGATTGGCGATGTGATGAAAGAATCGGTCGAAGCGGCTCGCACAGTCGTACGTTCGCGTGCTCAGAAGTGGGGCATTGCCAATAGCGTGTTTGAAAAGCGTGACCTGCACGTGCACTTTCCAGAAGGCGCTACGCCCAAGGATGGTCCATCGGCCGGTATCGCCATTACGACCGCTATCGTGTCCAGCCTGACGGGTATTCCGGTTCGTGCTGATGTGGCCATGACGGGTGAAATCACCTTGCGCGGCGAAGTTCTGCCTATCGGCGGCTTGAAAGAGAAGCTGTTGGCAGCGCAACGCGGCGGCATCAAAACCGTGATGATCCCGGAAGAAAACATCAAGGACCTGGCCGATATTCCAGATAACGTGAAAAACACGCTGGAGATTATCCCGGTGCGTTGGATTGATCGTGTACTGGAAGTGGCCCTGCAGGACGCTGTAACGCCCCTGAGCGACGAAGAAGTAGCTCGCCTGGCCGCTGAGGCCTTGGCAGCCACGCGTGCTGCTGGGGCGGGTTCTGAGTCTTTCAAGCACTAAGCATCAGCAGTAGTAAGCAAGCAGTGAAACAGGCTACCTTGGATTCAAGGTAGCCTGTTTACATTTTGGCCAGACTGATCGTGCGTTTGAAGTCAGTCATAGTGACTGCAACGAGAGCCAGACTTTTGGGTGATGATGGTGACGCGGGTGGTGATACAAGCTTGCGCGAGAGGTTTACGTTTGTTCAATTCGTGCTGTAGGCATGTAGGCATGTAGGCATGCCTGGGTATGGCTATACCCGCGATCGCAGCCATGACCGCAACTGCAGACATATCGCGACAGTCATAGTCAAAGTGCTTATCGCCGTTAATCTGTTCAAACCTGTATAGCGAGCATGCACTCGGACCAATAAAAAACCCCATGCACCAAACGGTATATGGGGTTTTTCTCTTGTCAGCTGCACCAAGTCTGTAAAGCAGTTCTGGTGGCTCAGGGAAGCAAGGCTTAATGCAGCGGGCTGGTACGAATCAGACCCACAGCAATGCCTTCCAAAGACAGGGAGTCCGGGTCGGTGATGATGATGGGTTCAAAGTCCGGGTTCTCGGGCAAGAGGACTACTTGATTGCTGGAGCGCGACAGGCGCTTGACGGTGACATCGTCGCCAATACGTACCACCACAATCTGCCCATTACGCGCTTCACTGGCTTTCTTGACGGCCAGCAGGTCGCCGTCAAAAATGCCCGCGTCTTTCATGCTCAAGCCGCGTACGCGCAGCAGGTAATCAGGCGTTTGGGTGAATAGGGTAGGGGCGACGCCAATCTCGCGCTCGATATGCTCGGTGGCCAAAATAGGGCTACCGGCAGCCACGCGACCAATAATGGGCAGCAAAAGGGCGTCAGCCAGATTGGCCAATGCGTTGCTGCTGGGAGCAGCACTTTCGCGGGTATCCGTACCGAGCAGGCGTATGCCGCGCGAGGCGCCGGCAGTCAGCTCGATAGCGCCTTTGCGGGCCAGAGCTTTCAAATGATCTTCGGCCGCATTGGCGGATTTGAAACCCAGCACCTGAGCAATCTCTGCTCGAGTGGGAGGGAAACCCGTCCGTTCGATTTCAGAACGAATGATGTCCAGCACTTGTTGTTGGCGTGCAGTGAGCTTGGCGGTCATAGTATTGTCTGCTGAATATATATACAGTAAAGATTGTGCGTTACAGTTGGCGTTTTTGCAAGCGGTGAGGGCCCTAAAGGCTTAATTTTTGACCCTTCGGGCTGCTCAGGCAGACTGGGGCCAATCCTTGCAGTCCAGGGTGTACAGCACATGGGGGACGAGTTTGTGGCCCGCCGCTACACCGGGGTGATCAAAGGTACCAGCTTGCTCTGTCATGCCCAGGCGTTGCATGACGGTCTGCGAAGGCAAGTTCAATTGAGCGGTGTACGCCACAATTTGATCCAGGCCTAGTTCGTCAAAACCAAAGTCCATGCAGGCTCGTGCCGCTTCGGTGGCATAGCCCTTGCCCCAGTACTCAGGCAGCAAACGCCAAAGAACTTCCACGCAAGGCTGAAAGTACAGATCGGCGGTCGGGCGGTTCAAGCCCACCATGCCAATGAAGGCCCCGTTTTCTTTCAGCTCGACTGCCCAGGGGCCCCAGCCATGCTCGTCAATCAGGCTTTGGCTGCGGTGGGCGATGGCATCGCTTTGCTCACGGTCCAGGGTGGCCGGGTAAAAACGCAGCGCGTGGGGATCGCTGTTCAAGCGGAAAAAGGGCTCCAGGTCGGAAGCTTTCCAGGGGCGCAGGAGTAGGCGTTCGGTGTTCAGGGAAATAGTGTCTGTCATGGTAGTGCTCCAAGGGCTGGAACGACAACGCCCTTCCGAAGAAGGGCGTTGGGGCTGTACTGAGGGACAGCTTACTTCAGGACTTGAGCGATGGCCTTGGCCACGACGTCAATATTCTGGCTGTTCAATGCAGCAACGCAAATACGGCCGCTGCTGACAGCGTAAATGCCGTGTTCCTGGCGCAGGCGTTCGACTTGCTCGGCAGTCAGGCCGGAGTAGGAGAACATGCCGCGCTGTTGCAGCACGAAGTCAAAGTTTTGGGTAGCGCCGTGCTCTTTCAGCTTGGCAACCAGTTGAGCGCGCATTTCGCGGATGCGATCACGCATGCCGGCCAGTTCAGTCGCCCAGGTCTGGAACAGTTCAGGCGAGTTCAGTACTGTGGCCACAACCTTGCCACCGTGTGTGGGTGGGTTGGAATAGTTGGTGCGAATCACACGCTTGACCTGGCTCAGTACGCGGGAAGTTTCGTCCTTGCTGGAAGTAACCAGGGTCAGGGCGCCAACGCGCTCGCCGTACAGCGAGAAGGACTTGGAGAACGAGGAGCTGATGAACATGGACAGGCCTAGCTTGGCAAACAGACGCACTACGCTGGCGTCTTCTTCCAGACCGGCGCCAAAGCCTTGGTAAGCGATGTCCAGGAAAGGAACCAGTTGACGCTCTTTGATCAGCTCGGCGATCTGGGCCCATTGTTCCATGCTGGGGTCCACGCCGGTCGGGTTGTGGCAGCAAGCGTGCAGGACCACGATGGACTGGGCCGGCATGGCGCGCAGCGAGGCGATCATGCCGTCAAAGTTCAGGCCATGCGTAGCGGCATCGTAGTAAGCGTAGGTGTTGACCTTGAAGCCGGCGCGCTCGAACAGGGCGCGGTGGTTTTCCCAGCTTGGATCGCTGATGTAAACCTCGGACTGGGGCAGCAGTTGCTGCAGGAAGTCAGCACCGATTTTCAGCGCACCGGTACCGCCCAGGGATTGCACGGTCAAGGCGCGGCCTTCGGCAATGATGGGGGAATCGGCACCCAGCAACAGGGTTTGAGCACCCAGGTTGTAGGTATTGATTCCTTCGATAGGCAGGTAGCTGCGCGCGGCGGCTTTGCTCATCATGGCTTCCTCAGCCTTTTGAACAGCCTGCAAAATCGGGATACGCCCTTGATCGTCGTAGTAAACACCGACCCCCAGATTAACTTTGCCGCTGCGTTCGTCGGCATTGTATTGTTCGTTCAAACCCAAAATAGGGTCGCGTGGAGCCAGTTCGACGGTTTCGAAGAGCGATGTCATGATGATATGGGGGCGTTAGTGCAGAAAGGTAGAAAAACAAAGCATTAATGTGATAATACGGGCTTACCCTAAAGTGTGTCTAGCATGAAATTTGAGCCTGCCTTTCAAGAATTTCCGGGGAGTTCCTTCAAACTTTTCCAACCTTATTTGCCTGCTGGCGACCAGCCTGCGGCGATTGAGCAGTTGGTTGAGGGGATTGATGATGGCTTGATGTACCAGACCCTTTTGGGGGTAACGGGCTCGGGCAAGACCTATACGATGGCGAACATTATTGCTCGCACCGGGCGTCCGGCCATTGTTCTGGCGCCCAATAAAACCCTGGCGGCGCAGTTGTACGCCGAGATGCGCGAGTTCTTTCCACGCAACGCCGTGGAGTACTTCGTGTCTTACTACGATTACTACCAGCCCGAGGCCTATGTGCCATCGCGCGATCTGTTTATTGAAAAGGACTCGTCCATCAATGAACACATCGAGCAGATGCGTTTGTCGGCCACCAAAAGCCTGCTGGAGCGGCCGGACACCATTATTGTGGGTACTGTGTCCTGCATTTACGGTATCGGTAATCCCGGCGACTACCATGCGATGGTGCTGACGTTGCGCAAGGGCGACCGTATTGCCCGGCAGGAGCTGCTGGCGCGTCTGGTCGCCATGCAGTACGAGCGTAACGATCTGGATTTTCAGCGTGGGATATTCCGCGCTCGTGGTGAAGTGGTCGATATCTTCCCGGCAGAAAACGCGGAGCTGGCCTTGCGAGTCAGCCTGTTTGATGACGAGATTGAAGAGCTGGAGTTGTTCGATCCGCTGACAGGCAAGGTCGTGCAGAAGCTGAACCGCTTTACCGTGTTCCCTAGCTCGCATTATGTGACGCCACGCGAAACCGTGTTGAGGGCGATTGAAACCATCAAGCTCGAACTGCGCGAGCGTCTGGAATTTCTGACACGGGAAGGGCATTTGGTTGAAGCTCAACGCCTGGAGCAGCGCACCCGTTTTGATCTGGAGATGCTGCAGGAGCTGGGCTTTTGCAAAGGCATCGAGAACTACTCCCGCCACTTGTCAGGAGCCGCGCCTGGCGATCCGCCGCCGACACTGATCGACTACCTGCCGCGTAACTCCCTGATGTTTATCGATGAAAGCCACGTCACTATCGGGCAGTTGGGCGCCATGTATCGCGGTGACCGCTCGCGTAAAGAAACCCTGGTGCAGTTCGGTTTCCGCCTGCCTTCGGCCATGGATAACCGGCCTTTGAAACTGGAAGAGTTCGAACGCCGTATGCCGCAAACCGTGTTCGTGTCGGCTACACCCGCTGCCTACGAGCAAGAGCATGCAGACAATGTGGTTGAACAGGTGGTGCGACCTACTGGACTGGTGGACCCGGAAATCGAGGTTCGCCCGGCTACCACGCAGGTCGATGACTTGCTGGGTGAAATCAAGCTGCGTACTGCGCAGGAAGACCGTGTATTGGTGACGACGCTGACCAAGCGCATGTCAGAGGATCTGACCGAATACTTGTCAGAGAACGGTATTCGCGTGCGCTACTTGCACTCGGACATTGATACGGTGGAACGGGCCGAGATTATCCGGGATCTGCGTCTGGGCGTCTTCGATGTGCTGGTCGGGATCAACCTGCTGCGTGAGGGGCTGGATTTGCCCGAAGTGTCTCTGGTGGCGATTCTTGATGCGGACAAGGAAGGCTTCCTGCGTTCGGAGCGCAGCCTGATTCAAACCATAGGTCGGGCAGCGCGTAACCTGAACGGTAAAGCCATTCTGTATGCCGACAGAATGACGGACTCCATGCACCGCGCTATCGAAGAAACCGAGCGCCGTCGTGCCAAGCAGATCGCCTTTAACGAAGAGCACGGTATTACGCCGCGCGGCGTGAACAAGGCCGTCCGTGAGTTGATTGATGGTGTTGTTGCCTCGGATCCAACTGCCAGCTTGCGCGAGGATGTGCCGGACGAGTTGATTCGCGACGAGAAGGCCGCTGCACGCGAGATCAAGCGTCTGGAAAAAGAGATGATGGACCACGCCCGCAACCTGGAGTTCGAGCAAGCGGCAGCTGCGCGCGACAAGTTGCAAAGACTGAAGGCCAAACTGCTGATGGCTTGATGGTTGTTGTGTATTTGCAACTAAAGCTGGACGAAAGCTCAGAAAAAACACCGTTCTGCTACCGGCTTTCATCACTCGGGTGTATTGCTTGATTTATCTCATCTCGAGAAAGTGGTGTATCCGCTAAGCAAAGGTTGCTGCGCCTTTGGTTTATTCCAAACTTCAAGCAGCTGCGACCGGTTCTTATTGGCAGCTCCCAAACGATACGGATTTGCTGTTTTCAAGGCGATTTTCGGGGTCTGTTTTCACCCCGGTTTCATCTTGCCTTATTTGGGGTTTTCCCGCAGACTTTGACGCATTATGAGTAAGGTTCTGTTTGTCTGTACAGGGAATATTTGCCGCTCCCCCAGCGCCGAAGGTGTCTTGCGCCAACTGGTCGACCAGGCCAGTTTGTCGGAGGCTATTTTGGTGGATTCAGCCGCCACGCATGGCTTTCATGTTGGCGAGCATCCTGACACACGCGCACAGATAGCCGCTCGTAAACGCGGTTATGACATCTCTACCTATCAGGCCCGACAGGTCCAACGCGAGGACTTTCGCAACTTCGACCTTATCTTGAGCATGGACTGGGAAAACCACGCTGCCTTGCAGCAAATGTGTCCTCCCATTTATCGTCACAAGCTCATGCTGCTGATGCGCTTTGCCACTGACTATGAAGCGGCTACCGTGCCCGATCCTTATTATGGCGGCCAGGATGGCTTTAATAAGGTCATGGACTATATCGAAGATGCCTGCCAGGGCGTGTTCGAACTGGTTCGCAAGCGCGTCCCCAATTACCGTGCTGCCTGAGTGGCTATATAACACTTCAGTATAAGTGTAAAAACACACGCTCAAGCACGGTAGTTTCCCCTGTATTTGCTATACTGGACCAAATTGGTCGGATTTGCCGTTGGCAGTCCGGCCGCTTTCGCCTTTGGCAAGGAAACTATCATGCGTTTGACGACAAAAGGGCGTTTCGCCGTAACCGCGATGATCGATCTTGCGCTGCGCCAGCAAAGTGGACCGGTGACGCTCGCAGGCATCAGCCAGCGACAGGGTATCTCGCTCTCGTATCTTGAACAGTTGTTTGGCAAGTTGCGCCGCCATGAACTGGTCGATAGTGTGCGTGGTCCGGGTGGTGGCTATACGCTTGCGCGTCTGGCTCGCCACATCACCGTTGCTGACATTGTGTTTGCGGTCGATGAGCCCGTTGATGCCACCCAATGCGGTGGCAAGGGTAATTGCAAGCAGGGCACAAACGGGCAGAAAGGCGAGTGCATGACTCACGAGCTTTGGGCGACGCTTAGTCGTAAAATGGTCGATTATCTGGATTCTGTCTCGCTACAGGACTTGGTTGATCAGCAGCGTCTGCGTCAGCTCAAGTTGGCCGCTCAGGAAGCCGGCCAGCCAGAAGAATGTACTTTGTAGTGGGCAAGATCCGCTACTGACCCGGAGTTTTGTATGAGTCGCGCTCAGCGTATCTATATGGATTATGCCGCCACTACACCGGTAGACCCGCGTGTGGCCGACAGCATGATTCCCTGGTTGACGGAACGATTTGGCAATCCGGCCTCCAGCAGCCATCCCTATGGGTGGGATGCGGAAGAGGCCGTGGACCAGGCGCGCCGTCAGGTTGCCGCTTTGGTAGGGGCAGAGCCGCGTGAAATTGTCTGGACCTCCGGTGCTACCGAAGCCATCAATCTGGCGTTAAAAGGTGCCGCGCAGTTTTATCAGTCCAAGGGCCGCCATATTATTACCGTCCGTACGGAACACAAGGCCGTGCTGGATACCTGTCTGGCCTTGCAGGACGAAGGGTTTGAAGTCACCTTTCTGGATGTCCTGCCCAGTGGTCTGATTGATCCTCAGGCGTTTGAACAAGCCATTCGCCCCGACACCATCCTGGCCTCGGTCATGTTGGTGAATAACGAAATTGGCGTGATTCAAGATGTGCAGGCTCTGGGGGCAATGTGCCGGGAGCACAAGGTGCTGTTCCATGTGGACGCCGCCCAGGCCACCGGCAAGGTGGCGATCAATCTGCAGGAGTGGCCGGTGGATTTGATGTCCATGTCTGCCCACAAGACTTATGGTCCCAAGGGAATCGGTGCCTTGTATATCCGTCGTAAACCGGCGGTGCGCCTGAAAGCGCAGATTCACGGTGGTGGTCACGAACGCGGGTTTCGCTCCGGTACGCTGGCCACTCATCAGATCGTGGGCATGGGGCGTGCTTTTGAACTGGCTGCGCAGGAAATGGACCTAGACAATCAGCGCATCACCGCGCTGCGAGATCGTCTATGGGCCGGCCTGCAGTCTATCCCTGATCTGTTCCTGAATGGCACCTTGGATCAGCGCGTGCCCCACAACCTGAACATCAGCGTGGATCACATCGAGGGCGAAGCTCTGATGATGGCTCTGACAGATTTGGCAGTGTCCAGTGGCTCGGCCTGTACCTCGGCCAGCCTGGAACCGTCCTACGTATTGACGGCTCTGGGTCGTAGTGATCAGTTGGCGCACAGTTCCCTGCGCTTGAGTCTGGGCCGTTTCACGACCGAGCAGGATATTGATGACACGATTGCGGCCATCCGTCGTGTGGTTGAACAATTGCGGGCCATCTCTCCCTTGTGGAGCGAGCCTGCTTCGGAGCAGTTCGCGCAATGATATATAGTGACGCTGTCATGGAGCATTTCCTGCACCCGCGTCATGTGGGTGTCATGAACAGCAGTGATGCTGACGTAGGTACAGGGGAAGCGGGAAGTCACGAAACCGGGGCCTTGATTCGCATCCAGCTCAAGGTATCGGAGCAGGGCCAGATTCAGGATAGCTGTTTCAAGGCTTATGGCTGTGGCTGTACCATCGCTTCCGCCTCGTTTGCGACACAGTGGCTGCAAGGTCGCAGTCTGGAGCAGGCAGCTCAGTTCTCGTCTACAGATGTGCAGCAAGCGCTGGAATTGCCGCCGGTCAAAGTGCATTGTGCTTTGTTGGCCCAGGAGGCGGTTCAGGCCGCTATTGCCTCGGTACAGAACAAAGGCGCGTTTTAGTTGTCCAAGCCTGAAGGCTGAATATTCTTTCAGGTTTATAGAAAGGAAAAGATTATGTCTATTTCTCTTACTCAGCCCGCCGCAGAACATATCCAGCGTCATTTGAAAAAACGCGGGGGCGGTTTGGGGCTACGTTTGGGTGTACGTCTGACCGGTTGCTCGGGTCTGGCCTACAAGCTGGATTTTGTTGATGAGCCGGTTGAAGGCGATCAACTGTTTGAAGAGCACGGCGTTAAACTGTTTGTTGATCCTAAAAGCCTGCCCTTTATTGACGGCACGCGTCTGGATTATGGCCGTGATGGCCTCAATGAAGGTTTCAAGTTCATCAATCCAAACGAGAAAGCCTCCTGCGGGTGTGGCGAATCGTTTACCGTGTAGGAACTCATGTCATTACGTTTCGGTTTGGCGGCCAATCAATTGCACCATGATTCGGCAGATGCGGCTTTGTTTCAGTGGTTGCGGCGCTCAGCCAGCGGTATTCGCGAATTGGAAGTTGAGCTTTACACGGTCGGTCGTACCTGTAATGCCATCGAGCGGTCGGGCCTGCTGGAAGGCTATGGCGGCCTGGTTCGCTATCCCTATGGTCGTGATGGCGGCTTGATGAAGCTGGTGGCCCGGGTCACGCAAAGCCCGGATGGTACACCGCCTTTTGATGGCGCCATTTACCTGATTGACCCGGTAGACCCTTCCTCCATTTTTCCGGAAGCACTGGCGCTCAAGCGCCAATGCATCACGCATGGCCGTCCTTTCATTTCTACCTTGATGGGTGCAATTGAATGGATTGAAGTGGAGCGTGTCAGCCGCGGTTTGTGGCCCGATTCCAGCTGCAAACGTATTTTTGACTTCCCTAATCAAACCTTGGCCATGATTGCGCACGATGCACTCAAGGACAAGATGATTGAGTTTGCCGACAAGCACTTTGATCTGCTGTCTCGCTTTGGCCAACGCGTGGGAACTGGGACGACAAGCCGCTTGTTGAATGAGCTGGCCTGGTCTAAAGGTTGGCCCAAGGACACACCCTGGATTCAGTCATATCTAAGTGGACCTTTGGGCGGCGATGCACAAATTGCCGAGCTGGTGCTGGAAAATCGTTGCCAACGCGTCATCTTCTTTGAAGACCCGCACGTTGCGCGTCAGCACGAGGCTGACATCCAGCTGCTGGAGCGTGCGGTGCGCGTGGTGGCAGACAAGGCTTCGTGTTTTTCTTCGCCTGAAGTGGCTCATAAATGGGCACAGGCGGTGATGCGTTTGCCGGTGGATTAATTGCCTGCAAATTGTACTCGCAGCACAGGTGCAACACGGTGAAGCTATGAACCTGGATTCGCAATAAAAAGAGGACGCTTTCGAGCGTCCTTTTTTGTTTCGGCATGACGTGTTGCTGAGCAAGTTTTCAGACTGCGCGAAAGTCGTTGATAGCTGCTTTAGCAGCGGTCGGGACGGGGGCTGCTTGATTCGCGCATGGGGGCTCTCTAGACTACAGTTCGTGATTGGCAAGCACTGCAAACACAATGTCGCCTGATCAATGGGCAGTCTGTGGATACTGGAGGTAGGCTTGAATCGACGCATGATCTTGAAAGCGACCGGTGCGGGTATCGCCGCCCGGCTTGGTGTTCCTGTTTCTTCTCTGGGTGCTATGTTTGCCACGGCTCCGGCACGTGCGCAGCAGGCCGATACGTTTCCCTTCGGGCCTGTGCGTATTGTTGTTCCGGTGAATCCGGGCGGCAACGCTGACCGTATCGCACGGATGCTCGCGCAAAATCTTGCCAAATTGTGGCAACAAACGGTGATTGTGGATAATGTGCCCGGCGCTCACACCAGCCTTGGCGTCAACCGGGTAGTTCGTGCAGCCCCAAACGGGCATACGCTCTTGTCTAGCGGGGATCAGCTTGCGATCAACGCTGCCCTCGGTCGCAAGCTGCCCTATAGCGAGACGGAGGTCCGTGGTGTGACCCGCACTATTGTTAATTCGCAGGTGCTGGTAGTGCGGCCAGGGCTGGGCGTTAAGCACTTTGATGACTACGTGGCACTTCTTAAACGTCAGCCTGGCGAAGTATCTGCAGCGCTGCCGATTGGTTACGGCAGTATTTATCATTTGGCCGTCGAGATGCTTAACCAGCGTTTGGGTACGCAAACCAATAACATTCCCTACGCGGGAGGGGCCCCCGCTATGTTGGACATACTAGGTGGGCATGTGGACGGGGCGCTTATTGATATCTCTGGGACAATCCAGAACATTCAGAAGCGTGAACTCATCCCTCTGGCGGTGACCTCGCCGGAGCGTTCGAAGGTTTTACCGGATGTTCCCACTTTTCATGAGTTGGGTATTTCTGATTTCGTGATCGAAAGCTGGCAGGGCGTCTTTGTGCCACGTGCCACGCCGGATGAGGTGGTTGAGGTGTTAAATCGCGATATTACGGCTGTACTGCATTCGCGCGAATTTGCTGAGCCATTGGAGGAGCAGGGCTTTGTGATCGCGCCTGGTTCGGCTGAGTCTCTAGATCAGATCGTGGCACGTGATATTGCCCTGTTTCGTAAAGTGGCGGCAACTGCTGGCATCAAGCCCGAATGAAGTCTGCCCTTACAGGGGTAGGGCTGGCTAATGATGAGATTGGAGCGGGGGTTTGTTCAGGGACCGGGAAGAATAGCTGCGTATCTGTGTATGTGTATGCGGGGGCGAGGATGCATAAAAAAACGCGCGGTCTTGACCGCGCGTTTTTCTGTCTTGAGACTGATCAGTCCTCGCGACGCAGGTGCGGGAACAGGATCACGTCACGGATAGCAGGGCTATCGGTCAGCAACATGACCAGTCGGTCGATACCGATACCGCAGCCGCCTGTAGGGGGCATGCCGTATTCCAGCGCACGGATGTAGTCCGCGTCATAGAACATGGCTTCTTCGTCGCCAGCGTCCTTGGCCTGAACCTGGGCCTGGAAACGTGCGGCTTGATCTTCAGGATCGTTCAACTCCGAGAAACCATTGGCAATTTCGCGACCAGTAATGAACAGCTCAAAGCGCTCGGTAATGCCTTCCTGGGTGTCCGAAGCGCGTGCCAGTGGCGACACTTCCACGGGGTAGTCCACGATGAAGGTAGGGTGCCACAGCTTGGATTCTGCAGTTTCTTCAAACAGAGCCAGTTGCAGGGCACCCAGGCCGGCATCACGCAGTGGCGGCGAGTTCACGTCCACTTTCAGGCGAGCCAGTTCGGTACGCAAGAACTGGATGTCTTCCAGTTGCTCGATCTGGTAGGAAGGAGCGTACTTCATGATGGCGCCGGTAATGGTCAGGCGATCAAAAGGCAGGCTCAGATCCAGTTCGCGTTCCTGGTACTGCAGGGTAGCGGTACCACGGGCGCTGATCGCGGCCTCGCGTATCAGGTTTTCGGTGAAGTCCATCAGCCATTGGTAATCCGTATAGGCCGCGTAGAACTCCATCATGGTGAATTCAGGGTTGTGACGAGGGCTGACGCCTTCGTTACGGAAGTTGCGGTTGATCTCGAACACGCGCTCGAAACCGCCCACGATCAAACGCTTCAGGTACAGCTCGGGAGCAATACGCAGGTACATTTCCATGTCCAGCGCATTGTGGTGGGTCACAAAGGGTTTGGCCGATGCGCCACCCGGAATGGGGTGCAGCATGGGGGTTTCCACTTCCAGGAAGTTGGCCTGGGCCATGTGCTGGCGCAGGCTGCTCATGACCTTGCTGCGGGCCAGGAAGGTTTGACGGGTGTCTTCACCCATGATCAGGTCTACGTAGCGCTGACGGTACTTCAATTCCTGGTCAGCCAGACCGTGGAATTTGTCGGGCAGGGGGCGCAGGGACTTGGCCAGCAGGCGCACGCTGGAAGCATGTACGGACAGCTCGCCCTTATTGGTTTTGAAGACTGTGCCTTCCACGGCCAGGATGTCACCGATATCCCAGCCCTTGAATTCCGCGTAGTTTTCTTCGCCCAGTGCGGCTTTGTCCAGGTAGATCTGGATGCGGCCGGAAGCATCTTGCAGTGTGGCAAAACTGGCTTTACCCATGACACGCTTGAGCATCATGCGGCCAGCTACTTTCACGACTTTATTGGTTGCAGCCAGGGCATCCTTGTCCTGCTCGCCGTACTGGCTGTGCAGCTCGGCAGCGTGGGCGTCAGGGCGAAAATCGTTGGGGTAGGCGATGCCGTTTTCGCGCAGGCGGTCCAGTTTGGAACGACGCTCGGCGATCAGGCGGTTTTCGTCTACGACGGGGGCGGAAGTGTCTAGCGGTTCAGTCATTGTGTCAGTACTTATTCGTAGTGGTGGATGTCATCCAGGACGTGCTGGCCAAAATCCGGGCTGTTCAGGTGGCGCAAAATGCGCTCGGCCGTATCGTCCGGGCTGCTTAGCTGACCTTGTTGATGCAGGTCGATAAAGCGGCTCAGGTTCGGGAACTGGTCGCGGGATTGGCTACGGATATGGCCTTGCATATCGGTATCGACCACGCCAGGGGCCAGAGAGCAAACGGCCAGCTCGGGATTCTCCAGCTTCAGGGTTTGCGTATAAAAATCCAGCGCTGCCTTGCTGCAGCCGTACACGGCCCAGCCCGAGACGGGTTTGCGGCCAGCACCAGAGGATATATTGAGCACCTGGCGTTGGGCATCCTTGGGGGCGCCTTGCAAGAAGGCGGCGGTCAGGCTCATGACACTGGCGACATTCAATTGCAGCGCCTGTGTAATGGCCTGGGCATCGAGCAGGTGGCTGGCCTGCCCAACGGGATCAACCGTGCCCGCATTATTAATGAGGACGTAGCGTTGAGCCTGTGTCTGGCTGATCAAGGCTTGCAGAGCCTTGGCAGCCTGTTGTGCGCCTTCCGCGCTGGCCAGATCCACTTGCAGATGTTGATGAGCCCCTTGGGGCGCATCCAGTTGCAGTTCGCTGCGGGCCAAAGTGATCAACTGATGGCCAGCGGCCAGTGCCTGACGTGCCAGGGACAAGCCCAGACCGCGAGAGGCACCGCTTAGAACAGTCAGCGTGGAAGTGTGCATATTAAATACCTTGTTTCAGGCTGGCTTGAATAAAGGCATCCAGGTCGCCATCCAGAATCTTCTGGGTATTGGAGCTTTCGTAGTTGGTACGCAAGTCCTTGATGCGGCTTTGGTCCAGCACGTAGGAACGGATCTGGTGACCCCAACCCACATCGCTCTTGGAGTCTTCCAGTTTTTGCTGCTCAGCCATACGGTTGCGCATTTCCAGCTCGTACAGGCGGGACTTCAGCATTTGCATGGCTTCGGCACGGTTACGGTGCTGCGAGCGGTCGTTCTGACACTGCACCACAATGCCGCTGGGCTCGTGCGTAATACGAACGGCCGAGTCGGTTTTGTTAATGTGCTGACCACCGGCACCACTGGCGCGGTAAGTGTCGATGCGCAAGTCGGCCGGGTTGATTTCGACTTCAAAGGAGTCGTCGATTTCCGGGTAGACGAACACGCTGGTGAAAGACGTGTGGCGGCCGTTGGAGGAGTCAAAGGGACTTTTGCGAACCAGACGGTGCACGCCGGTTTCAGTGCGCAGAAAACCGTAGGCGTAATCGCCTTCAATCTTGATGGAGGCCGATTTGATACCCGCCACGTCGCCGTCAGACTGTTCCAGGATCTCAGCCTTGAAGCCCTTGTGTTCGGCATAACGCACATACATGCGTAGCAGCATGGAGGCCCAGTCCTGGGCTTCGGTACCACCCGCACCGGCCTGAATATCCATAAAGCAATTCAGCGGGTCGGCAGGGTTGGAGAACATGCGGCGGAATTCCAGCTCTTCAATACGGCTGGCCATGGCGGCACAATCTTCTTCGATGGCGGCGATAGTGGCATCGTCATCGTCCATCGCGGCAAGCTCAAACAGGTCCTGCGAATCTTTCAAACCCGTGTGCAAGGCGTCCAGCACATGCACCACGTTTTCCAGACTTTTCTTTTCGCGGCCCAGATCCTGAGCGTGCTGAGGATCGTTCCAGACGTTGGGATCCTCGAGTTCGGCATTGACTACGTGCAAACGATGAGCTTTGTCATCGTAGTCAAAGATACCTCCGTAAGGCATTTTCCCGCTCCGAATAATCGGCAAGGCGGGCTTCCAGTTGATTAAGTCGTTCCGATTCCATGATTCAGCGGCTTTCCTATATTTGATGTGCCACCCACGCCAGCCAGCAAGGCGGCGCGCGGCAAACTTCCGATTTTACCCTTATCGGAGGTCTATGGCACGTATTGGCCGCTCAGGAACCGGACATTGTGCACGTGGCTGTGCGATAGGCGGGCACGGATCGGTAAGAAGGCTGCGTGGGGGCGGCGGGCAGGGCGGGAGCATCGGGCCCGGAAAGATCGCTATCCAGACTGAAATGCGCCACCACCTGGGCCAGCAAAGTGGTTTGCTCCAACTGCTCCTGAGCGGTGTGGGCGCTGTGTTCAAGCAGTTGGCGGTTGGACTGGCCTTGCTGGTTCAGGCGCGTCATGACCTGGTTCACGTAGTCGATATGCGTCGCCTGCTCCTGAGAGGCCTGGGCAATATCGGCCACAATGCTGCGCATTTCATTGACCTTGTGTTGTGTGTTGGCCATGACTTGCGCCATACCTCGGGCGGCAGCCGAGCTTTGCTCGGTTTGTTCGACTGAGCTGGAAATCAGGGTGGAAATCTGTTGTAAGGCGTCGGTGGAGCGCAAAGCCAGGTTGCGCACTTCGGCAGCAACAACCGCAAAGCCATGACCATGGACTCCGGCGCGGGCGGCTTCCACCGCGGCATTCAGGGCCAGGATATTGGTCTGGAAGGCAATGTTGCGGATCAGTTTGGTGATCTCGCTCATTTTGTTCGAGCTGTCGGCAATTGCGTCGATGGTATCGAGCAGGCTGTGTACAGCTTGATTGCCCAGGGCCACCTGGCTGGAGGTGTCTTGCGCCAGATGATCGGCGGTTTGGGCCTGCTCCGCGTTCTGGCGCACGGTGTCAGCCAGTTGATTCATGGCCTTGACGGTCTGATTCAGTTCGGCGGATTGATCCAGAATTTGCTCGCTCAGGTTTTGACTGCCCAGCACAATCGCATGCGAGCCGTCGCGTATCAGGCCGGTTTGTTCGCGGATCTGATGCACTACGGTTTGTACGCCCTGGCCGATGCCATTGAGTGCTGTAAGCAAGGTCCCGAACTCATCATGGCGACGCACGCTGAGCTGCGCATTGAGCTTGCCCTGGGCCAGTTCCTTGGCCAGATTAGCCCCTTGATCCAGCGGCTGCTTGATGGAGCGATACAAGAGGCGTAGCGCAATGGTGCTGGCCATGAAGAACAGGGCCAGTGCCGCTAATGCCAGGCTGAACGCACGGTCGCTGCTACGACCAGCCAGATCCAGGGAACTGTCCAGGCGCCCGCTGAACTGGTGCTCGAACTGATCCAGTGTGTTGGTGATTTGGGCCGAGGCTTGAATGTATTGCTGGCTGAATACCAGCACTTTGGCCATCAAGGCATTGGGGAGGGCGATACGGATAGCGCCGTTACCATCTTCAAACTGGCCGCTGGCGGTTTGGATGGCCTCGGACTGAACCTGGCTAAGTGCCAAGGTCTGCTCGTAGGCAGAGCGCAGCAGGTCCTGTTCGGTCGGTTCCAGCTCCAGATCCCTGAACCGCTCCAGCATCGCCAGAGTGACGCCGTCCTGATCCGCCTGGGCACCGGTAAACACCGCCAGAAGGTGGCGGAAATTATCCTGAAATTCGATTTGCTCGCTGGAGACAAACGCGATGGCCTGACGGCTGAGCAATTCGCTGATGCGTTTGAAGTCTTTGCTAAGCGCCGTGGTTTGGTGGCGCTGGGCTTCCAGGTGCTTGCGCTGTTCGATGCTGCTGCTCAAATGCTGCAGGGCAATCAGCATCAGGATTAGAAACAGGCTCAGAATTGCAAAATAGGCGATGAAGCCAGTTTTGAGCGTCAGTAATTTTTTCAAGGCGACTCCCACAAGATGTGGGGTGCGCCCGAGCGCTGATGGCTCTTGTCGCACCCCTGTCAGGCGCGCCTATCTTTGCATCTAATTGTGACAGGGGTGTGGCGATATGTCTTAACGGCGGTGGGGAGTGCGACGAGGGGCAGAGGTCGGCGCGCCAATACGCTTGGGCAGGTGGCGGAAGATAATGCGACCTTTGCTCAGGTCGTAGGGCGACATTTCCAGGGTGACGCTGTCGCCAGCCAGAATACGGATATGGTGCTTGCGCATTTTACCGCCGGTGTAGGCGATAACGGCGTGACCGTTGTCCAGGGTGACACGAAAGCGCGAGTCAGGCAGGATTTCGGTGACGGAACCTTGCATTTCAAGTAGCTCTTCTTTGGCCATAAATCGGGACTCCTTTAAAAATAATAATTCCCGTCTGGCCTTGCTGGGCGGGACGGGGACGGGCTTGGAAACAAGGCAGACCGACAAACCGGACAAGCGGTGTCTGGAGCCCAGCCTTGCACTAGGCCCATAAAAATCGGGGTGAATCTGTGTCTGTCAGGAATGGTTGGTTCCAGACAGGGTCAGGTGGATCAAATTGAAAACACGCCCGCCGTTCATAGGGGGATCCAGCCGGGGCAGACAAGGTCTGCCTACCTGAAAAACGGGCACAAACACGAATACTTGCCAGGAACAGAGACCTGCATAACGACGCGCGGGACAGGCCCTTGCGGTTAAAGGTGCTGGTTGTGGTGCCAAGTAATGCACTTGGGGCGCTTGATCGGGTCAAGCTTTATTCCCAAAAGTGGGGGTGTTTCAAGGTCGATTTACCCTGGGTAGCTGCATCTGATGTTGCTAAAGTCAGACGAGCGTGGATGGGATGGGCCAATACAATTCAATCAGCGCCATGACGTGACAATTGTATGATTATAAATAATATTTATGGATTGGTCAAAGATTGACCAGTTCTCATCGTCACAAGCAGGCAGGTAAAGGCGTAGAGGGCAGAGCATGCTTGCCTATATACTAGGCCAATCGTAACGGCGCAGAGTTGACCTGAGGAGGGATCACATGCGCCGTTGCCGTTTTTTAGGACATGCTTGTGAGCACTCAGAAACTGACCCCTGGCACGACGGCTTTACTGGTTTTACCCACGATCTTGTGGGCAAGTAATGCTATTGTGGGGCGCCTGATTCATGATCAGGTTCCGCCCATTACCCTGAATTTCTTCCGTTGGCTGGTAGCTTTCACCATTCTGCTTTTTGTAGGACGGCAAGTGCTGCGACGCGGCAGTAATTTGTGGACCAACTGGAAGCGCTACTCGATTCTGGGTTTGCTGGGCATAGGGATCTATAACGCTTTGCAATACCTGGCACTACAAAGCTCGTCCCCCATTAACGTGACTTTGGTCAACGCCAGCTTGCCGTTCTGGATGCTGGTCATTGGACGCCTGTTCTTCAAATCTACCGTCAATGGGCGTCAGTTGGTGGGGGGCTTGATGTCCTTGCTGGGTGTGGTGCTGGTGCTGACGCGTGCGGACTGGCAGGAGCTGATGGCCTTCCGTTTTGTGCCGGGTGATGTGTACATGGTGATTGCCACTATCGCCTGGGCGATCTATAGCTGGATGCTCAGTACGCGCCGCCATGAGGGTGCAATCGCAGAAACCTGGGCCACTGTAGTGATGGCACAAGTGTTTTTCGGTTTGATCTGGTCGGGTGCTTTTGCCGCCATGGAGTGGAAGTTCACCGATTGGCATATCGACTGGTCCTGGGGCTTGTTGCTGGCCATTCTGTATGTGGGGACTGGTCCGGCTCTGATCGCCTTGCGATGCTGGGGCGTGGCTGTCCAGCGAGTGGGCGCTGCCACGGCCGGTTTCTTCGTCAATCTGATGCCCGTATTTGCCGCCTTGATGTCGGTTTTTATTCTGGGCGATACCCCCAAGCTTTACCACGGAGCGGCTTTCTTGCTGATCGTAGGCGGGATTTATGTGTCTTCGCGTAAAAGCTGAGGCTTGAGCGGATGTGGGTGTCTTGCGACACTCTGGATGCAAAAAAAGGGACGCCCGGTAGAGCGTCCCTTTTTACTTTGTGGACTTGGGTTTAAGCCCTTGCACCTGGCTGCAGGTGTTTACTTGCCATCACCCATGCGACGGAAAATTGTCGCGACCAAGGGACCGGAAATATTGTGCCAGACGCTGAAGATTGCGCTGGGCACGGCGGCCAATGGCGAAAAGTGGGCGCTGGCCAGGGCCACACCCAGCCCGGAGTTTTGCATACCCACTTCAATAGCCAGCGTCTTGCGCTGTGCTAAAGGCATGCCGCTCAAGCGTGCCAGTACATAGCCCAGGATGTAGCCCAGGGTGTTATGTACAACGACAACCGAGAACACCAACAAGCCACTGGTCGCAATTTTGGGCTGGTTACCCGCGACAACAGCGGCCACGATAGCCACAATGGCCACCACAGATACCAGGGGCAGGGCCGCCACACCGGCTTTGATCTTTTCACCCATCAGGGATTGCACAATAATGCCCAGGGCAATGGGCAGAATCACTACCTGAACAATGGACCAGAACATGGCCGAGGCGCTGACTTCCAGCCATTGGCTGGCCAGGAAGTAAATGAGGGCAGGGGTGACGATGGGAGCCAGCAAGGTGGTGACCGACGTAATGGCAACCGACAGGGCCAGGTCGCCACGGGCCAGAAAAGTCATCACGTTCGACGAGGTGCCACCGGGGCAGCAGCCCACCAGAATCACGCCAATGGCCAATTCGGGTGGCAGGGAAAAGGCGTAGGTCAGAAACCAGGCCAGACCGGGCATGATGATGAATTGTCCCAATACACCAATAGCCACACGGCCAGGGCGTACAAACACCTCTGCAAAGTCCTGGCGCGACAAGGTCAGCCCCATACCGAACATGATGATGCCCAGAAGTGGAACAATATAAGCGCCTAACCAGCGATAGTGGTCGGGAAAGTAATAGGCCAGAACGGCAAACAGTAGAACCCAGATGGCAAAGGTATTGCCAACAAAACGGCTCAGGCGGGCGATAGCCTGCATGATGAAATATCCTTCAAGGAGCACGGCTGGCCGGTGGGCCGGCGCGGTGCGGATTAGTCTGTTACGGGGAGCAGCATGGGTCGGGCCGGGTGTAGGGCCGTCCATCGCAGACCTGCTTAAGGGCTGGCGACGCGACTTTCCGATGGGGTGGGATAAAGCGCTGGCAACACGGGGCTGTACGGGCAGATCTGGGTAAGGTCAGGGGTACAGGCGGTGGTGAGCGAAACGGACAACATGGCAGGCCATGTTTTTTATCCTGGAAGGCCGAGCTCGGGCGTATTGTAGACCTTGGCCGCCGTGGTATTTTGATTAGCTGCCTTGCAAATGTGTGTATTAGGAGAGGGTGGGTGAATAGAGCGGGATCACGTCTGGCGGCATACGCCTGTTTGGCCTTGTCCATGTCCTTGGTGGGCAGTTATATCGCCCTGACACGGCCGTTGGTGGCGGCACTGCCGGTGTTCTTGCTGGCCTGGCTGCGTTTCGGCATTGGCGCGATAGCCATGCTGCGCTGGCTGCGCAAACCGGCGACCGAACCCGCACTGGACCTGCGTACCCGTGGCCTGATTTTTCTGGAATCCTTTTTGGGTAATTTCCTGTTCACGCTGTGCATGGTGACGGGCATCAGCATGACCAGTGCGGTATCTGCAGGCGTCATTTTGTCTGCCATTCCCGGCATGGTGGCTTTGTTCAGTTGGTACTTCCTGAAAGAAAGCATAGGGCCGCGCACCTGGGTGTCACTGGCCCTGGGGATGGGCGGGATTGCCTTATTGGCCTTGGTACAGGCGGATGATCACGGTGTGGATCAACTGGACCCAGGAAAAATGTGGCTGGGCAATGCGCTGATCTTTTGTGCCGTCCTGTGCGAGTCGGCTTATGCGGTCATAGGCAAGCGCCTGACCGCCGTGCTTAGCCCCAAGCGCATCAGTGCAATCATCAATCTGTGTAGCCTGGCGCTGATTACGCCCCTAGGTTTATACGCCGCCTGGGATTTCGATTTCACGGCACCGGCAGGCTGGATCTGGCCTTTGCTGGTGTTTTATTCCTTGGCTGCAAGTGTCTGGACGGTCTGGCTGTGGATGACGGGAGTGCGTTCCGTTCCCGCTTCGCAAGCCGCGGTGTTTATGGTCTTGATGCCTTTAGGCACCGCAGCAGTAGGTGTGCTGGTGCTGGGCGAGAGCTTTACCACCGTGCATGTTTACGCCTTCATTCTGGCTCTGGCGGGCTTGGTGCTGGCGACCTTGCCGACTCGGTCGAAGTCTCAAACGCCTTAAGAAGGTTAGGCGCGGGATGGCCGTATTGGGACTGTATTGGATGCGGCTATTACAGAAGCCATGCGTAGCTGGGATGCCAAGGCTGCTTCTATTCAAAGCTAGTCGTAATTAAAAAAACCGCTGCATAAGCAGCGGTTCCGGGAAAGGGACACTGGGCGATAGCGATAGTGATAGTGCTTAATCCTGCCCCTGTGCATATTCAATAATAAATTGCACGCTGACGTTCCCGTTCCATTCGTTCTGATCCAGGCGATAGGCGGCTTCGATATTTTCCGGCAGTAAGGTATCGCGGTTGAACCAGATCGCATCGAAGTATTCGCCGTTGCGCTCCAGGCTCAACTTCAGGTGCTTGTTCTTGAGCAGACGTTGTTGACGCACGAAGAAGTTGTCGCGGAAAACAGGAGCCGGGAAACCGGCGCCCCAGACTTGTTTTTGCAGCATTCCGGCCACCGTAATATTGATGTGCTCGGGCTCCAGCGAACCGTCGGTTTCGATGACGGGATCAAACTGATAGCGGCCGGTCAGTTCCTGTACGGCTTCTTCAAAGGCCTGCACAAACACATCGTAATTGTCCTCTTCAATCGTCAGGCCGGCCGCCATGGCGTGGCCGCCAAACTTCAGAATCAGACCGGGATAGCGTTTGGATACCAAATCCAGCGCATCGCGCAGGTGTACGTCGGGGATAGAGCGGCCCGAACCTTTGATCTCGCCTTCGTCACCTTGGGCAAACGCCAGGGTAGGGCGCCAGTACTTTTCTTTCAAACGCGAGGCGACCAGGCCGACCACGCCCTGGTGCCATTCGGGGTGGAACACGCAGACAGTGGCGCTGGTGTCCGGTTCGGCCAGTTCGGCTGCGCGCAGGGCCTCTTCGCGCATGGATTGCTCAATCGAGCGGCGATCCTGGTTCATGTCCTCCAGTTCGCGAGCCAAATTAGCGGCCTCGTCTTCGTCATCCGTGATCAGGCAGCGTATGCCCAAGGCCATATCGGCCAGTCGACCGGCGGCGTTGATGCGTGGCCCCAGGGCAAAACCCAGATCAAAGGCGCTGGCCTGACGAGGATCGCGGCCAGCAACCTGGAACAGGGCGCGCAGCCCAGCCTGCATCTGGCCCTTGCGCATGCGCTCCAGCCCTTGGGTGACGATCAGGCGGTTATTGGCATCCAGGCTGACTACGTCGGCCACGGTCCCCAGGGCGACCAGATCGGCCAGTTCGTTCAGGCGTGGGCCTGCATTGGCCTCATATACCCCGCGCTGACGCAGCTCGGCACGCAAAGCCAGCATCAGGTAAAAAATAACGCCCACACCGGCCAGGTTCTTGGAGGGGAACTCACAGCCGGGCTGATTGGGGTTCACAATCGCCAGGGCATCGGGCAACTCATCGCCGGGCAGGTGGTGGTCTGTGACCAGAACTTTCATGCCCGCCATATGAGCGGCTTCCACACCATCAATACTGGCAATGCCGTTATCCACGGTAATCAGCAGATCCGGTTTGCCCGAGGGATGTTGCTCTGCCAGTTCGACCACGGCGGGTGACAGGCCATAGCCGGTTTCAAAACGGTTTGGAACCAGAAAGTCCACGACTGCGCCCATGCTGCGCAGCGCGCGCAGGCCGACTGCACAGGCGGTAGCGCCGTCACAGTCGTAGTCGGCAATGATCAGCATGCGGTCCCGGCGGGCAATGGCATCGGCCAGCAAGACGGCGGCTTCACGAGCCTGGGTCAGCATATTGGGCGGAATCATGTTGCGCCAGGCCGGATCGATCTGGGTGGCATCGGTCACTCCCCGGGAGGCCAGCAGACGGGCCATTAAGTCGTGAATCCCGGCCTGTTTCAGGGCGTGGCTGGCGGCTTCTTGAGCGGGACGGTTTTTCAGGATAGGGGTGACCACCACTGACTCCAGTTAGAGGTTTGTTTGAACAGGGACAAGGGCCAGATGCGGCGCGAGGCAGGACCGACGTGAGCATAGCGGTCCAGTCCGGTCAGCACCAGTTCTGGCATGGGCCCTGCGGCCAGGGGGGCGAGCACAGTACGATCCAGCTCGGCCAGTTGTTGCAGCCAAAGCCCCCAGTCTTGACGTATCAGGCTGTCTTGCAAGTCATCAATAATGCGCAGTTCGGCGGGCTCGGGGCCTAATTGCTGGCAGGACGCTCCGCCAAACAGCCACAAGCTGTTCACGTTGGGCAGACCCGCCTGTTCGCGCTCCTGATTGTCCGGCAGGGCAAAGGCCAGCATTTGAAATTCATTGATAAGACGACGCCAGGGGCGAGTTTGCACATCCTGAGTCCACCAATTATTCAAATTGCTTTGGCTGACCAGTTCTGTGGAGGCCGCTTGCACCGTAAAATCAGCCGGTGGAGTGACACGCCACAAGGCCGGGCTGATGTACTCGAATTGAAAGCCGGTTTCGTCCAGATAAGGGCGAATGGCCTCCAGCAAGGCGCGGCTGTAGGACTCAGTCAAGGCCAGTTGCTCGCTGGGTATCAGCATGGCGCCCTCGCGAGAGGGGGCAATGTGCACCAGCTCTGCCAGCCAGACAGCTTCTTCAGGTGCCACCGAGTGGATTTGTTTCAACTGGCGTAGCCGCAAAGGGGCCAGACCTGCGCTAAGATGCTGGGCTTGGTGCGCCGTAAAGCCGTGGGCGTGCAAAAGCCAGGCTTGTGCTGGCGTGCACAGGTCCTCGGACGGGTCGCGTACCGACAGCGTGCCTTTGCCCTGAGTCAGTAACTGAACCAGTGAAGGGGCCGTCTGGGGCAAGTGTTTGATGAGTTCGCGCGCGATGGCCGGTTCCGGCAGCGCACCGTTGATTACGATCTGCATGACAGCGATTGTAGTGTTTTCTTTGAGGCGATAGCAGCTCGCATGGGATACGAATTTTGGATTGGAGCGCGGTATGCCGGCCTGGCCAAGGGCCGCAAACGGCGTGGGGGACGAAAAGACCGTTTCGTCTCCTTTATTGCGGGCAGCTCGATGGCGGGGATTGCCCTGGGGGTAGCCGCGCTGATTGTCGTGCTGTCTGTCATGAACGGCTTTCAGACCCAGGTGCGTGATCGCATGCTGTCGGTCTTGCCGCATATTGAACTGATTGTGCGCAATGCCGATCATCAGCAAGTCCTGAATGAATGGAAGTCGCTGGCCCAAAAAGCCCAGACCAATCCGGCGGTGGTGGGCTCGGCCCCCTATGTGGCCGGTCAGGGCATGCTGGTGCGCAGTAATCAATTGATGGGCGTGCAGGTACGTGGCATTGAGCCTGATCAGGAAAGCAAGGTGTCCGAGCTGGCCCAGCAAATGGTCATGGGCCGACTGGAAAATCTGCAGCCAGGCACTTTCGGGATTGTGCTGGGCGAGCAGTTGGCCAATCAGTTACGTGTCAGTACGGGCGATACGATCATGCTGATGGCCCCGCAAGGCTCGATCTCGCCAGCCGGCTTTTCGCCGCGCATGCGCCAGTTCACGGTAACCGGCGTGTTTTCCTCCGGCTATTACGAATACGATGCCAGCCTGGCTTTTGTGAACGTGGATGATGCTTCCAAGATTTTCCGCGACAGTGGCAATAGTGGTGTGCGTCTGCGTATTAAAGATATGCAGCAGGCCCCCATGGTGGCTCAGGAGTTGGCCGGCAAAATGCCGCGCAACGTGCTGGTGTCGGACTGGACGGCCAATAACCGTACCTGGTTTGCAGCTGTGCAAACCGAAAAACGCATGATGTTTCTGATTCTGGCCTTGATTGTGGCCGTGGCGGCTTTCAACCTGCTGTCTTCCTTGGTGATGGCCGTGAAAGACAAGCAGTCGGATATTGCGATTCTGCGCACTATTGGTGCCACCCCCAGCGAGATTGCCCGTATTTTCCTGGTGCAAGGTGCTTTGATTGGCGTTGTGGGTACCTTGCTGGGCGTCGGTTTGGGTACCTTGATTGCCTACAATATCGACGTGATCGTGCCCTTTATTGAAAACCTGATGGGTCGTAAATTCCTGCCTCAGCAGATTTACTTCATCAGCGAATTGCCTTCCAATCCGCAGGTCTATGACATTGTGCTGATTGCTATCGTCTCGCTGGTTCTGTCCTTCCTGGCCACGCTGTACCCAAGCTGGCGTGCTTCCAAGCTTCAACCTGCACAGGTGCTGCGTCATGACTGATCTTATCGCTCCAACCGTGCTGCGCGCGCGCGATGTCAGCGTCCACTACGAGGAAGGTGGCAACAGCATTCAAGTGCTTTCCGGGGTGAATCTGGAAGTGTGTCGTGGCGAGATGGTGGCTATTATCGGCGCTTCCGGCTCGGGTAAAAGTACCTTGCTGCACGCTTTGGGCCTGCTGGATAAGCCTGATACAGGCAGCATCGAGGTTAACGGCACCCAGACAGAGAGTCTGAATGAAAGCGAACGCAGTCAGCTGCGCAACAAGGTGCTGGGCTTTGTGTACCAGTTCCACCATTTGCTGCCTGAGTTTGATGCGCTGGACAATGTGGCCATGCCCTTGATCGTGCGTCGCATGAAGCGTCCAGAGGCGCGCGAGCAGGCTCAGCAGGTTCTGGAACAAGTGGGTTTGTCCCAGCGCGTGCATCACTATCCGGGTCAGTTGTCCGGGGGCGAGCGTCAGCGAGTGGCCTTGGCGCGTGCTTTGGTCACACGACCTGCCTGCGTGCTGGCGGACGAGCCGACCGGTAATCTGGACCGTTACACCGCTGAAGGCATGTTTGAACTGTTAAGCCGGGTCAATGAAGAGTTCGGCACGGCTTTTGTCATCGTGACCCATGACCAGGCCCTGGCCTCCCTGGCCCATCGTCAGCTGGTCATGGACAAGGGCTATCTGACCCAGGAAATCAGGTCCGAGCGCCGGGTCTAATACCTGGCAGGGGCGTGGGGCTGTCATACCGCGTCCTTCCCTTTGAGGGGCTGAGGTTTGTGGGGAGTCTCGTTATGCTTATCGATACGCATTGTCATCTGGATGCTCCCGAATTTGCTCAAGACCGAGAGCAGGTGATTGAGCGTGCCCGCGTGGCGGGTGTACGTTCGATTGTGGTGCCGTCCGTAGGTGTATTTGACTTTCAAACTGCCCGTGAGACCGCGATGGCAGCAACCGGGGGCGTGTATGCGCTAGGGATTCACCCCCTGTTTACTCCTGAAGCGGGGGCAGTAGATCTGGAAGCCCTGGAGCAGGAAATCCAGCTGCGTCTGGACGACCCTCGTTTTGTCGCCTTGGGTGAAATCGGTCTGGATTACTTTGTGCCAGAGCTGAAAACCGAAGAGGCTAGTCGTCATCAGGAATGGCTTTATGAAGCTCAATTGGCCATGGCGCAACGCTATGGCTTGCCTGTACTCCTGCATGTGCGTCGCTCTCAAGACCGGGTACTGAAATATCTGCGGCAATTTCCGGGAGTAGGCGGAATCGCCCATGCTTTTAACGGTAGTGAGCAGCAGGCGCAGATGTTCGTACGCCAAGGCTGTGCGCTGGGTTTTGGTGGGGCCATGACCTTTGGACGAGCCAAGCAGATTCGCCGTCTGGCGCAGGATATGAGTCTTGATGATATTGTGCTGGAGACCGATGCGCCGGATTTGGCGCCGTCCTGGTTGGTGGAGCCGGGGACTCCCTTGGCATCGGTTCGCAATGAGCCGGCTGAGGTGAAAGGAGTCGCGGAGAGTCTTGCAGAGCTGCGGGGGACGGGCGTGGCTGATGTCATTCGCCAGACCGGGGCCACGGCACGACGAGTCTTGCCAAGGCTGGATGCGTTTTTGTCTAGCCAGGGGTATTAGGCTGGGGGCAGGCTTTTTGATGTTGCCAGAACTGCTTTTTCACTGGGCTTTCACTCCTGGTTTATCTGTCAGGTAAGAGGCGCGTTTTGCCTATCGGTACAAGCCGATATGAGCAAAGTGTCCTTGTTTCGACCCTTTGAGGCACGCCTGAACTCTACGCTATAGATTTGCGTGGAGATCACGATGGCAGGGCAGAGCCCATGACAGGGCGTGCGTGTTTAGCCGCTTTTGTGGCCGCAGCCACATTCACCCATTTCCTGAAGCCTTCGTATCTGGCCTTGCCTGTTTGGCCGTGGCTGGGTGCTGTGGTTGTGAGCATCTTGCTGGCGCAGCGTTTTTCTTTTGCTTATGTTCTGGTCTTTGCCTGCTTGGGAGCCAGCTACAGCATTTGGCATATACAGGGCCGGCTGGCTCAATCCGTCCCGGTCACTGACATCAATAAAGTCAGTCGGGTAGAGCTGGAAATCCAGTCCTTGGTACAGGTAGGGCCGAATTACAGACAGTTTCAGGCACGCGTCCTGAACTCCCAGCCGCCCGGTTTGCCCGAGCAGATTCTGGTTCGCTGGAATGCGGCTCAAGGCCATCGCTCCTTGTACCGTGAGCCGTCTGTACAAAGCTTCCCCGAGCTGATGCCCGGTCAGCGCTGGCGCATGTCTTTATTGATGCGTCCACCTCAAGGAGCCCGTAACCCTCATGGCTTTGACGCAGAACGTCATGCCATGACTCAAGGCTGGCGGGCTGTGGGCAGTGTGCGGGGTCAGCCACAACGATTGGACTTCGATCCGGCGCAGTCCTGGTTCACATGGACGGAGCGTCTACGCCATCATTTGCGCAACGTCCTGATGCCCTACGTACAAGAACAACGCTGGGGCGGGGTGATGCTGGCTTTGTCTTTGGGAGATCAGGCCAGTATCGCCGCAGCGGATTGGCTGATCTTCAATCGCAGTGGCCTGACGCACCTGGTCTCCATCAGCGGCACGCACGTTACGTTCCTGGCCGTGTTGTTGGCTGCCTTAGTGTCCTGGTGTTGGCGACGTGTTCGTTGGGGGCGCTGGGTATTGGCCGAACAAGTTCCTGCTCAGGTTGCTGCGACCTCGGTAGGTATTGCCGGGGCGGGTGCTTACTGCGTCATCGCAGGCTGGGGTGTTCCTGCCCAGCGTACTTTTTTGATGTTGCTGGTGCTGGGTGTCTGCCGTATTCGGGGTTTACATTTGGGAGCCAGCCGGACTTTGCTGATTGCAGCTCTGTTTGTGGTTTTGCATGATCCATGGGCGGGGCTGACCACCGGCTTTTATCTGTCTTTCGCCGCTGTTTCGGTCTTGTTCGCGTTTGGCGCTTTGATGGGGCAGGTGCCGCAGCCAGGCTCCTGGTGGCAGCGCTGGGGGCGGCGGATCTGGTTTGCGACTCAGTTGCAGGTGCTGATTACCTTGGCCTTGTTGCCCGCTCTGGCCCCCTTGTTCCATGAAATATCCTTGGCTTCCTTGCCCGCGAATGCGTATGCCATCACCTTGATCGGCTCAGTTGTGACGCCGCTGGTGCTGCTCTTGTTGATTTTGGCGGCGCTACAGGCTCCGTCAAGTTGGTGCGAGTCTGTCGCTAATCTTGCTCATGCTGTATTGGATTTCACCATGCAGCCTACGATCTGGCTGGCGGAGCGTAGCCTTGCCAGTGTGCCAGTGCCTGCCCAGCACTGGGCTTGGACAGTTCTGGCTTTGCTGGGGGTGCTGCTATTACTTTTGCCCAAAGGCTTTGTGTCCCGCTTGAGCGGCCTGTCTCTGCTGGTGCCCGCCTTGGCTTTGCGACCTTCTTTATTGCAGGAAGGGGACTGGGACTTGTTTGCCCTGGATATAGGCCAGGGTAGTGCGGTGGTGCTGCGTACTCGCAGTCAGGTGTTGCTGTTTGACGTGGGAAACCGCTACGGCCCTGATTCCGATGAAGGCAAACGCAGCATTGCGCCCTGGTTGAAAGCCAAGGGAATAGGGCGGATCGATACTTTGGTGTTGTCTCATGCCGATATGGACCATGTGGGCGGGACGCGCAGCGTATTGCAGGCGGTACCGGTTAGCCGCTCCTATAGCAGCTTTGATCTGGACGCGCATCTGAATCGGGAGGAGCGTTTGCTGGCTGTGCCTGCTGGCTCCACTGTTCGCCCGGAGCAGGCCCTGCGCTGTGAGCAGGATGTGCACTGGGAGGTAGACGGCGTACGTTTCCGGTTCTGGTGGCCCCCTGCGGATGAAGCCAGATTCAAGGCCGCCTATGGTAGCGAGGAAGATAAGAATGCCATCAGCTGTGTGCTGGAAATTCGAGGTGCCCGACACAGCGCCTTGCTTTTGGGCGATGCCGGTGTGGCGCAGGAGCAAGCCATTGTGGCGGCGGGCTTGGGGCCTGTTGATGTCGTTGTAGTCGGGCATCACGGTTCCCGGACCTCCTCGGGGGCGCATTTTGTGAAACACATGCAAGCGGGGTTGGCGATTGCTCAACTAGGATGGTGGAATCGCTTTGGGCATCCACATGCGCAGGTGCAAACGCGTTGGGAACGCTCCGGCGCTTTATTCCTGCGTACCGATCATTGGGGCGCTTTGACTGTGGAGTCGCGTCCTTCGGCCCTGTATTACTTTGGCGAGCGTGATCGTCACGCCCGCTACTGGCAGTCCCCAGCAACGCCCTGACGGCAGGACAGAAACGGCATAGTAAAGCCCTCGGGCTGGGCTACAATAGTCCTTTATCTGTCAAATTCTGGTCTGAGCGTTCATGACAACTGATCTTCAGGAGCCGCGCCTTAATTGGGTTATGTGTGCCAGTGCCTCCGGTACGCACCGCATGGCGTACTGGGAGTGGGGCGATCCCGGTAACGATCAGGTCTTGATGTGCGTGCATGGTTTGACACGTACTGGCCGGGATTTTGATCAATTGGCTCAGCGCCTGTCCGAACGCTACCGTGTGGTAGCCCCCGATGTTGTGGGACGTGGCCGCTCTGATTGGCTGATTGATCCAGCCGCTTACGCCATTCCTCAATACGTTGCCGACATGTTGGTATTGATTGCCCGATTGCAGCCGGCACGGCTGGATTGGGTGGGCACATCCATGGGCGGTTTGATTGCCTTGGGTTTGCAAGGCGCGCAAGCCATGTCAGCCTTGCTGCGTCCGGCTCGCCCCGGACCAGGTCTGGGTGTCGAGCCCTTGCAACTGCCTTTGGGTCGAGTCGTTCTGAACGATGTAGGCCCGGCGCTGGATATGACAGGGCTGCAACGCATCAGTGAATACGTTGGGCAATCCGTGCTGTTTGATACCTTCGAGCAGGCGGTGGAGTATGTACGTTCCGTCTCGGCTTCCTTCGGGGAGCATTCCGCTGAAGAGTGGGCCGATATGTCCCGCCACGTCTTTGTGGAACATGAAGGCAAATGGCGTCGCCATTACGATTTGCGCTTGTCGCAAGCCTTTGCTCAGCAAGCGGATGTGGATTTGCAAGCGGCACAGGCTTTGTTGTGGGGCGCCTATGAGGGTTTGCCGGACAAGGTTCTGATCGTGCGAGGCCAAGAGTCCGATCTCTTGAAGCCAGAAGCGGCCCAGGAAATGTTGCGACGCAATCCCAATTCGCAATTGGTGACTATTCCCAATGTGGGGCATGCGCCCATGCTGCGCAATGCCGAGCAAATCGACCATATCGACTACTTTCTAGCTGGATAGCCCCTTATGAGTGTTCAGGCCCGCTTACCCGTTGATTTGCATTGCCATTCCATTTACTCAGATGGTGTGCTCAGCCCCGCGGAACTTGCCGCGCGTGCGCATGCTAACGGTGTGAAACTGTGGGCCCTGACGGATCATGACGAAATCGGTGGCTTGAAATTGGCCCGGCAATACGCCGAAGATCTGGGCATACGCTTTGTGGACGGGGTAGAAATCTCCGTCACTTGGGCGAATAAGACTATCCACATTGTGGGCCTGGGCGTGGACCCGAACCATCCTGCCTTGCAAAAGGCGCTGCATGATGTGCGTGCTGGCCGCGAGCAACGCGCCCGTCAAATGGGTGACCGCTTGGAAAAACTGGGTTTTCCCAATGCCTATGAAGGTGCAGTTCCATTTGCTGCCAATCCTGAACTGATCAGCCGCACGCACTTTGCGCGGTTTCTGGTGCAGCAAGGTTACTGCGTTGATATGAATGAGGCCTTTCGCCGCTACTTGGCGGATGGCAAGCCTGCCGCTGTGGAAACCGTCTGGGCCAGCCTGGAAGAGGCGGTGGGCTGGATACGTGAATCCGGCGGCAAGGCGATTATTGCCCACCCCGGACGTTACGAATTGGACGGCACCCGCAGCCATGCCTTGTATACCCAGTTTCTGGAATTGGGTGGTGTGGGGATTGAAGTGCTGACGGGCAGTCACACTCCGCAGGAATACAGCGTGTATACCCAGGTAGCACGCAGCTATGGTTTTGAAGTGTCCTGTGGTTCGGATTTTCATGGTCCCAGCGAAGGGCGTGTTGATTTAGGCGGTTTACCGCCTTTGCCCTCTGGATTGAAACCCGTTTGGCAGGAGTGGCTCTAGCAGGAGCCTTGAAAACGATGAATAAAGCCTTTGTGAAAGAGTCCGATCAGGACGATGACGACGATCTGGACGCCCCGGCCAGTGCGCTACCCAGTGGGACCAAGAATTACATGACGGTCCTGGGGTATCGCCGTTTGCGTGGCGAACTGAGCCATTTGATGAACAAGGAACGTCCCGAGGTGGTGCAGATCGTCTCCTGGGCGGCATCCAATGGTGATCGCTCCGAGAACGGCGATTATCTGTACGGTAAAAAACGCCTGCGGGAAATCGACCGCCGTATCCGCTTCCTGACCAAGCGTCTGGAAATTGCCGAAGTGGTCGATCCCGGCTTGCAGCCCAATCCCGATCAGGTGTTCTTTGGTGCAACCGTTGTTTATAGCGACAGCCAGGGTGAAGAGTTCACCATCACCATTGTGGGCGTGGACGAGGCCGAGCCTTTGCAGGGCCGTATCAGCTGGATTTCGCCGGTGGCCCGGGCCCTGATCAAGGCGCGTGAAGGCGACACCGTGGTGCTGCGCACCCCCGCCGGCAAGGAAGAGCTGGATATTCTGGAAGTGTCCTATCCCGAACCCGCACCAGCTCCTGATCTGGATGGAGACAGCCCGATTTGAACGCCGTACCGGGTCCGTATTGGAGATTACGGGGCGCGAATCGCTCCGGCCCCTCAAGACGTCTTGTCGAGCTTGCCGGGTTTGCTGTGTCTCCAGCCCCGCTTGCGGCCCCCTTGTTTGAACTGAATTTTCCCTTTTTGTGCACGCCATTTACCGATGTGACCTCTTGTGTCGCTTCCGGTTAAAATGGCGTGTTTTCTATTTCTCCCACCTTTTTTGCCCCTCCCGTATCGTGAGCCAAATCCTGTACTTTCCCGGTTCGTCCGTGCTCTCCGCATTTCGTCGTGAGCGTTTGCTAGAGCGTGTCGAGCAGCGTCAACTGCCTGTTGCCGACATTCTTGCCTTGCACGAATACTATGTCTGGACTGAAGAGTCCGGCCTGGATGCCAGTGCGCGTCAGCACCTCAGCGACCTGCTGGATGATGGTCTGCCTGCGCTGGACCCTCAGCCGCCTAAAGGCGCCTTGGTTCTGCGTGTCATTCCTCGTTTGGGGACCGTGTCACCCTGGGCCAGTAAAGCGACTGACATCGCTCATAACTGTGGCTTGCAAGCGGTACGTCGTATCGAGCGTGGCGTGCGTTACATCATCACCCCCAAGCGTGGCTTGCTGGGTGCCAAGGAACTGGATCAGGCTCAGCTGGAGCAACTGGCTGCCTTGCTGCACGACCGCATGACCGAAACCGTGGTTGGTTTGGAGTTTGACGGTCAGGCGCTGTTCACCCAACTGGAAGGCAAGCCCATCCAGACCGTGGATGTTCTGGGTGGTGGCGTGGCGACCTTGAAGCAGGCCAACGAGGAAATGGGTCTGGCGCTGTCCGAGGACGAAATTGAATACCTGATGGATGCCTTCACGCGTCTGGGTCGTAACCCGCACGATGTGGAATTGATGATGTTCGCGCAAGCCAATAGCGAACACTGTCGTCACAAGATTTTTAACGCACAGTGGGTAATTGACGGTCAAAACCAGGGCAAGACCTTGTTTGGCATGATTCGCGAAACCCACGCGGCTCAACCTGAAAACACTGTGGTGGCTTATGCGGATAACGCCGCCATCATGACGGGCGGCCCCGTTACTCTGTTCCATGCCGGTATTGATGATCAGGCCAACGAGCCTGTGTATCAGCGCCACGAAGCACTGGTTCACACCTTGATGAAGGTGGAAACTCATAACCACCCAACCGCAATTGCTCCTTTCCCCGGTGCATCTACCGGTGCCGGTGGCGAGATTCGTGACGAAGGCGCAACAGGCCGTGGTTCCAAGCCCAAAGCAGGTTTGACCGGCTTTACCGTGTCCAATCTGTGCTTCCCTGAGCAAATGGAACCCTGGGAAAAAGATTCCCACGGCATTCCTGACCGTATCGCCAGCCCGCTGGACATCATGATTGAAGGCCCGATTGGTGGTGCCGCCTTCAATAACGAATTTGGTCGTCCTAATCTGCTGGGTTACTTCCGTACCTTTGAGCAAACGGCTGGCGATCAGCGCTGGGGCTATCACAAGCCCATCATGATTGCTGGTGGTCTGGGTTCGATTGACGATCGCCTGACTCACAAAGATCCTTTGCCAGTGGGCGCCTTGCTGATTCAGCTGGGTGGTCCTGGTATGCGTATTGGTATGGGTGGTGGTGCTGCGTCCAGTATGGGCGTGGGTGCCAACCGTGCTGAACTGGACTTTGACTCCGTGCAGCGTGGTAACCCGGAGATGGAACGCCGTGCCCAGGAAGTGATCGACCGCTGCTGGCAGCAGGGCGAGAATAACCCCATTATTGCCATCCACGACGTGGGGGCGGGCGGTCTGTCCAACGCCTTCCCGGAACTGGTGAACGATGCCGAGCGTGGCGCTATTTTTGAACTGACTCGCGTTCCTCTGGAAGAGTCGGGTCTGTCGCCTGCTGAAATCTGGTCCAACGAATCCCAGGAGCGTTACGTCCTGGCCATTCTGCCCAAGGATCTGCCGCGTTTCGAGCGCATTGCTCAGCGCGAGCGCTGCCCCTTTGCCGTCGTGGGTGTGGCGACTGAAGAGCGCCAATTGCGCGTGACTTTCGGCGAAGGCCTGCCTGGCGTGGACGAAGTGCACACCCCCAAGAGCATCGAGGAACGTCCTGTTGACGTGCCTATGGATGTGATTCTAGGTAAAGCCCCACGCATGGAACGCGACGTCAAGCGTCTGGACGGCGTGGCCGAACCGCTGGACCTGACCGTTATTCCGTTGACCGAAGCCATGCACCGGGTGCTGCGTCACCCCACTGTGGCCAACAAGACTTTCCTGATCAGCATTGGTGACCGTAGCGTGGGTGGCCTGTGCAGTCGCGATCAGATGGTTGGCCCATGGCAAGTGCCTGTGGCCGACTGCGCCGTGACCCTGGCTGACTTTGAAGGCGTACGTGGCGAAGCCATGTCCATGGGCGAGCGTAGTCCTAGCGCCATGATCGACGCTGCAGCCTCGGGCCGTATGGCTGTGGCTGAAGCCCTGACCAACCTGGTCGCCAGCGATGTGCGTGACCTGAAAGACGTCAAATTGTCCGCCAACTGGATGGCCGCTTGCGGCGTGGATGGCCAGGACGCTGCCTTGTTCGACACGGTTCAGGCTGTTAGCCAGTGGTGCCAGAGCCTGGGCCTGTCCATTCCTGTGGGCAAGGACTCCCTGTCCATGCGTACCAGCTGGGAGCAGGACGGTGAGTCCCGTCAGGTGATTTCGCCAGTTTCCCTGGTGGTGACCGCTTTTGCTCAAGTGGCGGATGTGCGTCGCACGCTGACCCCCCAACTGCAAACCAATGTGGGCGATACCGCTTTGGTCTTGATTGATCTGGGGCAGGGCAAGCAGCGCATGGGTGCGTCCGTATTGGCTCACGCCTTCAATCAGGTTGGCCAGTCCGTGCCCGATATGCAGGACGCCGAAGCCATGCTGGCGTTTGTGAAGGTGATTCGCCAATTGGCCGACCAGGATCTGATCCTGGCCTACCACGACCGTTCCGACGGTGGTCTGGCCGCGACCGTGGCCGAGATGGCCTTTGCGGGTCACACCGGCGTGTCCGTGAATCTGGACATGCTGACCATCGACCCTCATGCTGCCGATTGGGGCGATTACAAGATTCGTGCCGAACAGGTTTCCGTGCAGCGTGATGAAATCACCTTGCGCGCCTTGTTCAACGAAGAGGCTGGTGCTGTTATCCAGGTGCCATTGGCCCAGCGTGATCAGGTCATGCAAACTCTGCGTGAAGCAGGTTTGTCGGCTCACTCCCACGTGATTGGTAGTCTGAACAAGACTGATCAGGTCGAGTTCTATCGCGATGGTGCTTGCATTTACCAAGCCCCTCGTGTGGAACTGGCGCAACAGTGGAGTGAAGTTAGCCGCCGCATCATGGAGCGTCGCGATAACCCCGCTTGCGCACAGGCTGAATTCGATCGCTGGGAAGACGTGCAAGATCCAGGCATCTCGCCGCGTGTCATGTTCAACCCGCAAGAAGATATTGCTGCTCCCTTCATCGCTACCGGCAAGCGCCCACGCGTTGCCATCTTGCGCGAACAGGGTTGCAACAGCCAGGTCGAAATGGCCTGGGCCTTTGACACGGCCGGTTTCGAAGCCGTTGACGTACACATGACCGATTTGCTGTCGGGTCGCGCATCGCTGGAAGGCATGCAGGGCATGGTGGCTGTGGGTGGTTTCAGCTACGGCGACGTTCTGGGCGCGGGTGAAGGCTGGGCCAAGACCATTCGTTTCAACAACCAGTTGTCGGATCAGTTTGCTGCCTTCTTCGGTCGCAGCGATACCTTCGGTCTGGGTATTTGTAATGGTTGCCAGATGATGGCCGCTTTGGCTCCCATGATTCCAGGTGCAGAATTCTGGCCACGCTTTACCCGTAACCAGTCGGAAAAATACGAAGCTCGTTTCTCCAGTGTGGAAATTGCCTCTTCGCCATCCTTGTTCTTCAAGGGCATGGAAGGAACGCGCCTGCCAGTAGCCGTGGCTCACGGTGAAGGCTTTGCCAACTTCCAGCGTCAAGGCGATGCGTCCAAGGTCGCCGCTGCGGTTCACTTTGTGGATCATCGCGGTCAGCGCACCGAACAGTATCCGCTGAACCCCAACGGCAGCCCTTACGGTTTGACCGGCGTAACCACGGCAGATGGCCGCTTCACCATCATGATGCCTCACCCGGAACGCGTGACGCGTAACGTCATGATGTCCTGGACGCCAGAGCAGTGGGGCGCCGCCGATCAGGGTGCTGATCAGATGGCAAATGGTGGATTTACTCCCTGGATGCGGATGTTTCGCAACGCTCGGGTCTGGATTGCGTAATTGCTTACGCGTATAATCGATTTTTGGACGGAGTTATAAAAGCATGCGTCTCATCAAGAAAGCACTGACCTTCGACGATGTGTTGTTGGTTCCCGCTTACTCCGAGGTTCTGCCTCGCGATACATCCTTGCTCACCCGCTTTACGCGGGACATCACCCTGAATATCCCGCTGGTTTCGGCTGCCATGGACACGGTAACCGAAGCGCGTCTGGCTATTGCCATGGCACAGGAAGGCGGTATCGGGATCATCCACAAGAACCTGACGGCGGATGCTCAAGCACGTGAAGTTGCACGTGTGAAGCGTCACGAGTTCGGTATTGTGATTGATCCGGTTACCGTGACGCCCACCATGAAGGTGCGCGATGCCATCAACCTGCAGCGTCAACACGGTATTTCCGGTTTGCCTGTAGTTGAAGCCGGCAAGCTGGTGGGTATTGTTACCAACCGCGATCTGCGCTTTGAAGACCGCCTGGATCTGCCTTTGCGTGATGTCATGACGCCTCAAGAGCGTCTGATCACCATGCACGAAGGCGCCACGCTGGACGAAGCTCAGGCCCTGATGCACCGCCACCGTCTGGAGCGCGTGCTGATCGTTAACGATCAGTTCCAGCTGCGTGGTCTGGCAACGGTTAAGGATATTGTCAAAAACACCGAGCACCCTCTGGCCAGCAAAGACAGCCACGGTCAATTGCGCGTTGGCGCTGCGGTCGGTGTGGGTGATGGTACTGAAGAACGTGTCGAGAAACTGGCCGCAGCCGGTGTGGACGTGGTGGTGGTGGACACTGCCCACGGTCACTCCCGTGGCGTGATCGAGCGCGTTCGCTGGGTCAAGAAAAATTTCCCTCGCATTCAGGTTATTGGTGGCAACATTGCTACCGCTGATGCCGCTCGCGCTCTGGTCGAGGCCGGTGCAGATTGTGTCAAGGTTGGTATTGGCCCTGGCTCTATTTGTACGACTCGTATCGTGGCCGGTGTGGGTGTACCTCAAATTACAGCGATCGCTGACGTTGCCAAGGCATTGGAAGGTACAGGCGTACCTTTGATCGCTGACGGCGGTATCCGCTTCTCCGGCGATGTGTCCAAGGCTTTGGCCGCTGGCGCTTCCGCTTGCATGATGGGCGGTATGTTTGCCGGTACTGAAGAGTCTCCGGGTGAAGTTGTGCTGTTCCAGGGCCGTTCGTACAAGTCCTACCGCGGTATGGGTAGCTTGGGCGCCATGGTCGATGGTTCGGCTGATCGCTACTTCCAGGATCCTTCGAACAACGCGGACAAGCTGGTTCCTGAAGGTATTGAAGGCCGCGTGCCTTACAAGGGCAGTGTGATTGCCATTATTTACCAATTGGTTGGCGGCATCCGTGCTTCCATGGGCTACTGCGGTTGCAAATCCATCGAGGAATTGCACGCCAAGGCTGAGTTCGTGGAGATTACGGCTGCGGGTGTACGTGAGTCTCACGTACATGATGTGCAGATCACCAAGGAAGCGCCTAACTACCGCGCTGACTGATCTTAGCCAGTCTCTTGCATGCCAGAAACCGCCAGCCTTTGGGTTGGCGGTTTTTTTTGTGTATCGCCTTTGTGTTGTGGGGTAGGGGGTAGTCTCAGGATAGACGCCTCTTGCGGTCTGAGTGGGGGCGTGGGGCGGACCGCTTGCCGGTGCTGCGCACCGGTGCCCTTGGCGGTGTCGGGATACGGGCGCACTCTGAACTCACCCGGTGATTGGTCCCCCGGACCAATCACAAGCGTCGGGTTCAAACAGCAGAGTGCTTGCATCCCGTATCTCGACACCGCCCGCGGCAAGCAGTCTGACTCGCCCCACGCCCCCACTCAGGCCGCAAGAGGCTCAGATCGAGAAATACTTATCCCCGCCTGATTTTTGTGCTTAGGATTTTTTTTGGTGTGTTGGTGTGTTGGTGTGTTGGGTTAATTCGCAAACTAATGGCCGATAGCTGGCAAATCAGTTCATAGCAGGAGTTGGGTATAAAACTCCCATATTTCTTATTTGGCAGGGGCTGCTTTGGTTTTGAACAGCCATTGTTGAGGCGGCCATTGAGCCAGGATCACCCCCGCCAGGGTCAGCAGTCCACCGCTCACATGGTGTGCGCCCAGTTGTTCGCCCAGCAATGGGATGGCCAGCATGGCGGTCATGAAGGGCAGGATGTTCAGGAACAGGCTGCATCGGGCCGGGCCCAAGCGTGTGATGCCTTGGATCCAGCAGTAGGGCAGCAGGACGGAGGCCAGGATGCCTGCGTACAGGATCAGGGGGACTGTTTGCTCATTCAATTGAGTTCGTTCAGCCGGTAGCCAGAAGAAGACGGGCAGCAGGGTGATCAAGGCTCCCCAGGCTTGAAGATAGGTCGATTGCCAGGCTGGCACAGTGATATGCCATTTCTTCAAAAAAACACTGTAAAAGGCGTAGCTCAATGCCGCTGTCAGCATCAGCAAGTCGCCAGAGCGGACTCCTTGGCTTAGCAGTTGCATGGGATGGCCGCCGCTAATCAACCAGACTGTTCCAAACAAGGCCAGCAGGGCGCCGGGCAGCATGCCGCGAGGGCCAGAGCCTGGCAGCAGCAGACGTGTGGTCAACAGGGTCAGTAGGGGTGTCAGTGCGGTAATCACGGCCATATTGGTGGCACTGGTGCTGGCTGCTGCCCAATAAGACAGGCATTGATAAAACGCCATACTCAGAAATCCCAGAAACAGCAGTTTGGGTAGTTGAGGACGGATCGAGTGCCAGTGTCGCCAGACAGGGCGAGCGGCAAACAGGCTCATGATGGCCAGCGCCAGCACGACTCGATAAAAACTCATGGCAGGTGCGGCGATCAGGCCGTGCGCCATTTTGGAAACAATGACATTGCCGGACCACAACAGCATGGTCACCAGCGGATAAGCATAGTTGCGCATTGGAAGCATCCATCAATAAGGAAGACGTATGCTCGCTGTAGACCGACTTGCCTGTCTTTCGCTAAACTGACTTGAATTAGCGCAAATGGGACAGCTTGTGCTTGATCCTCTTATTCATATTCCGGTTGAGCTGGCCAAGATGCCTATTAGTGGTTTGGCAGCAGACTATCCGGACGGCCATCTTATTCACGAACATCAGCATGTACGTGCGCAGTTCTTGTACGCCGTGCAAGGGGTGATGGTGATTGATGCCCAGGAAGGGCGCTGGGTGGTTCCTCCTAGCCGTGGCGTTTGGCTGCAACCGGGTCGTCCTCATACGGTTCGCATGCGCGGGCAGGTCAAAATGCGCACGATCTTTGTGGATGAGGATGCTGCTCCGGGCTTGCCGGCGCGTAACTGCGTGCTGGATGTCAGCCCTTTGCTACGGGAGCTGATTCTGGAGGCCAGCCGAATTCCTTTGGTGTATGCGCAAGACAGTCGCGATGGCCGCTTGATGCGTTTATTGCTGGATGAACTGCGTGAGTTGCCTGTATTGCCGTTTCATCTGCCCTGGCCCGAAGAGCCGCGCTTGCTACTGGTGTGTCGACATCTGGAGGCTAGCCCCGATGATGATAGAGATGCAGATGCCTGGGCCAGGCAACTGGCCATGAGCGTCAAAACTTTCCACCGCCTGTTTCGTCGCCATACCGGCATCAGCTTTGGGCAATGGCGTCAATTCGCTCGCTTGTTGGGGTCTTTGGAGGGCTTGGCAGCCGGTGAGCCTGTTGTGCAAGTGGCTCTGCAGCACGGTTACGCCAGCCAAAGCGCATATGCCGCCGTGTTCCGGCGGCATTTTGGGGTCACTCCCAGAGAGTTTTATCGCTCTAAAGACAGCGCGGGCGACGCAGTTTAGTCCGCTAGCTCTAGTAAAAGCCGGGCCAGCATGTCGGGGTGTGTCATCAACGCGCAGTGCCCACTTTCCAACTCTCGGAATTCCCAGTCTTTCTGCTGACGGGCCCATTCGCGCGAGGTATCCACCCCTCTGAACGTAGGCTGTATGCAGGAGATATAGGAGCAAGGGCGGCCATTGCCGATGACGGGGTTCTGTAAGCGCAGGGAAGAGCGGTAGACGCTAAGCGGCTGTGGTGTCAGGCGGTTACCGACAAAGTGTAGATCTTCTGTGGCATGCAGGCCCAGTGCACTCAGTGGAGGAGGGGGGACGGCAGGAATGGCGCTTTTCCCAGCAGAGGCCACCATGCTGTCGACAATCTTTTCTGGCAGGGTGTCGAAGGTGCTGGTGCCGCTGGGCAGGATAAAGGCGTCCAGGTAAATCAGTTGTTGAATGCAGCGCGGCATGACGTCGGCGACGCCGCTAATGACCAGTCCTCCAAAGCTGTGGCCCACCAGAACCACGTTGGAGAGTTCCTCCCAACGTATCAAATTAGCGACATCATCTACAAAGGTATTCAGGGTGATGTCCGCACTAAGCAAGTGGCTGCGTTCGCCCAGGCCTGTCAGTGTGGGGGTATAGACTTTATGCCCCTTGGCCCGTAGCCGGGCAGCCAGTCTGGACCAGCACCAGCCACCGTGCCAGGCACCGTGAACCAGCACAAAGGTCAGGCTGTCGGAGACTTCGTCCGTATCTTCCTGACATTCGTAGGCAAAGCTGTGCGAGCGGGCACCGGAGGGGCCGGGAGCAGGGATATAGCTGCCGCCGCCTTGTTGTTGTGTGGCCTGTGCAGGTCGGGATTCCTGGTGTTCATTAAGTTCGCTCGGACGAGGGGTACGACTCGAAGACATGCTGAAACTCCCAAAATGGCTGCATGTACTGTAGCTGCCTTGCCGCATGAATGCCAGTGATGCAGGACAATTTCGGCCTGGAGTATTTCTGCGACTCCCTAAGCGGCGCTACACAGCGTAAAATAGATCCTTTACCGCTTTATTATTGGCTCGATACTTTCATGCACCAGCGAATTCTGATTCTTGATTACGGCTCCCAGGTCACCCAGCTTATTGCGCGTCGCGTACGCGAAGCCGGTGCGTACTGTGAAATTCACCCCGGTGATGTCAGCGATGAATTCATCCGTTCCCAAGAAGGCCTGAAAGGGATCATTCTGTCGGGCAGCCACGCCTCGGTCTACGCCGAAGACGCTCTGCAAGTTCCTGCCGCCGCGTTTGAAGCCGGCGTACCTGTTCTGGGCATTTGCTACGGCATGCAAGCCATGGCCCGCCAACTGGGCGGCGTTACCGAAGGTTCGGACAAGCGTGAATTCGGTTACGCCGAAGTCCGCGCCCATGGCCACACCAAGCTGCTCGATGGTATCCAGGATTTCGCTACGGCAGAAGGCCACGGCATGCTCAAAGTCTGGATGAGCCACGGCGACAAAGTGACCGCCTTGCCTCCCGGCTTCAAGCTGATGGCTTCCACGCCTACATGCCCCATCGCCGGTATGGCTGATGAAGATCGCGGCTTCTACGCGGTTCAGTTCCACCCCGAAGTCACCCACACCGTTCAAGGCGGCGCCTTGTTCGAGCGCTTTGTGCGCGACATCTGCGGCTGCGTGGGCGATTGGAACATGCCCGACTACGTGCAAGAGGCTATTGCCAATATCCGCGAACAAGTCGGCGACGAAGAAGTTATTCTGGCTCTGTCCGGCGGTGTGGATTCCTCCGTCGCTGCCGCTCTGATCCACCAGGCTATCGGTGACAAGCTGACCTGCGTATTCGTGGACCACGGCCTGCTGCGTCTGAACGAAGCCCAGCAAGTCATGAGCACCTTCGCTGACAATATGGGTTTGAAGATCATCCATATCGACGCTTCCGACCGCTTCCTGGGCAAACTGGCCGGTGTGACTGACCCAGAAGCCAAACGCAAGATCATCGGCCGTGAATTTGTGGAAATCTTCCAGGAAGAAGCCGCCAAACTCAGCAACGCCCGTTGGTTGGCCCAAGGCACAATCTACCCGGACGTAATCGAGTCCGCCGCCGCTAAATCCGGTAAAGCCACTGGCATCAAATCCCACCACAACGTGGGCGGCCTGCCAGATACGCTGAACCTGAAACTGCTGGAACCCCTGCGCGAACTGTTCAAGGACGAAGTGCGCAAACTAGGCGTAGCCCTGGGCCTGCCGCCAGCAATGGTCTACCGTCACCCCTTCCCAGGCCCAGGCTTGGGTGTCCGTATTCTGGGTGAAATCAAGCGCGAATACGCAGATCTGCTGCGTCAAGCCGATGCCATCTTCATCGAAGAGCTGCGCAACACGGTTGACGAAGAAACCGGCAAGAACTGGTACGACCTGACTTCCCAGGCCTTCACCGTCTTCTTGCCAGTGAAAAGCGTAGGCGTAATGGGCGATGCTCGTACCTATGAGTACGTTGTTGCCATGCGTGCCGTGCAGACCACCGACTTCATGACAGCTGACTGGGCTGAATTGCCATACTCCTTGTTGAAGCGTACCTCTGGTCGCATCATCAATGAAGTGCGTGGCATTAACCGTGTGACGTACGACGTCAGCAGCAAGCCGCCAGCGACGATTGAGTGGGAGTGATCCCGCGTCTGGCACGGCCAGGCTCCTGATGGCATAAAAATCCGCTAAGCCCGCGTAATTGCGGGCTTTTTTGCGCAATTCTGTCTGGCATTCCTAGGCCGCTAAGATGCAAATAGCTACCGAGCCGCGACCTCATAAGCCTTGCGTAAAGTGTGATGCAGTGATGTTTGTAATAGTGGATGTATTGACGGATGCTGTTTCCTAGCTGCTCGATGCTCAGGAAGCAATGCAAATAGAACAGTTCGGATTTGAGCTTGTCGCCACGGTGTGGGGCAACGGTGACTTGTGAGAGATAGGCCGTCAATGCGGAGTGTCAATCCGATGCGCGAGAGCGTTGTAAGCAGAAAGTGCTCGATATTCTATATCTACATGAGAATTATTAACATCTGTGGCGTACAATAAGTAACCCTTCGTTCGTCCGCTTCTTCTGGTGCGATAGAGCCAGCCGCAGCACATGCATAGTACGACGGGGCCCGTCGTATGGATGTGACTTTGACTGAGCCGTGTTAGCCCGCTATTACAGAGATTTGCTGAACTTTTGCATGCGCAAGGTGCGTGACCGTGACATCGCGGCTGACCTGGCGCAAGAAAGTTATGCGCGCGTGCTGGCCATGCAGCAGACCGGTGAGGCCATTCGCGAGCCCGGCGCATTGCTGCGTCAGGTGGCGTTAAATACCAGAATCGACTGGGAACGCCGTGCCAGCATCCGCCAGCACGACGACATTCATGCCTTGCTGGAAGCAGATCAGCCGCGCGGCCCGCAAGCGCTGCAGCCCGAGCAGGCCTATGCTGCGTCTCAAACCGTGCAAGCCTACCTCGACACTATCGAAGCCTTGCCGCCCCGGTGCCGCGAAGCCTTTTTCCTGTATCTGTTCGAAGATATCACCAATCAGGAGATTGCTGACCGTATGGGCGTGTCGGTCAGCATGGTGGATCGTTACATCAAGCGCGGTAAACTCGCTTGCATGGCTTGCCGGGAGGAGCTCGATAGTGACAATTGAGTACATGCTTTCCGTGGCCAACATTTCCGGTGGGGGTGTGGTTTTGCCCCTGATAGTGCGTCTATACCAATAATATGAGCCGTTTTTCTCCATCCTCGCATGCATCTTCAGTCCCATTTGATGAGGCTGTGGAGGCGCGCGAGTATGAAGAGTTCTTTCGTCAGCAAGATCTTGTGCATGTTGCCGCCGTGGATTGGCATACCCGCTGGGAGAGGGGCTTGAGCGCTGCCGAGCAGGCAGAATTCCAGCTATGGCTGAATACGGATCCGGCACATGCCGCTGCCTATGCCCATCTTGATGACGGCATGATGGTGCTGCATAGCGCATCAGCACAGCAGACGCAGCACATGGCTCAGGGGCGTCCATCTTGTTTCAATCATGCCTCGGGCCAGTTCGAGCATGTTGATAGGAATACGGCCCGGCGCCAAAAATCCGTTAACGTCTTGGGCAGGTGGTCATCACTCTTTGGCCTGTCATCACGCCGAAACTGGTTCGCGTTCTGTTTCGTGGCGTTTTTGGCCGTTGGTATCAGTTGGCACCAATGGGGGCAGGGTCGGTTCTTCTCGACGCAGTACGCGGTCAAGCGCGGACAAAGCCAGACGATTGCCTTGCCCGACGGCAGCGTGCTAGTGCTCGATGCAGAAACGCAGGCGAAGGTCATCTTTTACCGTGATCGGCGTGAGGTGCGTATTAAAGAGGGGCAAGTCATGTTTTCCGTCGCGCCTGATCGTGACAGCCCCTTTCAGGTACTGGTGGGCCGTGCGCGAGTCACCGTTGTGGGGACACGTTTCTCCGTGCGCTATCGCCAGACGGGCATGGATGCCGACACTGTCAACGTCGCGGTGGAAGAAGGGCATGTGCGAGTGGCTGACGTGGGTGGTTGGTTTGGCAGAGGGGCCGGTGCCGAGGTCAACTTGGTAGCAGGGCAAGGTCTGAGCATGGCGGCGGATGGCCACATGGGCAAGGTCTCTGCAGTTGCACCAGGTAGCATTGCACTGTGGCGCAAAGGGCTGGTGCACTTCGAGAATACATCACTGGGCGATGCTTTGGTGGAGTTGGAGCGCTACGGCTCGACGGGGCTGGTAGTGCGTGATCCGGCTGTCGCCGCCATGCCCATCGGCGGCAGTTTTCAGGTGACCCGCCCCGATGAGTTTGCCCGGATGGTGAGACAGATCCTGCCCGTCAGGCTGGTACCCCGCGAAGCCGGAAAGTTTGAAATCACCTTGCAGCGCTAGGCTTGTTGACCCTACATCTGCTGGGCAAAAAAAAAAGATCGTGACACAGGTGTAGTTTCGGGTGGGCTGGTGCGTCTTTAAGGGTAGTGAGTCGTATTTTTATTCATTACTCGATTTGTAAAGGACGTTTCTATGCCGTTGGCGCACCCTCATTTCCGTCTGGCCCCGCTTGCGTTGGCCATCACGTTTGCACTGGCTACGCCGGGCATCACCTATGCACAGGCTACCGTAAGCAGCACACAAGCGGTTACGCTTTCCATTGCTGCGCAACCCTTATCGTCTGCGCTCAACGAACTGTCGGCAGCTACTGGTACAGCAATTGGTTTTTCTCCAGCACTCGTGTCGGGTAAAACTGCGCGCGCGGTCAGAGGCGAGCTGACGGCGCAGCAGGCGGTGGATCAGATGCTTTCCGGCAGCGGACTGCTTGCCACGCAGGAGGGTGGCGGCATTGTCATAAAAGCCGCTACGCGCGCCGATGACGTGCCAATCCTGGACGCTGTGACGGTCAGTGCCAGTCAGCTTGGCCCTACCACCGAAGGCACCGGCTCGTATACGACTGGCAGCATGAACACGGCCACTCCCTTGTCCTTGTCCATCCGCGAAACTCCACAGTCGGTCAGTGTGGTGACGCGCGAGCGTATGACGGATGCGGGCATGACCTCAGTGGAGGATGCCTTGGCCTTTACGACAGGGATGACGGTGAAGGCCACGGGTGGTGAACGCAATACGTATAGTGCTCGAGGTTTTGATGTATCCAATATCCAGGTGGATGGTCTGACGGTTGATCACGATTCGGATACCCTGGGATCAGCCAGTTTGGCTATGTACGACCGTATCGAGGTTGTGCGGGGGGCGGCGGGCCTGCTGGAAGGCGCAGGAAATCCGTCGGCATCCATTAATCTGGTACGTAAACGGCCGACGTCGACCTGGCAGACCTCCTTGACGGCGGCACTGGGGCGTTGGGATGATTATTCGGGTAGCGTGGATACAGGCGGTCCCCTGAACGCCAGTGGCACCTTGCGCGGCCGCGTAGTGGCCTCTTTGCAGGATGCCGATACGTTCACTCAAGGGTATGGCCACAAGCGCAAGCTGTTCTATGGCATCGTAGAGGCGGATTTGACCGACCGCACTTTGCTGACCTTGGGGGGGTATTACAACAAGGAAGACAACCCTGGCGCTGACTGGAACGGTTTGCCCACGCGTGCTGACGGTAGCTTTTATGACTTTGATCGTTCGGTGCGCGCCAGCCCGACCTGGTCATACTGGAACAAGACAAATGTGAATTTCTTCGGTGAGCTCAAGCACACGTTTGAGAATGATTGGGATGTGTCTTTGAAGGGACAGTACCTAGATGGCAAGCTGGATATGTTAGGTACTTCATTGCTGGGGCGTAGTGCGGAGGATACGTTTCTTTATAACATCGGGCAGTATCGCTACCACCATAAGAATACCTCGTTGGACTTACGTGCGACAGGGCCTTTCACTTTGTTCGGAAGATCTCATCAGTTGGCCGTGGGTGCCAACTATCGCCATCGCGTCGATAGCGACGGCCCCGGCGGTTGGCCGAGCGCCTATGAGTATGGCTTTGACCCGATGCACTGGCAGGACACCGTAGCCCCACCTATGCCCGAAATGAACTGGATGTGGTCGAGTGACGGAGATGTGAAAGAGTATGGTGCGTATTTCACGGGCAAGTTCAATTTGCTGGATGGGCTTAATCTATTCGCTGGCGGGCGTTTCAGTTGGTATGAACTGGATCAGACTCTCAAAAGCGGCACCTACCTTGGCAAGACAGCCTATGAGGCTAAAGGGGAGTTTACCCCTTATGCTGCCTTGACCTATGATCTGTTTGAGCAGCACACGGTATATGGCTCGGTCACCGGTATCTTCAGGCCACAGAATTACAGTTCGACTTCAGGCGCTTTGCTTGACCCCGTTGAGGGTACCAATTATGAGCTGGGCATCAAGGGCGAATACCTAGACGGCAGGCTTAATGCCAGTCTGGCCGTTTTTCAGATTAACCAAAGTAATTTGCCGGAAAGCCTGCCTTTGTTGCTGTGTCGCTCGGGGCAATCATGCTACGCGGCAGCGGGTGAAATTCGTAGCCGTGGGGTGGAACTGGAAGTCTCCGGTAATCTGACAGACGCCTGGAGCGTGTTTGCCGGATATGCGTATCAGCAGGCCGAATACCGTAAGGATTCGGTCAATGGTAAAGCGGGTGATGCTTATGCCACGACGACGCCTCGCAACTTGCTGACCTTATCCACGGTGTACCAACTGCCTGGGGCGCTGGCCAATTGGCGGGTTGGTGCATCGGCGCGCTTTCAGAGTGCGGTGCACAGCTCTATTGCTGGGGAGGGGCCAGCGGTCAGACAAGGCGCTTATGGTATTGTCAACACCATGATCGGATACAGCCCGAACTCTCATCTTGACTTGCGCTTGAACGTCAATAACCTGTTCGATAAATACTATTACCGCACTGTTAGTTACCCTCGTAATGGCAATCTGCTGGGTGAGCCGCGTAGCTTCATGCTAACGGCGCAATACAAGTTCTAGTTCGTAGGGTGGAATAGCGTCCGCCGTTGTTCGCCCTGGGTGGCACGGCATTGTTTTGCACCTGGCCTGAATAACACTACCTCTACGCTCTATTTAGACAACCTGATGGAGGGATCGTTCTCAGCGGCGGATGCCACACATGCCATCCCTAAAGACCAGATTTAGTTGGCGCAGCCGAAAACAAACGTCAAAGGCGAAGAAATTTTTGCCCACATACGCAAGGCCATCGTCGATGACCCGCACAACCGCTTTTCCGTTCCCCACCCTGTCTAACGTGGTCTGATCTGGATCGTCGATGCTGCGGCGAATATGCTCGTATACACCACATCCTCAGCGAAGGCATCTGGACGGCCCGTGCCACTTATGACACTGTTACCAGTATGAGATAGGTCAGGCAGGGGTAAGAACGAAATTCTGGCCATCGATCCCGATGCTGGCAAAGTCTTAGTACCGACCTTCAGCACTGGCGCCATCAAACGTCGGTTGACTTGCCAGCACTCCCAAACAGTCTGGCGCTACGCAACGTGCTGGCCAAGTTCGTCAGAGCAACCTTCGACTGGAAAGCTGCTATGAACCAGTTTGCTATCATGTTCGGCGAACGGTTTACTGCGGCACGGGGATAACAACTTTTAAAACGCCTCGCCCACAGAAATACGGACAGGCTCGGCAATGCGCTAGACGTGCCTAACGTAATTAAATTATGGCTTTTTTGCATGTGACCGAACAAGTTGAACAAGTCGAGCAGACCTATAAACAGGCATCAGCGACGCTATACGCTATTCAAGCTCATTCGACTGTTTGAACACATAGTGCCGTAAACACAGCCTGCAGGGCAGGCCCCCTTACCCCGAGCCTACCCCCTCCAAGCAGCTTTTCCACAAACACTCAAAGACAGAAAATTACGCAATATCCCGAAACGCCTCCCGCAAAGCCCGCGCACCATTTGTCAGCAACCCAACATCCGACCCTACCGCGACAAACACGGCCCCCAGTTGCAAGTAAGTGCGAGCCAGAGCCGCGTCGCCACTAAGAATACCTGCCGCTTTACCTGCTTTACGAATCTCACCGATAGCGGTGGCTATTGCCTGCTGCACTTCAGGGTGTCCAGGATTACCCAAATGTCCCATCGACGCCGCTAGGTCAGCGGGACCGATGAAGACTCCGTCTACGCCGCTGACCTGTGCAATCTCGGGCAGGGCTGCCAGACCCGCCATGCTTTCAACCTGCACCAGCGTACAAATCTGGGCATCCGCCTGGGCCAGGTAATCGGGAATTTGTTGCCAGCGTGAAGCTCGCGCCAGGGCTGCTCCGACGCCGCGTACCCCAACCGGGGGATAGCGCGTGGCGGCGACGATACGCGTGGCTTGTTCGGCGCTTTCGACCATTGGGATGAGCAGGGTCTGGGCCCCCACATCAAGTAAGCGTTTGATTTCTACGGTGTCATCACTCGCGGCACGGACAACCGCGTGCGCCGGTGTGCCCGCCAAGGCTTGCAATTGCGCCAAGGTGGAGGGCACGGTGTTGGGGGCGTGCTCGTTGTCGATCACCAGCCAGTCGTATCCGCTACCTGCGAGTAATTCGGCGGTGTAAGCGTTGGCCAGGCCCAGCCATAGGCCAATGACCGGATCGTTCTTGTCAAGCGCTTGTTTGAAGGAGTTATGCATAGCTGAATCTTGAAGAGTGATGGTTCAGACGAAGTGGCAGCCGACGCTGCCCAGTGGTCCGAAGTCCGCATGAAAGGTGTCGCCCGTGTTGGCATGCACGGGACGGGTGAAAGAGCCCGAGAGCACGATGTGTCCCGGTTCAAGGCCACTGTCGAATGCCGCCAGGCGGTGGCATAGCCATGCAACCCCGTTGGCGGGGTGGTTTAGAACACCTGCCGACAGGCCTGTTTCTTCGATCACGCCATTACGCATCAGCAATGCGCCCACCCAGCGCAAGTCCAGATCATCCACACGCACTGGACGGCCACCAAGGATCACGCCTGCATTTGCCGCATTGTCGGCAATGGTGTCGACCACTCGTCGAGGTCGCCTGGTTTCACGGTCTAGTTGTTCGGAGCGCGCATCAATGATTTCCAGTGCAGGCATCACGTAGCGGGTGGCGTCCAGCACATCTAACAGTGTTACCTGCTCGCCCGCCAAGCGGCGGTTCAGGATGAAAGCCAGTTCCACTTCCACTCTGGGATGGATTAACTGATCGCGTTGGATTTCACTGCCATCGCCCCAGAGCATGTCATCGAGCAGCACACCGTAGTCTGGCTCATCAATCTGTGAAGCCATTTGCATCGCCCTTGAGGTGAGGCCGATCTTGTGGCCGACGATGCGCTGGCCACGGGCAAGCTTCATCTGTACCCAGGCATGCTGGATGGCATAAGCGTCGGTGATGCTCATCTCGGGATAGCTCAGCGAAATCTGACGTATCTGCTCGCGAGAGCGCTCGGCCTTATCCAGGTATTCGGCGCTTTGGCGCACTTCATTTGCATTCAACATCTGGGCCTCCGGAATGTGTCGGGGCGGGGGCTTGCCAGCTCAACAACTGCTGCGCCTGCCCCTGGTCTTTCAGGGCCTGCCATTGCAGGGGAGAGGGCGTTAAAAGCTGGAAATCGGCTGATACCTTGCAGTACCAGCCAGGACTGTGAAGACGCCCGATCAAGGCCATGGGCAAGGGGTCGATGAACATTCTTGTGACATCGGTAACGGCCTCATCGCACAGGTGTACGCCCACGATGTCTGCCAGTACAAAGGTGCGTATACCGTCGATATCAATCAACTGGCGTACCTTGCATTCCATCGAACATGGACTCGATCCGATTCTTGGTACGGCCACCTGCTGGCTCGGGAGCATTTCAAGCTCCGCCTCTTCGGCTTCATTAAGCCCGGTCTCAAAGTCTATGGAGGTGATGGCCATGCGCCCGGCCATGTTTTCCGAGACCAGATTGACCACAAATTCGCCCTGGTCGACGATGTTGCGTGCTGTGTCCTTGAGTTCACCCGCGCGCGAACCGATGCAAAGGCACAGCAGCGGTGGATCTCCGGACATCACATTGAAAAACGAAAACGGCGCGACGTTGACCGCACCTGAGGTACTGCACGAACTTACCCATGCGATGGGTCGGGGAATCACCGTAGAGTGCACCAGCTTGCTACGTTGCGCGCTGCTTAAAGCTTCCATATCGAAATACATGTCTCACTCCTGCTAGCTATACATTTAGCGATTGGCGATGGGGCCCGTTTGCTGCTCATTTTCTGCGACACCTGCGCTGCGAGCCGTGGCCTGATGCAGCTCGATCAGGTTTCCTGCAGGATCGCGCAGGAACAACTGTTTGAGGTTGGGAGAGGCAACATTGTCGAGAGTGAAGTACTCGATGCCTTGCTCCACCAGTTCTTGTTCGGCGGCGAGTATGTCCTCGACGGCAAGGGCAAAGTGATTCGAGACTGGGTCCTGATCTGGTCCTTTGGCGTACTGGGAAACACCTTCGCAGCCAAGAATGTGCAGCTGGGTGCCATTGGGCAGGTTGAACCAGGAACCGTAAATGCCAGGAATCTTCCAGCGAGACGGGTCTTGTGGCAAAGCCAGCACGTTGCGATAGAAATCAAGCATGGCATCGGCCTGCGCATGATTGACGCCGAAACCAACATGGTGCAGTTCAATTACTTTCATGGTGTATAGGCTCCTTCGGGATTTTTTAATTGAGGCTTGGCCTTTGATTGTGGTGAAGCAATGGAAATATAGTACGACTATCGTATTATACGCAAGTGGTACTATTTCTATGCGCTATGATTCCCCACCTTCCCTTTGGTATTGATCCTGATCCAGCATGCAACGGCCCAAAACATCTGCTTCTACGCCATCTTTCACCGCTCTTAAGGCAGTACGTCCGCACTTGGAGCTGATGCGAGCAAGTGCTGACGAAACCACCAACCCAAGCCGTGCAGGGCTAGGCTTGTTGATGCTGTGGCTGTGTGACGATATTGAGCAAAGCGCTAACAGCCGCCTTGCGTCATTCGGGCTGTCAGAGAACAAATTCGATGTGCTGATGTTTTTCAGTCTGGCAGAGCGCGGATTGGTGGAGAGCCAGGCGATCACTCCGTCCAACATCGCGGAGTATTTCGGTGTGACGCGCTCCACAGTGACATCCTTACTGGACTGGCTGGAAAAACGCGATCTGCTGCGCCGCAAGTTAAGTACCGAGGACCGACGCAGTTTTGCCTTGGAGTTAACGGATGAAGGCCGTAAGTTGGTGGACGAAGCACTGCCGGCGTTTTGGCAAATGTGCGAATCGCTAACCAGCAGTCTGGATGAAGAGGAGTGCGAGGTACTACAAAAGCTGCTCGCCAAACTCTGGACCCAGCTCAAGTCCGGCGCTAAAACGGGCCGTCGCTAAGCAGCAGTACGGCAGACAGGCTTTTAATCTAGTGCTTAAAGCCGATTATCGCTGTGTCCACCACCCGGCCCAGACCCCCGAGCCAGCTCCATAAACGCCTGCAGATAATCAATCACCGTTTCCGTCTCCCTCATCCCCAGGAAGATCTGCTTGGCGATGCCGTGCCTGCCCAACTTGACCGGCACTACGTCCAGTTTCTCCGCATACTCTTCCACCAGCCATCGCGGCAGCGCCGCTACGCCACGGCCACTGGCAACCATCTGCATCATGATGTCCGTCGTCTCAATCGTTTTATGACGTCGGGGGGCGATACCAGCAGGCAGCAGAAACTGGTTGTAGATATCCAGCCGGTCTATGTCCACCGGATAGGAAATCAGTATTTCCCTGTCCAGGTCCTTAGGCTTGGCGTAGTCCACATTCGCCAGGGCATGGGCCTTGTTCACTACCAGCACCTGCTCGTAGTCGAATACGGGCTCGAACTTCAGGCCGGGTTTGTAAAGCGGGTCGGGGGTGACCAGCAGATCAATTTCATACCCAAATAGCGCACCGATCCCGCCAAACTGAAATTTCTGCTTCACATCCACATCCACGTCTGGCCAGGCGCTAAGGTACGGCGAGACGATCTTAAGCAGCCATTGATAGCAGGGGTGGCATTCCATGCCGATGCGCAGTGATCCTCGCTCGCCTTGAGCGAACTGGCCCAGGCGTTCTTCTGCCAGATCCAGCTGCGGCAGGACGCGGTTGGCGACGGCCAGCAGATACTGCCCGGCTTGAGTCAGTTGCAGGCTGCGGCCTTCGCGACGCCAGATTTCTGTGCCCAGTTGCTGCTCCAGTTTTCGCATGGTGTGGCTAAGGGCAGATTGGGTAACGTGCAGCACGGCAGCGGCGGCGGTCAGGGACCCTTGCTTGTCAACTTGCTGCACAACGGCCAGGTGGATGCGCTCTAACATGATACGTGAATGATATTCATGGGTTGGTGAGATAAGACCATTTTACTTCATTGATACGGCTTCCTACAATGCAAGTCATTCATTCATCCACTGGCCTTTAGAGAGCAGCACATGACGACGATTCATAATCTTGGCTTTCCGCGCATTGGCGCCAAACGGGAACTGAAGTTCGCCTTGGAGTCTTACTGGAAGGGCGAATCTTCGCGTGACGAACTCAAGGCTCTGGGCGCACAACTGCGTCAGCGTCACTGGGAAAACCAGGCGGGTCTGGATCTGGTGCCCGTTGGAGATTTCTCTTTTTACGATCAGGTGCTGGATGCCAGCTTCTTGCTGGGCAATTTGCCCGAGCGTGTGCAGGGCTTTCATGGTGACGAGCTGGATAACTATTTCCGCGTAGCGCGCGGTCGTTCGGCCAAAGGTCTGGAAGATCATAGCGCTTGCTGCGGTGGTGTGGCGGCTGGTGAAATGACCAAATGGTTCGACACTAACTATCACTACATCGTCCCCGAATTTACGGCTGACACCCTGTTCAAGCTGGACGCTTCGCGTTTGCTGGAGCAGCTGGCTGAAGCCAAGGCTCAAGGCGTGAAAGCCAAGCCTGTGATTATTGGTCCCGTGACCTATCTGGCACTGGGCAAGGCCAAGGATGAATCCAACAAGCTGGCTCTGCTGGATCGCTTGCTGCCCGTGTATGTCCAATTGCTGGAGACGCTGGCTAAAGCCGGCGTTGAGTGGGTGCAGATTGACGAGCCTATTCTGGTTACCGAGCTGGATGCCGATTGGCAGCAAGCGTTCAAGACCGCTTATCAGCAACTGAAAGCTGCTGGCGTGAAGTTGCTGGTAGCCACTTACTTTGGTCAGTTGCTGGAAAATGCTGCTTTGGCCGCCAGCTTGCCTGTTGCCGGTTTGCATGTGGATGCCATTAATGATCGTGATGGTGTGGATGCACTGCTCAAGCTTTTGGGTGACGACAAGGTCTTGTCCCTGGGCGTGATCAATGGTCGCAATATCTGGAAAACAGATTTGACCGCTGTACTGGACTGGGTTGAGCCCATCGCCAAGCAACTGGGTGATCGTTTGTGGATTGCTCCTTCCTGCTCGCTGCTGCATGTGCCGGTTGATCTGGACAGCGAAGAAAAGCTGGATGCCGATGTGAAGTCTTGGTTGGCCTTTGCTTTGCAAAAGCTGGATGAACTGCGTGTATTGGGTAAAGCCTTGAGCCAAGGGCGTGATGCCGTCAAGGCAGAGCTGGCCGATAACCTGGCCGCTTTGACTGCCCGTCGCAACTCGCCCCGTGTGAATAATCCTGCTGTGAAAGCAGCGGTGGCGCGCATCTCGGCCGAGCTGGGCAAGCGCAAGAGCGTTTACGAACAGCGTGCTTCCAAGCAAGCTGAATTCCTGAAACTGCCCGCATTCCCCACCACCACGATTGGTTCTTTCCCACAAACGGCAGAAATCCGTCGTGCTCGTAGCGAGTTCAAGGCCGGTCGTTTGGACGAAAACAGCTATCAGGCCGCAATGCGTGCCGAGATTGAGCGCAGCGTGCGTGAGCAGGAGAAACTGGGTCTGGACGTGTTGGTGCACGGCGAAGCCGAGCGTAACGACATGGTCGAATACTTTGGTGAGCAGCTGGACGGCTACGCATTCAGCCAGTTCGGTTGGGTGCAGTCCTACGGTTCGCGCTGCGTGAAACCACCCATCCTGTTTGGTGACATCAGCCGTCCTCAAGCCATGACGGTGGAATGGATCACCTACGCCCAGTCGTTGACTCAAAAACCCATGAAGGGCATGTTGACCGGCCCCGTGACGATCTTGAACTGGTCCTTTGTGCGTGATGACCAGCCTCGCTCGGCTTCTTGCCTGCAACTGGCGCTGGCCATTCGCGAAGAAGTGCTGGATCTGGAAAAAGCCGGTGTGCATGTGATTCAGATTGACGAAGCCGCCTTGCGTGAAGGTTTGCCTCTGCGTAAATCGCAATGGCAAAGCTACCTGGACTGGGCCGTGGAAAGCTTCCGCATCACCGCCAACGGCGTGGGCGATGAGACGCAAATCCACACACATATGTGTTACTCGGAATTCAACGACATCATTTCTTCCATTGCCGATATGGATGCGGACGTGATCACCATTGAAACCAGCCGCTCGGACATGGAATTGCTGGAAGCCTTCGAGAACTTCCAGTACCCCAACGAGATCGGCCCTGGTGTGTACGACATTCACTCGCCCAATATTCCGACCGAGCAGCACATTGTGAATTTGATGAAAAAAGCCGCCGAGCGCGTGCCAGCAGAACGTTTGTGGGTGAACCCCGACTGCGGTTTGAAGACACGTCAATGGGCTGAGGTGATTCCCGCTTTGACCAATATGGTGGCCGCAGCGAAAGTTTTGCGGGCAAGTGCCTGATCAGGTCATGAGCTGAGTTTGGCGGAAAGTCCCGGCCAAATGCCGGGACTTTTTTTGAGGCTGATTCAAACCTGTTTTCTGGCTTCACCAGGAAGAAGAGAGTAAGCAGTGCAGCCCCCCGAAGCAGCTCAGACAATCAGCACAGAGTGTACATAAATAAGATGAATTTATTTTTCAAGATCAATGACTTGGCTCAAAAATAAATTCGAGATTGAAATCAGAAATTAGGGCATACATAAAAATGAATAAAGAATTCGCGTTCAGCATCAGAAGCATCCGTTTTGATGAAAACTACCGTCCAGCTGATAACACACGTATCACCACTAATTTTGCCAATTTGGCCCGTGGTGAAAGCCGTCAGCAAAACCTGCGCAATACTCTGAAGATGATCGACAATCGCTTCAATAGTTTGGCGCATTGGGACAACCCGAATGGGGACCGTTATTCAGTTGAACTGGATATCGTCTCTGTTGATATTGATGTTGAAGGCAATGGTTCTACGTTTCCGACCATCGAAATTCTGAAAACCAGTATCGTTGATCACAAGGAAAACAAGCGTATTGAAGGGATTGTGGGTAACAACTTCTCTTCGTATGTGCGTGACTACGATTTCAGTGTGGTTCTGCTGGAGCACAACAAGAACAAAAACGGTTTCAGCGCCCCGGAAGGCTTTGGTGACTTGCATGGCAAGTTGTTCAAGGCTTTCGTGAACTCCACGCTGTATCAGGAAAACTTCAACAAATCCCCCGTGATTTGCCTGAGCGTATCCAGCAGCAAGGTCTACCACCGTACAGGTAATCAGCATCCGGTATTGGGCGTCGAATACCAGCAAAATGAGTTCTCGCCGACCGATGAGTACTTCGCGAAAATGGGTTTGCAGGTTCGTTATTTCATGCCCCCAAATAGCGTTGCGCCTTTGGCCTTTTACTTTCGTGGTGATTTGCTCAGTGACTACACGAATCTGGAATTGATCAGTACCATCAGCACGATGGAGACATTCCAGAAAATCTACCGCCCCGAGATTTACAATGCCAATTCGGCAGCAGGAATGCGCTATCAGCCCAGCCTGAAAAATGCGGATCATTCGGTTACGCAAATTGTCTACGATCGTGAAGAACGTAGCCGTCTGGCGGTTGAGCAGGGCCGGTTTACCGAAGAGAGTTTTATCAAGCCATACAAAGTTATTCTTGATCAATGGGCAGCCAGTTACGCGCTTTGATTCATCAAAAACAACAAGGTTATTTAATTATGAAAAAATTGCTACCCACCTCCACCGCTGGCAGTTTGCCTAAACCCTCCTGGCTTGCTGAACCCGAGAAACTGTGGTCGCCCTGGAGACTGGAAGGTGAGGACCTGGTCGAAGGCAAGAAAGATGCACTGCGCTTGTCCTTGCAAGAACAATTGCACGCCGGTATCGATCTGATTAGCGACGGCGAGCAAACCCGCCAGCACTTTGTCACTACCTTCATCGAACATCTGGAAGGCGTGGACTTTGAAAAGCGTGAGACCGTGCGTATTCGTGACCGTTACGATGCCAGCGTTCCAAGCGTTGTCGGTGCTGTGAATCGCCCCAAGTCCGTATTTGTGGACGATGCCAAGTTCCTGCGCCAGCAAACCTCGCAGCCGATCAAATGGGCGCTGCCTGGCCCCATGACCATGATCGATACGCTGTACGACAACCACTACAAGAGTCGTGAGAAACTGGCTTGGGAATTTGCCAAGATCCTGAACCAGGAAGCCAAAGAGCTGGAAGCCGCAGGCGTGGATATCATCCAGTTTGACGAACCTGCTTTCAACGTGTTCTTTGACGAAGTGAATGACTGGGGTATTGCTACGTTGGAACGTGCCATTGAAGGTCTGAAATGCGAAACCGCCGTGCACATTTGCTACGGTTACGGCATCAAGGCCAACACCGATTGGAAAAAGACCCTGGGTTCGGAATGGCGTCAATACGAAGAGTCCTTCCCGAAGCTGCAGCAATCCAAGATCGACATCATTTCTCTGGAATGCCAGAACTCCCACGTTCCTATGGATTTGATCGAACTGATCCGTGGCAAGAAAGTGATGGTTGGCGCCATTGACGTGGCCACCAACGTGATTGAAACCGCTGACGAAGTGGCCAACACACTGCGCAAGGCGCTGAAGTTTGTGGACGCTGACAAGCTGTACCCCTCCACCAACTGCGGTATGGCACCTTTGCCACGCGCCGTGGCTCGTGGCAAGCTGCACGCCCTGAGCGCCGGTGCTGAAATCGTTCGCAAGGAACTGTCGGCCTGATTGGTTTGATACCTTCGCGCTAGCGAGTTTCAGACTGCCCCCAGCAAACAGTATTGATGGCTTTGCCATTGCTGTTGCTGGGGGCAGTTTTATTGGCGCAGATGAAGGAGAGATAGGTCGTTTTTAATGCAGGCATCAGGGCGAAGATTGAGTGGATCGGGGCTGGTAGTGGTTGCTATTGAGCAGCAATGCTGGCTCGCTGGGACAGTTTGACCGGTTTGCTCAGTACCTTCCCACGCTATTAAATGTGTGCTTCCTGGATACTCCGCTCCACTAATGCTTCATAAAGCGCCTCTTGCCCTACCGGATAGACCGGCAGCAGGGTTTCTTTTCGCTTCTGCTTATCAAATAGCGATTCCACCAGCCAACCCACAAGATATAAAGATGCCAGGCATCCGCCTGCATTTGCGACCTTGCCATAGCAAACCAAGGCTTGGTCGACCGGCTCCAGATCGACACCATTTAATAAAGCGCGTGCATCTGGATGTGTCGTAGCCCGACGCTGGGGCAATAAGTTCAAGCGCTCCAGGAAGAACACGCCTGCGCAGATCGAACCTATGAATTGCCGCTCTGGGTCCAGATGCAAATTGGGCAAAAAGTCCGGATTACTCATAGCCGCAGGCACTCCCTTTTTACCGCTGCTGAACAGGACGGCATTGGCACGGCTCGCTTCGGATACAGGGCCGTGCGTCTGTATTTCCAAACCATGCGCAGACCGTAAAATAGGCGTCGTGCCCAAGATTTTGACACGCCAGTCCTGTGTGTTTCGACCTAGCAGGTCCCACATCAAGAACAGGTCTATGTCCGTGAATTGGTCAAAGGCAATCAGTGCTATTTCTTTCATTACAAGCTCCATGAGAAGGACCGCCGTTGTGCCGGGGCGGTCATCGTGAGGCTTCGTAGTCTATTTATCCACTAATCACCATACACAGCCTGTATGTTCCCGCGATGAGAAAGCTGACGAGAGACGATTGGATTGAGGCCGGTTTAAACAATCTGGACCTGGAAGGCCATAGCGGGGTTTCAGCGGAACGGGTGGCCCGCCGCTTGAATGTGACGCGCGGCTCGTTCTACCACCATTTTTGTAGCCGCGAGGACTTTGTACGGGCGCTGCTCTCGGCCTGGGAGCAGGATTATACCGAGCGCATGTTGGACTATGCAGCGCAAGGGGCGGGGCCTACGCAGGTCTTGAAGCGTTACATTCACATCGCAGCAGATAAGCAGCCCAATCGTGAAGTTGCTATCCGTGCATGGGCTTTGCATGATCCCGTGGTTGCCGAGTATCAGACGCGTGTTGATGCCAGGCGTTTGGCTTTTGCGATCAGCACATCGAAAAGCGCTTTTCTCTTGCCCAAGCATTCCGAGATTGTGGGTGAGATGGTGCATTTGTGTTTTATAGGCGGACAGCAATCGGGTGTACGCCATAACGCGGCGCGTTTCGCCAACTTGCTGGGCGATGCCTTGGCTTTGTTTCGCCCGCGCTCCAGGTTTTAGGGGGGCGGGCAGAAAAGGGGGAGGGCGGGAAAAAGGGCAGAGCGATGAATAACACTAATGCCCAACCGCCAACCGCCAACCGCCAACCGCCAACCGCCAACCGCCAACCGCCAACCGCCAACCGCCAAACCTGCACGCTAAGTCTTAGGCCCTAGGCCTCAAGTAACGAATTCTCCAAGCAGCCGGCAATGCCCAGTCGCTGCGACTGTAGATTCCCCAGAGTAAAGAAATTCTTGTCCACCATAAAGAAATGAACTAGGATTCACTCATGTAATGAATCGAGGTTCACTTCTTTATGGCCTATCGTCAAACCCCCGCCGTTGAAGCTCGTCTGCAAGACAATCGTAGCCGTATCCTGGAAGCCGCTCGTGTTTTGGTCAGTGAAGGTGGCTGGCAGGAAGCCCAGGTGGCCAGTGTGGCGGCTGCGGCGGGTATGGCCACTGGGACGGTCTATCGCTACTTCCCGTCCAAGGCCGAGTTGTTCGCGCAAGTGCTGTCGCAGGTGTCTCAGCGGGAGGTGGATGTACTCACAGACATTGCGCAGGCTGACGGAGCCTCTATGCTGCGCCTGCATGCCGCAGTCTCAACATTCGTAAAACGCGCCATGCGTAATCCTCGTCTGGCGTATGCCTTGATTGCCGAGCCATGCGATAAGGAAATCGACGCGGCTCGTCTGGTGTATCGCGCCGCGATCAGCCAGGTCATTCACTCCATTGTTTCCATGGGGCAAGATGCCCAGGAAATGCGCCAGGATGTGCAGCCCGATATTGCGGCTACCGTCATTGTGGGCGGTTTCATGGAAGGGCTGATTGGCCCGCTTTCTCCTTTAAGCCGTCAGCAGCACGATGGCACGGACAGTTACCAGCGCCAAGTGGCTGCGCTGGCTGACCAGATTGCCCAGATGGCGTGCGCCAGCGTGGCAGTCCTTTCTGCCACGCCTTAGAAAAACAGTTCGGAGACAACCATGAACCAAGCGCTTCCCCCCAGCATTTTGAATGCGCCCGAGGATCGTTACAGCACGCATCAGGTTTTGAATCAGGCTCTGCCCGCCAGTGGTTTCAATGCTTTTACGGGCGATCAGGTTTTAACTGAGGCCATTCGCCGCGAAGCTCCGTGGGCCGAATCGCGTTGTCAGGCTTTGGGGGCGGTGGCTGGTGATGACAATGTTCAGGAGTTGGCCCGTTTGGCGAACCGTCATATCCCTGAACTTAAAACGCATGATCGTTTCGGCAACCGGATTGATTGGCTGGAATTTCACCCCAGCTGGCATGAATTGATGACCCTGGCCTGGCAGCACGAGGTGCCGAATTTAAGCTGGCGTACGCAAGAGAAAAACGGCCACTTCGCTCGTGCGGTCTTGTCCTATCTGTGGAATCAGGTGGAGCATGGTACGGGTTGCCCGACCGGCATGGCGTATGCGGCGTATGCCGGTTTCGAGGCTGAACCTGCTTTGGCGATCTGGGCGGACAAGCTCAACGGGACGCGCTACGAATACAGTCGTCGCGAAGTGGGGGATAAACCCTCGGTGGTCATTGGCTATGCGATGACAGAAAAGCAGGGCGGTTCAGATCTGCGTGAGACGCAGACTACTGCGCGCTTCTCCCATAGCGCGGATTATCACGGCGCTACAGCGCATTGGTATGAGCTGACGGGGCATAAGTGGTTTTGCTCAGTGCCGCAGTCTGATGGCTTTTTTACGCTGGCTAAAGTCAATGGCGGTGTTACTTGTTTCTTTTTGCCCCGTACCTTGCCGGACGGCAGCTATAACCGCTTTTTTGTACAACGCCTGAAGGACAAGGCGGGCAATCGTTCCAACGCGTCCAGTGAAGTGGAGTATGCGGGCACGCTGGCAATTCGGGTTGGGGAAGAAGGGCGCGGTATTCGGGAAATTCTGTCGCACTCGCATTTGACACGTCTGGATTTTGCGATTGGCTCGGCGGGTTTGATGCGACAGGCGCTGACCTTGGCCCTGCGTCACACGACATCACGCAAGGCTTTTGGAACCTCCATTGCCGATCGGCCCATGATGAGCAATGTGCTGGCGGATATGGCGGTAGAAGTGGAAGCAGCGACGCTGATGTCCTTGCGCGTGGCCAAGGCCACTGACCTGATGCAAAGCAGTGACCACGAAAGGCTGCTGGCTCGGGTGGCCACGCCTGCGGCTAAGTACTTCAATTGCTCGCGTGCCCCCTCCATTGCGAATGAGGCTTTGCAATGTCACGGCGGCAATGGCTTTATTGAAGAAAACCCCATGGCCCGTGTGTATCGAGAGGCCCCCTTGAACAGTGTTTGGGAAGGGACGGCGAATATGATGTGCATGGATGTGCGGCGCGCCATGATCAGAGATCCGCTTACGGTGGAGGCGGCTTTCAATGAAATCAGACCCTTGGCCGGGCAAGACAAGCGATTCGATGCACTGGTACAGCACACTGAGCGTTTGGTTCGGGCGGCAATCGAGGATGAGTTCCTGGCCCGCCCCATGACCGAAGCCGTCGCCCGCGTCTTGCAGGCGGCCGAGCTGCTGCGCTATAGCTCTCAAGAAGTGGCGGATGTGTTTTTAAGTACGCGTAGCGGCGGGGAAGTGGGGGCTTGGGGAGCGCATTACGGTACCTTGGGAACGATGGCATCTTCGTCAGTCGCGCAGAAAATTATGCGCAGAGCGATGGTGACAGATTGATTTGTGCTGTTTGTAGAGCCTGGAGTGAGCAGGGGCTATCTGTATCAAGTCCGGGATAGCCCTTGTTCTTTGGAGTCCGACGGCTTTGCAAGTAATGCAGCGTCAGTCTTACGCTGCTGTGCAGACCCTTAATCGGTGTCCATCCGGGTCCAGTGCAACGAATGTGCGCCCAAAAACGGCTGTCATGGGCTCTTGCTCTATGGTGATACCCGCTGTCACCCAGTTTTGATACAGCTGATCAACAGCCGCATCATCGTCCACTAAAAAAGAGAGCTCGGAGCGATGCCCAGTTCCGGATGAGACAAAGCTGGCTGCCTGGGTAGACCACAAACCCAGGGTCAGGCCCTTGTTCAGTTCAAACGCGACATAGGTGGGGAAGGATTCAGCGGGCTCTTTTTGAAGCAGCTTTTCATAGAAAAGGCTGCTTGCGGTGGGGTCTTGGACATAGAGCAGCAAAAGGTTTGGGTGATTCATGATCGCTCCAACAAGGTGATTGAGCAGATCATTATGGGTGACCATACTGCCAAAAAATGGCAGTATCTGGCATGGCCCGAGCAGAACGACTTCTTTCCCTTTTACAAGTGCTACGCCGGCACAAACGTCCGGTGAGTGGTGCGCGGCTGGCCCAAGAGTTGGGCGTCAGCATTCGGACCTTATATAGGGACATTGCTTCCTTGCAGGCGCAAGGTGCCGATATAGAAGGGGAGCCGGGAGTCGGTTATGTGCTGCGACCTAGTTTCATGCTGCCACCCTTGATGTTTTCTCAAGCAGAGCTGGAGGCCTTGATACTGGGTTTTCGCTGGGTAGAAAAGTTTGCGGACGAGCCGCTGACCAAAGCGGCTGGCGATGCCATGGCCAAGATCTCTGCGGTCTTGCCCGATAGCTTGAGAGACAGCCTGGACAGCACCGCTTTACGGGTTGGGCCTAGAGTGATTCAGGATGCTGAGCTTGTTGATCTCGGCATTGCGCGTACAGCGATTCGTTTGCAGCGCAAGCTGCGCATCACTTATATAGACGGGGCAGATCAGGAATCGGAGAGAGTGATCTGGCCTTTTTCCTTGGGCTACTTTCAGCACTTCCGGATTCTGGTGGGCTGGTGCGAATTGAAAGGGGATTTTCGGCATTTCCGGACGGACAGGATACAGCGCTTGGTCTGTCTGGAGGAGTCTTATCCCCGGCATCGGGTTGATTTGTTCAAGCAGTGGCGCGCAACACAAACAGAGCTACGCTACGTGTTTGATAGTTAAAATTCTATTTATTGTTGTTTTTTTTGATAATTTTTTAATTTTATATCGAATCAAATCTGATTTAAATTTATAAAAATTAATTTTTCCTGATTTTCTTATTATGGAATAAATCATAATAAGATGCAGTGAAAACCTAATTTTGCAGATATTATTATTTTGCTATTGTTTTAACCCCCCTTTTTTTAAAGGGGGGTATATTTTAGTCCAGCATGTTTTCTAATTCATCTTTTATTGGAATTACTTGCTCGTATAGTCTATGGTATGACTTTCCTATTGATCCTCTAAATTGAATTAGTTTTGGAGGGTTGTTTCCAATATTTATAATATGATCTTTTGTTATTCCCGGGTATGGGTCTATAAAAACTATTTCTGATATTCCCAGTTGGTAAGCTTTTTTTGCGCAGAGTTCGCAAGGGCTGGCTGTTGTATACAGTTTTCCACCCTTTATTCCATCTACTCCACTTCCTGTTAATTGTAGAAAAGCATTTTCTTCTGCATGTAAGGCTCGAGTATGGACTTGATTTCCTTTGTTGTCTATGCTGTTGTGAATATCTTTAAAGCAATAGGATAGGGTTCTTCCTTTAAATACTTCTATTTTATTTTCTTTTGCTTCAAATTTTTCCAGTTTTTCTTTTGCTTTTTTTCTAAAATCTTTGTTGTTTCTTTCGTATGAGCTATATGTTTTTTTATCGAATTTGCTCATTAATCCATCTAATGATCTCATTGAGCAAGGAGTTTGGCCTTTGGGGACATCATTCCAGCCAACCGATTTTATTGAGTTTTCTTTGTCGGTCACTGTCGCTCCAATCTGTCTAGATATACATCCTGAGTTGAGTTTGACGGAATAGGCGACCTGCATTACTCTCTCCATGGATGTAGGCGAAATGAGGCCTGGATGCTGCATGAGCGATATGTACCAGGCTAGTTGCGCTTTTAGTATGTTTGTGTTGTCAAATTCATTTTTTGGGTTATATATATGAATATCTGATAGTTCAATGCATTTTTTTACATCTGGGTTGGTTAGGTGTTTGTATTCTCCATTCCCTTTTCCTGATTCTTCAGTGTCGATTGCTTCAATTTGTTCTGCAGAGAATTTATGTAGTGCTTGAAGGTATTTTGTTCTATGCTCATCTGGCGCATTTATTGAAATCAAGTGAAATGCTGCATACCTATCCTTGAAGAATTTGGCCTCGTATGGGTTTCTTATTGCGTCTATTACTATGTATGCTTTTTTTTCTTTTTTTCTTATTATTTTTATTGCTCTGTTAATTGTTTCTGGTAGATGGAAAACTGATTTTGGTATGAATTTTTGTTTTTCATAGTCTATATCTACTTTCCCTATTCTTCTTATCGATTTTCCTGCTGATTGGTAGACTGATACATATAAACCTTTTTCGATTTTGTTTAGCTCATTTTTTATGTTTTCAGTTATTTTTCTGGTTAATTTTATGGTTTCAGAAAAATCTTCTTTTTCCGATATTATAGATTCTGTCTTTTCATTGTGATTTAGTATTTTTCCTATTTGGTCTTTTATTTTCTCTTTGTTTTTTTCTATTGTTTCTAATCTTATTTCATTTGTTTTGTTTTTCTTGGTAGTTATTTTTTTAGATACAAATTCAGATAGTTTTTTTTCTCCCATGTTTATTAGGTACATGGATATTAAATCACTTACTTTTATTGAGTGAAATCCATGCCAGTTTTCCTCCGCAAATTTTTTTACTATTGAGTATCTTTTTTTGTCTAATCCTTGATAAAAATCATCTATGTCCTCTAACTCGGGAAGTGATATTTTCTTGTTTTCTAGTATATCAGCGGTGGTAGTGCATCCAGAGCCTGTTCTACCTGTTAAACCTACTAAGATAAACTCACTATTTTCAGAAAATAATTCACTTATGAATTTCTGGTCTCTCATTTCCTCTTCCTTTTAAGGTGTTTTTACTAGCCCCATATATAATTTATTTTTTTTTATAAGTCAAATGAAATTTATTGGTTGTATTTTTTTGGTTTCTGGCGATTTTATATTGGGTATGGATCAAAAATCTTTGTATCATTTTTAAACCCTCACCATTTCTCTTTCTTCGAGACTTCTAACTTCTAGTTGTCTTAGAGAGCTGGGGGATTGATAGGGAAGATTCGCAGGCCGAATGTCAGCGCGACGTTTATGTTGCGTGGATTGTTATTGGTTTTATCGGACCTCAAAGCACCAACAGAAGAGAGTTTGGGCTTGAAGGGTGCGGGTAGTTAACGGACTTATGTGTTGGCCCACAAGTGGCTCAGCTCTAGCAGCTGGATGTTGTTTACAAAGAGAAGGGCAAATTGTCTCTAAGGCGATCAAGCCCTCCTTGCAAGAGGGTTTTTTCTTGGTCAATTATTGTTATGTTATAACATCACAAAATTGACAGAAGTCCTCTGCAAGGAACGGCCCATTGATGCCTCAAGGAAGAAGAGAAATGACGATGACCCTCGATAACACGCCAGTCGATCCCGCAGCCCGCATTCCCGTAACGGTTTTGTCCGGTTTCCTGGGGGCGGGCAAGACGACTTTGCTGAACCACATCCTGAACAATCGCGAAGGCCGCCGCGTGGCCGTCATCGTGAACGATATGAGCGAGGTCAGTATTGATGCCGCTTTGGTTCGTGACGGTGGTGCCGAGCTATCGCGTACCGATGAAAAACTGGTGGAAATGAGCAACGGCTGTATTTGCTGCACCTTGCGCGAGGACTTGTTGTTGGAGGTGGACCGTCTGGCCAAGGAAGGGCGTTTTGATCAGTTGGTCATTGAATCCACCGGCATTTCAGAGCCACTGCCCGTGGCTGAAACGTTCACCTTTGAGGGCGAGGATGGCCGCTGCCTGGGTGAAGTCGCGCGCTTGGACACTATGGTCACGGTAGTGGACGCCTTTAACTTTCTGCGCGATTACAGCTCGCAAGACAGCATCCAGTCCCGTGGCGAATCTTTGGGTGAAGAAGATGCGCGTACCGTTGTGGACCTGTTAATTGAGCAGATCGAGTTCTGTGATGTGCTGGTTCTGAACAAGATTGATTTGATCAGCGAGCCAGAACGCGAGCGCCTGATGGCCATTCTGAACAGTCTGAATCCCCGTGCTCGTATTGAAACAGCCGAGTTCGGCCAGGTGCCTTTGGACCGCGTTCTGAACACCGGCTTGTTCGATTTTGAAGAGGCTTCCAAAGCGCCAGGCTGGCTGCAGGAATTGCGTGGTACTCATACCCCGGAAACCGAAGAGTACGGCATAGGCAATTTTGTTTACCGCGCCCGCCGTCCATTCCACCCGCAGCGTTTCAAGGCACTGGTCGAAAGCGAATGGCCTGGGGTGGTGCGCTCCAAAGGCTTTTTCTGGTTGGCGAACTTCCCGACTCTGGCGGGCTCCTGGTCACAGGCTGGCGCGGTGGCTCGCTATCACGTGGCGGGTTACTGGTGGGCGTCCATGCCGCCTGAACGCTGGCCGGAGGATCCCGAAGCGGTAGCGCTGATCAAGGAAAAATGGGATGAGCGAGTCGGGGACGCGCGTCAGGAGCTGGTTCTTATTGGCATGGATATGGACGAGACGGCACTGCGCGCCCGTTTCGACGCCTGCCTGTTAAGCGATGAAGAAATGGCCAGTGGCCCCAGTACTTGGACAACATGGACGAATTCGTTTGCAGACTGGCCTTGATGGCGTTGTTGAGGTCTTGCCAGGCCCCTGCCGGCGTGAGCAAGCCCTTTTGATTGGACCTTGAGTATGACTGTTGTACTTCCCGACCCGGCCCTGAATGATTCCTCCCATAGCCTGACTCCGCTTTCCTGGGTGGGTATGGAGGGAATCGATTTACCCATTACCGTGTTCGAACCAGGCTATAAGCAGCAGCTGCATGCGCGGGTGGATGCTCAGGTTGATTTGCCCTTGGCGCATGTGAAAGGGATACACATGTCCAGGCTGTACCGCTTGCTGAATGACTTGCCGCCAGAGGAAGTCTTGTCACCGTTGGGGCTGCGGTGTCTTTTGCAAAGCATGGTGGATAGCCAGGAGGACTGTGGCACGCGCAGTGCACGACTGTGTTTTCGCTTTGATTTATTGGTGCGACGGCCTGCCTTGGTCACGCAGGGGCTGGCCGGCTGGAAGTCCTATCCCGTTGTGCTGGAAGCCAGACTTTTGGACGGTATCTTTGTGTGCAAGGTGCAGGTTCAGATAGCTTATTCATCGACCTGTCCTTGTTCGGCTGCGCTGGCTCGGCAGTTGATTGAACAGGGCTTTATGCAGGCTTTTGGAAAGCAACCTGTCTTGCATGCAGATGAGGTAGCTGCCTGGTTGCACAATCACGCCAGCCTAGCCACTCCCCATAGCCAACGAAGTCAGGCTTTGGTTCAGATTCAAGTATCGGAAGACAGTGAGGACTTTGGGTTTTTGACGCTGATCGATCGTATTGAAGAGTCATTGGCGACACCCTTGCAAACCGCCGTCAAACGAGCAGACGAGCAAGCCTTTGCCGCCTTGAATGGTCAGAACCTGATGTTTGTGGAAGACGCGGCGCGTCGTATAGAAGCGGCCTTGGTGGACTATCAGAATCCTGATATTCAGGTCCGACATCTGGAGAGCTTGCATCCCCATGATGCGGTGGCGTTCAAAACCCCCTTGTCAGAAGGGATGCCTTTTTCGCGACTGAGTGGGGCGTGATGCCATGAGTGTTTTAGCCCTTGTTGCTCCGTGCCAGACACAGCCCAAGAGTCAAACTTTCTTGCTGCTGGAGCAGGCAAGCAAGATCACGATTGACCTTGTGCTTCGCCCCCGTGTTTCGGAGCTGCGATGAAAACCTTTCTTGTCTCTGCTCTGGTCCTGCTTGTTCGCGGCTATCAGCTTTTTATGAGCCCATTGCTGGGGCCACGTTGCCGCTTTTATCCAACTTGTTCCCAATATGCGATTCAGGCCTTGCAGACGCATGGCCCTCTCAAAGGAACTTGGCTGGCTGCGCGGCGCCTTGTCCGTTGTCACCCTTGGCATCCGGGCGGACACGACCCAGTTCCGGCTTTTGGTGATCGGGGCCGCCAAGAGCCCAAGCAAACAGGAGACGGCCGTGGATAAGGAAGCAGCACCAGAAGAGTCCATCGCCCAAACCCAGCAAGCCATTGTGGACAGTTTCCAGTGCCTGGGTAACTGGGTGGCGCGCTACGAATACTTGATTGATCTGGGCCGCTCCTTGCCGGACTTCCCGGAGAAATGGCGTACCGAGACGAACCGTTTACATGGCTGTCAGGCACAGGTCTGGATGGTGTCTGAGTTGCGTGATCACAAGTTGTTCTTTCAGGCCCGTAGTGACTCCGCCATTGCCACCGGCTTGTTGGCTTTATTGATGAAGGTGTATTCGGGGCGTTTGCCGCAAGAAATCCTGTCCCATCCCCCCGACTTTTTACGGGCAATCGAGCTGGAGCAGCATTTGTCACCGAATCGCGCCAATGGCCTGTTTCACATGATGGAGCGGATTCGTTTGACGGCACAAGATGCTCTGGATGCAGAAGCAGCAAAGACACAAACATGATTCCAGAAACTCCTCAGGCTTTTAACGCCCAGACCGCAGAGATAGCGAAGCAGCGTGATCGGCGTCATGCCGATTTGCTGCTCTGTGGCGCTACGGTAATGACACCTAATGGGGCCGAGCGTCTCGACATCGCCTGTGCGCAAGGCCGGATTACGGCTCTTGGTGATTTGTTGCCCGGCTGGAGTGCAGACTGTGTGCTGGACCTTAATGGCCTGCATGTTTTGCCAGGGGTGATCGACAGTCAGGTGCATTTCCGAGAGCCGGGGCTGGAGCACAAAGAGAATCTGGAAGCGGGTACACGGGGCGCAGTCCTGGGCGGCGTGACGGCGGTTTTTGAAATGCCCAACACCTATCCCTTGACCTTGGGTGCTGCCGATTTGCGAGCCAAGCTGGATGCTGCTCAAGGCCGAAGCTGGTGTGATCATGCCTTTTATATCGGTGGCTCTGCCTTGAATGCCGATTCCTTGCAGGAACTGGAACAGCTCCCAGGTTGTGCAGGCATCAAGGTCTTTATGGGCAGCTCCTTTGGAGACCTATTAGCGGATGAGGACGACGTGCTGCGTCGCATCTTGCGTCATGGTCGCAGACGGCTGGCAGTACACGCCGAGGATGAGGCCAGGCTGCGTGAACGAAAATATATCGCCCTGGATAGTGGCGACGTGCGCCAACACCCGGTTTGGCGTGATGTGGAAAGTGCCTTGAAGGCAAGCCAACGCATTGTTCGTCTGGCGGAAGAGGAGAAGCGCCGATTGCACGTGTTGCATGTGTCTACCGCAGAGGAAATGCAGTTTCTGGCCGCGCACAAAGATCGCGTAACGGTGGAAGTCACCCCACACCATCTCAGTCTGCAAGCTCCCGACTGTTATGAGCGTCTGGGCAGCCTGGCGCAAATGAATCCCCCGGTGCGCGGGCAGGTTCATCAAGACGCGCTGTGGCAGGCGATTCGTTCGGGCGTGGTGGATGTCATTGGCAGCGATCATGCACCTCATACCTTGCAGGAAAAGTCTCAAGCCTATCCCGCCTCACCCAGTGGCATGACTGGCGTGCAAACCTTGCTGCCCGTGATGTTGAACCATGTACACGCAGGCCGCCTGAGTTTGCAGCGACTGGTGGATTTGACCAGTGCCGGACCTGCCCGGATTTTTGGACTGGAAGGCAAGGGACGCATAGCCCTGGGTTTTGATGCGGATTTCAGTATTGTGGATTTGAAGGCACGCCGCCGCGTCCGCAATGACTGGATTGCCAGCGTCAGCGGCTGGTCTCCCTACGACGGCATGCCAGTTGTGGGCTGGCCGATTCACACCATTGTGCGCGGTCATTGTGTTGTTCGTGATGAAGTCCTGGAAGGGCAGGCGCAAGGCAGGCCGCTGCGTTTTCTGGAAGTCCCTTAACCGCCCATTCAGCAAGGAGTACGTCGTGACGGATTCAAAAGAGCTTAAAGAGCGAGGCCTGAAGGTGACGACGGCTCGTATCCAGATTCTTGAGATATTCCAGGCCCCCGGCATTCGTCATTTGACGGCAGACGATGTGTATCGCCAACTGATCCGGCAAGGCAGTGAGATTGGCCTGGCGACTGTCTACCGTGTACTGACCCAGCTGCAACAGGCAGGCTTGCTAAAGCAGGTTTATTTTGAATCCGGCCGGGCGCTGTATGAGCTGGACGATGGCGAACACCATGATCACCTGATTTGCACGGACTGCGGGCGTGTGCAGGAGTTTCATGATCAGACGATCGAGCAGCAGCAAAAAATGATTGCTCAAGAGCGGGGCTTTCAGGTTATGGAACATAGTCATGTGGTGTACGGACGCTGCCTGAATCCGGATTGTGAATATCGCCCGGAACCCATGATGACAAGGAGAAAACATGAAGGCTAAAGGACAAGACACAAGATCTGCTGACAATATGGCAGTACAAATAAACCGCCGAATCTCGGTAGAGCAGGTGGAGGAGGGCCACGAACTGGCCCCCAAATTTGACGAACAGGGCCTGATTGCCTGCATCACGACAGACGCTAACAATGGCGAGGTCTTGATGCTGGGTTACATGAACCGGGAAGCCCTGGAAAAAACCATACAGACCGGTGAAGCCCATTACTGGAGCCGCTCGCGTCAAATGCTCTGGCATAAAGGTGCCAGCAGTGGACTGGTGCAGACGGTAGAGGAAATGCGTATCGACGACGACCAGGATGCGGTGTGGTTACGTGTGCGGGTAGCCGGTTCCGGGGCCAGTTGCCACGTAGGCTATTACTCCTGTTTCTACAGACAGGTGCCGGTTGGTGTCGAGCATAGCAAGGGTCAGGATCTGGTCTTTGTGGAGTCCGCCAAGACCTTTGATCCCAAAGACGTGTATGGGGATGTGCCCAATCCCACTGTGCTTTAAAGGGTGCTCATGCTGGCGGGGCTGGGCGAATTTCACGTTTACTTCTGGCCGCCTGAACCTGTGCTGATCAGGACGATGCAGCCCCCGTCAGTCGGGTAGAGCGATGCTCCCGATACGCCGCTGCCAAGGTCCGCAAGGCTTCCCGCGAGCGTTGATCCGTCAGTGTTGAGTGCAGCACAATCCGGGAAGGGGGCAGGGCTGGCAGTCCCAGACGTTGGCCCACATCAATTGCATCTGGCGGCGCCAGGCGGCATGAAAATGCCGCGACCGCCAAACCGGCAGAGACCGCCGCCATTACGGCCGCATGGCCACCGCCCACAAACACTTCATTCCACTCAATCCCGGCAGTGCTTAACGCGTGTGTTGCAATATCCCGCACGCCACAGCAGGGAGCCAGGGCGGCCAGCCGTAAAGGTTTGCCTTCTTGCTGATGAAAGCAGGGTGCCGCAAACCAGGCAAAGTGTTCAGGCCCCAGGTCCTCTCCGTCACGGCGATGATCCTCCTGGCGCACGATGACGGCATCCAGCTCTCCCTTGTCAAAATCTTCCAGCAAGCGATGCGAGCTTTCCAGGCGAACTTCAATCGTCAGGGCAGGGTCTCGTTCATTCAAACGGGACAACAAAGTAGGGACTTCCGGCCCGGCAACGTGCTGGGCAATTCCCAAACGAAAGCGGCGGCAATCGCAGAGCAGGGCGGCTCTGGCGCGGTCGTGTGCAGCAATGAATTCCCGTGCGGGATTAATGAAAACCGTACCTTGAGCAGACAGCCGTACCAGCCTTGGAGTGCGTTCGATCAGCTTGTAACCCAGGCGCTCTTCCAGGCGTTTCAGCTTCACGCTGATCGCGCCTTGTGTGGTGCCCAAGGCTTCTGCGGCTTTGGTAAAGCTTTGGAACTCGGCAATGCTCACAAAAGCTTGTACGGATTCCACATCCAGAACAGGGCGGCTCATGATCTATCCATATTTGTTGTTTCTGATATGCCCGATCATAGCATTGATGAATGGCTGGCCCGTCCCTACTATCTCTCCTGACTGAGCGGTCCCGAGCTTTTGGGTTTTGGTGTCCGCACTTTGGCTCGCCGGGACGGCGACGTGTATTGACGACTTTTTGGAAAGATAACGATGACTCCCTCTATCTCGAGTCAGGGCCGCTACGCCTTGGCTGCCGTGTGCTTGTCAGCCTTGATGCTGGGCCTGGAGATCTCCAGCGTGCCGCCGATTTTATCCACCATAGAACAGGTCATGGGGGCCAGTTTCCGGCAACTGCAATGGGTGATGGCAGCCTACACCATTGCCATGACGACCATTCTGATGGGGGTAGGCACTTTGGCGGATCGCTACGGCCGCAAGCGCATTTTTACGATCGGGATTGTGGCGTTCGGGATCACTTCCCTGGTGTGCGGACTGACGGAAAGTGCAGCTGTTCTGATTGGCGCACGTTTTCTGCAAGGCTTGAGCGCTGCCATGATGCTGATCTGCCAGATCGCGATTTTGTCGAACCAGTTTCGGGACGGACAACAGCGTGGCAAGGCCTTTGCGTGGTGGGGTGTGGTCTTTGGTGCCGGGCTGGGTTTTGGGCCTATTGTGGGTGGCCTGATTCTGACTCTGGCCAGCTGGGAATGGGTGTTTTTGATTCACGCCGTGCTGGCCATTATTACCTTGCTGCTGGCGCGCGCTGGCGTACAGGAGTCGCGTGATCCGGGCGCCAGCACCTTGGACGTAGCCGGTATTGCCACCTTGTCCTTGGCCGTGTTTTGCCTGGTGCTGTTTGTCACTCAGGGGCCGGTGCTGGGCTTTGCCAGCCTGCCAGCCTTGAGCATTATTACCCTGTCCGTCCTTAGCCTGATTGCCTTTGTAATCGTGGAGCAGCGCAGTGTTAGGCCCATGCTGGAGTTCTCCGTATTTCGTATCCGCAGTTTCTCCGGTGCCTTGTTGGGCTCGATGGGGCAGAACTTCAGCTTCTGGCCCTTCATCATCTATTTGCCCATCTACTTTCATGTGGGGCTGGGGTATGACAGTGTGCAAACTGGCCTGGCCTTGTTGGCGTACACCTTGCCGACCTTGTTTGTGCCTCCGTTTGCCGAGCGTCTGGCACAGCGTTGGCAGCCGGGTGGAGTCATTACGCTAGGTCTGTTCTTGATTGGCCTGGGCTTTGTAGTGATGAAGATAGGCAGTGTTTCCGATGAACCGGGCTGGCTGATTCTGCCAGGCTGTGTGCTGGCCGGGATTGGTCTGGGCATGGCCAATACTACGACCACCAATGTAATTACCGCCTCGGTGTCGGCTGAACGCGCCGGTATGGCGTCGGGGGCGGATACCAGTGCCCGCATGATTTCCCTGGCCTTCAATATCGCCGTGATGGGGTTTGTGCTGGTGCAAGGCATCATGAGTGATCTGCGTGCTCGCCTGGGTATTGCTGTTGATGGCGAACTGCGTCATCTGGCTGAAAAAGTAGCCTCTGGCGACATCAATATCGTGTCGCAAAGCAGCGCCTTGCTGGCGAATGCCGCCGATCCTGTCGAGGCGGTTCATGCAGCCCTGATTGCTGGTTTTGGCTGGGTCATGGTGTACGGTGCGCTAACTGCCTTTGCTTTGGCGGCCTTAAGTCATCTGGTGTTTGGTTCCGCCAGGATGAGTGCACAGGCGTGTTGCAGTCCTGGATAGGGGCAGGCACAAAAAAGCCGGGCAAATGAGCCCGGCTTTTTCTTATGGAGGCTGCGGTAAAAGCAATGCGTTTAGCCGACCTTTCCATGACTAGTGGTTGCCAGCGCTTCAAGCCTTGGCCAGGGCTCCCAGCTTCTTCTGGCTGTTCGAGCGCCAGAACGAGTAGCTCAGTCCCAGCATCAGCAAGATGCACGCAATGATAAAGACCATGCTGATCGGGCGCTCCAGGAAGATCATCGGATCACCACGCGAGAGCAGCAGGGCGCGGCGGAAGTTTTCTTCTACCATCGGTCCCAAGACAAAGCCCAGCAGCAAGGGGGCCGCCTCAAAGCGCAGGCGCATGAAGAAGTAACCCAGCACCCCAAACAGCAGCACGATATTCACATCGAACAGGTTGTTGTTGGTGCTATAGACACCCACGCACACAAAGAACAGGGCAGCGGGGTACAGGTACTTGAAGGGCACGGACAGCAGGCGCACCCACATGCCGATCAAGGGCAGGTTCAGCACCAGCAGCAGGATGTTGCCCACCCAGAAACTGGCGATCAGGCCCCAGAACATATCGGCATGCTCGACCACCATTTGCGGGCCAGGCTGGATGCCGTGAATGATCAGCGCGCCCAGCATCAAGGCCATGACCGGGTCGCCGGGAATACCCAGGCTCAGGGTAGGAATGAAGCTGGTCTGGGTAGAGGCACTGGTGGCGGCTTCGGGCGAAGCAATGCCCTCAATCGCACCACGTCCAAAGCGCTCGGGGTTCTTGGCCACTTTCTTTTCCGTGGCGTAGGCAATGAAAGACGCAATGGTCGGGCCGGTGCCGGGCAGAATCCCGAAAGCCGCACCAATCGCAGTACCGCGCACCAGAGCGCCTTTGGATTGCTTGATATCGCCTTTTTCCGGACGCAGGGAACGGGTGGAGACTTTACCAATGGCCTTGGTGTGGCCGCTATTGATCCGATTGATGTTCTTGAGGAAGTCCGCAATACCGAACAGGCCCATGGCCAGCGCCACAATCTGCAAGCCGTCCTGCAGTTCCGGAATATTGAAGTCAAAGCGCGATACACCACTGTTCACATCCGTACCGACCACGCCAAAGATCAAACCCATGACGACCATGGCCACGCCCTTGATGGCAGAACCTTTGGCCAGTGTGGCGCCGGCCAGCAGGCCCAGCATCATCATGGAAAAGTATTCAGCCGGGCCGAATTTGAAGGCAATATCGACCAGCGCGGGCGAGAACAGAATCATGGCCAGAATGCCGATGGTGGCTCCAAAAAAGGAGGACAACATCAACATGAACAGGGCCGATCCGGCCTTGCCGTTGCGGGCCATGGGGTTGCCGTCCAGACACGCCACTGCGTGCGAGGCGGTACCGGGCAGATTCAGCATGATGGAAGTAATACCGCCACCGTACTGGGAGCCATAGTAAATACCGGCCAACATAATCAGGGCGGCGGTCGGGGTCATGGCGTAGGTCAGGGGCAGCAGGATGGAGATGGCTGCCAGCACACCCATGCCGGGCAGCACCCCGATCAGGTTCCCCATGAACACGCCAAACACGGCCCACATCAGGTTGTCCAGTTGAAAGGCAACGCTAAAGCCGTGCATCAGGTTAGATAGAATTTCCATGGCTTAGCCCCAAGTGAACAGGGGGAATTGCAGCTCCAGCCCCCAGGAGAAAATAACCACACCCAGCAGCGTCACGAAAATGGACAGCAGCAGGGCGGTGAGCCAGGAATGTTCCTTGTCGCCCATGGCAGAGATGAACACCAGGGCAAAGGTGGCGGGAACCAGTCCGCCGTAGCGACCCAGAATAATGAAGGCGATGATGCCGCCCACAATGGCCAGCCAGCCACGCCATTGCGGCGGGCCGTAGTCTTCCTCCTGCTCATCATCGTGTGCGGCGGTCTCTACAAACAGGTACAGAGCGCCCAGCACAATCATCACGATGCCCAGCAGAAACGGGAAGTAGCCCGGTCCCATGCGGGCCATGGTGCCCAAGGAGTATTTCTGTCCCATCAGGACGGTAAATACGCCTACTCCCACCATCAGGCCGGCTGAATAATATTTTTGTCTGCTCATGAATCTCCTCATTCCCCTAAAGCAAGCATGATTTTTATAAACCCTGAAAAAGAGCGATTAAAAATGAGGCTAGCTTAGCGGAGCAGGAGAGGGCTTAGGGTGACAGTTTCATTACCTTTTGGTCATGTTTGAATGGTTTGGTAAGGCTTGAACAGGCAGCACAATGGTGACTTTCAAGCCGGATACTCCTTTGGAGAAAATCAGCTCGCCCCGGTGCAATTCAATAATGGCGGCAACGCTGGTTAATCCCAATCCAAATCCTTCACTATCATTATTGAATCTATAAAAATACTTGCCTACGTTTTCATATTCGCTTTCTGGTAATCCCGGGCCATCATCTTCCACAATGATGGAGACTTTATTGTCAAAGCGCTTTTTAATTTCTACGCTGGCATGGCTATGAGCATATTTAACGGCGTTATCAACCAGATTGGCTAAAGCGCTGGCTAATAAATTGCTGTCGCCATTAATAATGACTCTGTCGATTTTTTTTTTCTGCAACGTGACGCCTTTCTCTTCAGCAAAGAAGCTGTACAGGTCCAGTACGTCTTCGGCAATCACTTCCAGATTGCAGGCCTTGAAGTTCTGTCTTTGCACACCGGCATTCAGCTCGGCAATTTGTAGCAGCTTGCCCAGCAGCACGCTCAGGTTCTCTACTTCTTCAATCGCGTCTTGTTGTGCCTCCCGGACATGGGGCGGGACGCCAGGCAGGTTCTGGGTTTCACGCAGCTTGCCAACGATGCGGGTGAGCGGGGTGCGGATATTGTGGGCCACGGTATCGGAGATATGCCGCGCGCCTTGCATCAGGCTCTCGATCTTGTCCAGCATGCGGTTGATGTCGTGGTGGATCAGACCAAAGACGTCCTCGCTCTCGGAGGTGATGCGCTTGGAAATATCCCCCGCACCCACCTGTTCGGTCAGCAGGCGGATGCGGCCCACGCGGTATTTCAGCTCATTGCTAAAGACATAGGCGCCCAGAATTACCAGCATCAAGGCCAGGATCATGGAGGTTACGATGATGCGGCTAAGCATGGCGCGCAGCTCGATCAAGGTGCCCAGCTCGTGGCCGACCACCAGGGTTTCGCCGCCGGACAGTTTGGTGACGCGGACATTGCCTTCGGATAGCGCGTCGATATGCTTGATCTGCACTTCCACCACTTGTCGTTCTGGCAGGTTGTTCAGGCCGGGGATCTCGCTGATATTGCCCACCAGGGTGTGATTGAATTCGTCCAGCAGCAGATAGATTTCCTGGCCCGAATCAATCCGGTCCGATAGGGTCAGCTCGATCATGCGCAGGATCTCTTCGCGCCCGCCGACTTCGTAGGCAATGCTAAGCCGCTGTACGGCGACGTTGATTTGCCGCAGGTGCTCGTCGCGCAAGGCTCCAAACACCTGAACGTAGAAGAAGCCGATTAAAAACAGCGTGGTGAAGATGGCCAGGATGCTGTAGTTCAAGGTCAGCCGGAAGGAGGTGGACTCCCACAGGCGTTTGATGAAATCAATCATCGCAGCGCTTTAGCTTGAAACCGTCGATGCTGTCCTTGTCGCTAAGTACATAGCCACGGCCACGCACGGTATGGATCAGGGGCGTGGCGCCTTCCTTGTCCACCTTGCGCCGCAAACGACTGACCAGCACATCAATCACATTGGATTGGGGGTCGAAGTTGTAGCCCCAGACCACTTCCAGCAGCATGGTGCGGGTAACGATCTTGTGGCTGTTCATCAGCAGGTAGGACAGCAGCTTGATTTCGCGAGGTTGTAGTTCCAGCACCTCGTCGCCACGGGAGATTTTCTGGTTGCGGATATTCATGACCAGATCATCCACCTGCAGATTCTTGATTTCTGCATTGTCACTGCTGCGGCGTATCAGGGCGTGCAGGCGGGCGGCCAATTCCTGAAAGGAAAAGGGCTTGATTAAATAATCATCGCCACCGGCTTTCAAACCATCAACTTTATCGTCCACACCGGATAAGGCACTTAATACCAGTACGGGGACTTTTTTACCTAAAGATCGCAAAGTAAAAAGAATGGACAGGCCATCGACATTATTGGGAAGCATGCGATCAAGAATAATCACATCCCATACGTCTTTCATGGCATTTTCCAAACCGGAAACGCCATCATGACTGGTTACCACCGAATAGCCCAGCTCGGATAAGCCATTCACTAAATACCGAGCATTTTCCCGGTCGTCTTCAATCAGTAAACAATTCCACATTTGGCTTCTCGGAGATTTATGAAGTGGCAGACTCATCCATTCCAGAAATGGATTGATCAAAAAGGCTAATGCCGACTATGAGGTGAACATGACAAAACGGTAATGTTTGATGTCAGGAAATATAAATATTGATTCATCCTGTTAACGCCGTCATGTGCTCTGAATTATAGGAGTAATTAGTCAGCACATTATTCTAATAAAAATCTCAGGGCTGTCGGGCTGGAAATCCAGAAATGCGCCGGAAATTGTCTGGGATGCTTGTCCGGTGGCTAAAGCGTCTGTCCGGGAAGGAGGGGGCGGGTCAGGTTCTGGACTGCCGACTGGCACCGGGAGCCTGTCCTTTCAGACGCTTGTAGGCCCGGCTGAACGCCGCCTGCGAGGTATAGCCCAAACGCTGGGCAATCGTTTCAATAGACAGTTTTTCCTGACTCAGCCATTGGCTGGCCAGACCCATGCGTAATTCTGTGGCGTAACGCAGTGGAGACATGCCCAAGGTGGCCTGAAAGCGTTGGGCAAAGACGGAACGAGACAGGTGAGATTGTGCTGCCAACTCTGCCACTGTCCATTCGTAGCCAGGTTGGCGGTGCAGGGCCAGAATGGAACGTGCCAAGCGAGGATCGCGCAAGGCAGCCACTAGGCCGGAAGCATTGCCGCAGCCGGATTCAATCCAGCCGCGAACAATCATGGCGGCCGCCACTTCGGCCAAGCGGGCCATGATGCCGGCATAGCCAATGCGGCCCGCGCAGATTTCCCCTTTCATGGAATCCAGAATGGGCAGCAGGCCAGGGTAGTTTTGGGCCCCAGTATTGGCAATCATGGCGCTGGGCATGAGTTTGCCCAGTCCGTGCATGCCGCCCAGATCAAACTCCATGCAACCGTAGAACAAAATTGCGCTAGGGGTGGGGTAGGAACTAGGGCATGTGCTGACACCGCTGACGGCTTGTCCCAGTGGGGCGGCCTCAAAGCTGTCTATGTGTTGAACCGAGACTTCTTCTTTGGAGAGGATTTGATGGCTTTCACCTTGCGGTAGAAACACGGTGCTGCCTGCTGAAAGCTTGTGAATCTTGCCATCACGGGTACGTAGAAATGCCGAACCTACAGCCAGAAAGTGAAAGTAGGCATGACCGGGTCGTTCTTCAAAACCCAGCCCAAAATGAGGCCCAGTTTGAATCCGGCGGTATTGCACCCCACGCAAGCGCATACCGGTCAGCAGTTCACTGATCAGGTCGGAGGACAGGGCGAATTGTTCTTGCTCGGTCATGTTCGGCGTTTCGATCAAATTTTCAAGACTGATCATCATAGATCATCCGGTTTCTGATCTCTAGACTGGGAGCTGTTTTTGTTTCTCCAGGGAAGTAGCGATGAGTCGTGATGTGTGTAATGCCAGTTTGCGGGCCCCGGTCATGGAACCTGCCTGGGTGGCTGTATTTTCATTGGCCATGGGTGTGTTTGGTTTGTTGACGGCGGAGTATTTGCCCGCCAGCTTGCTGACACCGATGGCCGTAGATTTGGGTGTATCGGAAGGCTTGGCAGGGCAGGCCGTCACAGTAACGGCGGTGGTCGCTTTGTTTTCGGGCCTGCTGGTTCCAGCGCTGACCCGTCGTTTTGACCGGCGTAATGTGTTGCTTGGTTTTACGCTGCTGATGATTGCATCGAACTTGCTGGTGGCGCTGTCCTCCAGCCTGACAGTGTTGCTCTTGATGCGGGTCTTGCTGGGGATTGCCCTGGGCGGCTTTTGGAGCATGGCGGCAGCCGTTGCCATGCGTTTGGTGCCGAACACATTAGTGCCGCGTGCCTTGTCGATTATTTTTAGCGGGATTGCCGTGGGGACGGTGGTTTCGGTCCCTTTAGGCAGTTATCTGGGGAGCCTGTTCGGCTGGCGCAGCGCGTTCTTTGCGGCAGCGGCGGTTGGTGTTTTGACCTTGGTGTTTCAGTGGCTGACCTTGCCCAGCATGGCACCGCGTCAGCATGCACGCACCGCAACGGTACTGGATTTGCTGCGCAGACCCGGTATTGCGATTGGTATGTTTGCCTGTGTGCTGGCCCATGGCGGGCAGTTTGTCTTGTTCACCTTTATTCGTCCGGCGCTGGAAGGCTTTGCCTCTATTGATATGGATGGCTTGGCCTTGATGCTTCTGGGCTTCGGACTGGCGAATTTCGTAGGCACCTTGTTGGCGGGCTGGCTGATGGAACGCAGCTTGCGGGTGACTTTGGTCGTGATGCCCGCCTTGGTGGGTTTGGCGGCCTGGGGCATGGTCTGGCTGCCGGTGCACAATATGGGCTTGATGTGGCTGGTGGCGTTGTGGGGACTGGCTTTCGGAGGTGTGCCAGTGGCCTGGTCCAATTGGGTGGCCAGTGCCATGCCCGATCAGGCGGAAGTCGCAGGCGGCATGGTGGTGGCAGCAGTGCAATCTTCGATTGCTGCGGGGGCGGCAGTGGGTGGCTTCATGTTCGGCCTGGGCGGTGTTCCTATGGTGTTCCTCACGGGCGGGGGGGTGATGCTGTTTGCTGCGCTTTTGATTGCTTTACGGGTTACAGCGGACTGGCCGGCCTACCCCAGTGGGGAGCGGGCACATTAAAAGGGGAGCCTGGGCCAGAGAGCCGGGCCGATTTGATGTGCTGCGGTCCACAGGTTGAAATCGGCCTGGCTTTTGAGTTCAAGATGTTTTGAGGGGTTCCAGCTTTGGCCACAAAGCATGGAAGTGATGGACCGGACCTTGCCCCAGGCCGATCTGCAATTGGTCAGCCGCGGCCAAAGCGCCATTCAAATATTCCTTGGCCAAGCCTACCGCAGCCGGCACGCTGCGGCCCGGTAGCAGGGCAGCAATGGCGGAGGACAGCGAACAGCCCGTGCCATGCGTGTTGCGTGTCGGGATGCGAGGCGACTGAAAAACATGGCTTTGCCCCTGACCTTGCAGCAAATCCACACTGTCCGGGCCATCCAGATGACCGCCCTTGAGCAGCACCCACTCAGGGCCTAGCAAGCACAGTTCGCTTAAGGTGCTGTGCATCTCTTGCAGCGAGGCGGGTTCCGGTTTGTGCAGCAGATCGCCCGCTTCGGGCAAGTTGGGGGTAAGCAGGGTACACATGGGCAGCAGCTTGTCGCGCACGATGGACACGGCTTCGGGGCTGAGCAAACGATCCCCGCTTTTGGCGACCATGACCGGGTCCAGCACAACCGGGCAGTCCAGGCCGTGATGGTGCAGGCGGTCTGCAATTGCTTCCGCAATCCCTGCAGTGGCGATCATGCCGATCTTGATGGCATCCACGCGCCCATCCTCAAACACCGCATCCAACTGGTCCGCCACAAAGTCCGGCTCCAGCGCCACAAAACGCCGCACACCCTGGGTGTTTTGCGCGACCACGGCGGTAATCACGCTCATGCCGTAAGCGCCCAAGGCATACATGGCTTTCAGATCAGCCTGAATACCGGCACCGCTGGTCGGGTCCGTGCCCGCAATACTCAAGACATTGGGAATCATGCTTGGCCTGCTTGATCTTGAGTGGCAGCCAATGCCAGTGCCCGACGGGCAACTCGGACTACATCAAAGCTGTGTGCCACATCCAGACTGTCCAGTTCCGCATTGCTGAACCAGCGTGCGTCCAGCGCATCATCGCCCGCTTGTGGCTCGCCTTGCTGCCAGCGGAACAGCACGGCAATCAGAATGAAATGCGAATAGGCCAAAGGTGTGGCGCTGGGTTCGCGGTCAAATACATCCAGCGCATCAAAGATCTGCAGGGCCTGGCCTTGTACGCCGGTTTCTTCGGCCAGTTCCCGGTGGGCCGCCGCCATGATGGTTTCGCCCGCGCGAATCTTGCCGCCGGGAAAGGCCCAACGTCCTGCATCGGGCCGATTGGCGCGACGTATCAGCAAAATCCGGTCTTGATGGATGACGGCAGCCAGGGTGGCGGCAACCGGGCCGACGGGGGAGGGGGAGTGGTCAGAAGACAAGATAGCAACTCCTAGTCAAGGATAGCCATCCGGCAGCAAGCGGCGAGCAGGTACATACCCGTCCCTTCGCCGGCATGACCCGGATCAGGTTCAACGGGTCACTGCGGTGCAATCTGCTCGGGCAGTTTCTCAGCCTGCTCGCCAGGCTCCCCTCGGTGAAAAGACCGTCCCTGTAAAAACGGTCTGGGCGAGTATACCTGTCTTCGTACCCAGACATGGCAGGCGGGTGCATGCTTTGAGTATCATCTGAATGGCATTACGATTTCGTTTGACGCAACCTTGAAAGGCTTCGACTATGGCTCGCCCTGACCTGAATTTATTGTTCGCACTGGATGCCTTGCTGGAGGAGGGCAGCGTCATGGGAGCGGCACGGCGCATGAATCTGAGCCCGCCTGCCATGAGCCGAACCTTGAGCCGCATTCGGGATACGCTGGATGATCCCGTGTTTGTGCAAGTGGGGCGCAAGCTGTTGCCTACACCCAGAGCCTATGCCTTGCGCGAGCAAGTGCGGGCAGCGGTGGAGCAGGCAACCCAGGTGTTAAGTTCCAATACCGAGATTGATCTGCTGTCCCTGGAGCGCAGTTTCAATGTGCGTGCGACGGACGAATTTGTGAATGTGCATCTGGGCCATTTGCTGGAGGCCATGGCCAAGGAAATGCCCAAAGCCATGCTGCGCCTGTCTCCCGAAGAGGACGATATGGATGACGACGCCTTGCGTAGTGGCCGTATTGATCTGTTCATCAGCGCCTCACGCAAGCTGGCGCCGGATATTCACGTACAGCCCTTGTTCACGACGCATTTTGTGGGTGTCGCGCGGGAGCACCATCCTATCTTCGACAAAGACATTTCGCTGGAACGCTTTGTGCGCTGGGACCATATCAATGTGTCGCGGCGGGGCAAGGGCCGATCCAACCTGGATGCCTTGTTGCAGGCCAGTGGCTTGCAGCGCAATGTGGCCCTGGTGGTATCCAATCCCTACACCGCGCTGTTTGCCTTGCATGACTCCGATCTTTTGCTGCCGCTGCCCAAGCATCTGGCAAGCAGTGCCAAAGCGGCGGGCTTGGCGATCCGAGTGTTTGATTTGCCTGTGCCCATGGAGACAGCCATGTTGGTGCAGGCCTGGCACATGCGCTTGCAGACAGATCCGGCCCACCAATGGTTACGCACGACCATCCATCGCTTGTGTACCGAGGACGATGCGCAGACGGCCAAACGCAGCAAGCTGTAATTTAAATTGGTTTTCAAGTGCGTTTCACGCACTTGAATGAGTGCAATAAATTCACTTTTCGGACGCATTGGGGACTTTTATAGTGATTTTCATTCATCACTGTAAAGAGTCCTCTTGTGTCGTCTGCCAGTCCCTCACCGCAGTCTGCCTCCGGGCTGAAAGCCTTTCTTGGTCGGATGGGTCTGGCCCTCAGTTCCGTGGATATCACCAGCCCTCGTGCAGGCTACATCCTGCGTTCCATTCTGGCCGCGTGGCTGGCCTTGTCAGTAGCCTATTTGCTGGATCTGCATGCGCCTTTTTCCGCCGCATCCAGCGTGCTACTGGTGATCAATCCGGTGCAAGGCGCGGTGATAGGCAAGGGGACCTGGCGGGTGCTGGGCACGCTGGTCGGAATGCTGGCCGCCTTTGTGTTGATGAGTGCCTTCGGGCAGCAACCTTGGCTGTTCTTGCTGGGCTTTGCGTTCTGGCTGGGCCTGTGTGTGATGGCCATGGGTTTGCTGCGCCACTACAAGTCTTACGGGGCGGCCTTGGCAGGTTATACGGTTGGCCTGGCGGTATACGGCGCCATGGGGCAAGCGCAACTGAGCTTTGATCATGTTATTGGGCGGGGTTCCTCGGTGCTGGTGGGCGTGCTGTGCCTGGGCGTGGTGTCTGCCTTGTTCAGTACCCGTAGCGTACGCAGTCGCTTGCAGGCCCAGTTATTGCGCCTGGCCTCGGAAACAGCCCGTGTTCTGGCGCGCAGACAGCCGGCCCTTCATGCGTGCACGACGACAGAGAGTGACCAGGAGCGTGTACGGCATCAATTGATGATGGATGTGTACGGGGCGGATGATTTGCTGTCGGTTGGCAAGGCGGAGTCTGCCGATTTGGCTGCCCGGGCGACCGCTTTGCGGCATGCCATTGCCTGCCTGTTTTCCGCCATGTTGGGAGGTGCGGGCCCGCTTCCGCAAACCTTGACTCCCATGCCCGTACTGGCGGCTTTGCGGCAAGAATGGGAGCAGGCCTGGAAGCAGGCTGCCCAACTGGTTTCACAGGGCCCGGACGGTTTGGAGCGAGCCCGTGCAGTGTTGATGCCGCTGCGTGCCCGCTTGCAGGAAATCTTGAATACCGGCCCTCTGGAGCGCCTGGCAGAACCGGCCCCGTTTCTGATTGCCGGAGATCGTCTGATTGAGCAGTTGGATGATTATCTGGCGGCCCTGGATAGTCTGCGTGCTCTATATCGTTTGCCCACGAAAAGCACATATCCCGCCATTCCTTTTTATCGGGATATTTCGCTGGCACTGGAAAACGGGGTTCGCGCCATGCTGACGGTGCTCTTGGGGGGCACATTCTGGATTCTGACGGGCTGGACGGACGGCAATATGATGCTGGCCGGTCTGGCGGCAGCCTGCGCCTTGTTGTCCCCGGCACCTAACCCACCTGCGGCGGCGATGGCATTTATCAAGGGCATTGCGCTTTCGATTGTGGCGGCCTTTTTATGCACCTTTGTGGTCCTGCCTTTGATCGAAGGCTTGCCACTGCTGCTGATTGTGCTGGCGCTGTTCTGGTTACCCGCCATTTATGCCACCACGGTGCCCAAATACGCCATGGTCGGTGTGGCCTATCTGGTGTCGTTTACGACCTTGGCAGCGCCATCCAACCCCATGCACTACGACTTCGAACTGTTCGTGAATGGTTCTGTGGCCTGGTTGCTGTGCACTTTCTTTACCTTGCTGGGTTTTCAGCTGTTTTGGCCTCGCAAACTGAGTCGGGATCTAAGCCGTCTGCAAATGCGTATTCGCGCCAACAGTCTGGCGGTTCTGCGGGGCAAACGTTTCCAACCGCAGATCTGGCGCTGGCGACAGCAACATCGCCTTGCGCAATTGGGAGCCGGATTAAAGGCGCAGCCTGCGCAAATGCAGCAAGCCTTGTCGCAGGCTCTGGACAGCGTGCATCTGGGTTGGGAACTGCTGCGCTTGCAGTCGTATGTACGACAAGCCCAGGTGCCTGCCCATGTGTCCCAGCCCCTGAAAACTACCTTGCGTCATATGGCTCGCCGGGCTGATCGACCCCGTTTGGCAGCGCGCCATGCCCGGCGTCTTGCTCAGGCCGTGCAGTGCCGGGACGCTGAGCCGCAACATGATGGCCTGCGTCTGGCTGCTGTGCTGCTGGATATTGCGATGCTGCTGGAGCGCCACCCGGCGTCTGTTTCCCTTCAATCAGGAAGTGCTGTTCATGCTTAGTGAAGTTGCCCTGGCGGGCATGTATGTCCCGCCTTTTTTTGTCTACGTCTGCCTGGCGGTGCCTATTTATCTAGGGTTGCGTTACGTGCTGGTGCACACAGGCGTGTTGCGCCATGTTTGGCACCCGGCCTTGTTTGAGTTTGCCTTGTCCTTGTCCCTTGTCTCGGCCTTGATTCTGTATGTCTAAATTTCCTGCTTTGATCAAGCCAGTCAGCCGGTTTGTGCTGACGGCCTTCTTGCTGTTGATAACAGCCTATTTGCTGATGGCTTTGTGGAACGCCTATGTGCGGGCGCCCTGGACGCGGGATGGCCGGGTCAGCGCACAAATTGTGCGTATCGCGCCCGAAGTCTCGGGGACGGTGCGGGAGATGGCGGTTACTGATAATCAGCGGGTTCACAAGGGGGATGTCTTGTATCGCCTGGACCCCGAGCGTTTTCAGCTGGCGCTGGAGCAGGCGCAGTCCGAACTGGCGGCGGCAACAGCCATCCTGAACCAGAGGGCGGCAGAGGCCAAGCGCCGTCGCGGTATGGAAAGCCTGCTGCCTGCTGAAGAAATTCAGCAAGCCCAGCACGCAGTGCGTATTGCCCAGGCCGAGCAGCGCAGTCGGCAATTGGCTGTGGACGCAGCCAAGCTGGACCTGGAGCGTTCGGTACTGTACGCGCCTGTTGATGGCTATGTGACTCGCCTGCGTTTGAACGCGGGTGATTATGCGGTGGCGGGGCAGGCCAATATGGCTTTGCTGGATGCCCATAGCTTCTGGATGACGGGCTATTTTGAAGAAACCAAGCTGCAAGGTATTGAGCCGGGAGCGGAGGCATGCATTCGTTTGATGGGCTATGAAGGCTTGATAGCAGGCCATGTCAGCAGCATCGGGCGCGGAATTACCGATGCCAATCAGCAAGCGGATGCGCAGGGCTTGCCCAGCGTGGAGCCCAACTTCAGCTGGATTCGTTTAGCGCAACGGATTCCGGTACGGGTGGAGTTTGATGATTTGCCGGCGGATGTGCTGTTGGCGGCCGGGATGACAGGCAGTGTGGCTGTCGGCCCCGCGCTGGATGCGGGCAGTGCAAAGGGCCGCATCAGTTCCTTTTTGCAGCGCTGGCTTTAAGAGGCAGGCATGGATAATTTTTTGATGCCTGAACGTCACCGCGCACGCCGCTTTTTACCCTATGTGCTGCTGCTCCTGAGTTTGTCAGCTTGCACGACGGTAGGCCCGGATTATATGGAGCCCAAACAGCCGCTTCCTGCGACGTGGCTACATGAACAAACAGGCTTTGCCAGGCAGGATCAGGACAGCTTGCGTCGCTGGTGGCAGCAATTCCAGGACCCGACGCTGGATGCGCTGGTGGAAAGAGCGTTGAGCCGTAATCAGGATCTGGATATTGCTGTGGCTCGTTTGAAGCAGGCCAAGGCGGAACGCGGCCAGATTGCAGCCGATCTTGGCCCCCAGGTATCAGCCGGGGCGTCGGGGCAGGCGCGCCGCAATAGTAAAGCTCTGGACTCGCCACCTGGAGGGGAGTTACGAAATTGGCAGTTGGGGCTGGATGTCAGTTGGGAGCTGGATTTGTTTGGTGGCACTCGCCGGGCGATAGAGGCCGCCGATGCCGGTATTGAAGCGTTGGCGCAGGACCACGGTGCTTTGCAGGTCAGCTTGATTGCCGAGTTGGTCAGCCATTACGCCGGTTTGCGGGCGACGCAAAGACGGCTGGATATTGCCAGGGACAATGTGCGCAATCTGCGCGATACCGAACAGTTGGTGGAGCAATCCCGACGTCGCGGGTTGGCTCGTCAGTCTGAACTTTTGCAGGCCAGAGCCGAGCGTGAAATGGCACAGGCGCAGCTCCCGATACTGGAAGCCGACATTGCCCGTTTCAGTCATGGCATTGGTGTGTTGGCGGGCGGCTTTCCGGGCGACTGGCATGCGGTTCTGACGCAACCCGCGCCTGCCTTGCCCGTGCCGCCGCAATTGCCCGCGTTCCTGCCCTCGGATCTGATTCGCTCCCGGCCAGACTTGCGAGCAGATGAACGGCGTTTGGCTGCGGCCACGGCACATATAGGTCAAGCCCAGGCACAACGCTTTCCGACGTTCCGGATTCCCTTGGGAATAGGGACTGCCGTCAGCGTGATTCACGACATCTTTTCCAGTGCCAGTCTGTTGTGGGCGGCAGGGCTGCAAGCGGAGCACAGCTTGTACGATGGTGGCCTTGCGCAATCGGGCATCGAAGCGGCACAAGCGAAGGCGCAAGCCGCTGAACTGATTTATGAGCGTGATGTGCATCTGGCTTTGCGGGAGGTGGAAGATGCCTTGACCTCTCTGCATAGCCAGGTACAACGTCAGAAGTCCTTGCAGGCCGCACTGCTCGATAGCGAACAGGCTTTGGAGCACGCGACGCAACTGTATAAAGCAGGCTTAAGCGCCTACTTGCCGATCCTGGTGGCACAGCGTAGCGCCAATCAGGCACGAGATGCCTTGACGCTTAGCCAGTGGGACGAGGTATTGGCTGCCATTGCTCTGTATAAATCCCTGGGAGCAGGCTGGCAGGAAAGCTGAGACGCAGCAATCGCATTACAGCTCCCCCGTCAAAAACTGCGCTCGTCCACGCCCGAAGGACCAGTCTGCATCGCTGTTCTCGACCAGAGCGATGATCAGATCATTGGGCGAGACGCCACAGTTCTGCTCCAGCCGCTCTGCCAGCGAACGGTAGAACTGAATTTTTTGATTCTCGCTGCGGGGGCGGGACACGATGTGCAGCAGTACCACCTTGTCGCTACGCGGATAGCCCAGGCCGGTGTCTTCCAGTATCAGCTCGCCGGGACGATGCTGGGTCACGCACTGGTAGCGGTCGCTGGCGGGAACATCAAAGGCTTGCACCATGGCTTGATGCGCGGTGTCCAGCAGCAGGCGCAGCTCTTTGTCGTTGCGGCCTTGAATCAGATCAAATTTCAGTAGTGGCATGATGGTTCATTCTTGATTGGGACTGCGGTCTGCAAGGCCGCCGGAAGTGATAGCCATATCGTCGTAAATCAGACGTTCGGCTTCGATTAGCAAATTCGACAACTGTTGATAGGCGGCGACCCATCCATCTATGAGCTTGTTGCCTTTCATCCTCACGATCAGCTCTTCGCGTACGGCTTGCAGCTGGCAAGTGCCCATCATTGGGTCATGCTCGGGCTGGATCTGTAGAGCGAGGTGATTGTTGGCGATCTGGCTGGCCAAGGGGCTCATCGGTGGGGAGTCGCGCAGTATCAATTCATAAAAATAGGTGGTCAGGGCTTTGTCGCCGCTTGCCAGCAGCGGGGCAGCGGTCTTGATGATGTCGCGTTGAGCGTCCGTCACCATAAGATTCAAAAGCCGGGCAAGACGTGGCTTTTTTTACAGTGTTCAAGATAGGCAGCTGGGCGAGTCATGGTTTCAGTCTCCTGGTTTGAGGGCGGGATAGCAGGGCTATCGATATGGAAGATAGAAGACTGAATGAATCAAGTAAAATGATGAATAATGATTTTATGAATCACTAATAATGATCAAAAAGAGATTCATGTAGGCGAGGCCTGGATGAGCCTGCGGTTTCTTGCGAACTACCAGCGGGTGTTACTTGTTGCCCTTGGATGGTTTGATGATGAAGGTTGCACGCCTGCCGCCTGGCGTTCTGAGAAGAACTTTCTGTTTATAAATCACTAAAAAAGATTTTATTAATCAGTATTCATCATTTTACTTGATTGGTTGCTGCGCCTATCGTCAGGGCTTCTAAACGACGGTTCTTGGCACAGCCAAGGCTCTGAGGCCACTGTGACACAGGCCCAGGCCTGCAGGCGACAAGGTGACTGCCGACACTGGCCGCTTGTACCTGTTGGGCAGGTGGCTCACGACGTATCACTCTCGGTATTGCACTGTAGAGGACTTGCCCCCGGTGACCTTTTCAAGGAGCTAATCATGCAATTGCGCGACAACGGACTCAGGTTCTCGCCCATCACTATTGTGCTGCACTGGCTTGTAGCGGTCTTGCTGTTTTCCATTCTGGGCTTGGGGGTGGCCATGGCCCAAAGCCCCGGTGAGGTGCGGCTGGTGCAGCTGCAAAATCTGCTGGGGACGCTGCTGTTTCTGATCTCCATCTACCGCTTCTGGGCACGTGTGACCTCTTTTCATCCCTTGCCGGTGGGCTCGCCCAACCAGGTGGAGGTAATAGTGGCCCGTTCCGTGGCGACAGCCCTGGCCTTGGCGATGGTGCTGCTGCCCGTCGCCGTTTGGCTGTCCCGTGCGGCGGCTGGCGTGGCGGTGGAGTTGCCCGGTGGCCTGGCGTTACCGACCGTGATCAGCCCGAATGAGCAGGTCAAGGCCGTGGTTGATGTGCTGTTCAATATTGGCGCCACGGCTTTTTTGGCGGGGCTAGTCTTGCACCTTTTCGGGGCATTCAAAAACCATTTTGTACTGAAGAATCTGGCCTTGCGTCGCATCTTGGGCAAACAGGTGGAGTTGTAAATCATGAGCGAAGCAAATCGAGACTATGCGGGCAATGTCATTACGGATATGTGCGGAGTGCAGTACCCGATTTTTCTGGCGGGCATGGCTGCGATTTCCGGGCCGCAATTGGTGGCGGCGGTAGCGAATGCGGGCGGGATGGGCGTGTTGGGCGGCTTGCGCCTGGCACCTTTGATGCTGCGTAAATGGCTGCGCGAAACCAGGGCACTGACGGACCAGCCTTTCGGGGTGAATGTAGTGCCGCAGTTTGGTGGCCCGGAGGTGTTCGAGGCCCAGTTTCAAGTGATCCTGCAGGAGCGGCCTCGCATCCTGTCGCTGTTCTATGCCGAGGACTATTCCGCCGACATGATTCCCCGTGCCAAAGACGCCGGCATGATTGTGATGGTACAAACCGGCACGGCGGCTTTGGCTCGCAAAGCGATTGCACATGGGGCCGACATCATCGTCGCCCAAGGCAGTGAGGGTGGTGGCCATCTGAATCGCGGCACGATTGGCCTGATGTCTTTGCTACCCGCGATTCTGGACTGTGCGCAAGGTCGTCCCGTACTGGCGGCAGGCGGGATTACGACCCGCCAGGATGTCAGGGCGGCCATGAGCCTGGGGGCTTCCGGCGTATTGGTGGGCACGGCCTTTCTGGCCAGCGAGGAGTCCAACGCGCATCCGCTCTACAAGCAAAAGATTCTGGAAGCCAGCACGGACGATACGGAATATCGCACCGGCTATTCTTTTGGCTGGACCTATGGCACGCCGCATCGCGTGATTCCCAACCGTGACAAGTGGAATGTGCTGCGTCTGGTCGGGGGTGGGGCGCGGGCAATTGATAAGGACAGAATGGCCAGGAAACTGTCTTTGTATGCCGGTCAGGGCGTGGGCAAGATCCACAGCATTGTGCCTGCGGCAAAGCGGGTCGAGGAGCTGGTTTTGGGCTTGTCCTGACGCTTTACAGCTGCATAGCCTGTGCGGAGCGGCTGGACAGACCCACAGGCTGACCGGTCAACTCAACAGTGCGGCTTCGCCTTGATCCAGTTTGGGTAATTGGGCGAACTGCGCTTGAGCCAGGGCCACAAAGCTGCGTAGAGCCGAGCCAGGATTGGCATCAGCACGACGGATAAACACGGTTTTGACACGCGCAACCTCAGGCGGCAGTTCGTGACATTGCACGGGCAGGCGCAAGCTGCCGTTCTGGGCGATGGCTTTGGGCAGCAAGGTAATACCCATGCCCGAGGCCACGCAGGACAGAATGCCGTCCAGTGTGCCCATTTCCATGATCTGATTGGGCACCAGACCGGCCTGATAAAACCAGTGTTCCAGTGTGGAACGGTAAAAGCAGCCGGTTCTAAAGACCAGTACGGTTTGTTGGGGAATTTTTTCAATCAGGGCAGGCAGGGATTCCACCGCCTTGCTGCTGACCAGCACCAGTTCTTCTTCAAACACTTCTTCCTGAGTCAGAGCCGCATTTTGATGAAAGCCCCCGACAAACGCACCGTCCAACTGGTGGGTCTCAATGGCCTTGATCAGCTCGGCCGTGGTGCCGGTTTGCAAGGACAACTGAACCTGGGGATAGCGTTCGCGGTATTGGGTCAAAACCTGGGGCAGACGGATGGCGGCCGTGGTCTCCATGGAGCCCAGACGCAGCAGACCGCTGGGAGTGCCGGTGTCTTGCAGGGCGGCACGGCTTTCTTCGGTCAGTTGCAAGATACGGCGGGCGTAGGCCAGAAAGGTATGGCCAGCCGGAGTCAGCACCACACCACTTTTCTGGCGTATGAACAATGGCTGTTCCAGTTCGGCCTCCAGTTCTTTGATGCGCATGGTGACGTTCGATTGCACAGTGTGCACCTTCTGGGCAGCGGCAGTAAAGCTGCCATGCTCTGCAACCGCACAAAAAATCTGTAATTGGCGCATTTCCATCTCGGCCATCCCATGTCTGAAAGTGATGCGTGGATTTCTACTCAATCACTTTATGGCATTCCTGATGAGTCGTAAAGCGGTTTGAGGGGCTTACAGTTGATTGCGGTAGTTCGCCGGGGTGTGACCAAAGCTGCGTCGGAACAGGCTGATAAAGGCACTGGGGCTGGAATACCCCAGATCGTAGGCAATGGTGGCGACAGGGGCACCGGCTGCCAGCATTTCCAGGGAGCGCATCAGGCGGGCGCGTTGACGCCAGGCGGTGAAGTTAAAGCCGGTTTCTGTCACGAAACGGCGGCTCAAGGTGCGCAGGCTGACAGCCGCCCAGTCCGCCCAATGTTCCATGCCTTGATTGTTGCTGGGGTCGGCAATCAGGGCACGGGCAATGCGTTGCAAGCGCGGGTCCTGGGGGAGTGGCAGCCCAAAAGGTTCGATGGGCAGACTGCGGATTTCGTCCAGAATGACGGAGGCAATATGAGCCTGGGCTTGGGGCAAGGGCGCGGCGGGAATCAAATCCCAGGAGCAGGCGCGTAGCACGGCTTCACGCAGCAGGCCGGAGGTGCGCAAGGTGCAGGCCTGGGAAGGCAGATCGGCGCAGGCCGCTTCGTCTATATAGACGCTCCAGCCATGAAAAGGGCCATGCGATTGGCCCGAGTGCAGGACGTGCGGCGGCAGCCAGACGGCATGGATGGCGGGTACTACCCAAACGGCGTCCTCCACTCCAACGGAAAGCAGGCCGCGCAGGGAGCCGAACAACTGCCCGCGAGCGTGTTGATGGGGGCGCGAGGACAGCTCCGAGTCATGGTTGCCGGTGACGGCGAACAGGACGGGGTGCTCGGGAAAGTTCAGAAAATCATGCAAACCAATCTTGCGTTCAGGCATGGCGTAATTTTGTTATCTATTGACCGATATAGTGTACAGCTGCCAAAACCTTTCTGCTTACACTGAAAACCTTGATGAATAAAGGAGTGACACATGCAAGCCCATGACATTCTTCCCGATCACGCCAGTGAAGTTCAGATTGATGGCACCACCATTCGTAAAGGCACGGTAGGCGCGTTTCTGGCTAATGCTGCCGCCTTGCGCCAGCCTGATGTCAGCGACGCTGAACGCCAGCGCGCCTTGAACGATATTGTGGCGGCCTTGCCGGCTCTGAAAGCACTAGGCTTGTTTGATGCCTTGGAGATTCGAGATCCCCAACTGCGCGATTTTGTGGAGTCCAGACTGTGATGAGAGGTGAAGGCGCAACGGTTCGACCGTATTTGTTGCGCGATACCGCTTGGCTGTATTTACCTAGCGGCTTGATGCATGCTTTCGGAAGCCCTCCGCATCTGGGCGTGCGCCGCTTCGATGTTGGCTGTCTTTATTGATGGCAAGGAGCCGCTTATGCAAGTTGATGACACGCAGTTTCCATTGGTGTTTCTAAGGGAACACAGCTCGCAGCAAACGCCGCAACAGGCGCAGGATCAATTGGAGGCCTTGTTGAATCGGGGCCAACGTTTTGTCTTGCTGACCGACAGGTTGGGCGGTGGGGACCATGCCCATGAGGAAAGCCACGAGGATCGCAAGCAACGCGCCTTGTTCTTCAAGCAGAACAAGCAGCGCTTGAAGGATTTGTGCGCTGGCATGGTGGTGATCAGCAAGGGGCGGGCCATTCCTGCCGCCGCACGCCTGGCACAGCAGACCTTGGGCCGGGTGCTGGGCCTGCAATTCAGCTTTGTCGTTGATGAAGGCGAAGCCAGGCTTGAGGCCAGCCGTTTGCTGGCCCGTTAAATTGCGGGCGGCATGGCTGCCAGAAAGAGGGTATTCGATTAAAAGAGGGACCACAGGCCGTGTGATGCGGCCTGTTTTTTGTGCGCTAAGGCAGACAGCGCTGGAGCGGGAGAGAGCTGAGCGCAGATTTTTATTTCCAGTTGCAGATTTATCTATAAAATATACACCGTATATATAAAGGGTAGATCATGAGCACTGCATACGTTTTCATCGGAACCAGCCTGGACGGATTCATCGCCAAACCGGACGGCGACATTGCCTGGTTACTGGAGCGCAGCGATCCTGCGGAAGATCACGGCTATATGACCTTTATTGCGGACAAGGACGCGGTGGTCATGGGGCGCGGGACGTACGAGAAAGTCCTGACTTTTGACGTCTGGCCTTACCAGCTGCCTGTGGTGGTCTTGTCCCGACAACTGGCCGATACGCCGGTTCCTGAGCATCTGCAAGGCAAAGTCCGTTTCTCCCGCCAGACTCCCGAGCAACTGATGGAGCAATTGGCAGCGGAAAATCTGCAACGTATTTATGTAGACGGCGGCCAGCTTATCCAGTCCTTCTTGCGGGCTGGTCTGGTGCACGAGATGATTCTTTCCACCATGCCGGTTCTTATTGGTGAAGGCCGCCGACTGTTTGGCGATGTGAATCAGGATATGGATTGGCGTTTGCTGTCCAGCCAGAGCTTTCCTTCCGGCTTGGTACAGTCTCGTTATCAGTTCAAGTCATGAGCCGGGGGCGAGGACGTCCGGCTGGAGGCGCCGGCCTGACATTGGACGATATTCTGAACGCTGGGCTGGCGCTTCTGGACGAGGGCGGTGAGCAAGGTTTGAGTATGCGTGCTTTGGCCGCCCGTCTGGGCGTGACCCCCATGAGTCTGTACAACCACGTGCCGGATCGGGCAGGCTTGTTGCGCGTCTTGTCCGACCGGGTGTATGCCCAGGTGCTGCAAGGTCTGGATGAGCAGGAAGGCTCGGAACTGCGCCGGATTTTGCTGCGCTATCACCAGGCGGTTAGCCGTCATCCGCATTTGACCGTGGCCATCTTCAGTGATCCAGCTGCCTTTGCCGGGGTGACGCAGGAGATTACCCAGCGCTTGCGGAGCTTACTGGCGGACTGCACCGAGGAGCCGGAACTATGGCTGGGCATCTTGATCGACCATGCCCATGGTAGCGGTCTGCCTGCTTCTATTACGAAAGATGAAGCGGCGCAACGTGTTTATGAGCAGGCTTTGGATCGCTTGTTGATGGCGCTGAATGGTACGGCTTGAACCTGATTCGCCTGGATAGTCACGATGGCATGGCTTGATTCAGATTTGCCTGCTTAGTCATGATAGTGCGGCTTGATTCTGATTTGCCGCGCTATTTACGATGACGTGACTTGATTCTGATTCGTCAGGTCAGTCACGAAAAAGCAGGGGCCCTTCCTGCCTTTTTTATCCCGTGCCTTTTACTGCCGCACCCTGCAAGAACAACTGGGTCATGTCCTCGAATTCCTGATGCAAGGACAGCTCGGGCTGATTCAGCCAGCGCAGCATGGCTCCGAAGTACAGGTGATGAAACCAGTGGGCCAATTGCTCGGGGCTTAGTGACGGATTCAACTCCCCCGAGTCTTGGGCTAAGGCAATCAATGCCTGCCAGGTTTGAGTGATGTCACTGTCCTTGCTGGCTGTGCCTGTATTCAGCAATTGATGGCGCAGATAGGCTCTCAAGAACTCTGGGTGTTCGGTGCACCAGTCTGCCGAGGCACGCAGAATGCACAAAGCCTGTGCCTGAAACGTAGGGCACTGAGCCACCTCATGTTGCAGATAGGCCAGATCCTGCTTTAGCTGCGCATCCACATGAAACGCCAGCACCGCCTCTTTGCTGGGGAAGTGTTTGTACAAGGTGCGCTTGGCGATATCGGCCCGGTCTGCAATCTGCTCCATGGTCACAGCCTCGTAGCCGTGCTGCTCAAACAGAGTGGCCGCTGTCTGGCGTATCTGTTCCAGCATGAGCAGGCGTTTGCGTTCCCGGCGACCCGGATCATGGTCTGTAGTCATGTCAGTTTAAAAAAGTATACGAATTGCATAAGTATACGACGTGCAATATTATGATGCCATTGCTGTTATCGCGAGCTGTTATCGCTATCAAGGCCAGATCATGAAATTTGCGCTTGTGACTTATGGTACCGAGGGGGATGTACGTCCGCTTGCCACCTTGGCGGCGGGTTTGATGGCATCGGGGCACGAAGTCTGCCTGCTGGCGGACGGTGGTACTTTAAGCTCTGCTCGAACCTTGGGTATGCCATGTCTGCCTCTGGCCGGTGATATACGGCAGGCCCTGATGCCTGGGCAGATTCTGTCCAGTGCGGTGCAGGAAAAGGGCGGTTTTCAACAAACGGCCAAGGCGCTGTCGGCGATTGCCAATGTCAACACACCCGCTTGGATGCAAACCGTGCTGGATGCCAGCGAGGGTTGTGACGCGATTATCGTTTCGGGTTTGGCCGCTTTTGTGGGGCTGTCCGTGGCAGAGCGTCGCGGCATTAAGGCCATTGGTACCGGGCTGATACCCATCACTCCCACCGCCGCCTTTCCCTCTCCCTTCTTGCCACCGACCAAGGTGCCGCGCTTTTTGAACAAACGCAGTCATGAGTGGGTAAATGCACTACTGTGGCGGGCGTTCAAGCGAGTTACCAATCAGGCACGGCAACAAATCTGTGGGCTGCCCGCCCAGAACAAGGTCTGGTCCGACCATCCCATGTTGTACGGTGTCTCTCCCAGCTTGCTGGCTCCGCCCAGGGACTGGCCAGACAATGCGCGCTTGTGTGGTCAGTGGATCATGCCGTCTGGGGACTGGACGATGGATGCGGAGCTGGAAGCTTTTATGGCAGCGGGGGAGGCACCGATTTATATAGGTTTTGGCAGCATGGCCGGGTTTGATCGCGCGCACTTTATCCAGATGATGATTGAAGCCATGCAAGGTCGCCGCGTGGTGTTCAGCCCCGGTTGGAGTGGTATGCAAGAGGCGGTCTTGCCAGACAATTTCTTCAAGGTGGGCGAGGTGCCGCATCAGCATTTATTCCCCCGCATGTCCCTTGTTATTCATCATGGCGGCTCGGGAACCACGCATTCAGCAGCCAGAGCGGGTGTGCCGTCCATTGTTTTGCCCTTTGCCGGTGATCAGTTTTTTTGGGCGCACAGGCTGGCGATCTTGGGTGTCGCGCCGGAGCCTTTATCGGGCAAACGGGTCAATAGCGCTCAACTGCAAGCGGCTTTGGCCTTTGCTCAGCAAGACTCGGTGCGAGCACGCGCTCAACAGATCGCGCGGGATATGGCGCAGGAAGATGGGGTCGCGGTGGCCGTTGAGGCGATCGAAGCCTTGATGCGCTAGTCAGGGCAAGCTGATTCAGGGCGCCTGGTGCCTTTGCTGCGCGATGATGAAGCGCCTGCCTTGCCGGTGTCTTTACTGTTTGAAGGCGGGCGCAAACATCATCCCAATGTTCGCGCCTTTATTGAGGCCACCAAACGTTTTATGAAGCCGTTCTGATTCCGGGACGCCGGGTTTAATTGGCTTGCAAATCCAGCGTGCTATCCAGGTGTATGCGTTCAAAGTCTGAAATCAGCACCTGAATACGAATATTCCAGCTGGCCAGATGCGGCAGCTCGACATTACTCACTTCCCATTGATCCTGCCGCGTGAGTTCCGCCGGAAAGGTAATGGACTCCACCCCGGCTTGCGGGTTGCTGAAAATCACCTCCACTTCTTGAGCCTTCAGAGGACTGAAATCCGGCTCGTATAAAGAGACGGTCAGAATGGCTGGGTGCTGGGTGGAGGCCGGGATGTACAACAGATCTGCCATACCGGCTTCGGTATGAATATGGCTGGAAACGCTGGGTGGAACTAGTTGGGCCAGGGCGCGCGGGGGCGGGGTGAAGCGCCATAATGCGGCCACGGCCAGGATCAGCACCGCCAACACATATTCCAGACGAACCACACGTCGCAGAGCCTGTCGGGCATCGCTACGCTGTTGCAAGACGGCTTGAGTCAGACGATAGCGGTTGTAGGCTCCCAAACCCAGCAAGAGCAGGACCAGAATCAGCTTGGCACTGAGCACTTGTCCATATCGGCTTTCCCATAGCGAAGCGAGTTGATCGAATTGCACGTAGATCAGCGCGGCTCCGCTCAGGACCAGAACCAGCAGGACAGCGGGAATCCAGCGCGAGAACAGCGTCAGCAAGCGGCATTCTTGAGCATGCTGAAGTGCATAAACCAAAGGCAGGAAGGAACCAATCCACAGTGTCAGCGCCACGACATGCAGCCAGACACTGGGCCGAGATAGCCAGACGGGATCTGCTGTGCTGGCATGTCCGCTGGACGCCAGGGAAGCTCCCAGAAGAATCAGCGCCAAAGCAGCCAGCCCTTTCTGGCTAGCGGAGTGTGTCGCTTTCCAGGATAAGGCGGCACAGGCCAGAGCTAGCCAGCCCAGCAGCACCGCCAGGCCCATGGAGGTCGATGCAGCCGTTTGCCAGGCGGCCGTGCCGAACAGGGCGGACAGAGGCAAGTCCAGGGCATCGACACCCACCAAGCCCAGGTTCAGCAATAAGGCGACGGCCCCTAAAGTCAGCATGCGTGGCGCGATATGAGCTTGACTCGCTGATGTGTTGTTTGATGCTGGAGCCAGGGCGCGGTAGACCACCCAAGCTATCCCCGTAAACAGGCCCACATAGCCCAGAAGTCGGGCAAGCCAGATCAGTCCATTTCTGAGGGGATTGCTGTGGGTGCTGTCCACCAGATTTGAGCTGGGCGCCCCAATGGAAAACGTCAGCGTTCCGCCTACGGGATGGCCGTCAGCAGAAATAACCCGCCAGCTCAGCCCGTACGTGCCTTCGGTTTCCATGGGCGGCAAGGCCAGTTCCAGTCGCTGGTCTTGTGTCAGAACGTCCTCCAGCTCCTTGGAGGAACCATCCGGACGAATCAACTTCATCAGCAAGGGCGATACGGTCTCATTGAAGCTCAGGCTGGCTGTACTGGGAGCCTGGGCCAGCACCGTGCTGCTATCGGGTTTGCTGGCGACCAAGGAGGCATGGGCATACAGCACCGGCGCCCAGACCAGCAACGGCAAGGCAAGCAGTAGCACGAGCAGTGGGTGGCAAGCTGCCTGCCTACGCAGGGTCTGCGTTTGCATAAGATCTCCTTCAGGCTGATGCCCAAGGGCACCAGCCGCCTGGGTGTTTAAGGCTTGGGCAAGAGTTGCAGCGCAGGAGCAGGGGCGTCGGAATGGTCAGCCGCTTCCTTGGTGCCCGGAGCTGCTTGATCAATCCAGCGCTCCACGCCTTGTTCGCATTCCTGAACAACCGGGAAGTAGAGCGTGCTATTGGGCTTGAGCTCATCGGCCAGGTAGCTGATGAACACGAACTCGTCATAGTGCTCGTCCTGCAAAGGGCCGCCAGCCCAGACCACTTCCTGAACACCGGAACTGACCTTGGCACCCCAACGCGTGTAAGCCTGCTTGTAGTCACCTTTTACTGTTTCCAGCGTCCAGCCTGCTTTGGGTTGTGGTTTGACACCGACCACACCTTCAGGAATACGGACACGGATTTTGGTGGTGGCAGAGCCTTTGCAACCATGCGGCACGGACAGAACCGCCTTGTAGCTGCTGCCCACCGGGGCTTGCTTGGTTTGCAGGGAAACGTGTGCCACAGCGGAAGACGCGAACAGCACGGCAGCCATGCCCAGAGTGGCACGGAAAGACGTAGAAGAAATCGACATTGAAAACCTCGGCTAGATAAAAAAGAGAAACCGTCAAAGGACGGGAACACATCAAGCGAGGAATAAAGGCGGGGCGCGTGAACCTAAAGGAGGGCCTTGTGCAGGCAGCGGTGGCAGGGTTTGGTTGCTCTGGGCTAACAAAACCGGCCGGTACCTGATCAGGCTGATCAGAACAGGCGCATCCAGGGTCGGCAACAAGGCGGGGGAGGCCGCGATACCAAAGGGGCAGTCCTGTTGATTGTGATGCGTATCGGAATCCGCCTGGCCATCCTGGCCGACCAGATCAATCCAGAGCGTATTGGCAGCATTGCCAGCCGTACAGAAGGTAATGGCAAAGCCATTGTCTTGTCCTGAGCGGGTAGGCATGTAGCCTGCCGGGACGATGGCGCGACAGACGTAGGCCAGCAGAGCCAGGCAAAATAGAAGTTGCCAAACTCGGATTTCGCGGGAAACGAAACGGGGACCCAGGGCGCGCATGCGGAAAAGTATATTACAAAAGTGGGGGCCGACTGATGAGGCATTCGCCAGTTATCTGGCACCAAACTACACGTGGATCTTGATCTGGCTGGTTTATCTTTGTCTTTGTTCCTGATCCTGCCGCCCACCTTGGTATCAGTGCTGCTTCTGACTTGGCAGTTTCACTCCCTACGTTTCTTGATTTCAGCCACCGCCACCTGGGTCGCCACCGTCAAGGGTTCTGGCAGTTGATCCAATGTAAACCAGTCCATGCCGCTGTGCTTCTCAGGCTCCTGCACCACGGCCTGGCCGGTGAAGGATTTGACCAAATAAACTGGCGCCACCCAGTGCTCGCCCTTGTCGGCATCAATCTGGTTCACATTGACCAGTAGCTCCAGAGTCTCCAGACGCAAACCCACTTCTTCCATAATCTCCCGTGTAACGGCTTGCTCCAGGGTTTCCAGCCAGTCCACTTTGCCGCCCGGTATCCCCCAGTGCTCAGCTTCTGGTGCACGCACACGCTTGAGCAGCAGGATTTTGTCGTTTTGCATAATGACTGCACCGCAGCCAACTCGTATGGTTTCGTCCATGTCTACATCTCTAGTTTTTAAAAGGGCGTCAAGTGGCCTCGAGCGTCAATGACACATAAAAAAGCCGCGAACATAGTGGGCGGCTTTGGTCAGCTAAGGCAAAGTACCGCTTAGGGGAAACCGGCACATTGCTTTATAAAGGCAGGCCGCGCGGCCAGGCGGTGGTAGTAGTCTTCGACTGCCTTGAGTACCGGGCGATCAAACGGCGTATTCAGCCAGCGGTGAATGGACAGGCCCAGAATGATATCGGCCAGGGTGAATTCCGTTCCGGCGGCATAGGCCTGGGTCTGCGCCAAGTGTCTTTCCAAAATTCCCATTACCTGGGTCCAGGCAGCCAAGGATGCCTGAACCTGTGCGGCGTCCTGATGCTTGGGCGATTGACGCACCAAACTCCAGAACGCATATGTCCAGGTCGGGTTCAGCTCGGAGGCCTGCCAGTCCAGCCACTGATCCACCTTGGCTCTTTGCCAGGCATCTTGCGGATACAAGGCCGTCGGTGCCTGGCGGTTGGCCAGATAACGCACAATGGTATGGGATTCCCACAGCACACGTTCCCCATCCAGCAGGACGGGGATTTTTGCGTTGGGGTTCAGCGCACGGAATTCGTCCGTGTTGACGTCCTTGAAGCCTATGCCCCAATCCTGCCGCTCAAATTCCAGATTCAACTCCGCGCAGGTCCACATGACTTTGCGCACATTGATGGAGGATTCTCTGCCAAGAATAGTCAGCATGATGGGGCCCTCAAATGGTCATTACTTGCTGGCAGGCAGCAGTTCGTCACGGCGTTCGATAATGCGTGAGATCAGGCCATATTCAATGGCTTCCTCGGCACTCATCCATTTGTCGCGCTCGATATCGTCACGCACACGCTCGATAGGCTGGCCGGTTTCACGGGCAATCACCTGGGCGATACGTTCACGCGCTTTCATGATTTCCTGGGCTTGAATGGCCATATCGCTGGCCTGACCACCGGCGCCACCGCTGGGTTGGTGAATCAGAAAACGGGTTTGAGGCAGGCACACACGACGCTCGCGGGCGGCGCCCAGGAACAGGTGGGTAGCAGCACTGCCCACCCAGCCGGTACCCACCATGGTGACGGGCGAGGAAATAAAACGCACCACATCATGGATGGCGTCGCCGGACTCCAGGTGACCACCGGGCGAGGACACGATCATGGTGATAGGGGCGGTGGATTCGGCATCCAGCGCCAGCAGCTTGCGCACGGTTTCCGAGGCGAGCTTATCCGTGATGGTGCCAAAGACCAGCACAGTACGGGCGCGGAAGGCTTTTTCTTCCAGAAAGGCGCTGTCTTGAGGGCTGGTATCAGAGCGAGTTTCTTTTTCTTGGCCAAGCATGGGGAAAGACTCCAAGGGATAAGTATTCTGTCTGCTAAGGAAAATCGATTGCTCGACTATATCCCGACTGATGGTCAACCGGGCTTTCACTTGGCAATTTTTGTGGTTTTTTTTGTCCGCGCTGGGGGCGCAATAGGGCGCAACGCAAGCAGACAAAGCAAATGCAGGGCGGTCTGCCCCGCAAGTTCATATAGTCTCATGCTTGTTAAGTGTTTGATCCAGGGAATAAGACCTTATCGCCCTGTCTCCTGGAGCAGCATCACGGGAAGGGCTGATCTACACGCGGCCACTGGGCCTTGAGACCTGCCACAGAACCCCGATACCTCATTGAAAACGCTTCTTTCAACAGTGGCACGACGCTCCCTGTCACTAAAAAAGATACCTGTCGCTTCAGGCGCTTGATGCTAAAAAGGGACGGCACCCGATCAGCCGCCGAGGTCGAAGAAGTCCTTGCTTAAAAACGCTTTTCCAGCTTCAGCGCGACTTCGGTTTGCTTGTATTTGAAAGCCCAGTCGATATTGCTGTTGTTGAAAGTGTGTTTCACATACAAATTGGGCGTAATGCCTTTGAACGCAAAGCGCGGCATGCCTACGTTCAGGATATAAATCTGCTGACGGTCCTTGCGCAGCCCGCCCAGGAACAAGTCCTCGGCATCGTGTCGGGTCTGCCGGTATAGTGCCGTGGCGTTGATATTGAAACCCGCATCAAAGGCCCTGTAAATTCCCAGGTTTGCCATATAGCTGCGGCTTTGCGCGGTTTGCTGAGACTGCAGATTACGGTTGTAATTCAGGCCCCCGTAGACCACGGTTTTGGCATCAATCAGATACGAGCCGTACAAGCCTATCTGGTTCTCTTTGACGCCTTCAAAGTACTGCCGTAAATCGCCTTTGTAGGACAGGCTCTTGTGCTGGGCATTCACGCCTACTTGCAGCCTGTCGCTAAGATTGTGCTTCCAGTCCACGCGCCCGCCCCAGGACTGATAGCTGGTGCGACGGTTGGTGTAATTGTTCTCGAACAAGGGCGTAATCGACAGATCGTTTTTAGCGTCCTGATAGTTGTAGCCCGCGTAAATAATGCTGGTGTTGTCGCTGTAATAAATATTCTTGGGCTCGGCTTCCTTGTGCTTGTCGTAGAGATTGCCGTAGCTCAGGCCGCGCAGTAGTAGGTTGTGGTTGCCGCTTAGCTGGAAACGCCGGTTCAAGGTCAGGTCGTAGACCATGGCGGTGGATTTGACCGGGTCCGGCATCTTGCGCACTGACGGAAAGCACCCAAAGAAATAGCAGGTAAAGAAGGTGTCTTGCTGGCCGTTTTCTTTGTTGATATTGCTGTTGTAGCCCAAGCCAATCGAGGCGGAACCGTGCCAGGCATTGCGGTCTTGCAGGGCACCCTGGAAGCCTTCGATCACGGGCCGTACTTCTTCTGGGATACCAGCAGAGGAAATCTGGCTGAACAGCTCCTTGGCTTCGCTGGATTGATAGTCCTCGAACAGTACGCGGGCCAGCTCCAGCTTGGCGCGCATCATAGTGGGATCGCTTTCCTGAGCCTGGCGCAGCTTGCTGATCGCCAGGCTGTGATTGTCCTTGCTACGGGCCACCACTCCTTGAGCCATCAGCACCAGGGCAGGGTTGTGGCCGGGCAGCTCCTGATATTTTTCTACAAACTGATCCACCTTGGCCCACTGTTGCAGATTGATGGCGACATAAATGGCCGGTTCCAGATCGGTCAGCGTGGCATCGACGCTATAGGTTGTGCCGTTGATGGTGATCAGGGCCGACGGGTCCACATCGGGCGGGGTTTCTTCCACTAAATGGGAGCGTTCGCGTTCGTTCAGATTGCGGTCGATTTGATTCAGAAGTCGGCGCGTATCGTCGTCGTTGGCTTGCACCGCGCTGGATGCCATGGCCAGCAGCAGGCACAAAAGGGGAAGGGCTCGCCCATGCATGAATGAAAACCTTGCAAGAAAAAGGGGAGATGGACGCAGGGTCCGGAGAGAAAGGGGATCGAGCTTGTCGATCCCCCTTTTCTTATGGCAAAACTAGCGTGTTGTCATAGGCGGATTACTGTTTTGCACCGCCGAAGGCCATGTCATTGGTACCGTTGGCTGGGTTGTAGTAAATACCTGCCAAGGCGTCAGCGGCTGCGCCGTAGAACTGGCCTTCAATTTTTGCCGAGTTGCTGAAGGTCTTGTCGAAGGTACCGTTGGAGGCGATGGTTGTGCCATTGAAGTTGACTCCACCCAGTGCCCCTGCCAGCGTGCCACTACCGCCACCGTAGTTCGCTGTTAGCGTGCCGGTGGATACACCGCCGTTGGTAGCAGGATCAAACTTGCGTACACCCACTACGTCGTATTTCACGTTAACCAGGTTAGGCATGGCTGTGGTTGGATTTTCGCCGGTGTAGAAGACGGTGCGATCAGCATGGTTCATATTCAGATCGGTGCTGCTACCTTGGCTTGGGTTGGCTACACGTGGAGCCCACTCACCAAAATACACTTCTTGCCCGGGAACCTTGGCAACGACTTCACCACCGAAGTGCGGGTAATTCTCCAAGGGGGTGTTCATTTGGCGGTAGGCGTAGATTTGGGTGCCAGCACCTACACCGCTGCTAATAGTGTGGCGCCAAGTCTCGGAGATCTTGATACCAACGGGCATTTCAATGTAACCATGCCCATCTACATTGCCCAGTACGGTATTGGTTTGCCAAATGGGACCGCTTTTGAAGCTCACTACGCCAGATTGTTTGGTGGCGTCATATGGGTCAGTACCTGGCATGGAGATACCAGCTTCGCCTTGAGCCATCATTGTGGATGGCTTATCAGCCACTACAAATGCTTTTGAGGAACCACCCGCTACGGGGGCTGCGAAGCTGCTGGCGGAGGCCAGCAGGAAAGCCGAAACAATAGCCAGTTTTTGTACATTCAGACTTGCTTTCATTACGAACTCCATTAAGTGAAGAAAAAGGGCGTTTTTACGAAAACGACCAAAAAAACCGATTGACTTAAAAACGTGCTGTCATACCGACGCGCACTGTTCGTCCAGGGGCCGGAAGAGAGGTGCGGGCCATGGGGTCCAGGTAGTACTGATTGGTTAGATTGCTGATCGCCACGTCTACATTCAGGTTCTTCTGCACCTGATAGCTGGCGTAGGCATCCAAGACCAGAATGGGGTTCCAGTAGTTCGCTCTATTCAATCCCCAGCCCAGGCCAAAGTGGGCTTCATCTTTGTTTTTCGCAGCGCTGTGATATACCGCACGTGCTCCGAGCAGTAGTTTCTTTTCCAGCAAGCGTGCACCGACATCCAGGTTCAGGGAGTACTGCGGTTGCAGACTGGTTCTGGCAAAGGTGCGAGGGAAGCCTCCATCAACGCAGGCAGGAATGGTGTCGCTTCCTGCGGCTCCAGGGATGGGCATAAATGTCTGGGCGTAGTCGGCGTCGCAGAGCTGTTGCTTCAAGCGGTATGTGCCGCCAAAGTTCGCAAAGTATTTACCGCTATCCACGCGAGCTTGCAGTTCAATACCGGACATCTTTTTCTCGTCAAACTGCACGGTATTGAAGTCCCAGTCCCGGTCTATATAGTCTTTGATCCGGTTGTTGAAGTAATTGATCTTGACGTCTGCATATTCCAGGCTTGGGAAGTAGCTGCTCAGATTGTGGACATAGCCGATTTCCCAGTTGTAGGCATGCTCAGGACGATTCGCTGCTCCGGTCGAGCGTTTGCTGCCGCCAGCCAAGGCCATGGAGGACTCGAACAGGCTTGGAAAGCGTACAAATTCGTTGTAACGGGCATAAAGACGAATATCGTCTGTAATGAAGGCTGTCAGCCCAATGTGAGGAACCCAAGCATGGTCTTTTTGTTTTTTGGGTTTTTCCCATTTATTGGGTATTTCAGATTCGTCTTGATATACCGGCTTGCGATTGCTGGGTGAAGCAATATATTTATCGACGGGACCCGTATGGCCTTGAGCATCCGTAACTTGTTCTGTGACGTCGATCGAGCCATTGGTAAATGGGTTGTTGGCTGTGAAGCCTTTGTGCGTTGTTCCAGACGGAACATAGATATCTTCGTTGGTGTAGCGATACCCGTTGATCTTTCCGCGTTGAAGCTGGTCACTCATGAACTCTTCTGGAGGGATCAGGGGGCCGTCAACCATGCTTGGATCGAAGTCGTACATGGTTTGCCAGTCTTCTTTGTATTGTTCATACAAAGGGGTCAGGTTTTGAATAATCTTGTTCTCAACCGAAGCAGCTTCCTGATCAGTCATCAGGCGCTGAACCTGGTAGTTATAGCCTTTCAGGGCAGGCTGAATAGCCCAGTCCTTATGTTGCTGGCTACGCATCTCGGCCAGCTTGTCGTCGTACGACCAGTAGTCGCTATAGCGTGCACCAGCATTCACCTGAAGCCAGTCCACAGGCCGCCAGTCGAAGTTAAAACCAAAATTCCATTGCTGCCGGGTGCCTGATCGAGGCCCCATGTGGTTCACACCCCAGGTCAGTTCGTTCAGATTCTCGAGCTTCTCCGAAGCGTCATGCTGCTTGAGCTTTTCTCGTGTGAAATCAGCCGATAAGCTTAGATCCAGAGTTGGGTGCAAAGTCATGGCGTTGCTAAGGTTCAGCCCACTACGCCTATGGTCGGTAATTTGCAAAGCTCTGGGGATGATGTTGAAACGCCCATCTGTATTGGGCAGCTTTTCTGGAGCGGTAGGAGGTACCCAAGCGCATTCAGAACCATTTGTGCCCAGGACATGGCAATTTGTGTAGTTGTCCCAGTCCCCATCGCGTCCGTAATTAAGACCTTGGCCTTGAATCCCATAAATGATGTCGCCATTCTGATGACGCTCACTATCGCTTTGGGTAATCCAGGCTCCCGCCTTCAAGTTGATGAAACGGTTGCCCTCGGGATTCCAGGAGTAGTTCAGGTTCCAGGTGTCTTGTTTGACCTTGCTATAGGGGTTTTCGGTTTGGAGAAGCTTTTTTTCACCCTGGCCATCCAGGGCGTGGATGGCCCAGACCACGTTCCAGGGCACGTTCTCGCCAAAGGTATGGTTGCTGCGCATATAGCTCATATCAATGGCTTGATCGTGAGGCAGGCGCAACGTGCCTTTCAGCAGCGTGGTTTCCAGTTCGCTGGATGTGTTCAGAACTTCTTCACCAGGACGGTAGTACTTGGCGATGTAACTTACTCTGGGGAAGGAATACGACGGGTTGTAGTCGCTATTTGCATCCTCTCGCCAGGTGTCGTTCTCGTACTTGTTGCTACCTTTTTTACCGCTGTAATAGTTGCCGCGACTGCGGTAGCTGTAGGCGGCGAGCAGGTCAAAATTTTCTTGTTGTGTGGCGATGGCCAGGCGATAGGAGTGGTCTTCAAAATTGAAGTTCTTGCCGCTATTTCCGACTTTCGGCATACGGTCTGGCGAGATGTTGTCAGGTAGAACAACCCCATTCGTGCCGCCTTTATGAAAGGTTGCCCCCGGAATATCGCGATAGTCCTTTCCGAATATCCCAAATGCCCGCTCATTCGGCTTGGTCGAATTCGTCGCTGTCTCCGCCTTCAGCTCAATCCCGAAGCTCTCGCCCGGTTTGACGATATCCTCTACCTGCAGCGTCCGAATCTGCACCGATCCGCCAATCCCGCTGGCGCCCGAGGTCGCCGACACGCCTTTTTCCACCAGAATGCTGCTGATCATATTGGGATCAACATAGTTGCGGTTGGCCACCCCGGCCGGTCCCAGCCAGACTGATGTTGCCTGTTCCGTGCCGTCAATCGTCAGGGGAATACGGCCTTCACCCTGGATACCGCGAATGTTCGGGTCCAGCGCGCCGCTATTGCGCGAGTCCCCCGCATACACACCGTTCAGGCCCTTGAATAAATCCCCCACGGAGCTGCCCTTGTACAGCTCGATTTCTTCCTTGCCGGCGTACACATTGGAGACGTCTTTCTCGAATACATCGGTTTTGCCGGCCTCATCGCGGGTTTCACGCACGACGGTAATGGTGTCCAGACGAGTGGCTCTGTCCGTGTCTTCCTGGCTCTCGTCCTGACGGGAGGAGGGTGGGGCGCTGCCCACGCTTTGGGCCTGTGTCTGCCCGGCCCAGGAGGCCAGAATCAAGGCATACACCAACGGCTTGAGCGCGTGTTTTTTTGTGTAGGGTGAAAGGGTAGCGGACATAAAACGAACCAGGGCTCCGTGCGAAAAATAACAATCTGTCGTGGGGAAGTACTTCCCGTTTGCTGGCCAGGCTCACCCCTTGTCTCAAAAGGTGAGGAAAGGCACGGGGATATTATTCACATTAATGAGAATAATTATCACTTAGATTGATATGCAGGACGGAGCAATTCCTATGCAGGACCGGAAATCCGCGGCAACTGCAGGAATTTGTCAAAGCAGGAGGGGAACTTTTCAGGGAGAGGGCCGCAGGGGGCGGCCCGAAAGAAGGGTGGGCCTCTATGAATGCAGAGGCCGAAAACAGCGGAAATACAAAGGTTTAGGCGCGCTTGTTGCCAAAAATGGATTTGGGTGAGCGGCCAAAGTAGCGCGTAAAGGCGACGGAAAAATTATTGGGGTATTTGTAGCCGACTTGCCAGGCGGCCTGGGCCACTTGTTGGCCGGACTCCAGCAAGGTATAGGCTTTGCGCATACGTAGTTCCAGCAGCAGGCCGATAGGCGTGTTGTCGTACAGATAGCGAAAACCTTCTTTAAGTTTGTGCTCGTTAATGCCCACCGTCGTCGCCAAATACTCCACCGTGATTTGCTGGTCCAGTTGCGAGCTGAGCAAATCGCGTGCTCGCTCGACCCGCTGAATATCATCCACCGACAGCGGGGCGCTGTTGGGGGCGTCGGGCGGAGCCAGGCGGTTGAACTGCTCGGCCAGCAAGCTTAGTGCATGGATTTGCAGGTTCAGCCTGTGGTGATGAATGGGCTGCTCCGGGGTGCACGGCTGCATATAGCGTGCCAGTGCCGCCGCATGGGCCATGGTGGCCTGGCTGCTGGCATGAAAGGACAGACGGTGCAGTCCCACGCAATCCATCAACTGGGTGGCGCGTTCCGGGCCCACGTATTTGTTCAAGGCCGCCTCGCTGATGACCAGTCGTAATTGCGATACGGATTGGTCCTCTTGATAGTGGCGTTCCCCCCGCAGGGATCGAAAAGCCGTCACCGTGGTATGGCCTGCCTTGAACAGCAGATCTGAGCTCTCCCGACCCTGATAGGCCGACTGTCCTTGCAGACCCACCGTCACCACAATGACACGGCCCGCATGGGGGCCGTTGCTCTCTTCAACCAGCGATCGGCTGGGGTGATAGTGCAAGCGGCCCAACAAGAACCCTTGTTCCAGTTCCACGCATTCGGAATAGCAGTGGCCCAGTTCTTCGGGTAGTTGCAGCCGGACTCGGCCATCGCTCAGAGCGCGGCATGACCTGGGTTCATCCGTGGTTAAGCGATAGCCAAATTTGCGCGTGTTCATCATTTCTCCTGCTAAAAGCGCCTCGCATATGAATTGCTCCGTTCAGCATAGATCTTAATGCAAATAATTCTCATTAAATATATATCATTTCTAGCTGTGATGGCAGAGGGAAGGGCCATTGTGAAATTCACGGAGGTAAAAAACAGTGCTGGATCGATCGCTAGGAGAAGTCGTTTTGTCGGAGCAATTGCTGGAGTCGCATGCTCTGCAAGCCTGTTGGGACGCGCAATTGGCGGGTTTAAGTGCAGATGCCTTGAACCTGGCTTTGGGGTATGGCGTGTTTGCGCATCTGGATAAGTTTATCGCTGCGGAGGAACTTGCGCTTGTGCTCAAGTGGGACGCCGACAACACCGCCTACCTGCTGGAGTTGCTGTGGAGTCTGGAGCTGCTGGAGTGTCAGTGGACCTGTCCGCGACGCTATCGCAGCCTGCCGCAAACGGCGCGTTATCTGAATCCGGGTTCGGCGCAATATTGTGGCGATGCCTTGCTGTTTCGGCATGGCGTCTTGCGTCAGGTGGGCAATCAGCTCGATGAGCTGCTGCGTAATGGCAAATCGCCTCCAGCGGATCCGGCATTGATTCAGCAAGGCTGGGCAGCGGCGGCACGTTCACAAATTGCCCAGGAACAAACGGCGGTGACGGCCGAGGTGGCCTGTGAAATTTTTGGAGCCGTGCCGGAGTTCTGGCAGGCGCAACGTTTGCTGGATTTGGGCGGTGGGCCAGGACTGGTAGCCATCGCCTTGGCGCAACAGCAGCAGGACTTGAATGCCGTGGTGTTCGAGTACGAAGCGGCGGCGGTTGTCGCCCAGCAAAAAATTCTTGGTGCCGGTCTGGAAGCGCGTGTCAGCACCTTGGCCGGTGATCTGCTGGTGGACGATTTCGGGGCGGATTATGACCTGATCTGGTGCTCTTCCGTGCTGCATTTTGTACCGGATATTCCTGCTTTGCTGGCCCGTCTGTATCGCGCGCTGCGCCCCGGTGGGGTGCTGGTGTGCTGTCACGCCGAAGTGCATACCGAGGTCAGCAAGGCCAAACGGATTTTGCATTACTACCTGCATATGCGCATGCAAGGCCGCCACGTGCTGCCGGAAGGGCAGTTGGCCCAGTTGCTGGAACAAGCCGGATTTGATGATGTTCAGCAGTTTGATGAGGTGCGCTTTCCGGTTGCGCCCGTCACTGCATTGATTGCGCGCAAGGCGTGCAAAGGGTGATGAGAATGAAGACGTGGAAAGCATGGGAGGCGCAGTTGCTGTTTGGCTGGATGAATCTGGTGCTGGCCGTCCCCAGTATTTACCTGATGCTGGGTATGCCCCTGGTGATGCGACAGCATGGCTGGTCCGGCACCGAGATAGGCTTGTTCCAGCTGGCGGCCTTGCCCGCCATTTTCAAGCTGGTGCTGGCCATGCCGGTGCAGCGTGTCCGCCTGGGTGGCGGACATTTTGTGCATTGGCTGTGGTTGATGGCTGTGCTGTTGCTGGCTTTGTATGTGGGCATAGGCCGCGAGAATCTGATTGATCAGCGGACCCTGCTTTTTGCCCTGACGTTTGCCATCAGCATTGTGGCGACCTGGATGGACATTCCCTTGAATGCCTTGGCCGTGCAATACCTGCCGCGTGACGAGCAGTTGCGTGCGGGCAGTATTCGTTCTGCCGCCTTGTTTCTGGGCGCGATTGTCGGGGCGGGAGTGATGGTGCTGGTGCAGGCCCGCTGGGGTTGGCAGGCACCGTTCGCCTTGATGGGCCTGGGGCTGGTGATTGGTTGTTTGCCCTTTGTCTTCTTGCGTTCCAAAGCCGGTTTGCAAGCGGCTGAGACCGAGCAGGCACCGCCCGGTTTTGTTGCCGATTGGGTCAGCTTTTTCGGGCAGGAGGGAGCCAAGCAATGGACCAGCTTGTTACTGACCAGTTTTCCCTTTATTGGCGCTGTCTGGTTTTACCTGAAACCCTTGATGCTGGACCAAGGCATGCCCTTGGAAGAGGTGGCCTGGACGGTCGGGATTGCCGGTGGCATTACCGGTGCCGTGTTCAGCCTGATTGGCGGACGTTTGGCGTCATTTCTGGGTGCCGCGCGTGCCATTCCGATTTATCTGCTGGCGGCCTTGCTGTCTCTGATTCTGTTGATGGTTTCCGTCTGGGCCAAGCTGGGGCCGGTGTGGCTGATCAGCAGCGCCCTGTTGATTGCGGCCAGCATGGGGGCTGTGTCGGCATTGCTTTTTGGGCTGACCATGTTCTTTACCCGTAGACAGCGCAATGCATCGGACTACGGTTTGCAGTCGACCATCTTCACCTTGGCCCGTATGGCCGTTCCCATTGTCGCCGGCATCGTGCTGGACCGTTTCGGTCAGGTTGTCATGCTGGGCGTGCTCACCTTGGGTGTTCTGTTCGCCTTTGTACTGGCTTGGCGCGTTCGCCACAGCGTCGGTGCCAGCACCGAAGTTTTGCTGCGTAGCCAGTAAGTCAGGGTCTGAAAACGCCAGCGTGTGCAGGTTGCGCTGGCGTTCATCGTTTTTGCTCCGTTTCGCATAGAAATTAGAACCCAAAGGCTATTGTGTCATTTTCAGTCATATTTGAGAATAAGTCTTGTTCGTATTCATATGTATTTAACCAGGAGTCATTATGACCTTGCCCCCATTAGTTGAGCCCGGTGAGCCTTTAAGCCGCGAAGAGGTTAACCGTTATAGCCGTCACCTCTTGATTCCCAATGTGGGCATGGAAGGCCAGCGCCGCATCAAAAATGCCAAAGTGCTGGTTATCGGGGCAGGGGGGCTGGGTTCGCCCACCTTGCTGTACTTGGCCGCAGCCGGGGTGGGCACACTGGGCATCATCGACTTTGACCGGGTGGATGAATCCAATCTGCAGCGCCAGATCATTCACACCGTAGACAGCATTGACGAGCTGAAAGTGGAAAGCGCCAAGCGTGCGATTCACAAGCTCAACCCCCATATCAAGGTAGAAACGTATACCGACAGATTGGAACCTGACATGGCGGTCGAGCTGTTCTCGCGCTACGACCTGATTCTGGACGGCACCGACAACTTTGCGACCCGCTATCTGGTCAATGATGCGTGCATGCTGGCCGATAAACCCTATGTCTGGGGTTCGATCTTCCGCTTTGAAGGCCAAGTCTCGGTGTTCTGGGAAAACGCGCCCGGTGGCATAGGTTTGAACTACCGCGACCTGTACCCCGAGCCCCCACCGCCCGAGCTGGCTCCGTCTTGCGCGCAGGGCGGTGTGTTTGGTGTCTTGTGCGCCTCGATTGCCTCCATCATGTCCACCGAAGCCATCAAGCTGATTACCGGCATTGGCGATCCTTTGATCGGCCGCCTGATCGCTTATGACGCACTGGATATGTGCTACCGCGAACTGCCCATCCGCCGCCTGCCCAATCGCAAGCCCGTGACCGAGCTGGGCGATTACCAAACCTTCTGCGGCCTGAATCCACCGGCTGATGCCATGGCCATCCCCGTGCCTGTCATGACTGTGCTGGAGCTGAAAGAACGGCTGGACCAAGAGCAGGCCCCTGTCCTGGTGGACGTGCGCGATCCCAATGAATGGGAAATCGTGAATATTCCTGGCGCGATTCTGATGCCCAAATCGCCCACCGTCGCCGCCGAGATTCTGGCTGCCTTTGGTCCGAATACGGATCTGGTGATTTCGTGCCGCTCCGGTGCGCGCTCCAAGACGGTGTGCGAAGAGCTGATCAAGTTGAAGGCCCCCAAGGTGCGCAATCTGGAAGGCGGCGTGCTGGCTTGGGTGGAGCAGGTCGCTCCCGAATTGGCGTCTTACTAAGTTCGGGAGGAAGCACATCATGGCCTTGCAGATTCGTCGCTCTGCTCTGGAGCAAGTTCTGAATCATGCCAAGCAGGATCACCCCATCGAGGCATGCGGACTGATCGCCGCCAAGGAGGGTTCGCTGGTGGCCGAGCGTGTGCTGCCCATGCAAAACCGGGCGGCCTCGGAGGTGTTTTATCAGTTCGATTCGCGCGAGCAATTTCAGGTCTACCGCCGTCTGGATGAGGACGATCAGGAGTGCTGCGTGATCTATCACTCTCATACCGCCAGCCAGGCTTTCCCGAGCAAGGATGACATCGATTTTGCGGGCCATCCCGAACTGCATTACCTGATCGTGTCCACCTGGGATCAGGCCACCGTGCCGGTTCGATCCTTCCGGATTATCGACGGCGGTGTGACCGAAGAAACCATCGTGATTGTCTAGGGAACAGCGTCGCTCCCCCAAGGGGGGCGTGCGTCCCGGCTGTTGGAAACCACTATTTCAAAGGAGTTTTAAGCATGTCCATTTCAGTCTCTATCCCGACCTTGCTGCGTCCACTGACGAACGGCGAGAAGAAAGTCCAGGCCCAGGGCGCTTCGGTAGGCGAAGTGATCGAGCATCTTGAAGGCCAGTTTCCCGGCATCAAGGCGCGCCTGATGAGCGGCGAAGACCTGCACCGTTTCGTGAATATTTACGTGAACGAAGAGGACATCCGTTTCAGTGATGGTCTGAAAACCGCCACTCGTGCTGGCGACAGCCTGACCGTACTGCCTGCCGTAGCAGGGGGCTAAGACCATCTGGTCTGGATTTTCATGGTGCAAGCGCTGGTTTCTGCAATCAGCGCTTGGCGTGCGCATCACTCTGGTTTGGAACTATGTCTGAATTACTACATGGCTGCGGATTACGCTGGCAGATGGGCTCACAGCCCCCATATTGGCCGGGCTTGCCTGCTGCCTTGAGCCGTCAGGCTCGATTGCTGGGTTTATCTGAACAAGGACAATCCGCAGGCCATCAAGACGAAGCAGCATTCAGTCTGTATTCGCCTGATTTTGGAACGATTAGCACGCATCTGGAAGCCGAGGCGGGCGGCATGACGCAAGCCGCGATCAGCGAGCTGAGCATGCAGGCTGCCAGCGGTATCTTGTCCGTGCATGGACGCTCCAGTGGGCTTTCGGGCACGCTGGGCCTGGATTATCTGGCCGTGCTCAGTTCAGCCATGACCCTGCAAGCGACCTTGGCGGCGGCCTTGGGCCAATTGCGCGGCGGGCGTTTTTCTACGGTGTCGGTTTCGCCCTTGGGCTGCGGCCTGCTCAGTATCGGGCAGTATCTGGCCGGGGCAACGGCGGCTCAAGATCCCGAACAGTTATTGGCGGGTAGTTACGATCCCGGCTTGCGGCCCCCCTTTGTTTCGCAAGACGGCGTGGTCTTTGAACTGGAAACCTTGGACCCGCGACCCTGGCGCGCCTTTTGGGAAGCAGTGGGCGTACCGGCCGATCTGGCCGGTCAGGCCTGGAAAGCGTTTTTGCTGCGCTATGCCAAGGCGGTGTGCCCTATGCCAGCGGCATGTTTAAGCAGTCTGCAAGCCCTGAACTTTGCCCGTTTGCAGGAACTGGCCTTGCAGACCGGCATGGCCATCTTGCCGGTACGTACACCGGCTCAACGCCAGAGCGATAGTGATTACGCGGCCTTGGCCGGTCTGTGGCAGCATCAGATTCATGCCGCGCCCGGCTCATTGAGCACCTTGCCGTCCAAGGCCGATTTGCCCCTGCGTGGTTTGCGGGTGGTGGAGTCCTGCCGTCGGATTCAAGGGCCTATTGCCGGTCACTTGCTGGCGCTGCTGGGGGCGGAGGTGATTCGTCTGGAACCGCCCGGTGGCGATCCCTTGCGCGCCATGCCCCCGTGCGTGGATGGCTGCTCGGTGCGCTTTGATGCGCTCAATCAATTCAAGACGGTGCAGGAAGTGGACATCAAGTCGGCTCAAGGCCGCCAGGCCATTTACGAGCTGGTGAGCGAGTCCGATGTGTTCCTGCATAACTGGGCGCCGGGCAAGGCGGCCGAGCTGCAACTGGATGCCCAGGACTTGCACGCGGTGCGCCCGGATCTGGTCTACGCCTATGCGGGCGGTTGGGGCCAGGAGCAAGTGGATGCGCCGGGGACGGACTTCACGGTGCAAGCCTGGTCGGGCATTGCTCACACCATATCTCAAACCTCGGATGCACGGGGCGGGTCGTTGTTTACGGTGCTGGATGTGCTGGGCGGGGTGATGGCCGCGCTGGGTATCAGTGCCGCCTTGCTGCGCCGGGGCCTGAGCGGCTCGGGCTTGCGGGTAGACAGCTCCTTGTTGGCCACGGCCGATCATCTGGCCCAGGCCGTTTCTCCCATCAGTAAAACTGGCGTGTCGGCGGTGTTCCAGACGGGCGAGGGCTTCATCGTCATCGACTGCCAGGATCAAGCGCATCTGCATGCCCTGGCCGGGTGGCTGAATGTGTCGCCCGATGCTGTCTGGACGGCCTTGCCGGATCGTCTTCTGTCCCAGTCTGCCCGTAGCCTGGAAACGCAACTGGATGTGCTGGGCATACCGGCCCGCCGCGTCCATAGCAATCTGGCGCAACTGCGTGCTGATCCACGCCTGGCGTCCCATTTCCATGACAAGGGCTATTCGTCTGTTAATTCTCCCTGGAGGTTTTTATGAATCACGCTGGCATCATCGATCTGGTCCCTGCGTCATTGCGCCAACGCTGGATAGAGGACGGTACCTACCCGAACAAGCCGGTCTTTACGCTGTTTGCGGAAAAAGCTCAGGCTCATCCGGACAAACTGGCGGTGCTCTCGCCGCAAGGCAATATCAGCTATAGCGCCTTGATGGACGCGGCTTTGCGTCTGGCAGGCAGCTTGCGTCGTGCAGGGATTATGGCGGGCGACGTGGTGGCGTATCAGCTCAGCAACCATTGGGTTTGCTGCGCCATTGACCTGGCCGCCGCGGCTTTGGGGGCGATTGTCGCGCCTTTCCCACCCGGACGGGGCAAGCTGGATATTCAGTCGCTGGTGCGTCGTTGCGATGCACGGGCGGTGATTGTGCCGCATGAATATGCAGGCATTGATTTGTGCGAAGTGATCGAATCCTTGCGGCCTACGCTGCTGTCCTTGCGTGTCCTGATTGTGCAAGGCCCATCGCGTCCGGGCTGGATGACTTTGGATTCTCTGTTCGAGGGCGAACCCCTGGCCTTGTCCGAATTGCCGGTGGTGTCCCCCAATTCGCCAGTGCGTTTGCTGGTGTCCTCGGGCACCGAGTCCGAGCCCAAGCTGGTGGCCTATTCGCATAATGCGCTGGTGGGTGGGCGGGGCCGATTCCTGCAACGCATTTCCCCTAATGATGTGGAGTTCCGGGGCATGTATTTGGTGCCGCTGGGTTCTTCATTTGGCTCTACGGCCACCTTCGGTGTGCTGTGCTGGTTGGGGGGGTCTTTGGTGGTCTTGCCCAAGTTTGATGTGCCTAGCGCGATTGCCGCCATCAATGCCTTCAAACCCAGCTTTATTCTGGGCGTGCCCACCATGTTCCAGCGTATTGCGGCAGCGCCTGAGCTGGAGAAGGCCGATAAAGCCAGCTTGCGCGGCTTGATTGTGGGTGGTTCAGTGATTGATGAAGCCACGGTGCGTCGTTGCGTGGAAGCGTTTGATTGCGGCTTTATCAGTCTGTACGGCTCGGCCGATGGGGTGAACTGCCACAACACGCTGGACGATCCCATCGACGTGGTCTTGAGCAGTGTGGGGACCCCTAATCCGCAAGTGTGCGAGATCCGCCTGATTGACGATGAGGGTGCCGAAGTGCCGCAAGGCGAAGTAGGCGAAATTACCGCTCGTGGTCCCTTGAGCCCCATGCAATATGTGAACGCCCCGGAACTGGATGCCCAGTATCGGGACGAACAGGGTTGGGTGAAAACGGGCGATCTGGGCTATATCAATGCCCAAGGGCAGTTGGTGCTGGCAGGTCGCAAGAAAGACATCATTATTCGTGGTGGCGCGAACATCAGCCCGGTGCAAATTGAAGGCCTGGTCATGGCTCACCCGGATGTAGTCACTGTGGCTTGCGTGCCGGTTCCCGACGCGGATCTGGGCCAGCGTATTTGCTTGTGCGTGACGGTGCGTGAAGGCGTGCCACGTTTCTCCCTGAAAGAGATTACCGACTTCTTGCGTGAGCAGGGGCTGGAAGTGAACAAGCTGCCGGAGTATCTGCGCTTTTACCGCAGCCTGCCGCTGACGCCTGCAGGCAAGATCGACAAGCGCGCCTTGGCCGCTGATGCTGCTGCATTGGGCTCTGGGGCCAAGACTGCAGCGGGGATAGCAGCATGAACCACCTTGCCATTTCCAGCGCAGCCTTGAGCCGCAAGCTGCGGCAGTTTGTGGATACCGAGATCATCCCCAACGAGGGCATTCTGGCCCAGGGGGATAATCTGGCCCGCGAGCTGACTCTGGACCTGACACGTCGTGCTCAACAGGCGGGTTTGTTCGGCAGTTTCTACCCCATGCATCGTGGTGGTCGGATCGCCAGTTTGGTTGAGTACCTGCCTGTGGCCGAACAGGAAGGACGCTCTGAATATGGCCCTGGCATTTTCGGGGCAGATGCCACGCTGGATGCGTATATGTTGAGCCATCATGGCTCGGCCAGCGTCAAACAGCGCTTTCTGACGCCCTTGCTCAAGGGGGATGCGGTGTCCAGCTACGCCATGTCCGAGCCGGACAGCATTGGTTCGATTCCGGCCACCATGCAATGTCAGGCTCGCCTGAAAGACGGGCAATGGCATGTGAATGGCCGCAAGTGGTTTATTTGTCGGGCGCAACAGGCCAGCTTCGCGACCGTGGTGGCGCGCAGCGCGGACGGTCCCGTGAATGAGTCCTTGTCCATGGTGATCGTGCCCACGGATGCGGCGGGATTTAAAGTCGTGCGTCCCTTGCCTTTGCTGGGGCGTTATCAAGGGCAGAACGAGCTGCTGTTCAACAATGTGACCGTGCCGGAGGACTATGTTCTCGGCAGCGCCGGGCAGGGCATTGCCCTGATGCAAAAGCGTCTGGCCCTGGGTCGTATTTTGCGATCCGTGCAATGGCTGGGTTTGGCGCAACGCAGCTTTGAAATCATGTGCGAGCGCATTCATTCGGAGCGCGGAGAACTGGCCCGTCTGGCGGACAAGCAACTGGTTCGGGCGCGGGTCTATCAGGTGTACCGGGCCATTACCTCGGCCCGTTGCTTGCTGCGTGAAGCGGCTGTCAAGTTCGACGCGGGTTTGCCCAATGCGGTGGAGGTGAATGTGGCCAAGCTGGCGGCGTCGGATGCGGTCAGCGAGGCGGCAGATTCCGCTATCCAGATCATGGGGGCAGAAGGGCTGGCGGATTGGAGTCCCTTGTCTGGCATCTACCGGGCAGCACGTACCACGCATATTCTGGATGGGGCGGACGACGCCTTGATCAGTACCGTTGGCAAGCACTTGCTGCAAGCCCACTACGCCACACAAGAGATGGCAGATATGAACAAGGCAGTCGCATGATGCTATCGACACGGGCAAGTCGTTCACCCTGGGTGCTGGCCAGTTTGATGACTCTGGCGATGGGCATGCCCATGATGGTGTTTTACGCCATCGGCGTGTTGGGTCCGCAAATCATTCAGGATCTGGGCATCTCGCGCGAGCAACTGGGGTGGTTGACCACCAGCACCTTTGGGCTGGCTGCCTTGCTTTCGCCGTGGGCGGGGGCCTTGGTGCAGCGCATGGGCAATCGGCACGGTTTGTTTTTGCTGTTCCTGCTGGTGGCCATGTCCTTTAGCCTGATTGCGGTGTTGCCGGGTTTCTGGGGTGTGCTGACGGCCTTGCTCTTGTGCGGCCTGGCGCAGTCCTTGGCCAACCCGGTGACCAATCAGGCCATTGCCCAGTTGGTACCGGCAGAGCGCAAGGCGGGGCTGGTTGGTATCAAGCAGTCCGGCGTGCAGGCGTCGGCCTTGCTGGCCGGTCTGGTCCTACCCACCCTGGCCTACAAACTGGGGTGGCGGGGGGCGTTTGTGGTGTGGGTACCTGCCATGCTGTGCCTGTCCTACTTTGCCCTGCAGCTTTTGCCAGCCAGAGCCAGCACCGCAGCCGGCAGCATGTCCTGGCGCTTGCCCTGGCCCAGCCAACAACTTTGGCTGTTAATGGCCATTCAGCTGTGCGCGGGTCTGGTGCTATCGTCCTTCATCACTTTTCTGGGCGTATTTGCGCAGCAACTGGGCGTGTCGCCGTACTGGATAGGGATGCTGGTCAGTGGCTTTGGGGTAATGGGGATTGTGTCCCGAGTGCTCTTGACGCCTATCGCTGCCCGCTTTGGGGATGAAACCTTGTTGCTGGGCATCCTGTTTGTCATCCCGATTGTGGCCTTGTTGCTGATGATGATGGCCGCGCCGGACAGACTCTGGCCCCTGGGAGCCGGGGTGTTAGCCATTGGCTTGACCCTGGTTGCCACCAATGCCATTGCCATGAGCATGTTGCTGCGGGATGCCCGTTTTGGGGCGCCGGCTCGTACCGCAGGGCTGTTGTCCGTCGGGTTTTTTGGTGGCTTTGCCTTTGGTCCGCCACTGTTTGGTGTGCTGCTGCGCTCGCCCGAAGGCTTTGCCGCTGCCTGGCCTTTCCTGATGGGTATTCTGGTATGCGCCAGCTTGTTGTGCCTGATTTTGTACCAGGTTCGTCGCATGGCGAAAGGGGAATGATGGAATGTCTGTAGAGGTATTGGGATCAGCCAGCATCGAGTCCATTTTTGCGAATATGGACCAGGTTGCAGAGCAATGTGGGGAGCAGTTTCCCTTGTTCAGACAGTCCTCATCCGAGCAATGGACCTTGTCGCGACGTGGCTCCTGGTTAGGGGGCTTCTGGGCGGGCTTGTGGTGGCGACGCGCCTTGATCAGCGGTCAGGAGCAGGATAAGGAGCAGGCGCTGAACTGGAGTCAGAAGCTGCAAGTCTGGCTGGAAGAGCCCAGCATCAATCGAAGCTTTGTGTTCTGGTATGGCTCCGGCCTGGGCAGCATCTGGCATGGGGATAGAGAGGCCGAAGCCCATGTCGATCAGGCTGCACAAGCTCTGCTGAACAGCTTTGATGCCTCCAGTGGCTTCTGGCCTTTGGGTTCCGGGATGGGGGGCGGGGAGGCGGGCAATCACATGTTGAATGTGGATGCTCTGGCCCCTACGCTTTTAGTGCTGGATGCGCAGGGCGGGCCGGTGGCGCGTCAGTTTGGGCAATGGCATGTGGATGCCTGCCTGCGTTATCTGCAAAAGCGCAGCGGAGCCTGGCGGGATACGGTCTTGCTACGCGGGAACGATGTGTTGGCCGAGCAGGGCGCTGAAACCTGGCAACGAGGGCAGGCCTGGGCCATGTTGGGAATGGCAACCGCAACGCGCTTGTATGACAGAAAGTCCTATGCTCAAGCAGCCCTGAATGCCTGCCGATATTGGCACGAGCGTTGGGGGAGATTTGCGCATGGCTTTTTGACACAGGAGTCCCCACTAAGTCCGGTAGACCGTTCAGCCTGGGCGATTGCTTCTTTGGCTATGTATGAGCTGTGGCAGATTCTGCCGGAACAACAATGGCTGCACGAGCAATCGCGCTTGTATCTGGATGCCTTGCTGACCCCTGAGTTAAGTGAAACAGGGCGTTTTGTGGGGCATCTTTACAAAGTTGCGCCGGGGCAGTCTGAACTGGTGGAATCGGCCTGCGCCAGCTTCTTTTTGCTGGAAGCTTTGTTGGCGCATTCGGCTTGAAGAGCGGCCATAGATAGCTTGTATGCCCCCTTGGATGCTCAAGGGGGAAGCTCTATCGGTATGATGTGCGCTTGAGTGTTCTTGATGGCCTTTCAATGCAGGAAAGCATCAAACACAAGGAGCGGGTTTTCTTCCTATGGCAGTCGTAAAAGAACAAACTTCTATACAGATCCGATCCGCCATTCAGGCAGATTATGAAGGTTTGCTGGCCCTTGACACGGTAGCGTCGCAGGAGCCTGAGCGTGCCTTGCAGATTCAGGGCTGGATTCAGAAATCGCAGTGTTATGTGGCTGAGCGAGAAGGCATCTTGTTGGGCTATGGCGTCTTGAATTACCACTTCTTTGGCCACGGCTTTGTCGAGATGCTGATGGTGGGGGAGTCTGGTCGGGGGCAGGGGATTGGCTCGGCTTTGCTGCGATATTTCCGGCAGATTAGTCAGACAGAAAAGCTGTTTTCTTCTACCAACCAATCCAATCAGGCCATGCATGGCATGTTTCAGAAATTGGGCTTTCGACGTAGCGGCGTGATTGAAAATCTGGATGAAGGCGACCCGGAGATTGTGTACGTTTCTCTGGCTAATACAGAGCCAGAAGCATAGGGGCCAAGGCAGACTTGCTGAATTGAATGCCAGTATTTTGTATTGAAAAAGCAGGCCAAAACACAAAAATGGTTTGGCCTGTTTTGCATCTGAGGAAGCAGCGTATCAGGAAATCTGCAAAGAGCCTGTTGCGCCCATCAGCAGGTCGATCACATCCGGCGCGGAAATGATTTCAAAGCGCGGGTCCATCTGCTCGGCGCTCAGGCCGTTATGCAGCATGCAGGACTTGCACACGGCCACGCGTCCACCTTGCTCCAGATATTTCTTCAACAGCTCTGCTGCCGGTTCAAAGGGGGCGCCAATACTGATGGGGTCGGCGGCACCGGGTACACCCAGCGTGACTCCTTCAGCCATCAGAATCAGGCAGGCGCTATGTCCCTTCTGAACCGCATTGACAGCCATGGTCAGGGCCACGGTTACTTTGTCGGGATTGCCCTGGGCATGGAACAGCGTCGATACAAAAGCAGCGGGTTTAGGCATCACAATTCTCCTTGTTTCGGTTCAAGACTTGAATTCATTGAATGCGGCAACGGCATTGGCCGCGTACATCACGGATGGACCACCGCCCATATAGATCGCAACCCCCAAGGCTTCATGTACTTCTTCCAGACTGGCTCCCATCTGCGCCAAGGCCTTGCCATGAAAGCCTATGCAGCCCTCGCAATGGGTGGCTACGCCAATTGCCAAGGCTATCAATTCTTTGGTTTTGGCATCGAGGGCGCCGCCTGTCATGGCGGCCTTGCCCAGATCTCCAAACCCTTTCATCACGTCGGCTTGGGTCTGACGTAGCTGCGCCAGATTGCTGGAAATGCCTTGGGTCAGTTGCTTGTAGCTAGTTTCACTCATGCATGACTCCTGTCGTATTAACAAAAGCAAAGGAATGCTGAAATTGTTGACTGTATTAATTCAGTATATGCTAAATTAAGATTTATCTAAATTAATGCGCAAGAAAAGCTGGATAAACCATGATCCAAAGCAAATCCGACATCGAGCTGTTGCAAGAGAGCGCTGATCAAGCGGCCGCTTTGTTGCAGGCGGTGGGCAATCCCAAACGCCTGGTGATTCTGTGTCTCTTGATTCAGCAAGGCGAGATGAGTGTGGGAGCACTGAACGAGATGGTGGCGTTAAGCCCCTCGGCCCTGTCGCAGCATTTGGCGCGCATGCGCCAGGAAGGTTTGGTCAGCTACCGGCGCGAGGCGCAAACCCTGTATTACCGCATTGAGGACCCGAATGTCGCCACCTTGATTGGCACCTTGAAAGATATTTTCTGTCCCTGAGCCTGATGGCATCAGGGGCGGGGCGCATCGCCTGCAGGCCATCGCCCGACCCGTTTTCCCCTTGCTTCTTTGTTAAAAGGATTCGCCATGAAAAGCAATGTAGGTGGTTTGGATCGTATTGCTCGTATCGTTGTGGGTGTGGTGCTGATTGCGCTGGCAGTCACGAACGTCATCGGCTGGTGGGGCTGGCTGGGCCTGATTCCTCTGATCACGGGGCTGGTCGGTTTTTGCCCGCTGTACCCCATGCTGGGCCTGAGCACCTGCCCGCTGAAAAAGCGTCAGTAAAGCAAGCTCTACTGCCTGGTAGCAGGGGTTTCCCGCCGGCTCCTTGTATGCTCAAGGAGCCTTTTTATCGCCTGAAAAACAGCCTTGTCTCGCGGATGCGTGGCGGCCAAAGCAAGGTGCTTGGCTGGCCTTTTCGCCAATGTATGATACAAATCTGTTTAATGTGGACATTGTTTAGGTGTATTTATGTCTGGCAACAACGCTGACACGGGCAAGAGCAAAAAGATTCTGATCATTGCTGGCCCGAACGGGGCAGGCAAGACGACGTTTGCGCGCTCTTTCCTCCCGGCCGAGGCGGAGGTGCTGCGCTTTATCAATGCAGATCTGATTGCTGCAGGTTTGTCGCCTTTTGCGCCAGAGAGCGCGGCCATCAAAGCGGGGCGTTTGATGCTGGACGAATTGAAAGAAGCAGTTCGCCTGGGCGAGAGCTTCGCGCTGGAAACGACCTTGTCTGGCCAAGGCTATGTGCGCCATATTGAAAAATGGCAGGCGCAGGGCTATCGCGTCAGCTTGTATTTTTTAAGTCTGCCCGATGCGGATATGGCGATCGCGCGGGTGGCAGAACGGGTACGTCAGGGTGGCCATAACATCCCTGAGCCCGTCATTCGTCGCCGCTTTGCGGCTGGCATGAAGAACTTCCTGCATCATTATCGGGATACCGTGGATGATTGGGTTTTGTACGATAACGCAGGCAGTGTGCCAGTCCTGTTGGAGTGGGGAGAGAAAGATGAATAAAGAAGATATTTCCAAAGCAAAAAACCCGGACTTGCGGGCTTCGTTGGCCGCCTTGGAGCGTGCAGCGCAGTCGGCACGTTTTGTGGCCATGCAAACCAATACCTCGGTGGTCTTGGTAGAGAACGGCAAGATGATCAAGCTCTCGGCAGAGCAACTGCGGCAGGAAGTCTGCAAGAGTTGACGACGCTGGGCTGCGATCGCGGTCCTAGCCTGCTCGCGTCGTACTTTTGTTTCTGCTGAACATCTGGTGTTGTGAGGAACTCAAGAGGGCGATGGGTCTTGTAGGCAGGCCTGAGATGGCCGCATGAATATCTATATAGCGCATGGAATCAGCCAGAAAGCAGGCTGGCAGACTAAGTAGTTACTCCAATCTGCCAGACATCCTTGTCGTCGAGATTGGCTTCAGACCATGCCCGCATCATGCTCCCTATCAGGGTACTGGCTCAAGGTCGCCAAAAACTCCGAAGGCGGATAAGCAAAGGTCTTTTTAAAGGCTACTGAATAAGCGCTCAAACTTTCATAGCCACTTTCCAGCGCCGCCTGCGTGATGGACCTGCCTTGCAGCAGAAACTGGATCGAGGCCATCAAGCGCATCTGTTGCCGCCATTTCCCCAGATTCATCCCCGTGCTTTTCAGGAAACGCCGATGCAAGGTTTTCGGCGTCAAGGCGTATTGCTGCGCCACCTCATCCATCGTTTTTTGCTGGGCTGGCGAGCGCACCAGGTCTTCGCAAATCCGTCGCATCAATTCCTCTTCCGGCCAGGGCAAATGAAAAGGCAGGGGATGCAGCACGCGCAACTCTTCTATCAATAGCTGTCCCAGTAAGGCGTCTCGTAACGGTGGGTTCTCTTGCGGAATCACCCGCACCAGTGCTGCAATCAATTCACGCACCAGTGGTGTGACATGGATCACGCAATCGTGGTCCGGTAATTGTGCGGCCAGAATTTCATCAATAAATAAACCATGCACATTCACGGCGGTGGTGGCATTGAGCTGATGCGGCACGCCGGGTCGCAACCAGACGGCGGTGGTCGGGGGCACCAGCCACTGGCCGGTGTCGGCCTGTACCAGCAGCACCCCTTCCGTGGCATACAAAAGATGCCCCCGGTGGTGGCGATGGCGGGGGACTTCATGGCCGGCAGGGTAATGCTCGATTACCCCGCTGACCAGCAAGGGCGACGTATCGGAGTGAGACAAGTCCAGTGCTCGCCCACCGCGTTCAGGGGATGCGTAGCCCATATTCAGGAATGTCCAAAAAAATAAAACAAATGACTATTTTTTGATAGAAGGCTAAGTGTCTTGCAGTCTAAAGTGCTTTTATCGTCTTCATCAAGCACTTTGGGATTGAACCTGTCGTGACTCATTTGCACTTGCTATCGCTAGGCCTACTAGCCCTGACATCCGGTCGGGGTCCGTGCGCCTGTGTGTGCGAATGGTCCTATCCTGGTTTCCCCAGACCCCGACTGTAGCCAGCTCCTTGGAGTAGGGAAGCCAGGTATGTCATTCCCTATATTCGAGGTTCCCATGCTGACTGATCCTTCCCACAAATACCGTCCCTTTCCTGTCGTCAATTTGCCCGATCGCCAGTGGCCGCAGCGCACCCTGAGCCAAGCGCCCGTGTGGCTGTCTACCGATTTGCGCGACGGCAACCAGGCCCTGTTCGAACCCATGAATCGCGACCGCAAATTGCGCCTGTTTCAGGAGCTGGTCCGCATTGGTTTCAAGGAAATCGAGGTGGGTTTTCCGTCTGCCTCGCAAACCGATTTTGATATCGTCCGGCAACTGATTGACGAGGGCATGATCCCGAACGACGTCACGCCTATGGTCATTACCCAACTGCGTGAGGATTTGATCGAGACCACGGTACGCAGCGTGGCGGGCGCGCGTCGTGTGATTGTGCATTTCTACAATGCGATTGCCCCCGCTTTCCGGGAAATCGTCTTCAAGATGGAGGTGCCGCAAATCATCGAGATGGTGCGTCACCATGTGGAGGTGTTCAAGCGCCTGACGGCCAAGCACCCGGAAACGGAGTGGGTGCTGCAATACTCACCTGAAACGTTCTGCATGGCAGAGCTGGAGGTGTCGCTGGCTGTCTGCAATGCGGCTATTGATGCCTGGGACGCGGGTCCAGCGCGGCCCATGATTATCAATTTGCCCACCACGGTGGAAGTGACGACAGCGAACGTCTTTGCTGATCAGATTGAATGGATGGATCGCCATTTGAATAGGCGCGAACATATCGTTCTGTCGGTACACCCGCATAATGATCGCGGAACGGGCGTTGCTTGCGCTGAACAAGCCATGCTGGCCGGCGCACAGCGTGTCGAGGGGTGTCTGTTTGGCAATGGCGAGCGCAGTGGCAATCTGGATGTGGTGACCTTGGCCCTGAATCTGTATACCCAGGGTATCTCTCCGAATCTGGATTTCTCTGACATCTCGGCAGTAGCGCGTATCGCGGAAGAGGCCACGTCCTTGCCCATTCACCCACGTCACCCGTATGTGGGCGATCTGGTCTTTACCGCCTTTTCCGGTTCCCATCAGGACGCGATTGCCAAGGGCTTTGCGGTGCAGAAAGAAGATGCCCCCTGGCGTGTACCTTATCTGCCAGTCGACCCCAAGGATTTGGGCCGCACCTACGACAGTATCGTGCGTGTCAACAGCCAGTCCGGCAAAGGAGGCATCGCTTTTCTGCTGCAACGCGACTACGGCATTGTGATGCCGCGCCGCATGCAGGTGGAGTTCAGTGCCATTGTTCAGCAGATTGCCGATTCCAGCGAAACGGAGCTGAACAGCCAGCAGATTTGGGAACTGTTTGAGACCACCTATTTGCAAGCCAATCAGCGCCAGGGGAACAACAGCTACCGAGCACATCGCCTGTTCGATGAGGCACAAGGGCAGCAGGGTATAGAGCTGCAATGCGTCAATGCCAATGGCGAGACTGAAATCTATACCGGAACGGGCAATGGCCCGATTGCGGCGACAGTGGCGGCCTTGAACCTGCCTTTGCGTATCGATAGTTACGAGGAGCGCAGCCTGGGTTCAGGAGCGGACGCTTGCGCGATGGCGATTGTGGAAGCGGTCATGCCCGGTGTGCCTGGCTCGAAATTTGGTGTGGGCAAGCACGCGAATATCATTACGGCCAGCGTGATGGCGGTGATGAATGTGGCGGCACGTTTTGAGGAGGTCGAGGCTTAAGCAGCCATCAAGCTGCGGTGGGCCGCGCTAGCTCCTGTGTGTAACACAACAGCGCGGGCCACTTTTGACGGCTAAGTGGCTCTGAGTCAGGGGGCGACTCTGCTTGAAGACTGCTTCACATAGCGAGCGGATAAAACCGCATTCACGTCCCTGGCTTACGAAAAACGGACACTCTTTACATTCAAGTAAATGCGATCAAGCAGGCAGTTCGTCTTTTTGATCAACATTCTTGTCTGTGGGCAGGTCTAGATTCACCACCTGGCTTAACCAGCGTGCCACCACCTTCAGTTCATCCTCCGTAAAGCCGTCGGATAGTTGCTGATTCAAGTCCTGCAAGGTTGATTTGGCCTTGATGCTGGCTTCTTCTCCGGCGGGAGTCAGCGTCAGGCAAATCTTGCGTGTATCCACATCGTCCGTCAGGCGTTGAATCAGGCCTGCTGCCTGCATGCGTTTGGACAGTCCGGTAATCGCAGCCGGTGCGACTTGCAAGGCGCTGGCTGCTTCTCCCACCGTGACCGAGCCTTGAGAGCGAATCAAGAACAGCATGCCAACTTGGGCCGCGCTGATATCTGTCCATGTCGAGGGCTGCTTCTGAATCCAGCGCTGCAAAGCCTTGTGGGCATGGTTCAACAAAAAGACAAAACGTGGCTGTGATTTCTGGCTCATTGTGGCGATGGCTGGATAGATATCGGTTAGACGTCAGGAATTCGATGCGGGGCCGGATTCGCTTTGTGCGATCAGCCAGTCGACCACTATAGGCCAAAGTGCCTCGGCGTTGCGTTTACGAAAGAAGCCCATGTGACCAATATGCGCCAAACCCAGCTGCTTGTGCTCCAGTTGATGCCTTTCTATACGGGCCTTGCCTAGTGGTTCCAACAGCCGGGAAATAGCTCGCGGATTGGCCCAGGGGTCATCATCAAAACCCAGAACCAGCAAGGGAATATCGACCTGGCTAGCGCGTTCTTTGGCATCCAGCTGTGGATCGTCATAAAAATAATGGGGCTTTTGCGTCCAGCGGCTCCATTGCTGCATGACGCCACGTGGAAGGTCCTCGCCAAAGCCCAAACGCCGGGTCGGCATATAGCCGTAAAGGCCGCACAGTACGGGAGTAAGTACCCGCATGATCAGCCCCACCCGAAAGCGCTCCATGGGCTTTTCAATTAAAGCGGTAACCCCCGCATGTGACGCAATCATCACGGCAGCTTTCACGGAGCGAGTCGCGGGGGAGATAGCAATCGCATGGCCGCCAACGCTATGACCAACAGCCAACATGGGCAAGCCGTTAAAACGATGGACGACCCAGTCTGTGACGTAAACCGCATCCTCCAGCATCCACTCGGACATGGAAACATCGCATTGGCGTATATCCTTCTGACGAGATCGGCCGATACCCCGGTAGTCGTAGCTCAGAACAATGAATCCCAGGCTGTTCAGATGTTCTGCAAAAGGACGATAGAAATCCTGTGGGACGCCGGTGGCGGGGTGAATGATGATGGACGCTTTGGCATCAGGAGCTGGCCATAAGGTCGCGCTGATCGGGTCTCTTCCAGCCTGCTGAATCGTCACCTGTTGCATGCTTGTCTCTAGTTTTGGTTAACGTGTTAATGATATTAGAGTGGCTTCAGAAGTGAGTCAATCCGGGCCCAAAGGGGAAGGGGGTTGTTAGTGACGACAGTCAGACCTTACATTTCAGCGACCAACCCCTTGATCGCCTCGATATACCAAGCCTGATCGTTCATCCTGTGCGTCAAGATAATCGGTGAAGTCGCCTGCGGTTCTTCGATCAAGCGGTAGTGCAGATCGTTGCGCAGACGAGCCGAGGTTGGGATCAAGCACAAGCCAGAATCGGCAGCCACCAATCCCAAGGCCGCTTGAATTTCCCCGGCCTCATAAACTTCAGCTGGGCGCACGCTGTGATCGTGCAGCAGGTGCAGAACGTGGTCCGCGAAGCTGGGTCTGGGTTCTTTGGGATACACAATCAGCTTTTGGCCTTGCACTTTTTTCAGGCTCAATGGCTTGTCTGAATTGGCCAGATCCGAGCTGGGGGGAATGGCCAGGGCCAGTTGTTCTTCCCGCAACACCGTTCTTTGCACCGACGCATCATTCAGTCGTATCCGTCCGAACCCCACATCAATCCGTCCTGACTTCAAGGCTTCCAACTGCTGCATGGAGGTGAGCTCTACCGTTTGCATATCCACTTCCGGATATTGATGTCGCAGCTTGCGCATCAAAGCGGGCAGGCCGCCGTACAGGGTAGAAGCCACAAAGCCTATCGACAGGGTTTGTCGCTGATGCAGTCCGATTTGCCGTGTCGTATGCACCAGTTGATCGACCCGGCTCAAGATCTGCAAGGCCTGCTCATAAAATACCCGTCCGGCTTCGGTCAGCCGCAAGGGGCGGTTATTGCGCAGCAGCAGTGTGACGCCCAGCTCCTCTTCCAGCAATTGGATCTGTCGGCTAAGCGGGGGCTGGGCCATGTGCAGGCGCTCGGACGCCCGTGTGAAGTTGCGGGTTTCGGCAACGGCCACAAAATATTTGAGCTGACGTAGATCCATAAGGGAAAACCATACCTAGGCTGAATTGATGGTGTTTAGTTTCTTGATTTTTAATATTTATATCAGAAACTATACTCTAAAGGTATAGAACTAGACCTATTTAGTCTTGGAAATAACGGGCCTGCTTCGTGTTCAATCAAGGCATGGAACACACGCGATCTTCTCAACTATTAGCAGCTCCAGCCCTGATCGAAAGGGTGGAGACTTTGCTGCTGGATCTGCCTACGATCCGTCCTCATCAATTGGCGATGACGACCATGCAAGGCCAGACTTTGATGCTGGTGCGCTTGTACTGTTCGGACGGTACGGTGGGTGTAGGCGAGGGCACGACCATTGGTGGTCTGGCCTACGGTGCCGAGTCGCCCGAAGGTATGAAGCTGGCCATCGACACCTACTTCACTCCCTTGCTGCTGGGCGCCAATGCCAGCGCCGTGCCGGCTTTGATGGCTCGCTTGAACACGGCGATTCAGGATAACCGTTTTGCCAAGAGTGCGGTAGAAACCGCGCTGTTTGATGCCCTGGGCAAGCGCACCGGTCTGCCGGTTTCGCACCTGCTGGGTGGCCGCATGCGCGACAGCCTGCCTGTTGCCTGGACACTGGCCTCGGGTGACACCGCCAAGGATATTGATGAAGCCGAGCGCATGCTGGCGCAGGCTCGTCACCGTATTTTCAAACTCAAGATTGGTCGCCGCCCGGTAAAGGACGATGTGGCGCATGTAGCGGCTATCAAGAAAGCGATGGGTGATCGCGCCGATGTTCGCGTAGATGTGAACATGGCCTGGAGCCCCTTGCAGGCTCAGTATGGTATGGCTGGCCTGGTCGATGCCGGGTGCTCGCTGGTGGAGCAGCCAGTGCGTCGTGCTGATGCTCTGGCCGATCTGAAAGGTCGCTTCCCGATTGCCTTGATGGCCGATGAATCCCTGACCGGCCCGGCCTCCGCCTTTGCACTGGCTCGTGATGGTGCCGCCGACGTGTTCGCGATCAAGATTGAACAGTCCGGGGGGTTGCGTGCAGGTTTGCAAGTAGCAGCGATTGCCGAAGCCGCTGGTATTGAATTGTATGGTGGCACCATGCTGGAAGGCGCGATCGGCACGATTGCCGCAGCCCATGTGTTTGCCACAGTGAACCAATTGCAGTGGGGCACGGAACTGTTCGGGCCCTTGCTCTTGACCGAGGAAATCCTGGCAGAGCCACTGAATTACAGCAATTTTGAATTACAGATACCTCAAGGGCCGGGTTTGGGTATCGTACTGGACGAGGATCGTGTCCAGTATTTCCGCCGCGACAGGACACAAGTCAGTGTTGGCTCGGCTGCCTAGGCGCAATAAGAAGCCAGTCGTAGCGGCTTTGCTTGGAACACTTTTTTCAGGATATTAGGAGACACAGAATGAGCGTTAAAATTTTTGACACCCCCGATGTACAAGACTTCCTGCGTTTGGCCTCTGGCCTGGATCAGCCCGGTGGCAATCCACGCGTCAAGCAGATCATGTACCGCATCATCAGCGATCTGTTCAAGACCATTGAAGATCTGGAAATCACCAACGACGAGTACTGGGCAGCCGTGGCTTACCTGAACCGTCTGGGTACGGCCAGCGAAGCCGGTTTGCTGTCTCCCGGTCTGGGCTTTGACCGTTTTCTGGACATGCGCATGGACGCCATGGACAAGGAACTGGGTCTGGACAACGGTACGCCACGCACCATTGAAGGTCCTTTGTACGTGTCGGGCGCTCCTGTGGCGCAAGGTTTTGTTCGCCTGGATGACGGTTCCGATACCGCTGGCGAAACCCTGATCATGCACGGCGTCGTGGCTGGTGCGGACGGCAAGCCTATTGCGGGTGCTCAGGTTGAAGTCTGGCATGCCAATACCAAAGGCTTTTACTCGCACTTTGACCCCACCGGCGAGCAACAACCCTTCAATATGCGCCGCACCATCATTACCGATGAAAACGGTCGCTACAAGTTCCAGAGCATTGTGCCCAAGGGCTACGGCTGTCCTCCGGATGGTCCTACCCAAGGCCTGCTGAACGAGCTGGGCCGCCACGGGAACCGTCCTGCGCACATTCACTTCTTTGTGACGGCTCCTGGCCACCGCAAGCTGACCACGCAGATCAATATCGACGGCGATCCGCTGGTGTACGACGACTTCGCCTACGCTACTCGCGATGGTCTGGTGCCACCGCTGACCGAGCACACGGATCCTGCCCGCATCGCTGCCGAAAACCTGGATGGTCCTTTTGCAGAGATCGTGTTTGATATTTCCTTGACCCCCTTGGTCGATGGCAAGGACAACCAGATCGTGAATCGTCCACGTCTGGCTGCCTAAGTCTTGCTTCAGTCCAGGGCCTGTGTTTGCCAAGTCAAACCAGGCCCTGGGCTGACTTGTTTTTGCTGTGCCTGACGTAAGGGCTGAGCCCATCCGTAGCGTCAGTGCTTTATACGGAGAACGGAGTGATCGATAAACAGGTAAGCAGTGTTGCACAGGCTTTGCATGATGTGCAGGACGGCGCCACGATTCTGGTCGGTGGTTTTGGAACGGCTGGCATACCCACAGAGTTGATCGACGGTCTGATCGAGCAAGGTGCTCGCGACCTGACTATCGTCAACAACAATGCGGGTAATGGCGATGTGGGGCTGGCGGCTTTGCTTAAAACAGGCCGGGTACGCAAAATTATTTGCAGCTTCCCCCGTCAGGCTGATTCCTGGGTATTTGATGACTTGTATCGCAGCGGCAAGATCGAGCTGGAGTTGGTGCCTCAAGGCAATCTGGCCGAACGATTGCGCGCCGCCGGTGCGGGTATCGGTGGCTTTTTCTGCCCGACAGGCTATGGCACAGAACTGGCCAAGGGCAAGGAAACACGTTTGATCAATGGTCGCTGGCATGTCTATGAAGAGCCCATTCATGGAGATGTCGCCCTGATCAAGGCCGAGCGGGGGGACCGTTGGGGGAATTTGACCTACCGCATGGCGGCGCGCAACTTTGGTCCGGTCATGGCGACCGCAGCTCGTACCACCATTGCCAGTGTGTTTGAGCTGGCGGAACTGGGTCAACTGGACCCCGAAACCATTGTGACGCCCGGCATTCATGTGCGTCGCGTCGTGGTGGTGCCACGCAGTCGCACAGAAGCAGGTGGGTTCAAGGCATGAACGGACAGAGCATGAAGGGGGACAGCATGACGCTCAATTATCAGCGCCGCAGTAAAGACGAATTGGCGCAGCGCGTCGCCCAGGACATCCATGACGGCGCCTATGTGAATCTGGGTATTGGCATGCCAACTCTGGTAGCCAACCATTTGCCCGCTGGTGTGGAAGTGGTACTGCACAGCGAGAACGGTATCCTGGGCATGGGCCCGGCACCGGCCGCCGGGCAGGAAGATTACGATTTGATCAATGCGGGCAAGCAAGCGGTGACGCTGCTGCCCGGTGGCGCGTTTTTCCATCATGCCGACAGCTTTGGCATGATGCGTGGCGGCCATCTGGATATTTGTGTGCTGGGCGCTTTCCAAGTGTCGGCAACCGGCGATCTGGCCAACTGGAGCACGGGTGAGCCCGGCGCGATTCCCGCCGTAGGCGGTGCCATGGATCTGGCCATTGGTGCCAAGCAAACCTGGGTCATGATGGATGTGCTGACCAAGCAAGGCGTCAGCAAGCTGGTTGAACAATGCAGCTATCCCTTGACCGGCCTGGCTTGCGTGAAGCGCGTATATACCGATTTGGCCACCCTGGCTTGCACGCCAGAAGGTTTGCAGCTGATTGATCTGGTGCCTGGTTTGACGCATGAAGCGCTGGAAGAAATGATTGGTTTGCCCATTGCCGCGGCAAAGCAGGGAGAGGGCCAATGACGGTCAGCCCCAGCGCCTTGAATACCGAGCGGGGCATGTTCCGCGTCAGCGTGGAAGGTGATCCGCTGGCCCCGGCCCTGATTCTGAGCAACTCCCTGGGCACCACGCAAGAGATGTGGGACCCGCAGGTGGCAGGTTTCGCCCAGTCCTATCGTCTGATCCGTTATGACACCCGTGGTCATGGCGGCAGTCCGGTCACGCCTGGCCCATACCGCTTCAAGGACTTGGGGCGTGATGTGCTGGCGATTCTGGATGCGCTGGATATTGAGCGGGCTGCGTTTTGTGGTCTGTCCATGGGCGGTCATACCGGCTTGTGGTTGGGGGTGAATGCCCCGGAGCGTTTGAATGCGCTGATCGTGTGTAATAGCGCTGCCAAGATTGGTACCGCTCAAGCCTGGCAGGAACGTGCCGAAGCCTTGCGTCAAGGCGGCGCCGCCCAGATGCGTACTTTGGCGGATTCGGCGCCTTCGCGCTGGTTTGGCGAAGCCTTCATCCGGCAATCGCCGGAGCTGGTAAAAGCGATGCAGGATAGTCTGGCCAAGCTGGACCCGCTGGGTTACGCCGCCTGCTGCGATGCCTTGGCCGAGTCGGATCTGCGTGATCAGATCAGCCGTATTTCGGCACCGACCCTGCTGGTCGCTGGCCAGTGGGACCCGGTCACCACGGTGGCCGATGCCCAGGCCATGCAAGCCAATATTCCTGGCTCCAAAGTGGCGGTCGTACCGGCCTCGCATCTGTCCAATCTGGAAGCGCCCGAAGCCTTCGAGCGCGCCGTATTGAATTTTTTAGCCCAGGCCTGAGTGCCCGAGCGCTTGTTTTTAGAAAGGAACACCATGCTTTATCTGGTTCACATGATTGTTGATATCCCTGACTCCCTGCCAGCCGAAGAGGCTGCCCGTATCAAGGCTGAAGAAAAAGCCTACTCGCAGGATCTGCAACGCTCGGGCAAGTGGCCGCATATCTGGCGCGTGGTGGGTCAGTACGCCAACTACAGCGTATTCGATGTCGAGAGCAATGAAGAGCTGCACAATCTGCTCAGCGCCTTGCCCTTGTTCCCTTACATGCAGATTTCCGTGACTCCCTTGGCGACGCACCCGTCGGCTATTTAAGTTACGCAGCAGTAAAAAACTCAGGCTGCGATCCCAGCGCAGCCTGAGCACCGAGTAAAGTTGAGAATTCAAACAAAAAGACTGGGGAGACAAAACGATGGGATTAAAAAGTGGATCGGCGTCGGTCTGGGTGGCCGGATTTTTGTCGGTGTTGATCGCCTATGCCGGTCCTTTGCTGATCTTTATTCAGGCCGCACAAGTGGGCCGAATTGCTGACGCGGAGTTGATCTCCTGGATTTGGGCGATTTCCATAGGCGCTGGTTTGAGCGGTTTGCTCCTGAGCGCGTATTTAAAGCTGCCCATTATTACAGCCTGGTCCGCACCGGGAACGGCTTTGCTGCTGACTCTGTTTCCAGGCATCACCATGCCTGAAGTGGTGGGGGCGTATCTTAGCGCTGCCTTGATTATCGTCGTCATTGGTCTGACAGGCGGTTTTGAAAAGATTCTTTCCTTCATCCCCAAGGGCATTGCTGCGGGCATGATGGCCGGTATTTTGCTCCAGTTCGGTATGGCGGCGTTCAAGTCCAGCAGCGACATGCCCGCCATCGTATTGGTGATGTTGGCGGTGTACTTGCTGGGCAAGCGTTTTTTGCCGCGTTACGCGATTGTGCTGGTGGCCTTGTCCGGATTTGTGATGGCCATGGCCAGCGGCCAAGTGCATATGGAAGCGTTCCAGCTGGAGCTGGCCCGCCCGGTGTGGGTTACTCCGGAATTCAATATCGCGACCTTGTTGAGCCTGACCTTGCCCTTGGTGCTGGTCAGTTTGACGGGGCAGTATCTGCCCGGCATGGCGGTCTTGCAGTTGGCGGGTTACCCCACGCCATCGCGCCCCGTGTTGGCTGGCACCGGTTTGGCCTCGATGTTGGTGGCCTGTTTTGGGGGCATCACCATTGTGCTGTCGTCCATTACCGCCGCTTTGTGTACGGGCAAGGATGCCCATCCTGATCCCGACAAGCGCTATGTGGCTGGTATTGCCAATGGCGTGTTTTATCTCTTGGGCGGCACCTTTGCCGGCTCGATTGTGTATTTGTTTACGGCTTTGCCCGCCTCCTTGATTGCAGCCCTGGCGGGTCTGGCGTTGATAGGGGCCATTGTGGCCAATGTGCGGGTGATGGTCAGTGAAAGCGGCTATATCGAGCCGTCTGTCATCACATTTTTAACCACCGCATCAGGAATGAGCTTGTTTGGACTGGGCGCTGCATTTTGGGGCGTGGTGTTTGGCTTGGTGGCTTATCGCCTGCTTGGGTCCAAACATAAGTGAAACAAAAGGAAGAGACTATGAATCAGTTGGCACTATCCCTTGATCAAGTATTGGAGCCTGTGTTGGCCGTGTTGCCACAGCGCCGCTGGGATCTGGATCGTTTGCGCGTTCTCTTGCAATTGAACGTGCCGCCAACGGTGACCGTAGTCGGTAAATACAATCACGGCAAAAGTCGTCTGCTTAATGAGTTGATGGGCAGTGATGTTTTCAATGTGGCTGATCGCCGTGAAACTGTCGCATTGGCCGAGCATGTGCATGAAGGGGTGCGCTGGCTGGATGCGCCCGGTCTGTACGCAGACGTGGCCTTGCAGGACGATGCTCTGGCGCGTGAAGCCATGGGTTTGCAGGCGGATATTCGTCTGTTCGTCCACGCGGCCAAAGAGGGCGAGCTGGACGCGCTGGAAAACAATTTGCTGCAAGAGCTGGCCGCAGACCATCAACGCTCCCAGCGTCAGAACCTGATGGTCATCAGCCAGATTGACCAGTTGGCCGATGACGAGCAGCAAGAGAAAGTGCTGGGCGCGATTCAGCAGCAGTGTGCCGGTGTGACACTGCACCCCGTGTCCAGCACCCGCTATCGCCAGGGCCGTGATGGGGGCAAGCAGCGCATGCTGGAGAAAAGCGGAATTCCCGCTTTGCAGGCTTCTTTGGAAGCGGCCTTGAAACGTGTGCCGCAAGCCCGCGAGTTCGAGCGTGAAGCCTTGCTGACCGAGCTGACGCAAGAACTGAACGCCTTGCAGCAAACGCAAGAGCAAAGCCTGCATAGCCTGCAGCAGACGCAAAAGCAGCAGCACATTGATTTTGTGGACGGTCTGCGCACGATTCTGGAAGGCATCGAGAAGGATCTGGAGCCGGTAGTCAATGCCCCCGGCGTGGATCATTCCCTGGTGCCGGATACCTTCGAGTTTGGTTTCAAGATGACGGCAGGCAAGCAAGAGCGTGCCCGTTTGCAGATTGCCTATTCGCGTGCGTGTATTGCGATCAATGGGCATCTGGTGGAATACGGTGCCGTAGGCTTGCCAGCGGCCCAACGTACCTCGGTGCGCAGCATGGATACCGTCATGATTGCGGTGATGGGTGTGTCGGTGAAGTACCGAGATGATCTGCGTCGTATTTTCTGCGAGCAGGCGGGTCGCGACAAGCTGGTTCAGGATTTCACCCATTATTTTGAAGTCTCGGATGGCCGTGTTGCTTTGGAGAAGCAGATCGAGGCGACTGAAAATCAGCTTGAGCAAACGCGTCAGGCTTTGGAAGGTCTGTCCACATTGGAGCATGCGTAATGTCGGTGGAAAGCACGTTTATCAAGGCGGTTGCGCAGCTCAATCCTGCCAGTCAGGATATGCAGCCCGCTATTGCCAAGATGGAGCAGTGGCTGGCGGATTTGGGCCAGACGACCGTGGCGCAAGCCTTGTCCTGCACGGCATTGGCCGAGCAGGGGACATTGGCGCACAGTGCTCGACAACTGAATCAGCAGTTGCAAGAACAAAAAGAGGCCTGGGCGGCTTCCTGGTCTGCATTGGCACCCGCGCAGGAGTTGGCGGATCGTTTCCGCGATCGCATTATGTTGCTGGTGTTTGGCTCCTTTAATGCCGGTAAAAGCTCCTTGTGTAATTTCCTGGCGGACCGCTTTCGTCGTCAGGGTCATAGCGTGGATTTCTTCCGTCTGGCCGATGGGCAGATGCAGCCCATGCCTGAGGGTTTTCAGGAAGGGGCAACGGAAACCACGGTTGCTTTGCAAGGGGTGTGTCTGGGCGAGAAGCTGGTGTTGCTGGATACCCCCGGCCTGCACTCGGCTAATGCTCACAACGCCGCTTTGACACAGCAGTTTCTGGAAAGCACGGATGCGCTCTTGTGGCTGAGCAGTTCCAGCGCACCGGGGCAAGTACAGGAGTTGGGCGATTTGCTGGTGGAATTGCGCCGCAACAAGCCCTTGCTGCCGGTGATTACCCGCAGCGATCGCATCGAGGAAGATGAGATCGACGACGAGATCGTCAAAGTGCTTTGCAACAAGACGGCCGATAACCGCCAGTTGCAGGAAGAGGACGTGATGACGCGGGCAGCGCAGGCCCTGAACCATTGGGGCTTGAGCAGTGACTTGCTCAAACCGGCCTTGTCCCTGTCCGTGCATATGGCGCGCAGTCAGCAGGATGAAGAGCAGGGCTTGGAGCAGGCGGGCTTCGAGCGCTTGTATCTGGCAGTGCAGAACCTGCTGAAGCCTGCCTTGGCATACAAGCAGCGTAAACCTGCCGAGCTGCAATTGCACCATATAGAAGAAGTGATTCTGAGTCCCTTGACGCAAACGCTGGAGCAGGCCGCTACCCAATTGCGTCAGCGTATTGAAGAGCAAACGCTGGTGCTGCAAGGAGCCGTGCAAGCTCTGACAGAAGGCACCTGGCGGCGAGTGGTGCCCCAATTGCCCGAAGTACTGGAAAAACATGCCGCCCAGCAAGATGTTGCCGCTGTGCGTACCGAACTTGGCCAGAACTTGAGCGAGGCGTTTGCGGAGTTAAGCCAGACTATCCTGGCGAATTTCCAGTTGATGCAGCCAGACGTGCCGACACTGAATCTGCCTGCGCATATTGGCTATGAAGTGTTCCAGGAGCAGGGGGAAGGGCAAGCGCCGTTGATCGACTACAACCGTCTGTACATGAGCTTGAGTGATGGGGTGATGAATAGTGCCCAGGAGCTGGCGGAACAGGTCGTGGAGCAGGCCGAGCAAAGTCTGGAACAGCTCCAGCAAGAGCTGATTCAATTGGAAAATGCTGTGGCTGAACAGGCCCAGGCTTTGGAGGCAATCAAGCATCAATTGCATACTGCCTGAGCTAGTATTCATTCGGTTTTGCATCGCCATGCAAAGCGCAGATAACAGGCTGGATGGCTGTCAAACCCCAAGCTGATTTCATGGATTGTGGCTTATTTGTTGAAACGCTAATGAGAATTGTTAGCATTTCGATATTTATGTTTTAAATCGAAGATGAAGTCGCTATGATGGTTTGTACAGCATCCATGCCTTTGCAAGAGCCGTTTTACGGCTCTTTGCGTCTGTATCAGGCAAACCTGGATTGCGTAATTTTCTGGGGGCGCACGGCTATGAAACCGAAAACAAGCCACTACTTTTCACCCAATAAGGGAAGCTCGCCTAACTGGCGCCAACACCTGCGCCTGTGGGTTGGACTCATCATCTCCATGGGGGGCGTCTGGGCGCTCTGTCATCAGTTCTGGCTGTACGCACAAGATCACCCGGTGGTCTTGCAGGCCCTGGTGGGCGGCTCCATCGCGGCACTGGCCACAGCACTGGGCACCGTGCCCGTCATGTTTTCTCAAACCATGTCGCAGCGTACGCAAGATACGCTGTATGGCTTTGGGGCGGGGGTGATGCTGGCCGCTTGTGCTTTCTCGCTGGTTCTGCCGGGTCTGGAAGCGGCACAGAACCAGCAAGTGTTTGGCGGTGGTGCCTGGGGCGCGGGCTCCGCCGTGGGCCTGTCCATCTTGTTGGGGGCTGCAGCCTTGATGCTGCTTGATCGCATCCTGCCGCACGAACACTTCATCAAAGGGCGTGAAGGTCCTGGCAGTACGACGTCCACCAAGCTGCGCCGTACCTGGCTGTTTGTGATCGCCATTACGCTGCACAACTTCCCGGAAGGCTTGGCCATTGGCGTGGGCTATGTGGGTAATGAAGGTGTGCGCGCCAATGCGCTGGCCACGGGTATTGCCATTCAGGACGTGCCTGAAGGTTTGGTGGTGGCACTGGCCTTGCTGGCTGCTGGTTATAGCCGTACCTTCTCGGTAGTTTTGGGTATGGCCAGTGGTCTGGTTGAGCCGGTTGGGGCCGTGCTGGGTGCGGTGGCCGTCAGCAGCTCGCTGGTGCTTCTGCCTTTTGGTCTGGGCTTTGCAGCGGGTGCCATGCTGTTTGTGATCAGCCACGAGATCATTCCCGAATCGCACCGGCAAGGACATGAAACCTTTGCAACCGGCGGTTTGATGATCGGTTTTGTCTTGATGATGTTGCTGGATACGGCCTTGGGATAAGCAAGTCCACGCGGAGAAATAGCCTGAACAAGCTTGTCTTGTTTCAGGCTATTTTTTTGGTTTTGGCTGTAGACCCGCGCATGAATGCCTGGCAAGGCTGTGCCCGACAAGGTTTTTGCTCCATAGTTGCTGAACCCTGCATGGCCACAGCACAGCAAGCAGTCCAAACATCAGCCCATAAAGACCTATACTAAGGCCCCTGTTCGGGGCAGTCCCGTACTTGTTTTTTTATCCCGCCTCGTCAGAGCATCTTTTGTCTGCCCAGGCGCTTCTTTGGCAGTGACTTCCAGCATGCTACGCATAGACAATCTCAGTAAAAACTATGGCGACTACCCCGTTTTCAAGGGGCTGACTCATACATTTCAGCCTGGCTGCGTGGCGCTCTGTGAAGAAGACAGTACCGGCAAATCTACCTTGCTGAACATCATTGCAGGCTTGCTCGAACCGGATGCGGGGGAAGTGTGGATAGACGGGCACTCGCTGATGCAAACGCCCCGACAAGCCCGCGCTCGTATGGCTTATGTACCCGACAACTGCATGCTGTTTCCGTCCCAGACGGGCCGTGAACTGTTGGCGCAAATCGCCGCAGAAAAGAACACCCATGTGGATGACAATGCGCTGGATCTGGCCTGCCGATTAGGGCTGGAGCCACACTTGGACAAGCGCTTTGAGCAGATGTCGACAGGCACGCGCCGCAAGGTATTTCTGACGGCGGCGGCCTTGGGTGACCCGGCAGTGATCATTGCCGATGGCCCCAGCAATGGCCTGGATACGCAGGCTCGTGCCGCTTTGGCGGAGCAGTTCCAGATCTGGTCGCAAGACCGTGTTGTGCTGTTCGCCAGCTACGATGCCGAGTTGGTTGAGGCTTGCGGAGCAGAAATAATCAATATTGCCGAGCTGGTTTAGACCTTGGGGGGGGCCGTCAGCCCATAAATTCGGCAATCCTACGGATTCTTTCCGCCGTTCAGATCCCTACTATGGTTCTGCCAAACAAACCAAAAGAAAGGAGACGACATGGCAACAGGATATATTTGGAACACTCTTTACGGCTGGGTAGATACGGGGACGGGCAGTCTTGCCTCGGCCAATCTGGGGGCCCGTTTACAACCGATCAGCCACCACTTGGCCCATCCCGATACGAAGCGCCGCTTTCACGAGCTGGTTTGCGCCTCCGGGCAAATTGATCATCTGACTAGCATCCAGGCCAAGCCTGCACGCGACAAGGATATTTTGCGTGTGCATACGGCAGAGCATCTGGAAAACATGAAGCGTGTCAGTGCCTTGCCAACCGGCGGCGACACCGGCGACGGCATCACCACCATGGGTAATGGCGGCCTTGAAATTGCCATGCTTTCTGCCGGTGGCGCCATTGAGATGGTCAAGAAAGTGGTCAGTCGTGAAGTCAGTAATGGCTACGCACTGGTAAACCCACCCGGCCACCACGCACCCCGTGCTGGTGCGATGGGTTTTTGCATTTTTAATAACACCTCGGTGGCCGCGGCGTACGCTCGCGAAGAACTGGGCCTGGATCGTGTCGCGATTCTGGATTGGGACGTGCACCACGGTAATGGTACGCAGGATATCTGGTGGAATGACCCTTCGGTTTTGACCATTTCCCTGCACCAGCATCTTTGCTTCCCGGCCAATAGCGGTTTTACGACTGAGCGCGGCGAGGGCGAAGGCTTGGGCTACAACCTGAATATCCCATTGCCTCCCGGTGGTGGGAATGCCGCTTACCTCTATGCCATGGAAAAAGTGGTGTTGCCTGCGCTGCGCGCCTATAAACCGCAGCTGATTATCGTGGGCTCGGGCTTTGATGCCAGCATGATGGACCCGCTGGCACGCATGATGGTGACGGCTTCCGGTTTCCGTCAGATGGCGCGTCAAATTATCGACTGCGCCGAGGAAGTGTGCGAAGGTCGTATCGCTTTTGTGCAGGAAGGGGGGTACAGCCCGCATTACTTGCCATTCTGCGGTCAGGCTGTCATCGAGGAGCTGACCGGTGTACGTACGCTGGCTGATCCTTACGCGGACTTTCTGGGCGGGATGGGCGGCGATACGCTACTGGATGCGGAACGTGCTTGCGTGGACGAAGCCGCAGGCTTGTTGAGCGGTCTACGCTAATACGCTGTGATGTTCATGGTTTGAACGCTACCCCGGACCTTGTCGTTTAATGGCAGAGTCCGGGCACGGCAGCCAGGATAGCACCATGCGCATCCGGCACATACCAGTGATTCAGAGCCGCTTTAACAGCGGCTTCTGTGCGTCTGGTAATGCCCAGCTTGCGCAGCAAGGACGTGACATGCGAATGCACAGTGCGTTCGCTTAAAAACAGACTGGCCGCAATTTCCCGGTCGGTATAGCCCGTTACCAGCCAGCCCAGTACTTGCATTTCCTTGGCACTGAGCGCGGCGGGCAAGGGAGCGGGGACCAGTCGAACCAGAACATCCCCCTTGGGAAAACGCTGTGCTTGCAGTCGATAGCTTCGTTTGCCCTCCAACCAGAACGCTTGCAAGGTTGAGGTCTCCTGGCCCATGAAGGACAAGGCTTTAGCCAGTGCGGGGCTGAATTGGGAGGCATTGGAGAGCATGTCTTCACGCATGATCAGGCTGCCTGCCTGTGGCACCAAATGCAAGACGATGCCGTTTTGCGCGACCATGTTTTGCATGGCCTCTTCCAGCAGGATTTTTGCGCCCAGCGCCAGCGTGCGGACGTGGCGATTGAAGCTGCCGGCCTGTTGGGAAGAAAAGTGAATCATCCCCAGATAGGAATCCCCTCGCTGCAGTTCTACCGTCATGCCATCCTGAAATCCACCACGCAGCAGAGCATCGGTATAGATAGCAGTGCTGCGAAAAGGAGGATCCATGGTGTCCGAGCACTCGGAAATGGAGGGGGGTAGCAAATCGTGGGGAGAGGCTTGCGCCGTAAATCCGGGTGGATAGATTTGCGGAAAGCCTGTCCCCAAGGCAGAGGCACAGTTCAGGTTATAGCCTTCACAATGCAATTCCAGATGCGTACGGCTTTGTGGTGCACAGCCCAGAAGCTGCACCGCATCGAAGTGAAACAGGGAACGTAGGGATTGAATACGATCGCAGAGACTCAACATGTGGGGGCCTGGGGATGTGTGTGGTAAGGGCGCTAACAATCAACATAGCGTTTGGTGATGCACTGCGCAATTGGGCCAAACCCAGGCGTGGATGCTGGACTGTGTAGGGATGTGCCCCTAAAGCCAAAACCCTCCGAAAGTGGAGGGTTGCTTGGAAAGGCGACAAGCTAAAGTGCTTGTTGCTACCTGTCTCCGAGTAAGGTGACAGGGTTTGACGGGGCGTAAAACCGCTTTATTTAACGGCTTCCAGGTATCTTCTCAGCACTTCGGGCCAATTAATCACATTGAAAAAGGCCGCAATGTATTCAGGCCGACGATTCTGATACTTCAGGTAGTAGGCGTGTTCCCACACGTCCAGGCCCAGTATGGGTGTGTTGCCGTGCATCAGCGGGCTGTCCTGATTGCCGGTGCTCTCTACCACCAGCTTCTTTTCCGGGGTGACACTGAGCCAAGCCCAGCCACTACCAAAACGTGAGATCGCCGCTTTGGTAAAGGCATCCTTGAATGACTCGAAACCGCCCAGATCCCGGTCTATGGCATAAGCCAGATCGTTGGGAAGGGTGCTATCGGCATCGGGCGTTATGACGGTCCAGAACAAGCTGTGGTTGGCATGACCGCCACCATTGTTGCGCACGACATTGCGCAGGGATTCAGGCAAGGTGTCCAGCCCGGCTACCAGCTCATCAATAGGCGGGTAGGGCAAGTTGGCCGCTTCCAGTGCCGCATTCAGATTATTGATATAGGTCTGATGATGTTTGCTGTAGTGAATCTCCATGGTCTGGGTGTCGATATGCGGCTCCAGAGCATGGTAGGCATAAGGCAGGGCAGGTAAGGTGTAAGACAAGACGCACTCCTCGATAAACCCCAGGCCGGTGGCGCCTGGGGGACAGAATGAAACTAATGAGAAAAAGAGCGTTCCTGCGGGCTGACCGCCCCTAAGAACAGGGCAGAGCAGGTAGGGACATGATGGGGGTAGCGTCGCGCATAGCGGGCCAGTTCGGCATAAGTGCGGCGGCTGTGTTGCCAGGCAGCCATGCGCCAGTCGTCCGCCAGACGGGTATTGGCAGCGGCGCAGCACAAGGTTTCATGAGCTGTGCACAGGTGCAGACCCTGTTCGTCACTTTGACCCAGTTGCTCGCAGGCATCGGCCAGATTCAAATGGGCAATGACCCAGGCGGCAATGGTGGCGTCGGCCCCTTCGCAAGAGCCAAACAGCAGCGGTTTCACATACGCACGAGCTTGCTGATAGTGCGTGATGGCATCGGTGTAATTGTGGGATTGAAAGGCCTGGTTGCCCTGTGTGATCAAATTGCGCCAGGAGGCCAGTTCGTCGCGTTGGGTAAGAGCGTGTTGGGACTGTTGGGCGAGTGTCTGCATGCATTGCTCCTGATAAAAGGTAGCGCATCAATAATGAAATTAATGATAATGATTTGCATTTATATTATCAAGGTAATCCCAAAAGCAAATCGTAAGCAGATCAAACGTCAGGCAAAAAAGGAGGGGGAGCACTTCTTAAAGCCAATATCAGTGCGGCTTTGTGGGCAGGGTGAGCGTGCTTAGGTGTATACCCTGTAGCGTCAATATTCTTGTTTCAGATCAAGCCCCAGTTGGCTGCAGGACAAGAAAAAAGGCTGAAAGCCCGGGAGCTTTCAGCCTTGATTTCCGCTTGTCTGAACCGTCTTAACGACGTTTTACCGACAGCTCATATTCCATATCCTGGTCGTAACTACCCAAGGACATGGCTTTGACTTCGTATTCGCCCGCTTCCAGCTGGACTTCCAGACGTGCGTTCATGTCGCCGCCGCTATCATCGTCTTCAGCAACGGTTTGACCGTCTTTACGCAGCACCAGGTAGGTATCGAAGATAGGCGAGGTCATGTCAATGACGTAGCTGCCAGGTTGACGTACGGTCAACTGGTAGCTGTCGCTGGTGATGCCTTGCAGCATCAGAGCCTGGCGAGGCTCACCCACACGGATGGTTCCGCCGCCGGCATTGGCAGGGACTTCATCAGCCGAGGCGGACAGGGCAAACAGACCAGCCTGGTTGGAGCCAGAAATCTTCACCTGGTGTTCGCCTGCAGCCAGTACGCCGCGGACGCGTTGTTGGCCGGCTTCATCACCGTATTGGTTGGCACTGGTGGAGTCTACTTCCATCGTGGCCTGGAAGCCTTGGGCGTCCATTTGCACGGTGACCAGTTTGGGTTCGGACAAGGTGAAGCTGTAGGTTTGGGTTTCACCCGTGAACAGACCGGTTTTGCCATCGCCGTCCAGAGTCAGACTGTCGCCGTTTTTCAGCTCGATCTCGCCGGTCATTTCTTCGGGCTTGATCTCCAGCGAGAAGCCGCCCTGGAAGTTTTGTGCGCCCATGGCCGAGCTGGCCTGAACAATGTACTCACCGGCTTTCAGGTACACCTGCAAGCGTGCATCGGTACCGCCACCGCTGTCATCGTCCGAGGCCAATTCCATGCCGCGACGATCCATCAGCTTCAGATAGGCGTCCATGCTGTTTTGCTCGGCCTTCATGGCCAGGCTGTACAAGCCGTCCTTGTCGATATTCAAGCGGTAACGCTTCTGGCCGCCCAGTGCCCAGTCATGAATGGTCTGGTCTTGAGTCAAAGGCTCGCCGGTGTAGGCTTTCAGGGTATCGACGACGACCTGGAACGGACCGTAGGAACTGGTGTTGAAGCCGCTGACAACCACTTGGTAGGTGTCGTTGAAATCCGCCTTGAAGCCCAGTGTGGTGGCCTGGCCTTTGGTTTCGCTATCGGGGCAGTCTTCGCAGCGCTGAGTACGAGTGACCAGTTCGCCGTTGCGCAGCACGCTGATTTGCGGGCGCAGGGGGCCACTTACGCTGATCTTGATGATCTGGCCGGCTTCAGCCTTCACATCAAACAGGCTGCTGCGTACGCCATCGCTCAGGTTCAAGAAGCTCTTGCTGGTCAATTCGCCGGAGACGGATTGGCCCAATACCAGGGTTTGAGCAGCACCTATGCTGCTGGGGGCGCTGCTGACCGGGCCGCTGGCCGGTACGGGTACGTTTTTGGCGTAATAAATCGCGCCACCGGCGCCGATGACGACGCCCAACAGGGCTGCAAATAAGGTAGTTGGCTTCATGATCTCTGAAGAGTAGCTAAAAGAGTAAGGCACCGATAAGCCGGCAGCCGTTAGCGGGCGATTGTACTGGAGCTGAGAGAGCCAGCGCACACTGTTGCAACAAGATACTACGATATGGCCCTGGATTCCGGGTTTATGGTTGGGGCTTGGATCAATAACTGGATTCGTTTCCTGGCCCGGCTTTGTCTTGAAAGCCCGGCGCATGCCTGCGTACTTTGTTACGTTTTAAGCGGATGCTTCGCTCCTCAAGGCTGCACATAGTCTTGGCTGATGAAGGCAGGGGCCTCGCTAAAGGACTGTCCACCTCCTGGTGGTGGAGCCTGGGTCAGTGCTACTTGCACCCATTTGCCGTGACGGCGTTCCAATAATCGATAGCGCTGCTCGGGACCAATCGGACGACTGGCCAGGTAAAGGGTGCCGTTTTGTTTGTACAGAACGGGCTGGGACGCGGATTGCTTGTCCACTTCCTGTTCCTGCTCTTGATCAAGCAGCACAATGGCACCACCCGGACTCTTTTGAATCGCCACAACAACCTGTTCTTTTTCGCCCAGGCTAAGAGCGGGCGTGCCTACGTAGTTCAAACCCAGATCTTGCGGATGAGACCAGCGCTGCTGGCTGTCTTGGCTCAGGCGCTGCAAGTGCTGGCTCTGGCGATCGCGCATATACAGCTCAATCTGACCTTGCGCATTCAGGATAGAAGCCAGTCCGCCGCTGATGGGAGGGACCGGAATCGCTTGCCAGGCCTGCCATTTCGAATCATTTTGCTGAGAGGTCTGGAAAAGCTGGCCTTGCAGATTGCTGGCAAAGACATGGGTGCGTCCCTGTTTATCCAGGCTTAGAGTGGCGGGGTAGGCGGGCTGTTCCAGTACAGGGAGGGCTTTCCAGGCACTCCAGCCGTAATCAGGCTGACGGGCGGCGCTCCAGTAAAAGCGGCCATCGGTGCCCATGGCCAAAGCCTGGCTGTCACGGCGGCTGACCATCGGTGTGTGCAGTACGCGTGGGCCGGGTATTTTTTGCCAGGCGAGCCAGTCGTCCTCATCGGGGGCACGGCTGAACCAGACTTGCCCGCTTGCATCGCGTGCAAACAGGCCGGGGCTGCCGTCTGCATACTGGAAGGCGTTCAAGGCATCCGCTGTGCGTCCGCCCAGGGTGGTCCAGCGCTGTTCTTGCACATCCCATTGATTGATGGCGTCGTTTTGTTCACCCGAGACGAAAAAGCTGAGCCTGCCTTCCTTGTCACTTAACAGGCTGGCCGGATAGTCGGCACGGCTGGTGTAGTAACTACGTTGTACCCAGGCGGCGGCAGGACCAGCGGGTTCCTGGCACACAGCGGGGCCTTTGCAGGCGTGTTGATCATGCCAGGCGTAGCGCCGGAAAATCTCGGTTTTGCTGTGGATTTCATTCAAGGTCAGATTGCGGGCCTGTTCTTGAATCGGGTAGTCCACATAGCCAATTTGCGCGTAATTGCCGGGGGCGGCCAGCATGGCTTCCCGAACCAGTCGGGCGCTGGCGATATGGTCCGGGTGCCCGTGTCCGCTACAACGCCAGCACAGCTGGGTGTAAGGCACGGGATTGGTGTCATCCAGATAGCGAACGCTGGTAGGCCGATACAGTCGTATCAAGGCCGCCAGCGTTTGAACCAGTTGCTCGCGGTTCAATGTTTGTTGAGGACTATCCAGTGTTTGTACGGTTTGGCCGGGTACGGATTCTGCACGGCTCAAGGGAGTCAGGCTTCCCCAGCCGGGGCCCAGCCAAGGGTCTTGCAGACGTAAATGACTAAGCTGAATGCCCGGCCTGGCTCGCAAGGTAAATTGCGCGATCGAGGCACTGCCGACCATCAAGCGGGTTTGCTGCCATTCATTGACCAGCCCGGCCATATAGGCATAGGCGGCGCGCACACCTTGCTCGCGGCTGTACATATATTCCAGCCCGCCTTTGCGTTCACTGGCGGTCAGATACAGAACCTGCATGCAGCCACCTGCCTGGATATTGCTGGACAGGTCCGGGTTCATGAACAGCAGATCGTCATCCATATGGCCCACGACGACCAGATCCCGGCTGCCGTGACAAGCGTCGGCGGCCTGGGCAGAAAACGACAAGAGCAAAGCACACAGTCCGCCAAGCAGCCTGTGTTTCAGGGAAGGACCAGCCGAAAAGGCGAGATACATGAGGATGAGAGCGCGGAATAAACAAGGATCAGAACGATCCGTCCCGCGTTGCTTGCAGAGGGTGCAAACAACGTGCCTGCTTAGTATAAGCAGGCACGGTCAGGCAGAAAATAAAGATAAACGGTGCCAGGGACTTTGCTTTTTAAAGTGTGGCGCCGACGCTGCGATCAGTTCAATCTGGGGCGAATCAACATGGGGGCAAACTGATGCAGGTAATTGAGCATGGCCAGAATCCAGCATAGGCCAGCCGCATGCAGCAAGGGCAGGCTCCAACTGCTTGGGATCAGGGCCAGCAAGCGCAAGACGCAGGCGGCAATCAGGAAACCGTAACCCAGCACCACTTTGGGTGTGGCACGCAAGGGGCGGCCTAAATGACCCAGGGCAGTACGGGTCAGCATGCCAATAATCATCACGCTGAAACCTGCCAGACCCACAATATGTACCGGCCAGGCTGCGCGCAGAATCCAGCCTGCCTCATACGCCGCAGCACTTAATAGACCCAGTGCCAGACCGGCATAGCCCAGGTACAGAATCCACAGCAGCGGCGTGTTGCGGCTGGCCCAGGGTTTCCAGCGTACCCATTGAAAGCAGGCGATCAAGCCCAAAGCGGCCAGAACCAGGGCTAAAGGCAAACGCCAGGGGCTTAGCGACAAGGCAATGGCGATGGCACTCAAGCCCATTTGCCAATGGCCGCTACGAGTTTGAGCAGGCAGGCTCAGGCCCGGCAAGGCGCGCATGGCAAAGAAGGGGATGATGCGACGGGCAATCAGCAAGGTGATCAAGCCCATGGTCCAGAAGCCGCTGTAGAAGTAGGGCATGGGGTCTTGCCCTTGCATCAGGCTGTACATGAACAGAGCATGGCTAAGACCCAAAGCCAGCATGGCGAGCGGAATACCGTAATTGCGCTTGTTGCGGGCGATCAGGATGACGCGCCCCAGTTCAGCTGCGGCAATGGCAAAGAAGAGGGCATCGAGCAGCAATGCCGCCATCATGCCATGGGGAAGTAGCAGGCTGAAGCGCGCCAGAATCCAGATCAGACACAAGGCCCCTAAAGAGGGGCCACGCAAGGTGGGTTGCCCCGTCCAGGTGGCGCTGGCAGTCAGCAAAAATCCCACGGCAATGGTGCCGATAAAGGCCCAGAGCATTTCATGGGCGTGCCAGTACAGGGAAGGGATGGCCGCATTGGCCAGCCAGCCGGGCGTATAGAGCCAGAGCGCAATGCTGGCAGCGCCCCAAAGCGTGGCTAAAAGATAGAGGGGACGAAATCCCAGTTCCAGGAATGCGCGCCATTCTGGGCGGGTAGAGGCGGGGGAGGCAGTCAAAGGAGTCATGGCAGATCAGTTATAAGATGTATTTTAAATATATCTTAAAGGCCGAATAAAACATAGTCTCTTCAAGTGATGTTCAGCCTTATTCTTTGTCGCTCATATCCAGGGTGCTGTCTATCATTTTGCGCAGAAGATAGACGATGGCCACGCGTTCTGCGGGGTTCAGATTGCCCATGGTCAGTTCGCTGATGGTATGGGCGCGAGGGATGACACGATCGAGCAGGTTCAGCCCTTCCTGGGTCAGCTCCACAATGACCTTGCGTCTGTCGTCCTTGTCCGGTGCCAGTTCAATCAGGTTGCGTGATTTCAGGCGCTGAATAATCCCCCGTATGGTGGCCTGGTCGACCGCCGTCGCTTCGACCAGCTCGGTTTGCGAGCTGGGTCCATGGTCGCGCAGAGCGCAGAGCGTCACGAACTGAATCGCAGTTAGTTGGCTGTCGCCCACGTAATGCTGAAAGATGGCCGTATGCCGCTGGCCCGCCTTGCGCAGCAGGTGGCCGATTTGTTCGGTGACATCGTAGGACAAGGTTTGAGGCTCAGAAACGGGGGAGGTAGGCTGCATAGTCTTTCTGTCTTGTTGTGGAATGGGCAGGCCAGTTAAAGAACAACTGAGCAAGTATACCTTCCCGAGGACCGGTTCACGTCTGATCCAGATCAGTTATTTCGCGTTTAAAGCATCTGTTATTTCAGGGTGTGCACCGCAATAAATGAGTCTACACACTGTTAAATCGGAAAATTAAATAAATTTGAAGTATGGATATTCAAGGCTCGTTTTTGTTTTTGATTTTTTAATTAACTTGTTGATATTGTTGTTTTAATAGCTTGTTTAAAGCTTCTTTATAGGCTGTTTAAATCCCCTTTGGATAGGTATAAACCCTAGCTCAATCACCTGTTTTCATGCTTAAACTTAGTGTGTACACTACTAAAAAACATGTGGTGAGCACTTTTGATGAGTGCCGTGATTTGGAGCTAACGATGGAAAAAACAGTCAAGATTGCGATTGTAGGGGCCGGTCTTGGCGGAGCCGCTGCGGCGACTCTGTTGCAGCAAGCTGGCTTTGAGGTAGAAGTATTTGAGCAGGCGCCAGAATTCTCGCGTTTGGGTGCCGGTATCCACGTGGGCCCCAACGTGATGAAGATCTTCCGCCGCATGGGTCTGGAAAAAGCGCTGGACGATATGGGTTCGCACCCGGATTTCTGGTTCAGTCGTGATGGCGAAACGGGTGACTACCTGTCCCGTATCCCTTTGGGTGAATTTGCCAAGAAAGAATACGGTGCGTCGTACATCACCGTGCACCGTGGCGATATGCACGCTTTGCAAATTGACAGCATCAAGCCGGGCACCGTGCACTTTGGCAAGCGGTTGCAAAATCTGGTGGACCGTGGTGACGACGTTTTGCTGGAATTTGCCGATGGCACCAGCGTAACGGCTGACATTGTGATTGGTGCCGATGGCATCCACTCCAAGATCCGTGAAACCCTGCTGGGTGTAGAAGACCCGATTTACAGCGGCTGGGTGGCACACCGTGCCCTGATCCGTGGCGAAAACCTGGCCCGCTTTGCCGACGAGTTCGAGGACTGTGTGAAATGGTGGACAGACGACCGTCACATGATGGTGTACTACACCACTGGCAAACGTGATGAATACTATTTTGTGACTGGCGTGCCACATCCTGCCTGGGATTTCCAGGGCGCTTACGTAGACAGCTCGCAAGAAGAGATGCTGGCCGCATTTGAAGGCTATCATTCCACGGTTCAGAACCTGATCAAATCGACTGAAAGCATTACCAAGTGGCCATTGCGTAACCGTAATCCGTTGCCTTTGTGGAGCCGTGGTCGTTTGGTCATGTTGGGCGATGCATGTCACCCCATGAAGCCTCACATGGCTCAAGGTGCTTGCATGGCGATTGAAGATGCCGCCATGTTGACGCGCTGCTTGCAAGAGACCGGCTTGTCGGATTTCCGTACGGCTTTTGATCTGTACGAGCTCAACCGCAAAGAGCGTGCGACTCGTGTTCAGTCTGTCTCCAACGCCAATACCTTCTTGCGCACGCAAGAAGATCCGGCCTGGGTTTACGGCTACGACCTGTACGGTCAGGACCTGAAGTCCAGCTAAGCAGTGCCCGGTGCTGAGTCCGGGAGCGATCCGGGCTCAGCGCATCAATCTGATCGGGTCCCGTTGTGTCTGACCTGTCTCTATAGATAGAGCAGGCATGTCCAGCAGGGAGTCACCGTTGATACATCATTCTTCATCTGTAAACGGTCTGCAGCCCAATGGGGGGAATGCGGACGCGTTCAGGGCCCTGCTGTGTTCTGTCAGGCGCTGTTCTTAGGCAGTTTTCTGGTTCACCAGGCATACCAATAATTATCTGGAGATATACAAGGTGCATTCATCCATCCAAAGTCCCACGGCTGTGCCTGCAGGTCGGGACGGAAACGGAGATCTCTATAAGAAGATCGTCTGGCGTCTGATCCCCTTTCTGTGCTTTTGTTATTTGGCTGCTTATCTGGACCGCATCAACGTGGGTTTTGCCAAGCTGCAGATGCTCGATCATTTGCAGTGGAGTGAAACGGCTTACGGTCTGGGTGCTGGCCTGTTCTTTCTGGGCTACATCCTGTTTGAGGTACCCAGCAACCTGATTCTGGAACGTGTGGGTGCCAAGCTGTGGATTGCCCGCATCATGATCACCTGGGGTCTGCTCTCTGGCCTGACCATGTTTGTCACCTCGCCGACGCAGTTCTACATTCTGCGTTTTGTGCTGGGTGCGGCAGAAGCCGGTTTCCTGCCAGGTGTGTTGTATTACCTGACCCTTTGGTTTCCTACGTACCGACGCGGCAAGATCATTGCCTTGTTCATGATTGGCCTGCCTTTGTCCAGCGTGATTGGTGGTCCTTTGTCCGGCTGGATTATTGGTCACTTTGATCACATGAACGGTTGGCGTGGTTGGCAGTGGCTGTTCCTTCTGGAGGCGATTCCTAGCGTGCTGCTCGGTTTCCTGACTTTCTGGGCCTTGCCAAACAACTATCAGTCTGCGAAATGGCTGAGTAATGATGAAAAATCTCGTCTGGCTGCTGACCTGGCTGCCGACGATGCCGAAGGCAAGGGTGTCAAGCACAGCTTTAAAGATGGTTTCTTCAACCTGAAGGTGTGGATGCTGGGCGGGATCGACTTCTCCATTCTATTGGGTACCTACTCCATCAGCTTCTGGATGCCGTCCTTTATCCGTGCGGCAGGTGTGCAGGATCCTTTCCAGATTGGCTTGATGACGGCGATTCCATCGCTGGCCGGTGTGGTGGGCATGCTGATGATTGGTGCCAGCTCGGACCGTTGCCGTGAACGCCGTTGGCACTTGATCGTGCCGCTGACTATCGGTGCGGTTGCGCTGGTTGCCAGTACCTTTGTGGCTCATCATGCCTGGTTGACCGTTCTGACCTTTACCGTGGCTTCGGCTGTGATTATGGGTGCTGTGCCTGTGTTCTTTAGCTTGCCAGCGACGTTTCTGAAAGGCACTGCCGCAGCGACCGGTTTTGCTCTGGCATGTTCCTTGGCTAATATCGCCGGTCTGGTCAGCAACTCCCTGATTGGTTGGGTGACCGACCTGACAGGCTCGGGCAGCGCCGCTTTGTGGCTGTTTGCCGGTAGCTTGATGGTGAGCTGCTTGTTGGCATTCGCCTTGCCAGCCAAACAGGTGAACCGCTAAGTCTCCGTTCGCTCCTGTTGTCTGAAACACAAAAAACATACCCGGCGAATAGCCGGGTATGTTTTTTTATGGTTGCGGCGTCTTGGGTACGCCGCTTTGCCGAATCAGGGTAGCAGGCTTATGGCCGGGTACCGATCAGATTCAGGCAGTAACTTTGCTGCCTTGCTGTAACCAGGCTTGCAAATCAACGGTTTCGTACAGAACCTGTGCGCTGAGCACGCGCAAGCCATGCGGCCCGCTATCCAGGATGCGGTGTTCGCCTTTGGCTTGTTGCAGTTCCAGTTCGCTGTCAGGCAGCGTCATCAGGTGGCGAGCCACGGTAATCAGTTGCTCGGGCGGGCAGCAGGGGCTGGACTCAAAGTGTCCGATTTCTTTACCGTTTTGGCGGATGATCAGGCGTAGTGGATTCATGATGTTGTTGCCGTATCGGAGACGGGCCAGTAAAAGTTATTGGGCGTGGCGCGTGCACCAAAAATGGCTTGTCCAACGCGCACAATCGTGGAGCCTTCGGAAATAGCGACTTCATAGTCACCCGACATACCCATGGATAGCTCACGGATGTTTTCCGCGTGGGCAATGTCATTGCGCAATTGATCGCGCAAATTGCGCAGCAGGGCAAAACAAGGCCGTACCCGTTCCGGGTCAGCGTCCATCAAGGCCAAGGTCATCAGGCCTTTGACTTTCAAAGCAGAAAACTGTGGTAATTCGCGCACAAAAGCATGGACTTCTTCCGGGGGTAAACCGAACTTGCTGTCCTCGTTGGAGGTGTTTACCTGCACGAAAACGTCCAGACTGCGGCCTTCAATTTGCAAGCGGCGGTCCAGGGCTTCTGCGGTCTTGAGCTTGTCCAGTGCATGAAATTCAGAAGCAAAGCGTGCAACGGACTTGGCTTTATTGCTTTGCAGGTGTCCAATAACAGCCCATTCCAAATCCGGTAGTTCTTCGCGCAGGGCTTCGTACTTGCCTTCGGCCTCTTGCACCTTGTTCTCGCCCAGCAGGCGACAACCGGCCTGGTAAGCCAGGCGGATGCGGTCAATTCCGAAGGTTTTGCTGACGGTGAGCAAACGTACATCGCCAGCGGCACGCCCGTAGCGCACGCAGGCGGCATCAATTCTTTGTTGTACCAGGGCAATGCGTTCCCGAAATGCCTCTACACTGGTGGAGGTGGGATAATGCTCGGTGTGAAGTAGATCAGGGGCGGATTCGGACATGGCGCACCAGTAAGGAAGAAAAAAAAGATAAACTCGACCCTGCGGGTCGCGCATAAACTATTATGTCATAGGTCAAAATGAATATCCAGGGAAGCAATGCGAAGGAACTTTTCGATGATATCCGACAGCAAGTGGCACTGGGGCGAATCGCTCCGGGCCAGATTTTGCCGCCGGTACGCGAACTGGCTCAAACACTGGGCTTGAACCGCAATACGGTTGCCCTGGCATACAAGCGCCTGGTCTCCGCCGGGGTGGCCGATGCACAAGGCCGTCGCGGTACACGGATTCGTGAAGCGATCCGGGAGCTGGCGCGGGAAGGGCATGGGGCCAGCTCGGCCTTGCAGGATCTGGCCAGTGGCAATCCGGCGCCGGGCTATTTGCCTGCACCTACCCAATTGATAGCTGGGGTGCGCGGTCAAACCCAGGCTTTGTACGGCGCCGACCCGTTGGTGCCCGAATTGCGCGCCGTATGTCAGCAGGTGTTCCATAAAGACACCCCCCCCGATACCGATTACCACGTCAGTTACGGCGCAGTCGACGCGATCGAGCGCTTGCTGCAAGCCTTTTTGCTGGCGGGCGATAAGGTCGGGATCGAAGATCCCGGCTACCTGAACAGCATCAACTCCGTGCATACGCTGGGCTACAAGCCAGTGGGTATTGCTGTTGATAGCGAAGGGATTGTGCCGGCCTCGCTGGAGGCGGCTTTGGAAGATGGCCTGCGCGCCTTGATTCTGACCCCGCGTGCGCACAACCCTACGGGATGTTCGCTAAGCCGTGCCCGTGCCAAGCAGATCGAGCAAATTCTGAAGCAGTATCCCGAATTGTTGCTGATGATTGATGACCACTTCTGGATGCTGGCCAGCAGCCCTTATCGAAATGTGATTCCTGCCGATCATTTGCGCTGGGCCTTGATCCGTTCCGTGTCCAAGGGCCTGGGCCCGGATTTGCGCGTGGCTCTGGTCGCGTCAGACCTGCAAACCAGCGAGCGCTTGTCGCAACGTCTGGCTTCGGGGGCTCAGTGGGTCAGCCATCTGTTGCAGCAAATGGTGGTTCATGGGCTGACCGATGCCGACATCAAGGCGCAGACTCGTGTTGCACAAGCCGCTTACGTACAGGCTCGCATCGATCTGATGCAAGCCCTGAAAAAGCAGGGCATTCCTTTTTGGGATAGCGAGGAAGGCTTTAATCTGTGGATTCCGCTGGATCGGGAAGCCGAGCCGGTACTGGCAGGCTTAGCCGCACGTGGCTGGCTGGTTCGATCCGGCCAAGTCTTTGGGGTGAGCAACCCCGCTCAAGGCTTGCGTGTCAGTTTTGCGAATCTGAATGCCAAAGACGCTCAACGCTTTGCAACCGATTTAGCTCAAGTTCTGCAAGAACGCTATTAGTCACTATCTTGCTGCTTCTAGCGGAGTAGCAAGATAGTGAACTCTCTTACGCGCCCATCCAGATAGTTAATAGGGGCGCTATTTTTATGGGCGCAAGATGCTTATTTGGCGGGCCGATTGCTGATCCACTGCACCGCCAGCACACTGCCCATCACCAGAATAATGCCCAGCAGGCTGGAGCCTGTCATGGCCTGACCCAAAATCAGCCACCCCAGAATTACAGCGGTCAAAGGGCTAAGCAGACCCAGCGAAGACACGGCCACAGAGGGTAAAACGGCAATCCCGCGGAACCACAGGGTATAGGCCAGGAGTGCACCGACCAGACACAGGTAGAGATAGCCACCGATTTGCACGCCGCTCAAGGAACTGTCCAGCGGTGGGTCCAGCCACAAGGCCAGAGGGGCCAGCATCAGTCCACCCAGCATCAACTGCCAGGCCGTGAAGGCCAGAATGGGCATGCCACTGCGCCAGCGATGCGACAGGTACGTGCCCAAGGCCATGCATAGGGCCCCGACAATGGCCGCGACCATGCCCCAGGTATCCCATTGGCTCTCTGGCGATAGCAGCAAAATACCCATGCCGATAATACCGATCACGCAGGCGACCAGTGCCATGGTCACCGGACGTTTGCCTTCCAAAGCCCAGGCCAGGCCAATCACCACCAAGGGTTGAGCCGCACCCACAACGGCAGCCAATCCACCCGGCAGGCGGTAGGCCGCAACGAATAGCAAGGCTTGAAATGCCCCGATGTTCAAGGCTGCCAGAATCAGGGTCTTGCCCCAGTCGCCTGGGGCGGGCATGCGTCGGCTCCACAAGAGCAGCATCACGCCAGCGGGAAAGCAGCGCAAAAAGGCCGCGATAAAAGGGCGGTCGGGGGGCAGAATTTCTGTGGTCACAATGTAAGTGGAACCCCAGATGGCGGGGCCTAGTGCGGTCAAGGCCGTCACCAGCCAAAGAGAAAGTCGGTTCATGATGAAAGTATCTTGATGTCGAGATAAATGCCAGTGTAGGGATGATTTATCTTAATATCAAGATAAATATCGAAATCGAGAAATCATGAGCGAAGAACACGACGCGGTAGACCTGATCATTAATCAATGGCGCGAGCAGCGGCCAGACTTGCAGAACCTGGACGCCATGGCCTTGCTGGGCCGCATGACACGCTGCTTTCAACTGGTCCAAAAACAAATGAGCGAGAACTTCAGGCGTCACGGCCTGCAGCTGGGCGAATTTGATGTGCTGGCCAGTCTGCGCCGCTCCGGCCCGCCGTATACCTTGGCGCCTACCGCCTTGTTTTCCACCTTGATGGTCAGCTCCGGCACCATGACGCATCGCTTGCAGGGCCTGGAAAAGCAGGGCTTGATCGAACGCATAGCTGACCCGGAAGATGCCCGCCGTATTCTGGTGCGCTTGAGCCCTGCGGGTCTGGCCTGTGTGGATGCGGTCGTGGTGGATCATTTGGCCAATGAAGAAAATTTGTTGGAAGGGCTGGATGCCACGCAGCGCCAGAACCTGAATACCTTGTTACGGGACTGGATGCGCTTGTTGGAGTCGCGCCCGGCTTGAAGGAGTGCTAAAGTAGCTGGATATATACACAGCCTGCTTATGATTCCGCCCGAGCTTCCTCCTTTTTATTATCTGCACAATTTCCACCAGGTTTTGCAGTGGGTACAGCACGCCAGTTCCGACCTGCTGGAGCCTGAACACGTCCAATGTGGCCATCGTTTTGGACATGCTTCCCAGCCTGCGCAAGCCTTGCTGGTACGCTTGCTGATGCGTAAAGGCCCGGTGTTCCGTATCGACAAGCTGCGTTATGCCGAGATCGAAAATCTGGAAGAGGCCGTGCAAGAGCTGGCGGCCTGCGAGCTGATAGAAACCGATCCTGAGCTTGATCTGGAAACGTTGTTTGCTGTCCATACCGTTCCCGAGCTGCGCCGCTTGTTCAGTGAGCTGCCAGCCACCGGGCGCAAGTCAGACTATCTGGAATGGATTGGCCAGACGCAGGGTGAACAGGCCCGGCCTTTTACGCAGTGGTGCACAGATCCTGGCCTGCAAGCCCCGACGCTTCGTCTCTCACCACAAGTCATGCATTGGGCGCAGCGTTTGCAACTGCTGTTCTTTGGCAATCATTACCAGGACTGGTCCGAGTTCGTGCTCAGCGATCTTGGCTTGTATAGATACGAAACTGTGATTCTGGATCAGTCTAGTCGGGCGTTTCGACATAATGAGGACGTGCGCCTGTATGAAGCCTTGTCCGAGCTGCGTGATGCGCAAGACGAGGCCGATCCAGATCTGTGGGCCCAACGTTTTGCCGCTGTTCAGGCTGTTGAGACCGACAGTGATTGGCTTCAACGACGCAAGGCGAAAACCCTGTTTCAGCTAGGCCAGCAAGCCGAGCGCCAACATTGGTGGCCGTTGGCCGAGCAAGCCTATGTGCAGACCAACTGGCCGGGCGCCCGTTACCGTCAATTGCGGGTGCTGGAGCGTCAGGACAAGCATCAAGGGGCCTGGCCCTTGTTTTGTCAGGCGTGGGAGCAGCCCGAAAATGAGAGTGAAACCCAGAAGCTGCTGCGTATGCTGCCCCGGCTGCGTCGCAAACTGGCGGTAGAAGCTCCGCCCAGCTCGCCATCCACTAAGCCCACAAGCCGCACGCAACGTAGTGATCTGGTTTTGTTTGATGACGGCAATAGGGTCGAGTCCCAGGTGCTGGCCCACTGGGATAGTCCCTTGGCTCCGGTTTTTTACGTAGAAAACGCCTTGTTTCCGGCCTTATTGGGATTGTTGAGCTGGGATGCCATTTTCGCTCCCTTGCCCGGTGCATTTTTCCACCCTTATCAAGCCTGTCCGGCCGATTGGGGTAACCCGGACTTTGTGTCGCGCAGGCAAAACTTGTTTGATCAATCTTTAAGTGTGCTGGATGGCGCAGACTATAAAACCGTGATCAGGCAACGCTGGCAGCAAAAGCGCGGCGTGCAGTGCCCCTTGCTGATCTGGCCAGCCTTGAACGAATCCTTGATCGATCAGGCCTTGCATTGCATCCCCGCCCAGCATTTGCAGCTGGTGTTCAAGCGTATCTTGCAGGATTGGCGGGACAACCGTTCCGGTTTGCCGGATTTGGTGCGCTTCATGCCGGCTCAGCAAAGCTATGAATTGATTGAGGTAAAAGGCCCCGGAGACCGCTTGCAAGACAACCAGCGGCGTTGGTTAAGTTATTTCGAGCAACATGCCATCCCTGCGCGTGTCTGCTATGTGACCCGGCCTGAATCACCATGAAAGCCTGGACGGTAGGTGTACGAGCCTTATGCGAATTTACTGCACGTAGCGGGGATCTGGACCTGCGCTTTACGCCTGCGACCACAGCACAGGAAGGTATCCTTGGCCACCAGCAGCTAAAGCTGCGTCGCCCCGAGCACTATGAAGCCGAAGTGCCCCTGTCGTACGAGATGGAAGGACTGCTGGTGCGTGGTCGAGCCGATGGGTTTGATCCTGTCAGCAACTGCTTGGAGGAACTGAAAACCTATCGTGGGGCCTTTGATGCTATCCCCGAGCACCATAGACGTCTGCATCAGGCACAAGCCAAGGTCTATGCCGCCATCTTGTGCCAGGAGCGTGATTTGCCGGGGATGACGGTTAGCGTGGTGTATTACCACGTGGACAAGCATAAAGAGACCAGCATCTCCGAGTATCTGGAGCGCGCAGCGCTGTGGGCCTTTTTCGAGGAGCAATGCCGCGCTTATGTAGAGTGGGGGCGGCAGGAGCAAAAACACAGGCTGGCGCGCGATCAAGCTTGTACAGCGTTGCAGTTTCCCTATGAACAATTTCGTGCCGGTCAGCGACAGCTAGCCGTGGCCGCGTTCCGGGCCCAACGTGACGCACAGTGCCTCTTAGCCCAAGCGCCCACCGGTATTGGCAAAACCTTGGCCGTCGTATTTCCAGGCCTGAAGGCCATGCCCGAGGCGGGTTTGGATAAGCTGTTTTATTTGACGGCCAAGAACTCCGGTCGGCAAATGGCGCTGGACGCCTTGCAGCGCTTAAGCCCGGAAGGCGAGGGTGCGTGGCGGGTGCTGGAAATGGTGGCCCGTGACAAGCAGTGCCCCCATCCGGATAAGGCCTGTCATGGTCAGTCCTGTCCTTTGGCCGAAGGTTTTTACGACCGTCTTCCGGCTGCCCGTCAGCAAGCTCTGGAGCAACCCATGTTGACTAGCCAGCGCTTGCAACAAGTGGCTAGCGAGCATCAGGTCTGCCCCTATTATTTGAGCCAGGAGATGCTGCGTTGGGCAGACGCTATTGTGGGCGACTACAACTACTTTTTCGACACGCATGCGGTGCTGTATAGCCAGACCCTGGCCCAGCAATGGCGCAGCGCTGTTCTGGTGGATGAGGCTCACAATCTGGTTGAACGAGCCCGTTCCATGTATTCCGCGTCTTTCTCGCAAGTGCAGTTGCGCATGGCGCGTAAAGCCTCGCCTTCGGCCTTGAAGCGTCATTTCGCCCCTTTGACTCGCTTGATGGAGGACTTGATACCTGAGGAAGGCAGCGACCAATGGGGGCTGGAAAAGATCCCGGAGGATTTGCTGGAGCAGTGCGACTATCTGGCGGCCCGTTTAGGGGCTTATGTGGCCGAGAATCCCATGCCGCAAGACAGCCCCTTGCTGCAGTTCTATTTCGAGCTGCTGTACTTTGTGGACCTGGCCGGACAGTTCGGCTCGCATTCCTTATTCGATATTTTGGCGCAGCGCGATGGCGTGCTCCTGAACTTGCGCAATATCGTGCCTGCTCCGTTTCTGGCCGAACGCTATGGCGATGCGCACGGAGTAGTGCTGTTCTCCGGCACCATGAACCCCTCGCAGTTTTATCGTGATGTTTTGGGTCTGCCGCCCAGCACAGCAGAGTTGAACGTGGCATCTCCTTATCGGGCTGAGCAGTTGCGGGTACGTCAATATGCCGGTCTGTCCACGCGCTATGCCGACCGGGCCCAGAGCCTGAGCGGCGTTTGCGATATTGTTGGGCAGGCGTATCAGGAGCAGCCGGGCAACTATCTCTTGTTTTTGAGCAGCTTTGATTATCTGCAGCAGGTCAGTCAGGCCTTGCAGGAGCGCTGGCCGGATATGCCGCTTTGGCATCAGCAACCGGGCATGAGCGATCTGCAAAGAACGCAGTTTCTGGACCGCTTTACGCTGGATGGGAAGGGAGTGGGTTTAGCGGTGCTGGGTGGGGCGTTTTCAGAAGGGGTGGATTTACCCGGTAAACGCTTGATCGGTGCTTTTATTGCCACCCTGGGTTTGCCGCAGTTCAATCCGGCCAATGAGTCCGTCAAACAAGTCATGGCCCGGCTCTTTGGGGAGCGGCGGGCCTATGACTATACCTATCTGTATCCGGGACTACGTAAGATTACACAGGCCGCGGGTCGTGTGATTCGCGATGAACAGGATCAAGGCTTTGTGTATCTGCTGGACGAGCGCTATGGGCAGCGGCGGGTGCAGCAGTTGCTGCCGGACTGGTGGCAAATTGAGCAGGTGCGGACTGACGCTCGTTCTGGGCAATCACTTCGGTAATGATTTGGGCGGTGGCGGCTGACAGTGTCCAGCCCAGGTGACCGTGGCCGGTGTTGTAGTACACGCCAGGGCGGCTGCCTGCTTTTACGCGCGGCATCATGTCCGGCATCATGGGGCGCAAGCCAGCCCACGGTACAACACGGTCGGTCGCCGCGTCGTGGAAGTTGCGACGGGTCCAGTTGGTCAGCGGGGCGATACGGTCGGCGCGAATGTCCTTGTTGGCGCCGTTGTATTCCGCCGTACCGGCCACACGCAGGCGGTCCTTGCCCAGACGGCTGGTCACAATCTTGGCTTCTTCGTCCAGCAAACTGACCCAAGGGGCGGCATGTTGGGCTTCCGGCGTATCCAGGTACACGGAGATCGAATAGCCTTTGACCGGGTAGATGTTGATGTAGTCGCCCAGCATATGGGCCAAGTGACGGCTACCTACGCCAGCGCAAACTACCAAGGAGTCCACAGACAGTGTATGGGTGTGGGCTTCAGCGCCTTCACCGGTACGCAACTGGATGCGATGTGGTGGGCCGCAATCAATACCCAGGACTTCTGTATCTTGCAGAAATTTCACGCCGCGCTTGGCGCAGGCATCGGCCAAGCCGCGTGTGTATTTATGAATATCCCCTGTGGCGTCCGAAGGCGTAAAGAAACCGCCGTAGTAGGTGCCTTGCAGAGCAGGTTCGATCTGGTGGATTTCTTCGTTGGTGACCGTGCGGCGTTCCAAGCCGCCTTTGTGCAGCAGCTGGCTGACTTTTTTGCCGGACTCAAAGCCGCCGGGGGTGTGGTAGATGTGCAGAATGCCGCGCTGTTCCAGGTCGAAATCAATGTTTTCGTCCTTGGCCCACTGGTACAGATTCTCGCGGGCGCTGATGGCCAGCTTGACGGTGTCCACGGTGTTGCGCTCGTAACCGGAAATCGCGCCCACAAATTGCGCCATCCAGCTGTATTTATGCCAGCTTGGTTTGGGGTTGAACAGCAGTGGGGCGTCTTTGCGCATCATCCACTTCAAGCCCTTGAGAATGGTGCTGCGGCTGTTCCAGACTTCGGCGTTGCACGCAGATAGCTGTCCACCGTTGGCGAAGGAGGTTTCCATCGCGGGGTAGCGCAGACGGTCGATAACGGTAACTTGATAGCCTTTCAGGCTAAGGGCGTAGGCGGTGGTGATTCCGGAAATACCGGCGCCAATGACGGCAATATGCGACATAACAGGCTCCTGACAGGTGAATTACCACCGAGTAGTGGCAATACCCCATCTGTCCTGTGACCTGAGAGTTTATCCAACCTGTGTGTCTGGCTGGGCTCCTTCGGTGGGCGTCAAACGCCGCTCTCCAGAGTGTCGGGCTGGTACGATCCTTTTGCCTGAGAGATTCCGGGGTGGTTGCTCCGTCGGCGCCTGACTGAACAGGTCTCTTTCATACCGCCTGTAGTGACGCGACTACAGTAGCTGTGCTTACAAAAGTTTGCAATCAGGGTAAACCGGGAGCCGCTGGGGGCAACTCCCGGTTTGGGCTGGGGATCAGGAGGGGTAAATCCACAGTTTGGAGGGTGGCAATTGCAGGTGATGCACACCACTGGGCAGGGGCTCGGGCCCGAAAGCACGCAAGGTGCCGGCAGACGGGTCGGCCATGCGGAAAACGTGCTCCCACTTGTCGCCCAGGTACATGCTGGTGGACAGTTGTAGTTGCAGCGTATCGGGGCCGGGTTGTGCATTCAACTGCACTTGTTCGACACGAATCACGGCGGTGGCTTGCTGGCCAGCGTTCAGGGGAGCGGCGGCATGGCCCCACAATTCCCAGCCGGGCCCACTTAGGCGAATTTGCTGGTCACGTTGTTCCGTCACCTTGCCTTGCAGACGGTTGTTCGAGCCCATGAACTCGGCGGTGTACAGCGTCTTTGGATTGCTGTAGACCTCTTGCGGGCTACCTTGCTGCTCGATTTCACCACCGTTCAGCAGCAAGATTCGGTCCGAAATCGCCATGGCTTCCGCCTGGTCATGGGTCACCATCAAAGCTGACAAACCCATCTGCACAATCAGCTCGCGCAGGAAGACGCGGGCTTCTTCGCGCAGCTTGGCATCCAGGTTGGACAGCGGCTCGTCCAGCAAGATCACAGGCGGGTTATAGACCAGAGCACGCGCAATGGCGACACGTTGTTGTTGCCCGCCAGACAGCTGGCTGGGGTAGCGTTCGCCCAGACCTTTCAAGCCCAGCTGATCCAGAATGGCGTCCACTTTCTGGCGGCTTTCCGCTTTGGGTGTCTTGCGCAGCGTCAAAGGGTAAGCGACGTTCTCCTGCACCGTCATGTGTGGCCACAAGGCGTAGGACTGGAACACCAGGCCCAGATTGCGGGCTTCGGCGGGCAGGTCGATACGGGCCTGCGAGTCGTACAGCACGTCATTATTGATGGCGATGCGGCCCTGGGATGGTTGTTCCAGCCCGGCAACGGCGCGCAGCAAGGTGGTTTTGCCGCTGCCCGAGGCACCCAGCAGGGAAACCACTTCGCCTTTGTTCAGGCTCATGGAGACCCCTTTCAAAACGGGGTTGCGGTCGTAGGCCAGGTGGATATTGTCTACAGTCAGCTCGGTCATCGTAGTTTCACTCCGAAGCGCAATGCGATGGTCAGGCCAATGACCACCAGAACGATATTGATAAAGGACAGGGCAGCCACAATGTCGATGGCACCGGTGGCCCACAGGGAAACCAGCATGGAACCGATGGTTTCCGTACCGGGTGTCAGCAGGTACACGCCGGTGGAGTATTCCCGCTCGAAAATCAGGAACATCAGCAACCAGGAGCCAATCAGGCCGAATTTTGCCAAAGGCAGGGTGATCTGGCGTGTGACCTGACCGGGACGGGCGCCTGTACTGCGGGCCGCTTCTTCCAGTTCAGGACCTACTTGCAGCAGAGTAGAGGAGATCAGGCGCAAGCCATACGCCATCCAAACCACGCTATAGGCCAGCCACACACTGAAGATGGTGCTGCGCAGGGCACGCATGGGACCGACGACCGAGCCTCGCAGCCATTCCGCCATGGGCAATACCGACAGCCAGCCGTTTTCCAGAAACTGGTCCAGCCACATGGGCACGAACAGGAACATCCACAAGAAGGCCAGACCGGCCAGCAGACCGGGCACCGCACGTGGCACCAGCACGCTGTAGTCCAGGAAGCGGGTGATACCGTCTGGCTTGCGGTGCATGGCCAAACCGATAAAGGTGTAGCAGATCACTGCCAAGGCACCCCCAAACACACCAATCGCGATCGAGTTCAGAATGGCGCGCAGCAGGTTGGCTTGCCCAAAGACTTGTCTGAATGCATCCAGAGAAAGCACGTCCATCAGCGACACCCCAATGCCCCAGTTGGACACAAAGGCACGCAGCACCACGCCGACAACCGGCACGATCACGGTAAAGAACAGCCACAGTGCGACCAGTGTGGCGGCAGCCCAGCGCCAGCGGCCCAGTGGCAGCGAGCGAGCTTGGGAAGCCTTGCCCTTGACGGTTACAAAGCGGTTGGCGGTACGCATCAGACGGCGTTGCAGCATCACCAGAGGAATGGTCATGGCGATCAGAATTACGGCAACCGCGGCCATCAGGTGATAGGACGGGATGCCCAGCTTGTTGGTCAGCTTGTACAAGTAGGTGGCCAGGACCAGGTGGCCCTCGGGATCACCCAGCACCAGAACCAGACCAAACACTTCCAGGCCCAGGAAAAACAGCAGCACGCAGGCATAGAGAATGGCCGGGCGAACCATGGGCAGGCTGACCGAGCGCATTACTTGCCAAGGGCTGGCACCGGCACTACGGGCGGCTTCTTCCACGTCCGAACCCATGCTGCGCAGGGCGGAGGAAATGTACAGGTAGGCGTGTGGAACGTGGGTCAGACCGGCAATGATGACAATGCTGGTGAAGGAATAAATGTTCCAGGGCACAAAACCGATCAGGTCCAGCGTCCAGGTGGAGAAAAATCCGACAGGCCCGGCGGCAACAATGTAGCCAAAGCCCAGCACCATGGGAGAGACAAAAATGGGGACCAGAATCAGCGGTTCAATCCAGGTACGACCCGGCAAATCGGTACGCACCATCAGGAAAGCAAGAATGCCACCTAAAGGAATCGAGATACCGGCCAGGCCAAAGGCCATGATGAAACCGCTACCCAGGGCTTTGTAAAAGTCCGGGTCGTCGAAAATAAAACGGAAGGCATCCAGCCCCAGAGACTTGTCAGCCGCGAAGAAAGGGGCGGATAGCAGGCTTTGGATGATGATCAGGCTAAGCGGCACATAAATGGCCAATGCCGTTATCAGAACAACGACATGGCGCGGCCAGGCCTGCCACCGAAGGCGTAAGGCTTGCATGATAAGGATTCCAGGCGGAAAAGAGGCGGGGTGGCGGCAGGGGCCGCCACCCGATTCAAAGACGAAGCGTCTTACTTATTGGCGGCAGCGCGCCATTGCTTGATGAAGTCCAGACGTTCCTTTTGTTTCAGGAAGTCCAGCAGGGACGAATCCACCGGGATGGGGGTCAGTTCCACACCCGCCAGTTTCTTGGTCAGGCCGTCCACGTCGTTATCGCCTTCCACGTCAGAGCGAATCGAAGCCAGTTCCGATTTGTTGGCCAGGATGTCCTGACCGTCTTTGGATAGCATGTAGTCCAAAAAGACACGGGCGGCATTGGGGTTTTGTGCTTTGTTGCTGATGAAGGCCACGCGCGACAGAACCAGGGTGTAGTCCGAGGGGTACACAATGCCGATGGCTTTATCCTTGGCGGCGCGGGTTTCCGCATACGAACCGAGCAAGTTGTAGCCAATCAGGTTTTCACCCGAGCTGACGCGCTCCATCATGGTGCCGGTGGACGATTGCAGAACCAGATTGGCCGAGCCTACGCCCTTGATGAAATCCCAGTAGCTGTCGCCTTTCTTGCTGTCCTGAGCGGCCAGCATATAGCCCACAGCGGATTTCTCGATGTCGTAGGTGGTGACCTTGTTTCGGAAACGGTCCTTGTCGCTTTCGACCAATTTAGCCAGTTCGGCGTGGGTCTTGGGCACTTCCTCGGGCTTGATCAAACGGTTGTTGTAGATGAACACCGTAGGCTCGTAGGTGGTGCCAAACGCCTTGTTTTCCCAAACGGCCCAGCTGGGCAGGGAGGGAATTTCAGGGGAGGCGTAGCTGGCGGCGTAGTCCGTGGCCAGGCGCATGGCCGAATCCATGGACGAACTCCAGACCACGTCACCACTATTGCTGCCCGAGGCTTGTTCGCTGATGTAGCGGTTGTACAGCTCGGTGCTGTTCATGTCGTGGTATTCGACTTTGATCTTGGGGTTGGCCGCTTCAAAGGCGGAAATCAGCGGAGCGGCTGCCTTGGTATCGGTCGTTGAGTAGACGATGACCTTGCCTTCTTTTTCGGCGGCTTGCGCTTGATCGCCTTGTGCCCAGGCCGCTTGACCGGCAAGCATGCTGGCACTGAGTGACAGGGCTAGCAGGCTAAGGCGGCTAGGGATGGTGAATGCTGACATTCGAGTCTCCTTGGTTTGGAGTCCCGTCATGGTGCGGGACTTTTTTAGGATCAATGTCATTCCATTGTGTTGACACTAGCTGTCAGCATCCTGTCACTGCTGATAGGGAACATCCCCTAGTCCGGTGGGCGTGTCCGTAACCAGACGCCGCCAGTTTTGTAGAAAGCGCTGGCGTCGAGTGGGGTCCAGACCCACCAGCAAGGAAGGGTTCAGGATAAGTGGTTGAACGATTCCAATTGATTGATTTGAAACGGGTTTTGTAAACCAGCTGCCGGTTTCGATGGCATTGAGCGGGCCTAATCCAGCCGGACCCGCAATGGTTTGCTGTCCACGGGGCGAGAGCAAATAATCGATAAAAGTGGCGGCCAAATCCGGTCGACGAGCCTGTTTGTGGATCAGGGCGCTGCGGGTAAACACCGAGACGTAATCGCTGGGAACGACAATGGCAATGTCCGAACCGGCTTTTTGACGGGCTCGGGCATAAGAGCCCAGCACGTTGTAGGCCACATCCAGAGTGCCATTGTCCAGATCGTCCAGAATGGCGCCGGTATTGGCATACAAGCGGGTGCCGACACGCCCCAGGGCATTGGCCATCCCCCAGAAGGTGGAGGAGGTGCGCTCGTCGTAGAGCGCAAACAGATAGCCCACGCCACTGATCTGGATGTCGTAGGTGCCGACGCGTCCCATCAAGCTGCCGCTATTGCGCTCCAGCAGTCGGAGCAGGGCCTCGCGGGAGGCGGGTAAATCGGGCGGTAAACGGGACGGGGCGTAGGCGATGACAGCCGGTTCCAGTGTGAAGCCGAACACCTCATTGCGCCAGCGTGCCCAGTTGGGCATGGCGTTGGTCAGGCTGGACGAGTAGGGGCGAGCGTAGCCATCGTTAGCCAGCTTGACCTGCAAGTCCGAGGCCGAGCTGATCAGCAAATCCGTGTCAGGCAGGCTGCCTTCAGTGGTATGCCGATACAGGGCCGTGGAGTCCATTTCGTGGTAGAGAATGCTGACCTGAGGCTGGATTTGCTGGAAGTCGTGGACCAGCACTTCAAACAGCTCCGTATCGGTAGGACCCGCGATCACCAACAAAGGCTGATCGTCTGTTTTTTGCTTGGGAGCAAGCGCCGGGTACTCATGACTGCGTATACCCATATCAGGCCGTGCGATTTTGTCCTGGGCATGAGTGGTATCGGGGTTTGCAAGCAGGCCCGTCAATGCCAAGGCCAGAATCGCCAGCGTCTGTGGCAGGGTGTTTGCAGGTTTGGGACCTTGGATCAGCGCCGGGATTTCGATGCGGACCGTCAGCCCTTGCGGCGAGTGATCACGCAAGAGCAGGGTTCCCTGATGCGCTTGCACTACTGTGCGCACGATCGACAGCCCCAAGCCCGAGCCTGGTCTACCTTGACTGCTGGGGCCGCGCTGAAAGCGCTCCAGCAAGCGAGTTTTGTCCTCGTCGCTGATGCCGGGGCCCAGGTCAGAAACATCAAATACCACCAAGCCACTGGGCCGGGTATAGATGCGTACCGAAATGTGCTCCTCGCTGTAGAGCATGGCGTTGTCGATCACGTTGCGCAGCATTTCTCGCAGTGAAACGTGGTCGCCCAAGACCTGGGCACGCCGCGCCGAAGGAGTAATGTGGACTTGCAGTCGATGAGCGCGATCCGGGTCTACACGCCCTTGGATTTCCTGAATCAGTGGGGGCACGTCCAAGGGGCGCATGGTGCTGCGATCCAGACGATGGCTGACCGTGGCATCCATCAGCAATTGGTTCAGCAAATGGGTAGCATGGGTGGTGTTGTTCAGAATCCGTTGCAGACGCGGACGTACGGCCTCCGAGCCGGGCTGATCCATGGCTAGCTGGGTTTGCAGGTGCACGGCCGCCAAAGGCGTGCGAATCTGATGGGCCGCATCGGCGACCAGATTGTTCAGGGTGCCTACCGCGGTTTGCAGACGCTGCATGAAGGCATTCAGAGTGTCGACCAGGCGGCGAATTTCCTTGGGTACTGGCGTATCTATGGGCTGCAGGTTGTCGTGAGAGCGCTCCCTAAGCGCGGTCTCCAATTCCGCCAAGGGGGCGAAGGCACGGCGTATTCCCAGACTGGTAATCATCAGTGCCAGCAAAATCAAGCCCGTTAGCGATAAGGTACTGCGGCCCAGTAGCTCGTCGGCCAGCGCCTGCCGGGTTCCCAAGGTTTCGGCCACGCGTATGGTGATCCAGCCCCGGCCTAGCGAGTGCTCGCCCGTCAGCAAGCGCCCGATCGTGGCGACCCGCACGGGCGTGTCGTGATAGCTGATCGTGTCATAACGGGGTTCAGAACTGTTGGCGGGTGGGAGAGTCTCTCCCAAGTCCGGGTAGCCGGAAATCAGCCCACTGGTGGAGCGCACACTGTAAAAAATGTGTTCCTGTTCGGGCAGCATGGCCATGGCCGAGTAGGGCAGTTCCAGGGAGAGCTCGCCCTCATCAATTTGAATGGCGTTGGCAATGGTCAGGGCGGCGGCTTTCAGAAGCCGGTCATAAGCGGAATCGGCAGCGCGCTGGGCGTATTGGCGTGACGCCAGACCCAGGGCCAAAAGGGCGGCGGCCAATAGACACACCGCCAGCGCCAGCACACGCTGCTGGATGGATAGGGCGCGGCGCATTAGCTGACATCGCCCAGGCTAGCCATGTAGCCGGTGCCACGCACCGTGTCGATGCGAATGGCAATATCGCTAAGCTTGCGCCGCAGACGGGAGACATGCAGCTCTACGGCATTGGGACTGGAGTCTTCATCAAAGTTGAATAGCTGCATCATCAGCCGTTCTTTGGTGACGACTTGCCCGGCACGACTCAGGAGCAATTCCAGCAGGCAGAATTCGCGCTGACCAAACTCCACGGTTTGATCCCGGCTATTGATGCGCCGCGCCGCGATATCAATACTGACGTGTCCCAACTGCCAGATTTCCGCTTGCGTGGTAGCGGGGCGACGCATCAGGGCGCGCAGCCGTGCTTCCAGTTCGCGCAGATCAAAGGGTTTGACCAGATAATCGTCCGCCCCCAGGTCCAGCATGGAAACACGGTCCTCGATTTCTGATCGAGCCGTCATGACCAGTACGGGCAAGCTGGGCGTTTGCCGACGTAGATGCCGCAAAATACTGAAGCCGTCCTGATCGGGCAGCATGATGTCCAAGAGCAGGACGTCCCAATTATCCATTTCAAGATAGCGCAGGGCCTGCTCGCCATTCATGACCCACTCCACGCTATGACCGCCTGCGCTGAGCCGGCTGGCGATGGCCTCTCCCAAATCCTCATTGTCCTCGACCATGAGTAATCGCATATTGCCTCCATCGGATGGGCTCCTGCATGTTGAGGTGCCTCTTGATTTGATTTTTTTATTCTATCCCATGGAGGGTAGGCACCTAATCGGCCCTGAAATGCGCCCCCAAGCTGTGTGGACGAGCCAGGGCAGCCTGAGTCAGCAGCCAGGCGGTGTCCAGATGCAGGCTTAGACTGGCTTGTTCTTGGGTGCTGGGGAGTTGGCGGATCTGTTCGCGCCAATCATCAAGGGTGCGCAGGGCGAAGGTCAGGCCCTGGCGATTGCGCAACAGGCCGACATGCTCTTGCATCAAGTTGCGCAAGGCGGGCAGGGAGGGGGGATTGTTTGTGGATGAGCTGCGGTTTTTACTGTTGCCGTTGCCGTTGCCGTTGCCGTTGCCGTTGCCGTTGCTATAGCTATTGTTTTTGCCATAGTGACGTCCTTTGTCGTTGATTATGTTTTCCACTGCATTGGCTGCCGCCGCAGTCATAAGGGAGTGTCTTGGGTTTGGGGTCGAGCGCGAACTAGCGTTCAAACTCAAACCCCAATTCGGGCCGACACTAGCCTGGGAACTGGAACTGGAACTGGAACTGGAACTGGAACTGGAACTGGAACTGGAACTGGAGTTTGGATTGGAGTTCTTGTATGAACATGAACGTGACATCGAACTTGTATTTGCAACATCTGTCTCAGGGGCCAAAGCTGAACGCTGGTTTCTCTTGCTTCCAGCAATCGCCTCGGCAGCCGCCCGCCCCATGACGACACACTCCAGCAAGGAGTTGCTGGCCAATCGATTTGCCCCATGCAAACCTGTGCAGGCCACTTCACCCACGGCGTACAAACCAGCTACCGTCGTGCGGCCTGACAAGTCTGTTTCAATCCCTCCGCAGCTGTAGTGCGCGGCAGGTGCTACCGGCACCCAATCCTGACGTAAATCCAATCCTCGCCGCAAACCTTCTTCCAATGCTTTCGGGAAATGCTGCTGCAAAGTGTCCGCACCAAGATGGCGTACATCCAGCCAGACATGGCTGCTACCTTCTTGCCGCATCTGTGCGGCAATAGCACGCGACACAATATCGCGTGGAGCCAGCTCCGCTCTGGCGTCGTAATCCGGCATGAAGCGGCGACCTTGCTTGTCCAACAGATGTCCACCCTCACCACGCAAGGCTTCGGTTAGCAAGAAGGTGGGACCCTCCGCATGCAAGCAGGTCGGATGAAACTGCACAAACTCCAGATCGCGTATCGCCGCATCAGCGCGCCAGGCCAGGGCAATGCCCTCTCCCAAGGCGCTGTCGGGATTGGTGCTGTGCGCGTACAGGCTACCTAGCCCACCAGTTGCCAACACGACATGATCCGCCAACATAGTTTCGTAGCGACGAGTGTGCTTGTCGTAGATATCCACGCCAGCCACCGCGCCTTGTTCATTGCGGCGCAGGGCTAATGCCAGGCAGTCTGTACGCTGCTGGATATGAGAGGCTTGAGTCACTTGGGGCAGCAGAGCCTGCATGATGGCGTAACCACTGGCATCGGCCGCGTGTACGATGCGTCGCTGGCTGTGCCCACCCTCGCGAGTCAGGTGCAATTGGCCATCTTCCGTTCTGTCCAGAGGAACCTGCTTTTTCAGTAGCCAATGCACCGCTTCTGGCGCGGCTTGCAAAATCCCGCGCACCGCTTCTTTATCCGAGTGCCGAGCACCCGCTTCCAGCGTGTCTTCAATGTGTTGTTCCAGACTGTCCTGGGCACTGAGTACGGCGGCCAGACCTCCCAAGGCCATCGGGCTGGCCCCACAGGGAGCGGGGGCGCTGCTGAGCAGAGTCACTTTCATGGTGGAGGGCAAGGATAGAGCCAGACTGGTGCCAGCCAGCCCCGCACCGATGATTAACACCTCCGTCTGTGTCGAGCCTGATTGCATCAAGCAGCTCCTACATGCTGGAACTGCTGACTGTGCTCGGCCAGGTCAGCACTAACGCGCAAATTGTTCTGCTGAGCGGCAGCAAAATCCATCATGCGTTGCAAGGAACGTCGGGCGCCTTCACGCAGGTCAGGATCTACTTGAATGCCAGGGCCTGGTTGACTTAAGCGTTGATGCAGTGCTTCCAGACTGTTCAAGGCCATCCAGGGGCAAAAGGCGCAGCTTTTGCAGGTAGCACTTTCGCCCGCGGTAGGGGCGGCCAAAAAGGTTTTGCCCGGCGCTTGCTGGCGCATGGCATGCAAGATTCCTTGATCGGTAGCGACGATAAAGGTGTCGGCAGAACCATTGATGGCAGCGCGCAGTAGCTGCGTTGTCGAACCAACCACATCTGCCAGCGCAACAACAGAAGCGGGTGATTCAGGATGCACCAGCACCTGGGCATCGGGGTGTTCGCTCATCAAGGCTTTCAAACCATCGGCCTTGAATTCGTCATGGACCAGACAGGAGCCTTGCCAAAGCAGCATGTCTGCGCCGGTTTGTTTTTGGATATAAGAGCCCAAATGACGATCCGGTGCCCACAGAATTTTTTTCCCTTGGGCATGTAAATGCCGCACGATGTCCAGGGCGATGGAGGACGTCACCACCCAATCCGCCTGGGCTTTGACAGCCGCGCTGGTATTGGCATACACCACCACTTCCCGATCCGGATGCGCAGCACAGAATTGCTTGAAGTCCTCGGGGGCACAACCTAGATCCAGAGAACATGTCGCCTCGTCATGCACGGCCAGTACGCGCTTTTCAGGGCTCAGAATTTTGGCGGATTCAGCCATAAAGCCCACGCCGGCTACCAAGACCGTGCTGGCTTCATGTTCCTGCCCAAAGCGTGCCATTTCTAAAGAGTCGCCCACGCAGCCACCGGTTTCCAAGGCCAGGTCTTGAATATCCGGGTCTGTGTAATAGTGGGCCACCAGTACGGCGTCTTGCTCTTTCAACTGCTTGGCCAGAGCTTGCTTCAAAGCGGCCTTATCGCTTTGCAGATTGAGTTTGGAAGGAACTTCATGCCAGGTAATCTGACGGCTCAAAGTGTCTTTGGCGTCGGGCTGACAGACATCCACAGGGAAATGCTGAATCATGTTCATCCTTGATGCTCATTTTGAGCATAAATAGAATAAAAAAATGGGGAATATGAATTTCTGATTCGAAAGAAGCGTGTCTCTATTGTTATGCTTTTTTTGAGCATAAATAAAAAAATAGCACACTGCAAGCACAAGAACAGGGTAGGGAAAGAAAAAAGAGGGGTGCCTCGCCTTGGACGCCTGGGCCCAAGGCGGGGTGAAAGCCAGTTAAGGCGCTGGGTTCGGGGTGTGGTGATGAATAGCGTTGATCTTGGCGATTAACTCATCACTTAATTGAACATCTGCACTGGCGATGTTCTCGCGCAGTTGTTCCAGCGTAGTCGCACCGATCAGGTTGCTGCTGGTAAAGGCTTGCTGGTTCACCCAGGCCAAGGCCAATTGGGTAGGCGTCAAACCGTATTCGCGAGCCAGTTCGTTGTAGGCTAACGCGGCCTCACGAGCGCGGGGAGCATCGTAGCGCGTGAAACGGTCGTACAGCGTCAACCGTCCTTTCTCGGGACGAGCTCCGTTGTCATACTTGCCCGTCAACACACCCATCGCCAAAGGTGAATAAGCCAGCAGACCCAGGCCTTCATAACGGCAGAATTCGGACAGCCCTTCTTCAAACACGCGGTTCAGCAGGTTGTAGGGGTTCTGGATCGTGGCAATCAAAGGCAGAGAGCGGGAGCGCGACAGCTCCAGAAATCGCGAAACACCCCAAGGCGTTTCATTGGAAACACCTATGTGACGTATCTTGCCTTGACGCACAAAGTCATCCAGTACCGACAAGGTTTCCTCGATGGGGATAGTGTCTTCTTCTTTCCACGGGTAGCTGCGCTGCCCAAATGTCACCGTGCTGCGATCTGGCCAGTGCAGCTGATACAGGTCCAGATAGTCCGTTTGCAGTCGACGCAGGCTGTCATGCAGGGCTTGCTCCAGATTCTTGCGATCCAGGCTGGTACCGCCATTGCGGATATGACCAGGGCGTTTGGGGTCACGTTGGGGGCCAGCAATTTTGCTGGCCAGAACAATGTCCTTGCGGCGGCCGGTTTTAGTCAGCCAGGTGCCGATATATTGCTCGGTCAAACCTTGCGTAGCCGCCATAGGGGGAACAGGGTACATCTCGGCGGTATCCACCAGATTCACACCCAGTTCCAAAGCAAGGTCCAGTTGAGCGTGCGCATCGGCCTCGCTGTTCTGTTCCCCGTATGTCATGGTGCCCAAGCCAATCAGGCTGACATCCAGGTCCGTATTGCCCAGCTTGCGGTATTTCATTTGCTTCGACTCCCGAAAGCGCAGGGCCGGGCGGCCCTACAAACCGTGCATGGTAGCGTATTTAGCCAGCCTGCCGGGCAGCTTATTGTGCAGCTGTGTACACCAGACGACCTTGGAAAATAGTCATCAACACCTTGGTGTCGCTGATTTCGCTAGGCTTAATCTTGAATAAGTCCCGATCCAGCACAATCAGATCAGCAGATTTCCCAGCTTCCAAGGACCCTGTTTCTGTTTCGCGGCCCAAAGCCTTGGCACCGTTTTGCGTAAAAATCTGTAGTACTTCGGTCAGATTCAAAGCTTGTTCAGCGCCCAGTTGCTCACCCTGCCGCTGCCCGAAGGGATTGGCGCGCGTCATCAGAGACTCAATCGCGGGCCAAGGGTTGTTGTCCTTCACACCAGAGGGCCAGTCCGAGCCGGCAATAATGGTGGCGTCATGATCCAACAACATACGGGCCTGGAACATGTTCCTGCTGCGCTCACCCACTACCGAGCTGATGGCGTCAGTCAAACCGGAGGGGTACCAGATATAGGGAGAAAAGTCGGCGGCTACATTCAGAGCCTTGAAGCGCGGTTTGTCTTGATCGTCCACAAACTCCGAGTGTGCAAGCTCGTGCATCAAACCTTGAGGACCATCGGCGTTGCGCGCTTTTTCAATAGCGTTCAACGCCACGCGAATAGCCCGATCACCTGCGGTATGCATCTTCAAACCATAACCGGCTGCATCCAGGTGAGAGACGACGCGATCCAGTTCATTTTCAGGAACGACCAAGGCCCCCAAGGACAAAGGATCATCCTGGTGAGTATCCGTGTAGGGCTCCAACATGGCGGCTGTATGTGCCGCGGTAGGAACCCCGTCGGTATAGATCTTGACGTAGTTGGTCTTCAGATCAGGGAGGGCATACTGCTTGCTGATACGGTCAATTTCAGCAAAATCAAAAATATGCTTGCTGTCCTTGCCAGAGATACGGATGGCGGTGGCGATATGGGCATTCAAACCTTCTTGTTTGGCCAGGTTGTAATACGAGCGCACAACAGCCTCGCTGGCATCGGCATCTTTTAAACCCGTAATCCCGAATTGGTTGGACTCCTGGATGGCATACCGCGCTGCTTTCAGATATTGATCATCCGTCCAATCCGGTACAAAAGAACGGATATAGCTATTGGCCTCGACTAAAACCCCGTTGGGTTCGCGGCTATCAAGCTCGTGCTTGACGGTCATGCCGCTAGGAGGCGTAAAGTTGGCATCAATCTGCAAGAGGCCCAACGCCTTGGAGTTGACCCAGGCGTTGTGACCCGTGTCGTCGGTCAACACAATAGCCTTGTCGCCAGAGACGGCATCCAGCCATGCGCGCGGCGAAGCAATTTTGTGAGTCTTGAAGAAATCACTGTCCCATTGGCCTCCCTGAATCCACAGCGTTTCGCTACGCGCCACGCAGATTTTCAAGGTGTCTTCCAATACATCCGGCGTTACCGTGAAAGGGAAGTTGCACTGGAACAGATGCTTCAGGCCACCCCATACAGGATGGGAGTGTGCTTCATTGATACCGGGCATAGCCATTTTCCCGCCCAGATCAATCAGCTGAGTCTTGTCTCCACGTCTGGATTGCAGTTGCTCTGTACTGCCCACGGCTTCAATTTTTCCATCACGTATCGCAATGGCTTCAACCCAAGCCTGTTCCGGGTTCTGCGTATAAATACGCCCATTCACGACTAGCAGGTCGGCGGCAGGTGAGGCCGCCAATGTTATTGGGCTGATGGTACTGATCCCAGCCAGGCATGCCAATGAGGCAACTGCTAAACGTGAACGACTAAAACGCATGTCTCTTTGCTCCAGTATTGTTATGACGATGTTTAAGGTGTTGGATAAAGCTTGCGTGTGTTTTTGAGAGTTCAAAAAAGCGATGGCCAACACCTCAAGGCTACAGCTCTGGAGCAGGGGTTTCTATAGGTAAAAACACAATGAGAGATCTACGGATATGCCCAAAGTTATTCAAGCAATAAAATATCTCTGAACGTGTGAAAGAAGCTTTATGTGTCAATTGGTAGCCAACAAAAAAGCCTTCACGCATCAGCAGTGAAGGCTTTCCAAGAGAGGCTCAGCTACGGGTGTCAGGCCGCCTCATCATGCTCCGGCAGGGCGGGTGGAGCAGGCAGTGGGCGGTTAGGCAGTAAAGGCAAACCGTGTTTGCTGCGCAAACGCTGGCAATCCACATTTGGGCTGCCATCCAGTTCCCAGATTTGGTAGTCACGACAGGGGGTAGGGCGATCCGGATAAATAGCGCAATGAATCCCAGGCTGGCCCAAGGTGCCACGCAAGGCAATACAGCGACCTTCACCTTGCTCGGTTCCTTTCATACAGGCGCGCAGCGGCCCAACCTTGGTGGTCAACTCGACCGGCACCGTACCGCCAGTCTCGCCACTTAACTCACCGCTATAGAAAGACACCCGAAAGTGCGAACAGCACACGCCGCAGCTTAAGCAAGGGTTTTCATCAAAAATCTCGTCATTGGGCGGCGTATAAAGCACCGCTTCCAGCGTAGTTTCCTGAACGCCGGGTAAATCCAGTAGTTGAGTCGGGGTAGGCGGGAGAGAAGAGCAAGTCATGTGCGTAGGTGTCCCGTAGCAGCCGCAGATCTGTTTCGGACGAGATCGATGATCTGCAGGCGTAAAGCGATCATTTTATTTTTGCGCGAAGAACTTGAATAGAAAAATCGTGCGACAGTGGGGTGGCTTGATGCTGGCTGGAGACAGATTGTGTGTATCTGTATGTTTCATGGCTCTGCCTTGCCAGGAAGCATATAAATTTATGGAAATTCGTCAGTTTTTTGTTTAATTCTTATAAAACAATGGATTACAAGATTTATCGGACTTGGGGAGCAATTTTTCCAGCTAAGACATATAAAAAAGATCATCTTTTTTATAGAAAAACGCAAAATAGTGTTGACAGCCCCATAGGGAAGATCTATTATTTCATTTCTTCACCGCAGGCGGTTAGCTCAGTTGGTTAGAGCGCTACGTTGACATCGTAGAGGTCGCTGGTTCGAATCCAGTACTGCCTACCAGAATACATGCACACAGCTCCAAGCTGTGCCAAGAAAATCCCCAAAGATCAATGCTTTGGGGATTTTTTGTTTTCTACGGCCATAGCCTGCACTGTTAATGCTTATATTGAATCCAGCGCGCGTCTAAGCTCTCTAGGTTCAGGGCTGACCCCAACGGCTCGTAAATGGCGATTACAGATAAACCAGATTTCGTCCCTGTCGTTAGCCAAAATAAAGAAGGCGTCCGATGTCTCTGACGGGTTGAACATCCCCAGGGCACGGTAAGCGGTCTGCATATTGAATCCGCTTTGAAGCGGGGAGGGCTTGGGCCCATCCTTCAGCTCTTGAACACGAAGATATAGTCCCGTCTCTAGTGTGATCATGCAAGCCTCGCTTCTAGTTGCGTTGCTTTATTCTAGGAGCAGGAAAAGATCTTCGCCACAGGTCCCTACCTTTAGATGTAATCAGATTTCATCAGATATAACAGAGCTTATGTTAGTCGACAAAAAAGCCTCGGTAGAGGCTTTTTTGTGTGTTCGCGCCCGGGGTGCTTTGTCTTACATGACAACATACTGGGAGATGGCCAGAAAATGCGCTGCGCTGCCGGCCAGCACAAACAAATGCCAAATGCCGTGCCAATGTCGGAAGCGTTCATCAAACACAAAGAACACGATCCCGGCAGTATAAATTGCTCCCCCTGCCGCCAGCCAGGAAAAGCCTTCCGAGCCCAGATTGTCTGCCAGCGGACCCAGTGCCAGCAACACAATCCACCCCATCACGGCATAGATCACCAGCGATAGTATGCGTGCCGGCGAACGTGGGCGGATATCTTGGAGAATACCAATCAGTGCCAAACCCCAGACCACACCGAACAGGCTCCATCCCCAAGGGCCTCGCAGCGTTACCAGGCAGAAGGGCGTGTAGCTGCCAGCAATCAACAGGTAGATGGAAAAGTGATCCAGCTTGCGGAAGACGTTTTTGGCCCGTCCCTTGAAGCAGTGGTACAAGGTGGAAATCAGGTACAGCAGGATAAGTGTGGCGCCGTAAATGGCCGTGCTGGTGATGCGCCAGGGGTCTCCGGTAAAGCTCGCCATGACAATTAGCCAGGATACGCCGCCTACAGCCAGAACTGCACCGATCAGATGTGACCAGGCATTGAAACGTTCACCGTAATACATGATGCTTTTTTCTCTCCGAACATTCGGCACGCCGATTGCAAGACCGTCGACGTGGTCGGAAAAGCTTAGCGCATAAATCAAGCTCTCGTATTGATCTCTGTTAGGTCAATGCGGGACATTCGTTCGCCGCTTTGGATGAGGAATGCAGGTCGAAGTGTCCACTACACAAAACCTGATGAGTTGCACTTTTTTCCTTGCTTGGGTTCTTGCCTGACTTGATGGCATATCTCTTGCGTTGTCAGTAAAAGAGGTGTGGTTTGATGGCAATTCAGTCACTTGTTGGCCTGCCACGTAAACCCCAATACCTGCTGATCAACTCCAGTTTTAGGATACGGTTTGCGCGACGTGCGCTCATACCTAAAGAGGGTCATCATGAAATTTGTGCTTTACAAGGACAAAAGTGGTGAATGGCGGTGGCGATTCAAGGCCGCGAATGGGAACATTATTTGCGTTAGCTCCGAAGGCTACAGCAGTAAGCAGAGCGCACAACACAGTATTGAGTCTGTGAAAAAAGGGATGGCTGATGCTCCGGTTGTCGAGGAGTAAGCAGAGGCTTTCTTTAAGTCTTTATGCACAGCTTGTAGAGTTATGAATCAAAAAAAGCTCCCCAGCGAAAAGGGAGCCTAAAGACCTCGTCAAGATCCGAGGTCTTTTTTTATGTCGACTCCGTACGGGAGGCGACTTAACAGCAGCGATCAATCCAGCATCGCTTCAGCCTCAATCTCGATCAGCCACTCAGGCTTGGCCAAGCCACTGATCAAGATCCAGGAAGAGGGTGGTGGATTGACGGGAAATCGCTTCAGTAGCGCAGCAGCTATGTCGTCCTGCTCTTGTGGTGAGCTTGCATCTTCCTGGATGAAAATCCGCAGCATGATTACCTGATCCATCTTGCCGCCAACCTCGGCCAGGACTAGTTCAATATTGTCCAAGGCGGCTTCTGTTTGCTCGCGCATTCCACCAGCTACGGTTTGTTCCTGAGCATCTACACCTACTTGGCCAGAGAGCATGACACGGCGGTTGCCTGTGACCACCAGGCCCTGGCTGAAACCGTATTGCAAGGAATTGAATACGGTGGAGGGATTAATAGCGCTTTTTGTCATCTTGATAAATACATGAAAAGTTGAGTGGGTGTATTTACACATCATGCTCCTACCTTGGGGCGTTACGTCGGAAAGCAAGAGCTTGTCTTTGAGGAGGCTTTTTGAGGGGGGCGGAGCCCAGTCTCCAACGGCAATAGGTAGGAAAAATTCCTCAAAATTAATTAAGTTTTATTTAAAGTGTCCATCGTCTGGCTTTATGCTTTTTTGTCCGGAATAGGCTGACCCTGCCTGCTATACTCGCCGCTTATTTTTTTTGGTAATAAAGGAAGCGGGAAATGAAGAAGATCGTATTTATAGCTGCTCTGTCAGTGGGCTTGGCGGGATGTGAAACGATGAACTCCATGACTAAAGGCATTGATGATGCGTTTGCCAGTGTCAATGAAGCGATGGGGGCGGGCCCGATTGCTGACACTCCGGCACAGATTTGTTTAGAGATGCGTTCCAATCATGCGCGTGCTGTGAACAAGTACAGTGGGAAAACCGTTGAGGTGACTGGCAAATTGGTGACCATGGAGCAAAATACACTGGCCGAGGCCATGAGTGGCATGAACTCAAAAGTATGGGGCAGTGCCAAGCAGTTTGACGTTCGAGTCAGCAGCGGGCCTATCGTCTTTTCTTCCTTGATCAACCGCCGCACTGAGCAACTGAATGTGTTCAATATGGGTGACACGGTGACAATTAAAGGCCGTATCAGGACGATTGGCAAAGGGAAGTCTTGCACCATTAGCCTTGAAGAAAACATGAGCATCAAGCAGCAGTAAATGTGTAAGGGTCCGTTATAGCGGACTGCACGAATAAGCCCGCTTTGTAGCGGGCGGTGTTGCTTCTGGGGCCCAGGTTTTGTTGCACCTGGCCTTGGGAAAGCCTCATATCGAATTTCCATTACGGGACGATTCAGCCGTTAGAATTGCTTATCCATCTATCTACAGAGGCTCGTATGGCAAAAAATAAATCCACGATTCACGGCAACTGTCTGTGCGGTGCCGTCTCGATCAGTTTTCAGCAGCAAAAGCCTTCAATCAGCGCTTGCCATTGCGGCATCTGCCGCAGCTGGTCAGGTGGCCCCTTCTTGTCGCTGGAGTCCCATGAAGCCCCAGTGATCGAAGGCGCGGAGCATGTGCGCTCCTATGCCTCTTCGGAGTGGGCGGAGCGCAGTTTTTGTGATGTATGCGGTACGCACTTGTTTTACAAGCTCAAGGCCGGTGGTTTCCATGCTGTTTCTGCTGGCTTGTTCAAGGATAGCGGGAGCTGGCCGTTCGAGCTGCAGGTCTTTATTGATGACAAGCCTGATAACTACGCTTTCGCTAACAAAACGCGAGAGATGACAGGCGAAGAGGTGGTTAAGCTGTTTTCCTGATGCTATGACTGGCCAGATGCATAAGCAGGGCCAGGGCTGCGCTTGCTGCAAACTGGACCGGTCGATCTATCAAAGGACGATTCCAGAAACTCGATCTTGGGTCACCTACAAGGAGAACTTCGTGATGAAAAGAATTCTTTTCCTGTCGCTGTCTGCGTTATTGGTCGCCTGCGCTTCTTCCAACGCCGATCTGGCGACCCAGGAAGATGTAGACCTGAGTAAGTACATGGGCACCTGGTACGAGCAGGCGCGTCTACCCAATAACTTTCAGCGTGAATGTGCTGGAGATGTGCAAGCTAATTACGTGATGGAAGCGGACAAGACGATTACTGTTACCAATCGTTGTCAGGGTACGGACGGTGAGGTGAAGGAAGCCATCGGGCAGGGGCGTTTGTCGACGAGTGTGGAGCCTGCTGATCCGGCGATACTGGAAGTGCGTTTTGCTCCGAAATGGCTGTCCTGGTTCCCTATGGTGTGGGGTGACTACTGGATCATGAAGCTGGAAGGGGATTACCAGTATTCTTTGGTCGGTACGCCGGATCGGAAATATCTCTGGGTCTTGTCCCGAGAAAAACAGGCTGATCCGCAGCTTGTCAGTGACTTGCTGGATTACGCGGCATCCCAGGGCTTTGCGGTCCAAAAGGTGATTTCCACCAAGCAGCAGTAGCGTGCATTCGATGATCGATGCTTCTGCGCCTGCATAAAACAGCACATCCTCTTAGCGTTTTTAGTTATAAGCATGGGGAAATTTGATCGTTTTGAAGAGCTTGCGGCTGTGGTCGAATGGCACGACGGTATGTATCGGACGTGCCATTTTTTATCGGAATGTTTTTACTATGAAGTCGTTTTTAAGCATTGCCGCGACCCTTACCCTGGCGTTGGTGGCTGGAGTGGCCCAGGCTGATCGTCTGGATGACATCAAGAAAACGGGTGTCTTGAAAGTAGCGTCTTTCGACAGCAATCCTCCTTTTGGTTTTGTGGATCAGAAGTCCCGCCAGATCACCGGTCTGGATGTGGATTTTGCTCAGGCTCTGGCTGACAAGCTGGGCGTGAAGCTGGAAGTCTTGCCAACCAACCCGGCCAATCGTGTGCCGCTGTTGACGTCCAATAAAGTAGATCTGGTTTTGGCCAACTTCACCATCACGGAAGAGCGTGCCAAACAGGTAGATTTCAGCATTCCGTACTTTGCATCGGGCCAGCAGTTTCTGGCTAAAAAAGGCGTCTTGTCCTCGCCCGAGCAGTTGAACTCGCTGCGTATTGGTGTGGATAAAGGGACGGTCAATGAGATCGTTCTGCGTGAAAAATACCCCCAGGCCAAGCTGGTTGCCTATGACGATACCCCCTTTGCTTTTACCGCTTTGCGTAACGGCAATGTGCAGGCCATTACTCAGGATGGTCCCAAGCTGATTGGTTTGCTGGCCAATGTGCCGGACAAGGAAAACTATGAAATTCCGGCCTTCAGCATTTCCGAGGACTTGATCGGTATTGGTATCCCCAAAGGCGAGACAGCACTGAAATCCTTTGTGGATGAAACTTTGCTGGAGCTGGAAAGCCAGGGCAAGGCTCAAGCCATTTATGACGTCTGGTTTGGCCCTCAGTCCAAAACACCGCTGGAGCGCTTGTACCGCATCGGTCAGCAACAGTAAGTCATCACTTGCTTGCAGGCCAGCCTTGAGTGTTCAGGCTGGCCTTTTCCTGTTTGTGTTTTTAACAGTGGGATCACTTGATCCTGCTTTTTGGTGTTTGCTATGCCGTCTTCTGATTTCTGGCTGGCACCCCACTATGTGGGTTGGTTGCTTCAAGGGTTCTGGGTCACGATCCAGCTCTCTTTAGTTGTCTCCTTCGCTGCAACTGTTTTGGGTTTTCTGGTGTGTATTGCCAGGCTCTCGCCGTTTGCCTGGCTGGCCTGGCCGGTGCGTGCTTACCTGAGTCTGTTCCGTAATACGCCCTTGTTGGTGCAACTGTTTTTCTGGTATTTCGGCGCCTCGGCATTGATGCCGCCGGAGCTGGTTCAATGGTTGAACACCCAGCATGTCTTGCAACTGGTCTTGTTCGATGTGCATTGGCCCAGTTTCGAGATGTTGGCCGCCTTTGTAGGTTTGACGATCTACACCACGGCTTTTGTTGCAGAAGAATTTCGCTCTGGTGTTAGGGCAGTGCGCAAAGGGCAGTGGGCCGCAGCAGCCTCCTTGGGCATGTCTTCCATGCAGGTCTGGCGCTATGTGGTGATGCCGCAGGCCTTGCGCAATACCTTTCCCTCGCTGATCGGGCAGTACATGAATGTCATCAAGAACACCTCGTTGACCATGGCCATTGGCTTGGCAGAGCTGTCTTATGCGTCCCGTCAGGTGGAGACTGAAACTTTCAAGACCTTCCAGTCCTTTGGGATTGCAACGCTGTTGTATGTCTTGCTGGTCATGCTGGTTGAAGTGGGTGGGCAGTGGTTACAACGCCACCGTCTGCAAGTGCGAGGTGGGCTGTAATGAACTTCGATGTAATCCATGACAACCTGCTGTACTTCCTGGTGGGGGCGTATCCACATGGCCCTTTGGGCGGTGCTGCGTTAACGCTCTTGCTAAGCGTGCTCTCGGCAAGCTTGTCGGCCGTTCTGGGCCTGGCTTTTGGTATGGCCCTGGTCTTGACGTGTGGTGTGGCGCATACCGCTTTGCTGCTGTTTCTGGGCTTTTTCCGCGCCATCCCTGTGATCATGCTGATTTTCTGGGTGTATTTTCTGCTGCCCATTCTGTTCAAGGTGGATGTGCCGGGCCTGTTTACCGTGGTCTGCGCCTTGTCCTTGATTGGCGGTGCGTATCTGGCGCACTCGGTATTTGCGGGCATCAGCAGCTTGCCCGCGGGGCAATGGCAAGCGGGCAAGGCCCTGGGCCTGAAAACTGCCCAAATCATGAAGTCCATCATCCTGCCGCAAGCTTTGCCGGTGATGCTGCCTTCTTTTATTAATCAGTGGGTTGCCTTGATCAAGGATACGTCGCTGGCCTACGTTATTGGCGTGGCGGAACTGTCTTTTGTGGCCACCCAGGTCAGCAACCGGGTTATGGTGCACCCCACTGAAATCTTCTTGTTTGTCGGGCTGATGTACTACGTGATCTGCGCAACGCTGGAGTTGATTGCGAATCGTGTGGCTCGACGTTATGACAAACATCTGCGACTGGATGGCAAATGATCCGTATCGATAGTGTTTCCAAGTGGTATGGCACGTTTCAGGTGCTCAAGAACTGCACGGCCCAGGTGGACCGTCAGGAAGTCGTGGTGGTGTGCGGGCCTTCGGGCTCGGGCAAGTCCACCTTGTTGAAAACCGTCAATGGTCTGGAACCGTTTCAGCAGGGCACGATTGTTGTGGATGGGATTTCTGTCGGTGATCCGGCAACGAATCTGCCCGACTTGCGCAGTCGGGTCGGGATGGTATTTCAGAACTTCGAGCTGTTTCCGCATCTGAACGTCTTGGCCAATCTGACCTTGGCGCAGCGTAAAGTGCTGGGCAGGGAGCGGGACGAAGCGAATGATCGGGCCTTGCTGTACCTGGACAGGGTGGGCCTGAAAGCGCTGGCGGATCGTTATCCAGCCAGTTTGTCGGGCGGGCAGCAACAACGTGTCGCCATTGCGCGGGCCTTGTGCATGGATCCGGTCTGCATGTTGTTTGACGAGCCTACCTCGGCCCTGGATCCTGAAATGGTCAACGAGGTGCTGGACGTAATGGTTAGTTTGGCGGAAGAGGGGATGACCATGATGTGCGTGACCCATGAGATGGGCTTTGCTCGCAAGGTGGCGGATCGGATGGTTTTCATGGATCAGGGCCAGATTCTGGAAGACGTGCCCACGGATGTATTCTTTGGGGATCTGGACGGCAGGCCGCAGCGGGTGCAAACCTTTTTATCCAAAGAACTGCGTCTATAGCGTCTTTCCCGGTTGTCGCCGAGCTTGCTGGGGCGTGAGGGCAGCCTGAAAAATGCGTGAATCCGTATGTAATAAAAAAGCCCGCCTGTTGAAACATGGGCGGGCTTTTTATGGGCGATGCGCCAGCTTGAGGCGTGTCGCTATACGGGGTCCTACTGTGCCGCTGTGTCAAACGATTGCAGTAGCGATTCAGCGGCAAGAACGGCACAACGTGCTTGCTCGTGCTGCTCATGCAGGCTCAGGTAACGAGCTTCGGCCTCATCGCCGCGTGCCACGTCCCCTTGGTAAGACTGCTTCACATAGTTTGCGTACCAGATGGACTCGGTCAGGCTCAGTCCTACAAACACTTCATTGCTGTCCTGATCTTGCGACAGGGCATGGATACTCTCTAAATACGCCCGTTCACGGGGCTGAAATTCCAACATACGACTCCTTAGATAAGCCCCCATTGTAATGGGTGGGGGAAATCAGGCCAGCGCAAGGGGCAGGAGCCTGCAGTCAAGTCAGCTAAAGGGGCTGAAATGTCTGTCAGCGTATGTTTGCAATCCAGTCGTCCAAGTACCATCGACGATGCAAGGTAGCAAGGTCGTCCAGCTGGTTTTTCATGACCGCAAATATTCCCCCGGTCCAGGTGCCGAAAGCCGGCTTTCCTTGCAGATCCGTGACGTTCTCGGCAAAGGTACGGGTCAGGACGATGGGATTTTGCCAGGCGTATTCTTTGCCGATTTTCTTGAAGTATTTTCCCGATAGCGCAAATTTCTCTGTTCCTTGATAGGCCAGAATAACTTGTTCAAATGATTTTTCACGCAAGCTGTCTGCTGTCTGAAAAAGTACGCGCATGATATCGATTTGACTGGTCTCTGCCGAGAACGACCGTAGATCAAACACCAGGACATTTGGGTTGAGGGCGTACTGATAATGGGCTCTGACTTCAATTGTTTTGTTTCTATGGTCTTTATCAAGACTCTGGGAAACGGGCTGCCAGATGGAAAAATAATTCCAGGCGAATAAAGCACTCAGTGTGCAGGTGATAAGGAAAAATGCGATGAGTAGTGTGCGTTTCATTTCTGTATCACTGAGCCGTCCTTAAAAGAAACCTTTTCAGGACGGCTCATATCAAGTTTAGCCGGGCAGACCTGCATTGTTAGACAAGGAAGTGGCGAGCAAGGTGTTTTTGTTGCGTACCCAGCCCGGGATCAGGAAGGCGTCTACCAGAACCCATACCAGTGCAACCCCCAACATGATCAGCCCAACCCCCATCACGCTGAGCAGTGCGCCCAGAATGGTCAGCACCAAAATGGCAATGGCGCTACCCGTTTTACCCATGTAAAAGCGATGGCCACCTAGCGTGCCCAGGAAAAACCAGAGCAGGTAGGTCACGCCCAGGCTTTTTTTGTTGGCATCATAAAGCATGGCTTGAGCAGTTGAGTTATTTGTAGACATATCAGGCCTCACGGTAAAAGTACAATTACTTGATTAATAAAAAATAAGGAGCCGTAAGGCTCCTTGATTTCTCTGCTTGCTATTCGCTTTGCCACGAATTTTTTGGGTTTTTTATTTTTCCTGAAATCCGCATTATTTTTAAAAAATCAGTTTTTCTGGTGTTGTTTTTAAAAATTGTCTTGGCGATTATAGCGACTTGGCCGTCTGTATTGTCTTTGTGTGCTGGGTTGTGGTTTTTTAAGCTTGTTGGTTTCTAGAAGATTTTGATGATTTTGTCTTGCGAATAATTTTCTGCCCGGGTTTTCGGATTGATTAGGCGGACTCAATTAAAGGTTTCAACTGCTCGCCAAAGCGGGCTTATGGATGCCTTGTTCAGGCTGGCATCGTCACCTTTTTTAAGCGATACGCCAACGCCGGCCGTGTCAGCCCCAATCGTCGTGCTGCTTCTGAAATATTCCCGTTCGTTTTCTTCAGCGTCAGCTGGATGATTTGTTCTTCCAGGTCGTCCAGGTTGAAGGGCGTTTCCAGCAGGTTCTCCAGATATTGCGTCTGGTTCGCGCTGAAACAGGACTCTTTCGCCATAAAGCCTTGCGTATTCAAACTGCTCAAATACTGCAAGGCACTTTTCTGTTGCGGGAACAGGTGGTGAGTTTCGATTTCGTGATTGTGCTCGGTCAGGATGACCCCACGTTCGATCATGTTTTCAAATTCGCGGATATTGCCTGGCCAGTCGTATTGCATCAGTAATTCACGGCTGCGGTCGCTCACTCCCAGCACGTGTTTTTTGTACATGCTGGAGTATTTGTTCAGAAAGTATTCGGTCAGCAGCGGAATGTCTTCTTTACGCTCGCGCAGCGGCGGAATGTGAATGGGAAAGACATTCAGGCGGTAGTACAGGTCGGCACGGAAGGTGCCTTTCTGTACGGCTTCGGCCAAATCCTCGTTAGTGGCCGCCACCACGCGCACGTCGATATGGCGAGTGTTCTCATCACCCACGCGTTCCAGTTCCTGTTCTTGCAATACACGCAGCAGGGCGGCTTGGGACCGTGGCGATAGCTCCACGATTTCATCCAGAAAGATGGTGCCGCTCTGGGCACGCTCAAAGCGTCCGGGGCGGGATTTATGTGCGCCGGTATAAGCGCCTTTCTCGACACCAAACAGCTCTGACTCAATCAGCTCCGGGGGAATGGATGCACAGTTCACTGCAACAAAGGGTTGATCAGCCCGGTCGCTGGCGGCGTGCAGGCCGCGTGCGAAAGCTTCTTTCCCTACGCCGGTTTCCCCCAGCAGCAGCACGGAGACTTTGCTCTGCGCCGCCTTTTCCAGCAGATGACAGGCGGCCTGGTAAGCGGCGGACTGACCAATGGAGTTGGGCAAGGTGAAGTTGGCGCTGGAGTGCTTGAACTCCTGTTCGCGCAACTTCACCAGCTCACATCGCAAGGCAAACAGTTCGTCCTGGACTGGATCGGGCAGCATGAAACGGTCAATCTCGGGGTCATCATCTTCCCATTCCTCGGCTGGCTTGCCCACGATCTTGCAGTGGCTATGGCCCATGGCGCCGCATTGGGTTTCCTTGTAAATGATGCTCTTGCCCATATAGAAGCTGGTGTAGCCGCTGGCATAGCCCAGCAAGCTCCAACAGACCGGCTCGCTGGACTGGCCATGTTCTTTCTGGTGATTGCTGACTTCATAGGAGTCAAACCAGTCAAATTCGCCGTAGTACTGGCCTGCGTCGCGGTCAAAGGTCAGGGCGGTGGGCACGACCTTGACCATGCCGCGGATGGTGTGCATTTGCGGGCCGGCCAAAAAGGTCTCTTTCAGTGACAGGTCCGGGCGCACTTTTTGTGAGACCTCGGCATCTTTCATGCCCGCGTGGTAGCCAAAGCGCATCAGAAAGTATTTGGCGCGCTCGCTGCCCAAAGAGGCAATCAGTTCCTTGCGTAGCTGGCCAAAACCGCTGGCGTGCAGCAAGAGCATGCGCTGCTCGCCAAACCATATTTTGCCTTCCCGCGCATCAAAACGAATGGCGTCGATCAGGTCCTGACTTAATGGCAGTGTGAGTTCAGTAGCCCCCATGGCTGTCTCCATCCTGTGATTTCTTATTGTGGTTTTGAGTGTTCTAAAACCAGTATGCCGCCTGTCTTTCTAGTGGCTCAAGGAAAACATAATAGTGTCCAGAGGACGGATAAAACGGATTTTTCTAAGGTTTTACCCTAACTCAGCATTTGATGAAAAAGGCGCTAAGCACTTGATCAAATGATCAATTTTCCTGCCGCCACCCCTTCGCAGGCCGCATTCCTTCTAGGCCGGGTTTCAGCTATCTCTTTAATCCTAAAGGGTTAAATCCTTCAAATTTAAAGTTGGCACGCGGTTTGCTATGAACAGGCTGTGGACACTCATGCAACAGCTTGATCAGGAGGAGAACAGATGTCAGACACGAGCTTGCCCACTTTGACAAAGTACGTACGCGTACGCAGTCCGGCCAACGCCCGTTTTGTGGAATTTGATTTTGCCATCGGCCAGCCGGACCTGTTTGTGGAACTGGTCATGCCCCCGGCGGCGTTTGAGCAGTTTTGTCTGCAAAACAATGTCCAGCCCATGAGCGATGAGCAAATGCGGGTCAATGACGAGAACGAAGAGAAATGGCGTTTTGGTTATGACACTTTGGTCGGCAACAGTCGTCAGGCTGAAGCCCAGTAGGTTTTATTCAGGAGAACAAGAGGATGACATTAGAAATTAAAACGGCCAGTTTGCAGCCCGTGCGGCAAACCTTTGCCAACGTGGCCCGCCGCTTTGGCGAAAAACCGGCCACGCGCTACCAGGAAGCCACATACGACGCCCAGGCGACGGCCAACTTCCATTACCGACCCCTGTGGATGCCGGACAAGACCCTGAACGACCCCACACACACCGCCATTCAAATGAAGGACTGGTATGTGTTCCGTGACCCTCGTCAGTTCTACTACGGTGCTTACGTGCAAAACCGTGCCCGCATGCAGGAATCGGCTGAAACCAATTACGGCTTTTTTGAAAAGCGGGAACTGGCCCAGTATCTGAGCGAGGACGTCAAAGCCAAGGTCACCCGCTTGCTGCTGCCTTTGCGTCACATCGAGCAAACCGCCAACCTGAATTTCATGTCCGGCTCGGCTTACGGGTATGGCACCACCATTACCCAAGCCTGTCTCTATGCCGGGATGGACTCGCTGGGTATGGCGCAATACGTCTCCCGTATTGGGCTGCTGATTGATGGCAATAGCGCCGATTCCCTGAGCCAAGCCAAAGAGGCCTGGATGCAGGATGCGGCCTGGCAAGGTCTGCGCGCCTTGTGCGAAAAAACGCTGGTCCAGAAAGACTGGTTTGAACTGCTGTTGGTGCAGTCCTTGCTGATCAATACCGTGGTGCATCAAGTGGTGTATCAGGGTCTGGTCGCGGATCTGGCCAAGGAAGGCGGCCGCGATCTGGATATGCTGCTGGAGTTCATGCTGGAGTGCCATAAAGACCTGTCCAACTGGAGCGATAGCGTCTTCAAGATCGCGGCGGCTGAAGGTGAGGAAAACAAGCAGCAACTGCAAAGCTGGCTGAATCAGTGGCTGCCACAAGTGCAAGCCGCCTTCATGCCGTACATCCAGGCTGCCTTTGCCGACCAGGCGGATCAGGTCTGGGAGCAAGCGCAGGAAACCATTGCCAAACGCGTCACGAAAGCAGGCTTGAGCCTGGGTGGAGAAGCCTGATGACATCCAAGGTTTATATCGGTCTGCAAGACAACGACATGTCGCGCTACATCGTCGAGGCCATCGAAGAAGACAACCCGGACGCCACGGTGATTTATCAGCCAGCCATGATTCGCATTGAGTGCGTGGGCCAGCTGACCGTCAAGCGCGAGACCGTGGAAGAAAAGTATGGGCAGCAGTGGGACATGCAGGAGCTGCATCTGAATCTGATCACCTTGGGTGGCAACGTGGATGAAGATGAAGACCGCTTGTTTTTGCACTGGAACAGCTAAATCAGAAAAGGGGGCAACATGGCCACGAAAAAACTAAATATCAAAGACAAATATCGCTATCTGACTCGTGATCTGGACTGGGAATTCAGCTACCAGGATCGCAAGGACGCCTTCCCCTACGAGGAGTTTGAGGGCATCAAGATTACCGATTGGTCCAAATGGGAAGATCCGTTCCGTCTGACAATGGACGCGTACTGGAAATACCAGGCCGAAAAAGAAAAGAAGCTGTACGCCATTTTTGATGCCTTCGCGCAGAACAATGGCCAGATGAATATTTCCGATCCGCGTTACTTGAACGCGATCAAGGTGTTCCTGACCGCGGTGACCCCGCTGGAATACCAGGCTTACCAGGGCTACTCCCATGTGGGACGTCAATTCAGCGGCATCGGCGCACGTATTGCGTGTCAGATGCAGTCGATTGACGAGCTGCGTCACGTCCAGACGCAGGTTCACGCCATGAGCCATTACAACAAGTTTTTCAATGGCTTCCAGGACTGGAGCCATATGCACGACCGGGTCTGGTACCTGTCCGTGCCCAAGTCTTTCTTTGAAGATGCCCGCGCTGCCGGTCCCTTCGAGTTCCTGCTGGCGATCAGCTTCTCCTTCGAGTACGTGCTGACCAACCTGCTGTTCGTGCCCTTCATGTCGGGTGCAGCCTACAACGGCGACATGGCCACGGTGACTTTCGGTTTCAGCTCGCAGTCTGACGAAGCACGCCACATGACGCTGGGCCTGGAAGTGATCAAGTTCCTGCTGGAGCAGCACGAAGACAACGTGCCTATCGTTCAGCAGTGGATCGACAAATGGTTCTGGCGCGGTACCCGTCTGCTGTCCGTGGTTGGCATGATGATGGACTACATGCTGCCCAACAAGGTCATGTCCTGGAAAGAAGCCTGGGAAGTCTATTTCGAGCAGGCCGGCGGTGCTCTGTTCAAGGATCTGGCCCGCTACGGCATTCGCATGCCCAAGTACAGCGAAGTGATCGAGAAAGAGAAAGAGCACATCTCGCACCAGGCCTGGTGGATCTTCTACAACTTCGGTCACGCTGCCGGTTTCCACACCTGGATCCCCAGCGACGAGGAACTGGATTGGTTGAGCGCCAAGTACCCCGATACTTTCGACAAGTACTACCGCCCACGCTGGGAAATGGCCAAGAAGATGGAAGCCGAAGGCAAGCGCTTCTACTCCAGCGGTCTGCCGCAGCTGTGTCAGGTATGTCAGGTGCCCATGACCTTTACCGACATGGAAAAACCCGACGAAATCACCTACCGCCAAAGCCAGTACAAGGGCGAGCGCTATCACACCTGCTCGGACGGTTGCCGCGACATTTTCGAGCATGAGCCTGAAAAGTACATCCAGGCCTGGCTGCCAGTGAACCAGATCCTGCAAGGTGGCTGCGGTGGTCCCGAGCTGGAGAAAATCCTGAGCGACTACTACCAGCTGAACGTAGGTGTCGACAATATGGACTTCAAGGGTTCGGTGGACGAAGCGCGCTGGAACGAATGGAAAGGAGTGACGGCCTAGTCACGCTAGAAAAAGGGCAGTGCCTTGGTGGGCACTGCCACTACCTATAAAAATTGGAGATCAATATGGCAGTTACTGCAATTACCCCGGACTACCAAGGCTATGCGCGCGACCAGCAGTCGCACTATGGCGACAGCATGTTGCTGTATATCGGCTGGGACGAGCACCTTTTGTTCTGCTCGGCCAAGGCCTTTCTGGTTCAGCCCGACATGACCGTGTCCCAGATGATCCAGCAACTGTTGCCTGCCGGCTTTGCCCAGCATCCTGACTTTGAGCAGATCGAATGGAGCAAGGTGCAATGGAATTTGAATGGCGAGGCGGTTGAACTGAATCCTGACGACACCCTGGGTTCCAAGGGCTTTGATCACAAATCCTTGTTGCGTTTCAAGACCCCGGGCCTGAATGGCTACAAGGGTACGGGCGTATAAGAGGCGGAGGCAGCAATGACGTATCAGGTAACCGTAGAACCCACAGGTGATGTGGTAGAGGTGGAAGATGGACAAACCTTGTTGGACGCTGCGTTGCGACAAGGGGTTTGGTTGCCTTTTGCCTGTGGACATGGCACGTGTGGCACCTGCAAGGTGCAGGTGCTGGAAGGCTATGCAGACGCAGGCGATGCGTCCAGCTTTGCCTTGATGGATTCGGAGCGGGACGAAGGCAAGCTGCTGGCTTGCTGCTGTCTGCCCGAATCCGATATGGTCATCGAGGCCGACGTGGATGTGGACCCGGATTTCCAGGGCCTGCCTGTCGAGGATTATCAGGGCAAGGTCGTCCTGATTGAAGACTTGTCGCCCACGATCAAGCACATCCGTCTGGAGCTGGATCGTCCGATGGCGTTTCAGGCCGGGCAGTACATCAACCTGCATGTGCCGTCCATCGACAGCACCCGTGCTTTCTCCATTGCGAATCCGCCGTCCATGAGCGGCATTATTGATTTGCATGTACGTAAGGTAGAAGGGGGCGCCGGCACGACCTGGCTTCATGATGAACTGCAAGTGGGGCAGTCTCTGGATGTGTCTGGCCCTTATGGTCAGTTCTTTGTGCGCAAGTCCGACCCGCAAGGCGCCATTTTTATCGCGGGTGGCTCGGGCCTGTCCAGCCCCGAATCCATGATTATGGACTTGCTGGAAGAGGGCGATACCCGTCCTATTTATCTGTTCCAGGGTGCGCGCAATAAAGCCGAGCTGTATCATGCGGATCATTTCTATCAACTGGCCGAAAAGCACGACAATTTCCACTACATTCCGGCCTTGAATGCGCCTTTGCCGGATGATGCCTGGGAAGGCTTTGTGGGCTTTGTGCATGAAGCCGTGGGGCAGTTCTTTGAGCAGCGTTGCTCGGGTAACAAGGCCTACTTGTGTGGCCCGCCCCCTATGATTGAAGCGGCCATTTCCACTTTGATGCAAAGTCGCCTCTTCGAGCGCGATATTCACATGGAACAGTTCCTGACAGCCGCAGATGGTGCTACTGGCAAGGTGCGTTCGGCGTTGTTCAAGCGCATCTAAGCGGTTTTAACTGACTGCCGAGCAGACCTTTTTTCAGTGAAAAGGTCTGCGGCTGGTGGTCGTGAACGCCGCATCTATCTGGCCTTGCAAGAAGCGTTAACGACGCTTTGCAGGGCCTTGTTGTATTAGACGGTGGCAGCTTTGCCGTCTGACCGTATCAGCGCAAGCAGGTGAGGCAGAAGGTTTCGCTGCAAGCCTGAGCAGGCCAGTTGCTCATAGGCTTGCAGCCATCAACAGGGTGGCGGCCCGTTACTCAAGGCGCTGTGTCCCGGAATCAGCCAGGGCGGGTTCTCCGCATACATTTCCTCAATAAAGGCATGCATCTGGGCGATGTACCAGGAGTTGTCGTTTTTCCTGTGGCTGAAAATAATGGGCGAAGTCACTTTCTCGTCGTCAATCAGCCGGTAGACCAGATCACTGCGTATTTGTGCGGCTGAAGGAATCAGGCACAAGCCCACGCCGCCCGCGACCAGTCCCATGGCCGTCTGCAACTCCAGTACTTCATGCACTTCGGTGGGAAAGATGGCGTTGTCATGCAGGATATTCAATACATGATCGGCAAAGCTGGGGCGTGGGGACTTGGGATACACAATAAAGGCGTGATCGGCGATGACCTGCAAGGACACCGGCCCCCGATCCCTGGCCAAGTCAATTTTCGGCGGAATCGCCAGCACCAGGCGCTCTTCACGCAAGACAGTACGGCACACCGCGCTGTCATGAATACGCACACGTCCAAAGGCAATATCAATGCGTCCGGCGCGCAAGGCGGCAATCTGCTGGCTGCTGGTGAGTTCCAGAAAGTGAAAGCGGATATCCGGGTAGGCGTGGCGGAACTTCTGAATCAGGATAGGCAGACCGCCGTACAAGGTGGAAGCTACAAAGCCAATCGACAATTGCGGGCGCTGGTTCAGGCCGACTTCAGTGGTCGCCGCTTTCATGACCTCCACACGATTGAGCAATTGCAGGGATTGCTCGTAAAAAATGCGGCCCGCTTCGGTTAGCTGCAGGGGGCGGCTCTCCCGTGACAGCAGCAAAACATTGAGTTCTTGTTCCAGCAACTGAATCTGTCTGCTGAGTGCAGGTTGGGCAATGTGCAACTGCTCGGCAGCGCGAGTGAAATTGCGCGCTTTGGCGACCGCAACAAAGTAGCGGATTTGTTTCAAGTCCATATGCTTTGCCCGTGGTCCAGGTCCAGAAAATCCGGACCAATATATCACCTATCTCGACCATCCAAGCTTCAAGCATATACCTGACAAGCTCTAGGGTTAACGATAGGTTTTGTTTTTCATGCCATACAAGTTGCTGATTTTATTGGAAAAAAAACAAACTATAGCATTTTGCTATAGAGCGGGACCGATATTGTATTGGAAGCCTGCTGGAGCAAAGACTGTAATGAACGTCATGCAGAACAGCCCCGAATTTCCTTGCGAGAGTGGGCTGGGCAATATCGGCCCGACGGTGTCCCTATCGGGTTTGATTCAGGCTCAAGGCTAAGCCAGCAATACGCTGCCACGAGTCAGTCCGGTCTCAATCCGGAGCGATTTTTCTTTTCTATCACGCGTACTTGCTATGCCTTCATGGGCATGGGCAGGGACGGCTGCAACTCTCATAAAGGCCACATTATGTCAGTCCTTATGGATAAAACCAAAGATATCAGGCACTTGCTTGATACCGCCCTGGAAGAAAACCAAGAAACAGGCGTGTATCGCTGCCGTCGTGACATCTTCACGAATCCGGATCTGTTCGAGCTGGAGATGAAGCATATTTTTGAAGGCAATTGGGTCTACCTGGCGCATGAAAGCCAGCTGCCCAATGTGAATGATTACTTCACTACCTATATTGGTCGTCAACCCGTGTTTTTGACGCGTGGTAAAGACGGTGGCTTGAATGCCTTTATCAATGCCTGTGCTCACCGCGGCGCCATGTTGTGCCGCCGCAAGCATGGCAATAAAGGCAGCTTTACCTGTCCTTTCCATGGCTGGACCTTCAATAACGCGGGCAAGCTGCTCAAGGTCAAGGACGAGAAAAACACCCAGTATCCCGAGCAGTTCAATACCGAAGGCTCGCACGACTTGAAGCGTGTCGCGCGCTTTGAGAACTATCGCGGCTTCCTGTTTGGCAGCCTGAACCCGGATGTGGTGTCTCTGGACGAGTATCTGGGTGAAACCAAAGTCATCATCGATCAGATCGTGGATCAAGCCCCTGAAGGTCTGGAAGTGCTGCGTGGCAATTCTTCCTATATCTACGATGGCAACTGGAAACTGCAGATGGAAAACGGCGCGGATGGCTACCACGTCAGCAGCGTGCACTGGAATTACTCCGCCACCATGGGTCGCCGAAAAGAGGGCGGCACGCAAGCGGTGGATGCGAACGGCTGGAGCAAGAGCCTGGGTGGCGTGTATGGCTTTGATTACGGTCATATCTTGCTGTGGACCAAAACCATGAATCCAACCGTGCGTCCGGTCTACGAGCATCGCGAGGAGCTGAAGCAGCGTTTGGGCGAGGACCGTGCCGAGTTCATCGTGAATCAGACTCGCAATCTGTGCCTGTACCCGAATGTGTATCTGATGGATCAGTTCTCTACCCAGATTCGGGTAACGCGTCCTATCAGTGTGGACAAGACGGAAGTCACGATCTACTGCTTTGGTCCCAAAGGGGAAAGCGCCGAGCAACGTGCCATCCGTATCCGTCAATACGAAGACTTTTTCAATGTGTCCGGCATGGGAACGGCAGACGATCTGGAGGAGTTCCGTGCCTGTCAGGAAGGCTATGCGGGTATTGCGGCGCCCTGGAATGATTTGAGCCGAGGTGCGCCTTTGTGGGTGCAGGGGCCGGACGAGAATGCCAAAGCCATGGGCATGAAGCCCTTGATCAGTGGCGGGCGTAGTGAAGATGAAGGCTTGTTTGTCTGCCAGCACGAGTACTGGGCCAAGACCATGAGCCAGGCGTTAAAAGCAGAAAACGGGGAGGCCTAAGCCATGAACGCAACGTATCACTCTATTTGCGCTTTCCTGTATCGCGAAGCCCGCTTGCTGGATGACCGTCAGTGGGATGAATGGCTGGAATGCTATAGCCCCAACGCCCAGTACTGGATGCCTTGCTGGGATGATGATGATCAGTTGACCGAAGATCCGCATAGCGAGATTTCCTTGATCTTCTATCCCAACCGTAACGGTCTGGAGGATCGGGTGTTCCGCATCAAGACCGAGCGCTCCGGTGCCTCCACACCCGAGCCACGTACCGCTCACATGCTCAGCAATATCGAGATTCTGGCCGAGCGCGATGGGCAGGTGGACGTCCGCTACAACTTTTTGACGCTTAACCATCGCTACCGGGTGACGGACCAGTTCTTCGGCACGATTTACCTGACCTTGTCGCCTCAGGAGCAGGGCTGGTTGATCGAGCAAAAAAAGGTAGTGCTCAAGAATGACTACATCCGTCAAGTGATTGATGTGTATCACATTTAAAGCCGGGGTTAGTCGTGAACAGCTATCGTATTGCGCTGAATTTTGAGGACGGTGTCACCCGTTTCGTGGACTGTGGGGAACACGAAAAAGTGCTGGATGCCGCGTATCGCCATCAGATCAATCTGCCTATGGATTGCTCGGACGGGGTGTGCGGCACCTGTAAATGTCAGGCTGAAAGTGGTCAGTATGAGCAGGGCGATGACTACATCGAGGATGCCCTGACGCAAGAGGAAGCGGACAAGGGTTTGGTTCTGACCTGCCAGATGATTCCCAAGTCTGACTGCGTGATTGCTGTGCCGATTTCATCGGGCGTGTGCAAGACCGCCGTGGCCAAGTGGCAGGGGCAAGTGTCGGAATGCCGTCAGTATGAGGATGCGGCGTACGAGCTGAAGATTGATGCGGCCGATGAAGCTTTGCCTTTTCTGCCTGGGCAGTACGTGAATATTACGGTGCCCGGCGGACAGGCGCATCGCTCCTATTCCTTCAGCTCTGCGCCGGGCGAGTCGCGCTTGAGCTTCTTGATCAAGCAGGTTCCGGGCGGTCTGATGAGCTCCTGGCTGGCAGCGCAGCCGCTAGGCCAGCAGGTGGAAATGACGGGGCCTTTGGGGAGCTTTTATCTGCGGCAGGTGACGCGCCCCTTGCTGTTCCTGGCCGGTGGTACAGGTCTGGCTCCGTTCTTGTCCATGCTGGAAGTCCTGGTCAAGCAAGGCTGTAAGCAGCCTGTGCATCTGGTCTATGGCGTCACCCGTGATCAGGATCTGGTGATGCTGGCAGAGTTGGAGTCCTTTACCCAGCGTTTGCCCGGCTTTAGCTACACCACCTGCGTGGTGGACCCGCAATCCAGCCACGAGCGCAAAGGCTACGTCACCCAGCATCTGGATCCGGCGCATTGGCATGAAGGGCAGGTGGATGTGTACCTGTGCGGGCCGCCACCCATGGTGGATGCCGTCAGCCAGTTCATTGATGCGCAAGCCCATGCTCCTGCGAATTTCTACTACGAAAAATTCATTACCAGCCAATAAATGTATTCAGACAGCGCCCCTTTGCGGGGCGCCCTGTGTTGGATGACTCCTACAAGGAAAGATCATGACTGCGCCTGTGCGTTTTCATCAAAAAGTGGCCATTGTGACGGGCGCGGCCCAAGGCATTGGCCGTCGTGTTGCCGAGCGCTTGCAGGCTGAAGGAGCCTGGGTACTGGCCGTAGACCGATCCGAGCTGGTGCGGGAACTGGCCAGCGAGGCGGTCCTGACACTGGAAGTGGATCTGGAAACCGTTGAAGGTGCTCAGGCTGCGGCCCAGGCGGCGCTGGATAAATGGGGACGTATTGATATTTTGATCAATAACGTCGGGGGAACGATCTGGACGCGCCCTTACGAGCACTACACACCGGCACAGATCGAGGCCGAGATACGCCGTTCCCTGTTTCCAACCCTGTGGTCCTGTCATGCCGTTTTACCCAGCATGCAGGAGCAGGGTAGTGGTGCCATTGTGAACGTGTCCTCGATTGCCACTCGCAGCATTAACCGCGTGCCGTATGCAGCGGCTAAAGGGGGCGTCAATGCCTTGACCGCCTCATTGGCTTTTGAGAATGCCCAGCGCGGCATTCGGGTCAATGCTGTCTCGCCTGGCGGGACCGAGGCTCCGCCACGGCGTATTCCCCGCAATACCCAGAACCAGGACGATCCCCAGGAAGCGATCTGGTATCAGCAGATTGTGGATCAGACCGTGGCTAGTAGTTTGATGAAGCGTTACGGCAGTCTGGATGAACAGGCCGCCAGCATTTTGTTTTTGGCCTCCGACGAGGCTTCGTATATCACCGGCACTGTCTTGCCAGTAGGAGGCGGCGACCAGGGCTGATCAAACGATGCGCGCGGCTGGTAGAGCGAAGGGCATCAAGACAAAAAACTCCATTTGGGGGAGACAAATCATGAAAACATTAGACGTTAATGAAGTGATTGAGCAGGCGCGCTTCGGGCGCTTTCACTGGATGGTGATGAGCCTGTGCGCCTTGTTGTTGATATTCGATGGCTATGACTTGTTTATTTATGGTGTGGTTTTGCCGGTGCTGATGGACGAGTGGAATTTGACGCCGGTGCAAGCGGGGGCCTTGGGTAGCTACGCCTTGTTTGGCATGATGTTTGGCGCGTTTGTATTTGGGCCGCTGGCAGACAAGATTGGCCGTAAAAAGGGCGTGACGATCTGCTTTGCCTTGTTCAGTCTGGCGACCTTCCTGAATGGCTTTGCGAGCTCACCGACCGAGTTTGGTGTCTACCGCTTTCTGGCCGGCTTGGGCTGTGGCGGCTTGATGCCCAACGCTGTGGCTTTGATGAACGAGTATTCGCCCAAGCGCTCGCGTAGCACCTTGGTCGCCATCATGTTCAGCGGCTATTCATTGGGTGGCTTGTTGTCGGCAGCGATTGGCATCTACATGCTGCCTCGTTTTGGCTGGCAGTCCATGTTTTTCTGTGCAGCCATTCCGTTGTTGCTGCTGCCTTTTATTGTCTGGAAACTGCCGGAGTCACTGGCGTTTCTGATGCGCCAGGGGCAAGAGGAAAAAGCACGCCGCATTGTGCACACCTTGGCCCCTGAAATGGGTGTGTCCCAAGATACCGTCTTGACCTTGCATGAGCAGAAAAAGACGGGTGTGCCCATGCTGGATCTGGTCAAGGAAGGGCGCTTGCTTGGCACCTTGATGATTTGGGTGGCGTTTTTCTGCTGCCTCTTGATGGTCTATGCACTGGGTTCCTGGTTGCCAAAATTGATGGCCAACGCGGGCTATAGCCTGGGTTCCAGCCTGTCCTTCCTGGTGGCCTTGAACCTGGGCGGCATGTTTGGTGCGATTCTGGGTGGTTGGCTGGGGGATCGTTTCAGCTTGCCTAAAGTGGTGGCCTGGTTCTTTCTGGTGTCGGCGGTGTCCATTACCTTGCTAGGTTTCAAGAGCCCGACTCTGGTGCTGTATGTGTTGATCGTGATTGCCGGTGCCACCACCATTGGCACGCAGATCCTGCTGTACGCCAATACGGCGCAGTTCTATCCCTTGTCCATGCGTTCCTCGGGCTTGGGCTGGGCGTCGGGAGTGGGGCGGATCGGTGCGATTGCCGGGCCTTTCCTGGGCGGCACGCTGATGGCGGCCAAGTTGCCCTTGCAGATGAACTTCATGGCCTTTGCCGTGCCGGGTGTCGTGGCAATGCTGGCTTTCCTGATGTTTATGGTGTCCTTGCGTTCATCGCCCAAAGTGGCGCTGAATGCCGTGGCCGGTTGAGAGGGCTGAATTTTAAAGCTGACTGGAGTAAAGTTCATACACACTGTTTTCAATCGACGAATGCCAGCCTTTCAAATTGAATGGCTGGCATTATCTATGGAGCCTGCCGGAATCATGACCGCTAGTAGTCTTTTGCTGTTTCTGCCCGCCTGTTTTGCCCTGAATATGGCCTTCGGACCTAATAATCTGCTGTCCATGACGGTAGGGGCCAAGCAAGGGGTGTCGACTGCCATGGTAGCGGCCATGGGGCGTCTGGTCGCCTTTGCCATCATGATTGTGGTGGCGGCCTTGGGAATGGGAACCTTGTTGATGGTTTCGGAGACGGCCTTTACCGTGGTTAAGCTTGCGGGAGCGGCGTATCTGATCTGGCTGGGTATCAAGGTGCTGCGTGCCAGTAGCAAAACATCAGCAGAGCAAACCGAGGTGAGCAAAAAAGATATCTGGGGCCTGGTGCGCCAAGAGTTCTTTGTGGCTATCGGCAATCCTAAAGCCATTCTGATCTTCACCGCCTTCTTCCCGCAGTTTGTAGATATGAACAACTATTGGGTTAGCTTCATGACACAGGGTGTGATTTTCCTGCTGCTGGAAGTGATCGCGATTGCGGCGTATGCCTATGTAGGCACTCGTTTGTCCGGAGTGATGCAAAATGCGCGTGGTCTGCGTTGGGTGAACCGCATTAGCGGCAGCATGATGATAGGTTTTGGCGTGATCCTGGCCATGGCTCGACGCTCCTGATGTAAGCCCCGATCTGGGGGCACAAGTCGGAAAATAAAAGGCTCTCCTTGCGAGAGCCTTTTTGATGTTTCTATTTGTACAGGGTAAACACTGAATATGCTATTTAGTGCTTGAAGTTTGTAAATTTTTTGTTAGGATAAAAATTCGTTCTAGGCTTTCTCGATTAAATAAACAGCAGGAGGTTTGGATATGAATGACACGCCCATGAACTGGCCCAGTGATTTTCCGAGCAAACACGATTCAATATAAAACCTCAAAAAAAACGGAGACCGTTAACTAGCCAGGCCGCCCTATGGGCGGCTTTTTCATTGGCGCCTTAATGTTATGATTTTTAGATCGATATGTCTTGAGATTGAGCTGCCTGTTTATTGATAAGATTCAAATTCTGAATTGCTCAGGATTGGAAAGTTTCACTGGGCTACCTTAAATTAGGTTTTATTGCATTTTAATGCATGGAGCGGTTTGGAAAAATACGGAGCAGGAAAAGAATGAATGACATCAAGGCCTTGTTTGCTTTGTGTTTTTCCCTGCTTCCTGCTGCTTGTTCCTGTATCGCCGTCACTTATCCTGGCGATCCCGAAGGAGCCACTGCCGTTTGCAATGGCAGTGTCTATGGCGAGACGCCACTGACAATTAACAGTCTGCTGGAGGGGGCGTCGAAATGTTAGTGTCCCCTTGAGTAGGTATTAACTTGTAATATGGCTCCTGAACGAGCTTGGCCAAACACTCTAGCTAAGATTCTTTGTTTTTAAATTTGGCTGATCTTGGCTGATTCACTGTTTTGCTCTACGTAAACAAGCTCCCAGCGCTATGCTATTTTCCTCTCTCTCCCTTTTCTGATTGATCCAGCCTTGCCACGTTCCTCTGCTACCCCCCCTCGTCGTATCACCATCCGCGATGTCGCCAAGGCGGCAGGGGTGTCTTTGACTACGGTTTCACACGCCTTGAATGACAGAGGGGTGGTGGACCCGTTAACGCGTGCCAAGGTCAAACAGATCGCGGCTGATATGGGCTATAGGCCCAATGTACGAGCGCAGCGCTTGCGCTCGGGGGCGGCCAACAGCATTGCCCTGGTATCGTCCATGCCTTTTGCCGTGTCGGGTGGCGTTTCGCGTCTGGGCTTCATGATGGAAGTGGCGGGCATTGCGGCCGAGGCGGCCATGCGGCGCGGCCTGGCTCTGGTGTTCGTGCCGCCTTTGGAAAATGCCCAGGCCTTTCTGGAAGGTCTGGATATTGATGGGGCGATTTTGTTGGAGCCCATGACGGATGATCCCAATGTGCGCTTGTTGCAAGAGCGTGGCGTGGCCTTGGTGTCGATTGGGCGTCAAGGCGGTAGCGTAGATAGCATTCCCTTTATTGATCTGCAATCGACCGCAACCGCGCATTTGTTATTGAATCACTTGTGGGAGCAAGGACGGCGACGTATCGCCCTGGTGCAAAGCAGTGCGGCACGTGACTCTTACGCCAGCCATAAAAAAGCCTACGAGAATTTCGCTGCAGCGCACGCCATGCCAGTGCGCTATATGCAGGTAGAGGAAAGCTTGGGTGAAGCCGGTGGATTTGATGCCTGCGCCCGGCTTTTAACACAGTATCCCGATACGGATGCCTTATGTGTGCCTGTGGATGCCTTTGCAGTGGGCGCCTTGGCGGCTGTGCAGCAGGCCGGTTTGCGTGTCCCGCAGGATGTAATGATCGCCACCCGTTACGATGGCTTGCGTGCCCGTACCGCAGAACCGGCGTTGACAGCTGTGGATCTTCATCTGGAACAAGTGGCCACCCTGGCGGTAGAACTGCTGTTCGAACATCTGTCGGGTGATAAGAGCCGCCTGTCGGCTTTGGGCCCAAAGCCGGAACTTCGGGCCCGTGCCTCTACACAGCTGGACGATTAAGTCAGCATGACGGCCAGACCGGAGACGGTCGCAAACACCAGAACTCCAATGCGCAAACGGCGTTGATCCAGCTTGTGATGTACCAGGCTGCTCAAGCCCATCCCCAGCAGCAATGCAGGCAGGCACAACACGGCGTAGCTCAGGTGGGACCACTGTAGCGCGCCGGAGATACCCAGCACGGCGAGTGAAATCACTTCCCCCACCAGAAAGCACAAGGCAACTGTCGAGCGCAGGGTAGCGACAGGGGCGTGCTGGTACACCAGAGCCAAAGGCGGGCCACCAATGCCGGTGGCGGTTTCAGTGATGCCGGTGACCAGACCTGTGGCAATAAAGGCCTTCTTGCCGGGCGTGAAGCTGGGAGCCAGCACCGACGCCAGTACAGCCAGCAAGGTACTGATACCGACAAACTGGTTTAACCAGTAAGTCGACAGCACCAGCAAAATCCCCAAACCGGCAAAAGTCCCTGCAAAACGTCCGACGGTGATCCAGCCCGCGCCGCTGCGGTCGATCGCCCCACGTTCACGCCAGGCAACATAGGCGTTCAGCGGCAGCATCAGAAACAGGAGCGCTCCTGGTATGGCCTCGGGATGAACCAAAGCCAGTACCGGGACTACGATCAGGGCAAAACCCATCCCGCTGGCACCCTGAATAAAGGCACCCGCCAGCACGGCGGCAAAAGCAATCAGCAAACCTACTGTCATGCCAAGGCCTTTTCCTGCTCGGCGTGACGCGCCAGGTGTTCGGTGGATGGGGCGTGCAGCTTGCGGATATCCGATTGCGCGACCGCATGGCGAGCCAGCTCACGGACCTCTTCCAGCAAGGGCAGGGGATCCCAATCCACAGGCTGGCCTTCCCACAGACGCAGCTTGCCTTGGACAACGACAGCCCGAATCTGATCGCGAGCAGCAATCCGAACCAGTTCCCAGGGCAGATCCCAGGAGGGTGTCATCTCGGGCACTTGCAGATCGACCACGAGGAAGTCGGCTTGGGCGCCCACCCGAATCTGCCCGGTTTGAGCTCCCAGGCCTATGACTTCGGCCCCCCCTCGGGTCGCCATATCCAGCCAGGTCCAACCCGCACCGCAAGAGGAGTCGCCCACTATCATGCCGAAGGCAAAGCGTTGCGCCGCCTCGCCATAATCCATCATGCGAAAGGCATCGCTGCGAGTGCCGTCCGTCCCCATGCCCAAACGTATGCCTTGAACGCGCATGGCTTCGGCAGGAGCGACGGCATTGCCTTTCCAGGCGCTGGCAACCGGGTTGTAGGAAACGGCAGCGTTCAAATCAGCCAGCAGCCGGATTTCGCTGGGGGTAACCAAGGTGGCATGGGCCAGCAAGGAGGCCGAACCCAGCGCACCAATATGAGCCAGGTGCTCGATTGGGCGGCGGCCATGGGCATTCAAGGAGCGCTCTACCGCTACCAAATGCTCGTTGGCATGGGTCTGGAATACACGGCCAGCTTCTTCGCTCATGGAATAGATACGATGCAACATCGCATCACTGGCGGCTTCGGGAATAGAGATAGCCAGTGAAGGGCTGATCAAAGCATGGTGCTCCCATTGCTGAAGGTGGGCCTGGGCGCGAGCCACAATAGGCTCTGCATCCAATAGTACCGCGCTGTGCTTGTCGTTGCAGATCAGCCCCAAAACACAGCGTATACCTACGTCTGTGGTGGCCTGCACAATCGCGTCCAGATCCTCGGACGATCGCGTGCCAGCGTCGCAAACCGTCGTGAAACCGCCCCGCAAGGCTTCCAGTGCAGAAAGCTTGCTGGAGGCATACAGATGGCGTGCATTCAAGGTGCTTTCCAGCGGCACCCAGACCCGGCGGAAAATTTCCGAAGGTTCGCCATATACCAACGACTTTCCATATGACTGGGTGACGTGATGATGTGCATCGACAAAACCGGGCATCAGCAAATGGCCGGGCAAGCTCAGACGTGGCAGTCCAGGGTGACGGGCGGCTATCTCTTCTACCGTGCCAATATCGCTGAAGCGACCTTCTTCAATCAGGACAGCGTGTCCGCTGACAGGTCCTTGGGGCAGCAAGAGGTGTTCGGGTTCCAGAATGCGGGCCTGAGCCAGGTCGTGGGATTGGAATAAAGAAGCGTGATTCATGGCACAGCTCATCAAGAATGTAGAAGGGGGGCGGTTTTGGGCGAGCGCTGGCCGAGGTGAATGAACAGGTAGTTCAAAACAGCCGCCGTCAGCGCACCCATAGCAACGCCGTTGGACAAGAGCAATCGCACTTGGGAGGGAAGTTGGTCGTAAATGCCGGGAACGACGATGGGCAGCAAACCGACCGCCAGAGCCGTGGCAACCACATACATGGCGGCATGGCCGCGCAGGTCTACCTTGCGCAACATGTCTATGCCCATGGTGCCGACGATGGCAAAGACCACCAGCCCAGTTGCGCCAATGACAGAGGCAGGAATGACGCTGATCAGCGCGGAGAGCGGCGAGAACACGCCAAACAGAATCAGGAACAGTCCACCGACGGCCGTGACATAGCGGGAGCGCACTTGGGTCGCGCGAATGATGCCGATGTTTTCACCACTGGTAATGATCAGCGAGGTCCCGAAAATACCACCCAGCAAAGAAGCCAGCCCGTCGCCACGGATCGTATTGGGCACTTGTGCCTGTTGTTCGGCCTCGTTTTCCTTGCCCAGGACCTCATTCAAGGCAATGGTCTGGCCAGTGGCTTCCACCATGGAAATCAAGGTGAACAGCAGCAGCGGCAAAGCGGCAATCAGATCAAAGTTGGGCGGGCCAAAGGGGAAAGGCGATGGCAGGGCCAGCAGTGGGCCACTGCCCACGCCGCTCAAGCTGATGTCGCCCATCAAGGCAGCGGACAAGGCACCCACAATCAAGCCCAGCAAGATAGCCAACTGGCGGCACATGCCTTTGAGCAAACGGGCAAACAGCACCGTAGATGCAATGGTGATCAGGGCCAGCAGCAAATTGTCGGTGTTACCGAAATTGGCCGAGCCGGGTGTGCCGGCAATTAATTTGCCGGATATCTGCGCCAGGTTGATGGCAACCAGCAAGAGCATGATGCCGATGACCAGCGAAGGGAAGTAACGCAAAAAGCGTTTGAAGATGGGGACGATCAGAAAGTACAGCAGGGCGGACAGAATCACCGCCCCGGAGGCGGTGGGCAGATCGGTTTGTTGCGCGATCAGAATGAACAGGATGATGGGCGCACCACCGGGCAGCATCACAAAAGGTAGTTTGGCGCCTATACCGGCTGGGCCGAAGGATTGGATCAAGGTGCCTATGCCACAGACCAGAAAGGTGGCGCTCAGCAGCTGAGTGGTCAGGGCAGCATCAAAGCCCAGGGCCTTGCTCATTAAGAACACGGCGGCGATAGGGGAGGCGGCCATGACCAGTACGTGTTGCAGCCCGAAGGCAATCATGCGCTGAGGGGAATACAGCTCATCCACTTGCGCAGTGGGGGTGTCTTTCATCAGTGTCTCCTGTGCTGCATTGTCAGGTGCTAAAGAGCCTGCTGCAGTCCTTTAGGTTTTTATCGAATTTATGAGTAAAACGATTTGGTTTTGATTTTATGCTCAACCAAAACGTTTTGGTAGTGTATTTATGCTTGGCTGAAAAGTCGATGCGCAAATCAAATAAGGATTATTTCTGCAGGCTGAACTAGCCTGTTGGAGGCAGAGGCAGAGGCAGAGGCAGAGGCAGAGGCAGATCGGGGCAACCGGCAGCCTGCCTGGCGATCTTACGCAAATGCAGGAAGCAGCATGGCGAGGGCCACCGTCACGGGGAGCAAGGCTGTCGCTGGTATAAAAGGCGGGAGGGGCAAATTATGCGGCGTAGACGACAAAAATGAACGTCAGCACAGAGGGATTGTTTACCCTTTAGATAGCCAGTTCCGACCATCTAAAGGGTGTTTTTACGTAACAGGCTTTAATCCACGATGTAGAGTTTGGCGCCCGTCTGGGTGGAGGAACGGTGCGGCTCGGCATTGTCAGCCACATGGTAAGACTGTCCCGGCTCCAGGGTGAAGCGGCGTCCGTCTTCCAGTTCGGTGTCCAGCCGGCCTTCCAGACACAGCAACATATGGCCTTTTACACACCAGTGGTCGGCTAGATAACCGGGGCTGTATTCCACCATGCGTACGCGAATGGGGCCAAATTGCTGGGTGCGCCACAGGGCCATGCCTGTTTCGCCTTTGTGTTCTGTAGGAGTAATGTCGGACCAGTTAACGGTGCAAAAGGGTAGGTTCTGAATATCCATGCTTGCGGCTCGTGAGGAGGAATGACGTTTATAGTAGGCCTCTTTGTGAGGCTTGGTTTGTTGCCTTACTGATTTTTCCTGATACAGGCAATTTCAATTTAGAAATTTGCTGACGTCACAAACGCAGAGAGATCAGGAATACTCGCGCTCAACAGGGGCTTGTCATGGCACTTGTACTGACAAAAAGGGGAAGCGCATGAGTCTGTCTCAATCAACATTATTCGCACGGCACCGTGGACGGTGGAGCGTGCTGGCCGCTGCCTTGTTGCTATCAGCTTGCAGCAGTGTGCCTCAACAATCGGCACAGCGTGAGGCGGTCTCAGCGGCAGCCCCACAAACGGCCTCGACTTTGGGTACGCAATGGGGAGAAGGGCGTGAGTCACGGGCCTATTCGGTTCAGGCTCAGCGCGTCGAGCCTCTGCGTGATGAGCTGCAATTAGCCTATTCCGATGAACGCAGTATTCGCCAGGCTTTGGGCCAAAATCTGGATGCCCAGCGCAGCATTTTGCTGGATCAAGGCAAGGTGGAATTGTCTGTGCATGATGGGCGCGACGCACCTTTGACAATTTTCAGCAGCATCGGGCAGAAAAACTATCAGCTGGCGGGTAAAGCAGGGGAACGTTACGTCCTGGTCTATACCAATCGCAGCGCTACGCCTTATGAAATCATCACCACGGTAGATGGTCTGGATGTCTTGTCGGGCAAGCCGGGCAGCCGCAGCTATAACGGCTATCTCTTGCAGGCCGGGGCCGTCTTGCGTATCGAGGGCTTTCGTAAAAGTGCTGATGAAGTGGCCGCTTTCCGTTTCTCGGGCAAGGACCGGGCTTACGCGGCGAACACTCTGGCGGGTGACAAACGCAATATCGGTGTGATCGGTACGGTGCTTTACGAAGTGCGCCCGGTGACTCCGGCTCAAGCTGCCGTGCCGTCGCCCAATCCTTTTCCTGCTGACAAAGGCAATGGGCAATACGCGCCTGCGCCGCGTTATTAAGGCTTGACCGCTCTCTTTGGCAAAAGAGTAGATGGATTTTGACGAAGGGACGCAAGATAATCACGCAAATATCAGGGCTCTTAGCGGGAAATTACGCGCTTGGAGCCCTGCAATGACTCTGTTAAGGTGTGCCAGGATTAGCCACTTTGCAAGGACAGCGCGTGCCGCCAGAGTTGATCCATCCAGAGCATTTTGTCCACGTACGCATCATCATTGGCATGGTGCTGGGTATCAGCATTTCCAGACTGATCGTAGGCGTCTCTGAATTCATCCAACACCCCAAAGCCAAGCGTGTCTATCCCATTCACTTGGGGTGGGTGCTGTATCTGTTCCTGACGATTATCCATTTTTGGTGGTATGAGTTCAGTCTGGTGAAAGTGCAGGTCTGGTCCTTTCAGCTGTATTTTTTCCTGATTTTGTATACCTGTGTGTTTGCCATCATGGCGTCCTTGCTGTTTCCGTCCAATATGGAGGAATACCGCGGTTTCGAGGATTATTTCCAGACCCGGCGGCGCTCGCTTTACGGCTTTTTCGTGCTGATTCAGCTTATGGACCTGGTCGATACAGCCATTAAAGGAAAAGAGTATTTCTTGTCGCTGGGTATGGAATACCCCTTGCAGCAAGCCGTGTTCATTGTCATGGGCCTGATCGCTATGGTGGTGCCCAGCAAGCGCTATCAGGCGGCCTTGGTGGTGCTGACGATAGTCTATAAAGGGCTGTGGATTTTCCGTTTGTACGATATTTTGAATTGAGTCAGCCGCTCGTTTTTTCGGGTTCTATCTGTCCTTAAAGGCGCAACGGTTTTCTCTGGCTGCGTCCCTTTCGTCTAGCTTGTCCGCATTTCTCTTTAGCTCCTGCCCGGTCAAATGGGACATGGATAGGCTATGGGGCGGTCAAACATCCGCTTTAGCAGATCTGTCATTAAGGCTGGGCTAGAATCGCTTTTTTAGTTGTGTTCTTGGAGATGGTGACGACATGAGTGGCTCCTTTACTTTTGTGGTGATGTTGGCGTTCTTGGCTGTGGTCGTGGTGATGGCTGGGGTCAAAGTTGTGCCTCAGGGCCAGCAATGGACGGTCGAGCGCTTTGGTCGCTACACCCGCACCCTGACGCCCGGCTTGTCCTTGCTGGTCCCTTTTATGGACCGCGTGGGCCGCAAGCTCAAAATGATGGAATCCGTGCTGGATGTTCCCTCGCAAAATGTGATTTCCCGCGACAACGTGGCCGTGACGGCTGACGGTGTCGTGTTTTATCGCATCGACAATGCTGCCCAGGCTGCCTATGAGATTGATCACCTGGAAATGGCGATTGTGAACCTGACCACCACCAACCTGCGTTCGGTCCTGGGTTCGATGGAACTGGATCACATGCTGTCCAATCGCGAAGTGATTAACGATCGCCTGCTGGCAGCGGTGGATGCAGCGACGACACCTTGGGGGGTGAAAGTTACCCGTGTGGAAATCCGTGATTTGAATATGGCTCCCGAGTTGCAGGAAGCCATGAATCTGCAGATGACGGCTGAGCGTCATCGTCGTGCTGCCGTGACCAAGGCCAGCGGCCAGAAAGAAGCCGAAGTGCTGCAAGCCGAAGGGGAGAAGCAAGCGGCTGTGTTGCGTGCGGAGGGTGAAAAGCAATCCGCTATCTTGCGTGCCGAAGCGCGTGAGCGTGAAGCCGAGGCTGAAGCCCGTGCAACCCGCGAAGTGTCCGAAGCCATTAAGAGCGGTGATGTACAAGCCCTGCAATACTTTGTGGGCCTGAAGTATGTGGAAGCCTTGCGTGAGGTGGGCACGGGCCCCAATAGCAAGCTGGTGCTGATGCCTTTGGAGGCCAGCGGCATTACCGGTGCGGTGGCAGGTGTGACTGAGCTGCTCAAGACCACCGGCAGCAAGTTGGGACAAGGCTAAGCGGATAGCTGGAGGTGCTGATCTTGTCATTCATTTTTGATTCCTTTTGGTACTGGCTGGTGTCTGGCGTCGTGCTGATCGCTGCCGAGGTCGTCATCTCTGGCGTCTATCTGCTGTGGCTGGGTTTGGGGGCTTTGACGGTGGGCTTGTTTGCCGCCGCCTGGCCGGATGCTCCCTCCTGGTTGCAATGGCTGATTCTGGCCGTGGCCATGTTGGGGTGGGTGGTCGTTGGTGTACGTTGGCAACGACGCAGCCGGGCCAATCAGCCTGATATTTTGAATACCGGCTTGAGCGCCTATGTGGGGGCTCGCGCGCAGGTCAGCGAAAGCTTTGTGAACGGCCGTGGACGTATTCGGCTCAACGATAGTTATTACAGTGCCACAGCGACCCAAAACCTGGAGCAGGGCGCTGCGGTTGTGGTCTTGGCGGTGGAAGGCGCCGAAATGCGTGTTCAGGCTGTTGAGTAAGACAAATAGCAGGATGTAGAACAATGATGAACAATCGCTACGGCAAGCTGGCTTCTTTGGTATATCACCTGGACAAGCCGGTAGGACGCTCTTTCGGGGATGTGGAGTACTACCTGGAGCGCTTGCAAGGCACAAGCGGACCCATTCTGGAACCCGCAGTAGGCACAGGGCGCATTCTGATTCCCTTGTTGCAGGCGGGGCTGGATATCAGCGGCTTCGATCTGTCGCAGGAAATGCTGGATTATTGCCACCGTGAATTGGAACTGCGGTCTTTGAATACGAAGCTTCAATTGGCGGGCTTTACGGACTTTACGGCACATCGTCCTTTGGAGGCGATTGTGGTGCCAGCTGGTTCTTTTCAGCTTCTGGATTCGTTTGAGCAAGGCATGGCCACGCTAAGCCGTTTTCATGCCAGCCTGAAGTCAGGTGGGCGACTGTTGCTGGATCTGGACCCGGTGGCGGCGATTTTGAGTGTGCATCCAGGCATGCGGACTTGGTCGGCCGCTCCGCATGGGCTTATTACTCTCAATGCTACCGCCTTGGACAAGGACTATTGCGCTCAGGTAAGCCGTGAAATGCATCGCTACGAGTTGTGGGAGCATGGTGTCTTGCTGGAAACCCAGCTGGAACAGTTCTCGCTGCGTTGGTGGGGTGTTCAGGAACTGCGCATGGCGCTGGAGCAAGTGGGTTTTGGCGAGATTGTTATCTCCGGCGGGTATCAGTACGGCAAGACACCGCAGGACACGGACGGAATTATTTCGTTTGAAGCGCGCAAGCTGTAAGACTGGGACTGGGACTGGGACTGGGACTGGGCTTGGTGCCAGTAATCGTATTAGTGTGGTGGCCAAGGTGGAAACTGTACGCGATATGAGCAATGGCATGGGTTCGTACATGGATACTGGTGCGGCAACAGCAACAGCAACAGCAACAGCAACAGCAACAGCAACAGCAACAGCAACAGCAACAGCAACGGTAATTGCAGGGTTGCAAGCTGCTGGACTGGGATCCGGGCGTCGGGTTGTTTCAACCCTGTTCGCTTTGATGTTGGCGCTACTGCCTGTATTTGTCCCCGTCGCTCAAGGGCAAAGCCTGATACAGGATGAACAAGGCTGGGTTTATGTGAATGAAAGGGGCGAAGCAGTTCTGCGTCCCTTTATTTACGACAACGGCCCTGATTATTTTGAAGAGGGTCTGGCTCGTTTCGTCGCCAAAGGGAAAATGGGCTTTCACGATCAATCATTGAAAATCTGGATTCCGGCCCGTTACGATTTTGCCTTTCCTTTTGTGGATGGCAAAGCCAAGGTCGGCATGGATTGCAAGCTCATTCCACACGGTGAACACCGTTCAGTTCACTGCCAGCACTGGGAAAATATTTCCAATCCTTTGACAGCACCAAAAAATCAACCTGAAAACTAGTCCTTGCACAGTACACTGCAGTACAGAGTTTATCCGGAGAACACGATGAAGAAATGGGGAGTCCTGGGACTGGTCGGCGTCTTGTCTGCTTGCGCCAATCAAGCCTCGACACAGCCACCCGTGGGTATTGCCAATCCGGCCTCGGCTTATTGCGTGGAAAAGGGCGGGCGTTTGGATATCGTCAACACACCAGCAGGGCAAGTGGGCATGTGCACCTTGCCGGATGGCACGGTGATCGAGGAGTGGGAGCTGATGCGCCGTGACCACCCTTCGGCAAAGTCCTGATGCCAGATCATAAAAGCCAGCTATTTGCTGGCTTTTATATTAGCGTTCGATACGGACCTCAAAGTAGGCTTCGGACTCGCCCAGATCACGAAAGCCATCACTCATGGCGCGCGTGGCGGCGGCAATCCATTTTTTGGCCAGGGCAATGTCTTCCCCGGACAATTCCGTCTCTGCCGTTTCTTCGGCCAGTTGCCACGCTCGATAGGCCTGGACCACGGCCTCCGGGCCTTGCATGACTTTTTCTAAGCTGCGGCGAAAACGCTCCTCAGCCTCGCGGCGGCCGCGTTCGGTGATATCGGAAGGAGCGTCGTGCAAAGTGATGGTATAGGACATGATGCTTCTTTTTGCTGTATGGATGAACAGTAATTTAGCATGTCTTTTTATCTTGAGCCAGATTTTTGTGATGTCTGTTGCATCAACTATTAGTCGGCTTCTTCTGCGCCCCCAAACAGGCTGCAAAGATGTGTGCGCTTGTTCGACTTTGCACGACTGGCCCAGCTCTGATTTTCCACCATAGACTATCGGCTTGCGCCCGTGGGTATACTGCTCCAAGCAGATTCATGCTCTCTTTTTTCATGGCCGAGGTTCAGGGTGCAGCTTGTAGCGATTGGCAGTATTACCGTTGATATTGTGGTCTCAGGCATGCCAGCCGAGCTGGCGCGTGGCGACAAGCAGGAAGTGGGCTCGATCGACTTGTATCCAGGTGGTGGGGCGCTTAATGCGACAGCCAGCTTCATGGAGCAAGGCGAGTCGGTTCGGCTACTGGGGGCGCTGGGTCGAGACGGCTTGGGTGAGCGTTTGCGTTCACATATCGAGCAGTTGGGAGTGGACGTCAGCAGTATGCAGATCTGTCCTGATCAGCCCACCGGTAAAGCCATCGTCCTGGTCGAGCCGTCCGGCAGTGCTTCGGTGCTGGCACGACGTGGGGCAAATGCCTGCCTGCGTGTCCAGGCTCAAGACTTGCAAGCAGACCTGATTTATGTGGCTCCCTTGGCCTTGCAGCCTATGGAAAGCGTGGCGCAGGCCTTGGCGGAAAGAAGGGAGACCTCGGCCTGCCTGGTGGTAAATCCCAGTGTGGCGTGTTTGCAGCATCAAGGCCAGGGATTCAAGCAGGTCTACGCACGCGCAGATGTGCTGGGTTTGAATGCGGTGGAGGCCCAAATGCTGGCAGGCGTTCAGGACGCCGATATTCAGCTGGAATTATCGATTCAGGAAGCGTGCGAGCTGGCTGCGCGTCTGCAGCATCACCCTCAACAAGCCTTGTTGATCACCTTGGGTGTGCAGGGGGCGGTGTTGGCTTTTAATGGTCAGCAGTATGTGGAGCCTGCGTGCAAGGTGGCGGTGTGCTCAACGGTGGGGGCAGGGGATGCCTTTCTATCCAGCTTTGCCCTGGCCTGGAAACGGGGTTTGGAACCGACAGAAGCCTTGAAGCTGGCCAGCCAGGCAGCGGCGGCACGATTAGGACAGTGGGCGGCCAATACCTTTCCGCCCATGTTCGGACAAGACGCAGCGCAAGCCCTGACTTTGTAAATACCAAAAGCACAGCAAAACAAATCACAAAGGGGAGAGGATATGGCAGCCACTATCATTATTATTGGCTTGTATCTGCTGGTGACAGTCCTGCTGGGAGTCACACTCTGTTATACCCGTCCCAAGACGTGGAAGCGAGATACGGCTTTATTAATGATTACCCCCTTGGCTGTTCCTGTGGTTTACGCCATTTTTACAATGCTCAATGGATAGGGAGCAGGCACAAAACGTCTTTTCCTGACCTTTTGTTGCATGTTATGCACTTTTGCAAGGATTTTTGCCGCAAAAGTAAGCTTGTGTAGCCTAATACTAGTCTTTGTGTTGTCTCTGTGTCGGATCTTGACAATCGTTGACTTCATGTTCTGAAGGTGGCCCGTTACCATACTCTCAAGCTTGTTTTAGTTGGGACTTTGGGATGTACGCCATGATTAATGCCTCGAATCTGATCGATTATGTACCTATGGTATTAATGCTGGCTGGCTGCGGTATTTTGGGCTTTATTTTGTTGTCTTTTTGGCTGCATCGCTCTTGATCTACACCCAGCCTTGTCGTGCTTTGCAATAAAGCACCGATATTTACGCTTGATTTCAGCAGCTTCTTTTACCTGACGTGTTGCTTTTGCTGCACGCTTGCCTTCGCGCACTTTTCATATCAAACAAGTGTAGTAAGCTACTTCCACGATCTGTTTCGCGACCAGCGCTTGAGGGTTTTAACCCTGCGCTAACAGCAGACGCGGCCTGGACAGTCTTCATCTCGAATGATTTGTCAGGCATCAGCAAACATCAGGTCAAGGAGAAGGAAATCATGTTTTTCCGCTTAGTTTCTGCCTGTGCAGGTTCTTTGATGTTGTCGGCATGCGCCAGCTCCACCCAAACGGCCACCAAACCAGTCGGGCAGGCCAATCTGGCTTCCACTTTTTGTCAGCGCATGGGCGGGCAAACCATTGTTCATGAAAGTGGGCGTGGTGCCTACGGAACCTGCTTGATGAAAGATGGTTCGGAATCCGAAGAATGGGCCTTTTACCGTAGCTGGTATCCCCGGATGGACTGAATTCTTTGCCAAATGTGGTTTTTGTGGCGATACAACGCCGCGATAGCGGGCGAAGGTGATAAACTTATCCAATCAAATGTGTTATTTGGGAAGCAGAATCTTATGAACTCAACGCGAACTACCCGTCGGCAAATCTAGCCGTGGCCGCGTAGCGTTTCGTTTGCTTTCCAAGAACGTTCAATTCAAAAGCGCGGCTTTTTCAAGGCCGCGTTTTTTATTTCAGGAAGTGTTATGGTCCGAATCACACTGCCCGATGGCTCCCAGCGAGAGTTTCAGGGCCCGGTTTCCGTCAGCGAAGTGGCGAACTCGATTGGTACTGGCTTGGGCCGCGCCGCCCTGGCTGGCCGTGTCGGCACGCCCGGCACCGAGTCGCGTCTGGTGGACACCTCGTATGTGATCGACCAGGACAGCAATTTGGCCATCATCACCGCCAAAGACGCTGACGGTCTGGATTTGATTCGTCACTCCACCGCTCACTTGCTGGCTTACGCGGTCAAGAGCTTGTTTCCGGATGCCCAAGTTACCATCGGCCCGGTGATTGACAACGGCTTTTATTACGACTTTTCCTACAAGCGTGCCTTTACGCCCGAGGATCTGGAAGCCATTGAAAAGAAAATGGCGGAACTGGCCAAGAAAGACGAAGTGGTTACCCGCGAAGAGTGGTTGCGCGACGATGCCGTCGAGTTCTTCAAGAGCATTGGCGAGGACTACAAGGCAGAGATCATTGCCTCCATTCCGTCCAACGAGCCGATCAGTCTGTACCGCGAAGGCGATTTCATTGACTTGTGCCGTGGCCCTCATGTGCCATCTACTGGCAAGCTGAAAGTATTCAAGCTGATGAAAGTAGCCGGGGCTTACTGGCGTGGCGACAGCAATAACGAAATGCTGCAACGCATTTACGGGACTGCCTGGGCGACCAAGGAAGATCAACAAGCTTATCTGACCATGCTGGAAGAGGCCGAGCGCCGCGACCACCGTAAACTGGGCCGTGAGCTGGATCTGTTCCACTTCCAGGAAGAGGCCCCTGGCCTGATTTTCTGGCACCCCAAAGGTTGGGTGATCTGGCAACAGGTCGAACAATACATTCGCCGTGTCTATCAGGACAATGGCTACCAGGAAGTGAAAGCACCGCAGATTCTGGATTTGTCGCTGTGGAAGAAAACTGGCCACTGGGACAACTACGCTGAAAACATGTTCACGACTGAGTCGGAGAATCGTGTTTACGGCTTGAAGCCCATGAACTGCCCCGGTCACGTGCAAATCTTCAATTCCGGTCTGCATTCCTACCGTGAACTGCCTATCCGCTACGGCGAGTTCGGTCAGTGCCATCGCAACGAACCCTCGGGTGCCTTGCACGGCATGATGCGCGTACGCGGCTTTACCCAAGACGACGGCCACATTTTCTGTACCGAAGACCAACTGCAAGACGAGTGCGCTGCCTTTACCGCTCAGTTGCAAGCCGTCTACGCGGACTTTGGCTTTACCGAAATTCTGTACAAAGTGGCTACTCGCCCAGAAAAGCGTATCGGTGACGATGCGGTTTGGGACAAGGCTGAACAAGCCCTGATCGAAAGCTTGCGCCGTACCGGCTGCGAGTTCGAGATCTCGGAAGGCGAGGGCGCTTTCTACGGTCCGAAGATTGAGTACACGCTGAAAGACGCCATTGGTCGTCATTGGCAGTGTGGCACCATCCAGGTGGACTTCTCCATGCCAGCCCGTTTGGGCGCCGAGTATGTGGATGCTCAGGATCAGCGTCGTGTGCCTGTCATGTTGCATCGTGCTATTTTGGGTTCCTTCGAGCGCTTTATCGGCATGCTGATTGAAAACCACGCCGGTGCCTTGCCTGCCTGGTTGGCTCCTGAGCATGTGGTGGTATGCTGCATTTCCGAAAGTTCAGCCGATTATGCTCAATCCGTGGCGCAAAACCTGAAGAAAATGGGATTCCGTGCCTCCTCTGATTTGCGTGGTGAAAAAATCACTCGTAAAATCCGTGAGCACAGTATGCAAAAAGTGCCCTATATTCTGGTCGTGGGTGAAAAAGAGCGTGAAAACGGCGCAGTCGCCGTGCGTGCGCGTGGTGGCGTGGACTTGGGCGTCATGCCAATAGCCGATTTTTCAGCACGATTGAAGCAAGAGATCGATAGCCGTCAGTAAAACAGGAACGCTATCGTTTTTATCGACATTTTTAGGAGTTTTCGACATCGCAACCGAGAAAAAACATCGCATCAATGGTGAAATTCGTATTCCAGAGGTGCGACTCATTGGAGTCGAGGGTGAGCAGCTAGGTATCGTCAAGGTGCCTGACGCCTTGGCAATGGCAGAACAGCATGATGTGGATCTGGTGGAAATCGCTCCTGCGGCTGTACCACCGGTGTGCCGTTTGATGGATTACGGCAAATTCCGCTATCAGGAACAGAAACGCCAACAAGAAGCCAAGGCCAAGCAAAAAATCATTCAGATCAAGGAAGTCAAATTCCGTCCCGGTACGGACGAAGGCGACTACCAGGTCAAGCTGCGTAATGTGAAGCGTTTTATTGATGATGGCGATAAGGTCAAAGTGACCTTGCGTTTCCGTGGTCGTGAAATGGCTCACCAGGAACTGGGTATGCGCGTACTGGAACGGATTCGCGACGAAGTCAGCGAAATCTGTCAGGTTGAAGCCATGCCCAAGCTGGAAGGCCGTCAAATGGTCATGGTCTTGGCGCCTCGCAAGAAAGCGTCCTGATACTCTTGCACGATACTGCCTGGATCCGCCCAGGAGCATTATGCGTCGCTCGACTCGCTCCCAAGTAGCGGGTCGGGCACAATCGCCTTTGCAGCCCGGCTGCAAAGGCGTTTTTCTCTAGGTGTCATATGCACGTTTTATTCATCATTGATCCCTTGCCCAGCCTGTCGGCTTACAAGGATTCCTCCGTTGCCATGATGCGTGCATTTCTGGCGCGTGGTCATCGCGTCAGCGTGACCTTGCAGTCTGATTTGTACATTTCCCAAAGTCGGGTTCGTACGCGCAGTCAGGCTGTCAGTATTGCTGCAGATGCCGATTTGCGTGCGCCTTCGTGGTGGACACATCCCGAGCCTGCCACCGAGCAGGAATTGAATGTCTTTGATGCAGTCATCATGCGTAAAGACCCGCCTTTCGATATGGAATACTCCTATTCCACGCACTTGCTCAGCTTTGCGCAGGAGCAGGGGGCCAAGGTATTCAATTCAGGCGCGGCCATTCGCAATCACCCTGAAAAACTCGCTATTACCGAATTTCCGGAATTTACCCCACCCACCTTGGTCACCCGTGACATGGCCCGCTTGCGCGCCTTTCACCAGGAACACAAGGATGTGATCGTCAAGCCGCTGGATGGCATGGGCGGCATGGGTATTTTCCGTCTGCAAGATCCCGAACCCAACCTGGGTGCGATTCTGGAAACGCTGACAGCCAATGGTACGCAAACCATTATGGCGCAGCGCTACATCCCTGAAATCGTCAAGGGTGACAAGCGCATCCTGATCATTGACGGCGAACCTGTACCTTACGCCCTGGCTCGCATTCCCTTGGCGGGCGAGACACGCGGCAATCTGGCCGCAGGTGGCCGCGGGGTTGCCCAGCCATTGTCCGAACACGACTGGCACATTGCCCGTACGCTGGGCCCTGTGCTGGCCGCACGTGGCTTGTTGCTGATTGGTTTGGATGTGATTGGTGACTACGTCACGGAAATCAATGTGACCAGCCCAACCTGTTTCGTTGAAATTACTGAACAGACCGGCTTTGATGTTGCGCAGCGTTTTGCCGAGGCCGTCGAAAAAGCGACGGGACGCGCGTGATTCGCCTTGCCTTGATCATGCACGAGCCCCTGGCCAGCGCGTTTGCCAGCTGTGCCGAGCACGTCCTGGGCGAGAAGCCCGATCTGTTTGTCTTTGACATTCAGGCCGACGAATGCACGGATACGGCGGTGGACCGCTTGCTGGGGCAGATGCAAACGCAAGCGCCGGACTCGCCCGCCACACTGATACTGTGTGATCTTTACGGTGCCACCCCCTTTAATGTGGCACGTCGAGTCCAGCAAGCTTTGCAAGATCAAGGGCAGGGCGCTTATTTATTGACCGGCACCAATATGTGCATGGTGTTGAAAGCCTTGACCGAGCGACGTGACAATCCCGAGCAGTTCGCTCAGGATGTCATGGCAGGCGCATTGCGTGGCATTGTTCACGCCGACTGCCATTGCTAATTTGAATTTTCACTTTCATTTTTCCAGTTGCCCTTATGCCTAGCGTATCCATCACGATCAGTAATAAATTAGGTCTTCATGCACGGGCAGCAGCCAAGCTTACCCAGTTGGCCGGCCGTTATAGCAGTGAGATTTTTATCGCGCGTGGCTCTCAGCGCGTGAATGCAAAAAGTATTATGGGTGTCATGATGCTGGCCGCCGGAATGGGGGTCACCGTGGTTGTCGACGCCCAGGGTGACGATGCCGATCAGGCGCTCAATGATATTCAGGCGTTGTTTGACGCCAAGTTTGGTGAAAACGAATAAGGAAGAAATCTGGTCATGAATAGTGCTGCAGCTCGAACCCCGGCGTCTGATTTGTCCGCGATGTTTACCGCTCAAGGCCAAGCAGTCGGTAAGGGGTACGCCATTGCCAAGGCCGTGGTAATGAGCGCAGCAGCACTGGAAGTCCCTCATTACCGGATTGCCGCCGAAGATGTCGATTCTGAAAGCCAGCGCTTGTTAAGCGCCATGGCTAGCACTCGCGATGAACTTCGAGCCATGGTTGATCAGTTGCCTGTGGATGCGCCACGCGAGCTTGCTCCTATCTTGACGGTGCACAGTCTGCTCCTGGACGATCCCATGCTGACGCAGCAAACCTGCGCCATCATTGCCGAGCGTCACTACAACGCAGAATGGGCTCTGACCTCGCAAGGTCAGATGCTGGTTGAGCAGTTCTCCCAAATGGAAGACGAATACCTGCGCGAGCGTGGTGCTGATGTGCGCCAGGTCATCGAGCGCGTACTACGCGTTCTGGCAGGCAAGCCTGCTTTGCTGCCTGGTTTTTCAGCCGCTCAGGAAGAGCCGCTGATTGTGGTAGCACGCGATATTTCCCCGGCAGATATGCTGCGCTTGCGCGGTGGTCATTTCGCCGGTTTTCTGACGGATTTGGGTGGGCCCACCTCGCATACAGCGATTGTGGCTCGCAGCTTGAGTGTTCCTGCTGTGGTGGGTTTGGGCAGCTTCCGCAGTCTGATACGCGATGGCGACTTTCTGATTGTGGACGGCTTCTCGGGTGCGGTAATTGTAAACCCGTCCGAGCAAGTGCTGGCCGAATACCGGGAGCGTCAGGAAGCCTATCGTCGCGAACGGGCCGAACTGGAAGAGTTGCTGGATGCGCCAGCGATGACGCTGGATGGGATTAACGTCCGCCTGGAAGCCAATATCGAGCTTCCCGAGGAGGCCGAGCTGGCTTTGAAAGCTGGCGCCGATGGCATTGGTTTGTTCCGCAGCGAGTTTTTGTTCATGGGACGCACGGATTTGCCTTCCGAGCAGGAACAGTACGAAGCGTACTCCCGGGTGGTAAAAGCCATGAAGGGCAAGGTCGTCACTATCCGTACACTGGATATTGGGGCCGATAAAACCCTGGATGGAGATGCTACGGTAGCGACTAACCCGGCCTTGGGCTTGCGTGCAATTCGCTACTGTCTGGACAAGCCCGAGATGTTTGCCACCCAGCTACGCGCCTTGTTGCGTGCCAGCTTGCATGGACAAATCCGTATTTTGATCCCCATGATTTCCTCCATGAACGAGGTGCATGCCAGTCGTCAGGCTATTGAGTCGGCAGCTCGGGAACTGGAAAAATCCGGTACCCCATTCGCACGCAATTATTTATTGGGAGCCATGGTGGAAGTGCCCGCCATAGCCATCGCCATTGAGCCCTTTGTACAGGAACTGGATTTTCTGTCCATCGGCACCAATGACTTGATTCAATATGTTCTGGCTGTAGACCGGGGCGATGCCGAGGTTGCCAGCCTGTACGACCCCATGCACCCAGCCGTCTTGCGTTTGATTGCACATACGATCAATGCGGCTGATCGTGCTGGCAAACCGGTGGCGGTCTGTGGGGAAATGGCGGGGGATGCGTCGGTGACTCGCATGTTGCTGGGGCTGGGCCTGAAAGAATTCTCCATGCATCCGCAGCAACTGCTGGATGTGAAAAAAGAAGTGCGTCTATCGCATTCCAATGCCTTGCGCGTGAAAGTGGCCAGTGCCTTGAACCGTGCCGAGCGCATCGATCTGGCCACCTTAGCCGCCTAAGTAATTGAAAACAGGCCAATTTAGTTGGCAGATATGTAACAAAGCCCGGCTGTAGTCCTATGAGGGATTCCATTTGTAACAGCGTATCGGAGCCTGGTCGCTCGCTAGGTGCTTGTTGTTAAAGGGTTTGTCATGAAGCTTGAGCTATATCGTCAGAATAATTGAAATCAGGATTTACACTAATAGATTGGTCTGCGTGCTCAGCACCGATAGAATGGCTTTTAGGGGAGTTGTAACAGACCCAAGGCCGAGCCGGAAGTCGCACCAGGCATCGGCCCATTCTATCTAGCGACCTTGGAATAGTAGGAAGGAAATCTTATGAAACTGACTCGTGCTCATTTTGCTGTCATGGCCGCTGCTGCTTCGATGACTCTTTTGGCTGCGTGTTCCAAAGAGGACGACAAAGCCGCTACGAGCGCGCCACCTGCTCCTGTCGCTGCTCCACAATCGACAGCACCTGCCACTACACCCGCACCCGAGGCTGACAAGTCCTTGGAGCAAAAAACGGAAGAACTGAAGCAGGACGCCGCTAAAGTTGCTGACGACGTCAAAAAAGAAGCAGAGGAACAGAAAGAAAACGCCAAGGAAAATACCAACTCCTTGAAGGAAGATGCCAAGGCTGCTGGCGATAAAGTCGCTGAAAAAGCTGGTGAAGCCAAGGATGCAGTAGCCGATGCTGCCAGCCGTACGGGCGATGCCATTAAAGACGGCGCTGCCAAGGCTGACAAAGCCATCCAGGACAAGCTGGGTAATGGTGTTGATTCCTCGCCATCTTCCGTGCCTTCGGAACAAGCCAAACCTTAAGGCTTGAATAATTCGGCTGATTGTCTGGCCAGATGCAAAAAGCGGGTGCCTTTGGCACCCGCTTTTTCTATACTGCTGGTAGTGTCAATATTTTCAGGAGAGGACCATGATTAATCGTAGCGAATGGCTGGAAGATCTGCAAAAAAACGTCTCGGAGCTGATCGCCAAAAGTCCGGCTGCCGATATTGAGCGCAATGTAAAAGCCTTTATGGGTCAGGCCTTCAACCGTATGGACCTGGTTACTCGTGAAGAGTTTGATACCTACAAGCTGATGCTGGAACGCGCACTGGCTCGTGTGGCGGCTCTGGAAACACGTTTGCAAGCTTTGGAAGGGCGGCAAACTCCTGTTCCTCAAGATGGTGACACCTCTGCTCAAGAGGGCAGCCAAGGCTGATCACTTCATTTGAATACGGTCACCAGGCCTGGGGGCAAACAATCGGCCAGCCCCTTTTTTATTGCTGTCTTTCTTGTCTTGACCGGGGTGTGCGCCGCACTGCATGTGTGGAAAGTACCCCCGGCTTTGCCTTTTATGCAGCGCGAACTGGGCATGGACCTGGTGCAGTCAGGTTTTCTGCTGGCCAGTGTGCAAATGGCCGGGATGTTGCTGGGGCTATGCATAGGCCTGATCTCCGAGAAAATTGGTCTGCGTCGCTGCATTTTGACGGGGCTGGGTATTTTGAGTCTGGCCTCGTTAATCGGCTCCTTGTTTGAACATAGCACGCTGGTGTTGCTGGGCCGCATGATAGAAGGCTGTGGCTTTCTGATGGTGGTGCTGCCCATTCCGGCCTTGATCAAACGCATTACCGATACGGCACGGTTGAGCCGAGTCATGGGTTTATGGGGCTGTTATATGCCCGCCGGGGCGGTCTTGATGCTGTGGGCTGGTGCTGCCTGGTTGGCAGTCGGCTCCTGGCGTACCTTGTGGGTGGTTCTGGGTATCTTGACGGCCATCTTCATGATTTTGACCTTCCTTCTGGTGCCACCGGATTCTCAGACTCAAACCAGGAGTGCGGCGCAGCATACCTCTGCTCACCGTTGGTCCAGTCTGCTACGCACGACTTTACGCTCCGGCCGGGTTTGGTTGCTGGCTTTGGCCTTTGGTGTGTACGCGGCACAATGGGCGGCAGTCGTGGGCTTCATGCCCACTATTTACAATCAGGCGCAGATAGCAGTCGGCACTGCCGGTTTGCTGACAGCCTTGATTGCTGCTGGGAATGTCGTAGGTAATCTGGGGGCAGGGCGCTGTTTGCATGCCGGTATCCCACCTCATAGGCTGCTGCAGGCAGGCTACTTGGGCATGATCGCATGTGCGGTCCTTGCGTTTGGGCTGACACAAAGCTTGGTGGTTCAATTTGTCGCTATCCTGCTGTTTTCGATTGTGGGCGGCTTGATTCCAGCTACCTTGTTCTTCCTGTCGGTCACGGCAGCACCTTCGCCGGAGACCACCTCGACCTCGGTGGGCTGGGTACAGCAATGTTCTTCACTAGGCCAGTTTGTGGGCCCCCCTGTTGTGGCGTCGGTTGTACATGCGTTGGGTGGATGGCAGTGGGCTTGGGTCGCGACGGTTAGTTTTGCCGTTTTGGGTTTGATCATTGCCTGGCGCTTGTCGCATTTGGGTCTGCCCAATGGTCGTTAGGCCTTGCTCAGATCAGTACCGGATTAGATGAAACAGATCATGAAAGAGCCAGCTCAATAAAGCTGGCTCAGTTTTTTGGAAGGGAAAGTCGCATGCTCGTCAGTAATGTCCAGATCACAAGAGATGAGTTAGTTAATCTTTTGGCCGCCTCGCATGAGTCTTTGAGTTTCGAGAACTGCAGTTTTGATGATGAGGATCTGTCGGGTCTGGAGCTGGATGGTTCGCAGTTTTCGGGCTGCAGCTTTTTGAATACCCGATTGATACGGGCACATTTGCAAGACACGATCTGGCAGCGTTGCAAATTGGGTCAAGCAGATTTCAGCTTGGCAGATCTCAGTTCGGCGCGTTTTAGTGCTTGTGATCTGCACTTGAGCAAGTGGGTACGCACTCACATTGCTTCCTTGCAGATCGAGGATTCCAAGTTGAGCGGGGCAATCTTCAACGAAACCCGTGGTTTGGACCTGAGCCTGCGTGAGTGCAAGTTGGTCGGTGCCACCTTGCGCGCCATTAATTTCCGCAAGCAAAATCTGGTGCAACTGGATTTCTCCGATGCGGACTTGGGCGGCTGCAATTTTCAGGATGCCGTATTTGACGGCGGCAGCTTGAGGGGTGCCAGCTTGCGAGGGGTGAACTTCAAAGGGGCGGACCTGCGCAGTGTGGAGTTGGGCAGCATTACCTTGTACGACTTGAATAACTCTTTCCAAGGAGCTTGCCTGTCCGTGGAGCAGGCAGTTCAACTGGTCAGCTCCATGGGGGTGCAGGTTCAGTAAAACCCTGGGACCGTACAAGTACGCAGTGATGTTTTAAGGCAGGCATCTGGAGCTTATTTCTCCCGACGGGCAGACTGAATGTTTGCCTTGGAAAGGGAGAAGGGCATATGTCCTTGGCCGTGTTGAACAGTTGTGCCTTGTCGGGCCTGGATTTTATCGACGTGCGTGTCGAGGCGCACGTGGCTCCTGGATTGCCAGCCTTTCATATTGTTGGTTTGCCCGATGCTGGTATTCGTGAAAGCCGGGAGCGCATACGGGCTGCCTTGCAGGCCAGTGGCTTTGATTTTCCCGCTGCCCGACTGACCATCAATCTGGCTCCTGCCGATTTGCCCAAGGATTCGGGACGCTTTGACTTGCCCGTGGCTTTGGCAATTTTGCTGGCAAGCGGCCAACTCAGTCGTCCAGACGACAAGCAACGTGAGCAGGCCATCACAGGTCTGGATCGCTATGTCATGGCCGGAGAGTTGTCTTTGACCGGGGCAGTGGTTCCGGTTCAAAGCGCCTTGACGATAGCCTTGGGTATGGCGCGTCGGCATCCGGAGCTTTGTTTGCTTTTGCCTGCGCAGAGTGCAGAAATGGCGGCCCATGTTCCTGACTTGCAGGTCTACGGGGTTGCCAGTTTGGCAGAGGCGGCGGGGTATCTGCGAGGGGACAAGGAGCTGGAACCCGCATTGGCCAGGCCGTGGCCAGAAGAGTGGAGTGATGGCCCACAACTTTGCTTGTCGGACGTGCTGGGGCAGCCTTTGGCGTGCCGTGCTTTGGAGGTGGCCGCTGCGGGTGGCCATAGCCTTTTGTTGAATGGCTCGCCGGGTGTGGGCAAGACCATGCTGGCTCAACGTCTGCCGGGTTTATTGCCAGATCTGGATCGATACGCTCAGCTGGAAGTGGCCGCCTTGTATTCCTTTGTGCAAGAACAAGACTTTTTCAGCAGGCGACCCCCTTTTCGTGCTCCACATCATAGTGTGTCTACTCCTGCCTTGATTGGCGGTGGTAGCCGCCCAAGACCGGGGGAGGTTTCGCTGGCTCATCATGGCGTACTGTTTCTGGATGAGTTGCCTGAGTTCAGTCGGCGTTCATTGGAGGCGTTGCGCGAACCGCTGGAGCAGGGCTGCGTGCATATTTCTCGTGCCCAGAAGCAAGCGGTGTTTCCGGCGCAGTTTCAGTTTGTGGCTGCCATGAACCCATGTCCCTGTGGCTGGGCGGCGAGCCGTCATCGGGCGTGTCGGTGTTCTCCTGCTCAACGGGAGCTGTATCGGCAGCGCCTATCGGGGCCGATGCTGGACAGGATTGATCTTTTGGTGACCTTAAGCGAGTCCGAACCGGAGCGTGATCAAGCAGCGCAGGCATCCAGTCAGGTCAGGCTGCGGGTACAGGAGGCGATTGAGAGGCAGTTGGCACGTCAGACGGTACGAAATGCTCGTCTGTCAGTGGCTGGTTTGAAAGAACATGGGTGCTTGTCTGCGGAGGCCTTGCAGCTACTGGCCAGTGCACGCAAGCGCTGGCATTGGTCAGAGCGAGTGCAGGGTAGGGTCTTGCGGGTAGCGCGGACAATTGCTGACCTGGCCGGAGTAGAGCAGATTGCCAGACCTCATATCGCGGAAGCATTGCAGTTCCGGCCTGAGTTGCCGTGAATCGAGGTAAGAAGAAGGCGGGTGTCGCTACTGGGTGTGGCAGGATTGGGCTGGCTGCAGGCTGAGGGCGACAGGCGCCATGACTTTCATGGTTGGCCTGTGTGTCGTTTTCCTAGACTGTCAGCCTACGTATGAAATTGCGCGCCTTTGCCTGATAGGGGGGCGAGTATTTTGGTGTTATCGGCTACCAGCAAGATAGGGTGCCGATGTTTTCACCCATCCTATTGATAACTTGCTGCCTGATCTTGACATGGCTAGGCTCGAAGATTGACCAGATCATACGCGCTGGAGGGTATCCAAACGGGGCCACGGTTTCTTGTTTTCCTGATTGGCCGGCGAACAACGCCATAACTGCAAAAAATCCCTTTGATATCTGGACAATCCTTCAGGAATCACCCTATAATCAAGAGCTTTTCCCCTGTTTGGATCTGTTCTGGCAGCGGGCAAAGAAAAAAATAAGTGCCTGTTTTGGGTCATACAAGTGTCCGCCAGCTTCCTAGGCGACCACCCGCAGACACAAATTAGTCGAGTAATTTCATGCCTAAAATGAAAACCAAAAAAAGCGCTTCCAAGCGCTTTGTGGTTCGTGGTAGCGGTTCCATCAAGCGGGGCCAAGCGTTCAAGCGTCACATTCTGACCAAGAAGACGACCAAGAACAAACGTCAGTTGCGCGGTGCCGTCGAGGTTCATAAAGCCGACGTCGCTTCCGTAAAAGCAATGATGCCTTTCGCTTGATTAGGGAGAATCGAACATGTCACGAGTAAAACGCGGTGTTAACGCACGCGCACGCCACAAGAAAGTAATTGCCCAGGCCAAAGGTTTTCGCGGCCGTCGCGGTAATGTATTCCGTATAGCCAAACAGGCTGTCATGAAGGCAGGTCAGTACGCCTACCGTGACCGCCGTAACAAGAAACGTGTATTCCGTTCGCTGTGGATTACCCGTATCAACGCAGCTTGCCGCGAACTGGATATGAGCTACAGCCAGTTTATCGCCGGCCTGAACAAAGCCTCCATCGCTTTGGACCGTAAGGTTCTGGCTGACTTGGCTGTTAAAGACAAGGCAGGTTTTGCTGCTGTTGTTGCACAGGCTAAGAACGCTCTGGCTGCTTAAGCGGTATCTGACTGTATAGTTCACAAACGGGGCCTTTGGGGCTCCGTTTGTTTTTGGAAAGTAACACGCCATGACTTCCTCCCACGACGATCTGATTGCCCAGGCTCGGGCCTTATTTGAGCAGTCTCAGGACGCCGCTTCGCTGGAAAACGCTAAAGCTCGATTTTTGGGTAAACAAGGTGCCATCACTGCCTTGATGAAAGGCCTTGCCCAGATGGAGCCGGAGCAGAAAAAAGCAGCCGGTGCCAGCATCAACGTGCTCAAGCGCGAAATTGAAGATCTGCTGAACGATCGTCGTGCTGCCCTGGCGGCAGAACAATTGAACCAGCGACTGGCTCAAGAACAAATTGATGTGACTTTGCCCGGCCGTGGTCGTGGCACCGGTGGTATTCACCCGGTGATCCAGACCTGGCAGCGTGTTGAAGCCATTTTCCGCTCTATCGGTTTCGATGTGGCTGACGGCCCTGAAATCGAAAATGACTGGACAAATTTTACCGCTCTGAATAATCCAGAGAATCACCCCGCTCGTTCGATGCAAGACACGTTCTATATCGATATGAACGACGAGCAGGGTTTGCCCTATTTGCTGCGTACGCACACCAGTCCCATGCAGGTGCGTTATGCACGCATGAATAAGGCCCCTATCAAGGTTATTGCTCCCGGCCGCACCTATCGTGTCGATAGTGATGCCACCCACTCGCCCATGTTCCACCAGGTGGAAGGGCTGTGGATTGCCGAGGATATTTCCTTTGCCGATCTGAAAGGCGTTTATACGAACTTTCTGCGCGCCTTCTTTGAAAGCGACGATCTGGTCGTGCGCTTTCGACCTTCTTTCTTCCCCTTTACCGAGCCATCCGCCGAGATTGACATGATGTTCTCCTCCGGCCCCAACAAGGGCCGTTGGCTGGAGATCTCCGGCTCCGGGCAGGTTCACCCGCAAGTGGTGCGCAATTTCGGTTTGGACCCAGAGCGTTACATCGGTTTCGCCTTTGGTTCCGGACTGGAGCGCCTGACTATGTTGCGCTATGGTGTTAACGATTTGCGCCAGTTCTTTGAAGGCGATCTGCGCTTTCTTAAGCAGTTCAATCGTTGATTCCTACTTCGCGCCGCTGGGCCTTTTAGGCCCGGTCGGTTCCGGTATACGCCGTTTTACGTCTCCATCTTTGCATCATGTTATTTTCCGAATCGTGGCTGCGCCGCTTTGTGAATCCCAAACTGGGAACTGAAGAACTGGGTCATCAACTGACGATGGCTGGCTTGGAGGTTGAAGAAATTCAAGCTGCTGCGCCTGCTTTTGAGCATGTTGTCGTTGGCTTCATCGCTGAAATTGCCCCCCATCCCGACGCTGACCGCCTGCGCGTTTGCCAGGTCGATGACGGCTCGGGCAAGCTGCTGCAGATTGTGTGCGGTGCGCCCAATGCGGCTCAAGGCATCAAGATCCCGGTCGCCCGTGTTGGCGCAGAGCTGCCCGGTGGCATGAAAATCGGCCCGGTCAAAATGCGTGGCGTGGAGTCCGCCGGCATGTTGTGCTCGGGTCGCGAGTTGGGTCTGTCGCAAGATCACGATGGTTTGCTGGTGCTGGATGCAGACGCGCCGGTAGGCCAGAGCCTGCGCGAACTGCTGGATCTGGACGACCAGATTATCGAATTGAAATTGACGCCTAACCGTGCGGACTGCCTGTCCGTGCTGGGCGTGGCACGCGAAGTAGCCGCCCTGACTGGCGAGCCACTGACACTACCAGACTTCACTCCTGTTCCTGTCACGATTGAGGATCGCGTTTCCGTTACCGTGAAAGACGCTGATTTGTGCGGCCGTTTTGCCGGCCGTGTGATTCGTGGCGTCAATGCGCGTGCCAAAACCCCGGACTGGATGAAAACTCGTCTGGAGCGTAGCGGCCAGCGTTCGATCTCCGCATTGGTGGACATCTCCAACTACGTTATGCTGGAGCTGGGCCGTCCTACACACGTGTTCGATTTGCAGCACGTACAGGCTGGTCTGGAAGTGCGTTGGGCACGTAAAGGCGAGACGCTGGAGCTGCTGAGCGGTTTGAATGTCGAGCTGGATACCGATGTGGGTGTGATTGCGGTTAACGATGTGCCGCAAGGCATGGCCGGTATCATGGGCGGCGAACAAAGCGCTGTCACACTGGATACGACGGATGTGTATCTGGAAGGCGCTTTCTGGTGGCCAGAAGCCATCATGGGCCGTGCCCGTCGCTACAAGTTTTCTTCCGACGCCAGCCACCGTTTCGAGCGTGGCGTGGACTTCGACTCCATTACCCAGCATCTGGAACGCACCACAGCGCTGATCCTGGAAATCTGCGGCGGCCAAGCGGGTCCTATGGATGACCAGGTTGTGGCCTTGCCCGAGCGCAAGCCCGTTGCCATGCGCCTGGATCGTTGCTGCCGTGTTCTGGGTATTCCTCTGGATCAAAAGCAGGTGGAGAGCATCTTCACCTTGTTGGGCCTGGACTTCTCGGTGGCTGACGAAGTCTTTACGGTCAATCCTCCCAGCTTCCGTTTCGATTTGACGATTGAAGAAGACCTGATCGAGGAAGTTGCCCGTATCTACGGTTTTGAAAATATTCCTGATCTGCCTCCGGTCGCTGCTGCACAAATGCGTGTGCCAGTCGAGTCCTTGCGTGGTCCGCACGCCTTGCGCGCTGTATTGGCCGCCCAGGACTACCAGGAAGTGATCAACTTCTCCTTTGTGCAAGAGTCCTGGGAAAAAGATATTAACGGACAGGCTGACCCTATCCGTTTGTTGAACCCCATTGCCAGCCAGTTGGCGGTGATGCGTACCAGCCTGATTCCTGGTCTGCTGGCCAATATTGAACGCAACGCCAACCGCCGTCAGTCGCGCGTGCGTGTGTTCGAGTTTGGCCGCGTCTTCATGCGCGATGCCTCTCAAGAAAATGGTCCGTTGACCGTGGCCGGTATCCATCAGCCCAATCGCATTGCGGCCGCAGCCTGGGGCCCTGTTGTGACCGAGCAGTGGGGACAGCCCGATCGTCTTGTCGACTTCTTTGACGTCAAGCGCGATCTGGAAACCTTGCTGGGCCAACGTGCTGCTCAAGTCCGTTTCGAGCCTGAAGCTCACCCGGCCTTGCACCCAGGCCGTAGCGCCAGTGTGAAACTGGATGGTAAAACCATAGGCTGGATCGGTGAAATCCATCCTCAGTGGTTGAGCGAATTTGGTTTGAATCAAGCGCCGGTCGTCTTTGAGGTGGACGTTGATGCCATCTCTCACGACGAAGTGGTACACGCTCAGGAAGTATCCAAGCAACCCGTTGTGCAACGAGATCTAGCGGTTTGGCTGGATAAGGACGTATCCTATCAAGCTGTGCTGGATACACTGAACCAGGTGCGTAGCACGGCAGCGCAAGCGGCTATCGTCAAAGATATTCAGTTGTTTGACGTCTGGCGCGACAAGAACGATGCATCGGAAAAGAGTCTGGCGATTCGATTCTGGCTGCAAGACAGCGCAAGCACGCTGGACGATGAACGCGTCGAGCAATGCCTGGAAGCATTGTTGGCGGCACTGGTGTCTGCGCATGGCGCACGGGCACGAGCATAAGGAGACACAATGAACGTAGAGCGTACTCTGACCAAGGCAGATCTGGCTGAACTCTTGTTTGAACGTGTTGGCTTGAATAAACGCGAAGCCAAAGATATTGTGGATACTTTCTTTGCAGAGATCCGCGATTCCCTGGCCGATGGTGTCGAGGTCAAGTTGTCCGGTTTCGGTAATTTCCAGGTTCGGGACAAACCCCCGCGTCCTGGTCGCAACCCCAAAACGGGTGAAGTCATCCCGATTTCGGCGCGACGCGTGGTGACATTCCACGCCAGTCAGAAGCTCAAAAGTGTAGTCGAAGGGGCGCCAGTGGCGCCCGAGGATGACCAGGACTGAAGCCTGGTACGTTTGCGTACAGTTTTGCCTGACTGAACGTGTAAAATCACTCCTATTGTCGATGAGCATCAGTGGCTATGAGCACAAACGAAAAGATGGCGACCTTGCCACCTATCCCTGCCAAGCGGTATTTCACCATCGGTGAAGTCAGCGAGCTTTGCTTGGTCAAGCCCCACGTCCTGCGTTATTGGGAGCAGGAGTTTACGCAGTTAAAGCCCGTCAAGCGACGCGGTAACCGACGTTATTACCAGCACCATGAGGTGCTGCTGATACGCCGGATTCGCGGTTTGCTGTACGACGAAGGCTTTACGATCAGTGGTGCGCGCAATCGTCTGGGCGATGGTCCGGATATGCCTTTTGACCAGGAAGCCGCTGTGCGTCTGACCGGTCAGGAGATGCAGGCCTTGCGCACCAACTTGGGTCAGATCCAGGCAATGCTGGATCAAGCCTTGGCAATGACGGATCCGGGCTCGGCTCAGTAATCCGGGGTTGCTAAGCAGGAACGAAGGTCGGCCTTGGTGCCGGCCTTTTTTCATGGAAGGGATTAGCAGTGAACTTACGTAGTCAGGCTCTACAGGCCTTGTTAGTACAAGAGCCGGCTGCCAAGCTGGCAGCAGTACGAGCAATTGCCCATGGCTTGCCCGTAGGGGCAGATGAGCATTTGGAAGAGCCGCCCGGCGTACCGGGACGGCCCGAGGGTTTGCGTTTTGTGAGCCCTCAGCATGTGCCCAAGCGGTCCGTGCGTACGCCCCAGGGGCGAGCAGCCTTATTGCATTCCTTGGCTCATATTGAGTTCAATGCCATCAATCTGGCCTTGGATGTGTTGTGGCGTTATCCCGGTTTGCCCGACGCATTCTATGCAGGCTGGTTACAGGTGGCGGTGGAGGAGGCTTTGCACTTTGAGCTGCTGAGCGATCATCTTCAAACGCTGGGTGTCCGCTATGGGGATTTGCCTGTCCATGACGGCTTGTGGGAGATGGCAGAGCGAACACGCTTTGATCTGCTGGCGCGTATGGCTTTGGTGCCGCGTACTCTGGAAGCACGGGGGCTGGATGCCTGCCCCCTGGTGCATAAGAAGTTGCTGGATGCTGGTGATGAAAAAGCCGCCGCGATTATTGCCATCATCTTGCGCGATGAGGTCGGGCATGTAGCGTTGGGAAATTACTGGTATCGCAAAGTCTGCCAGGAACAAGGTTTGCCTGACTTTGATACGTATGGTGAGTTGGCGCTGCGCTATCGCGCACCGCGTTTGCGCGGCCCCTTTAATCGCGAAGCCCGCCTGGAGGCGGGCTTCACTGTCGAGGAAATCGACGAGCTGGAACGGCTGGATGCCGCTTTTAAGAGCGGGTTGCCGACGAGCTAGCTTCCGTGTTGGGCTTGGGCAGGTTATCCAGCTGCCCAAAGCTCACAATGCGACCAATGTACAGAACGGGGCCTTCCGGTGCACCACTATTGGAGCCGCCTTCGGTTTCCAGCGTCATCTCAAATATCTGCTCATCTTCCACGGTGCCGATCAAAGCCGCGGGTACGGTGATGGGGCGATTAGGATCAATCAAACCCAATGAACGAACTTGCGTGCCGCGTGGTGTGTGTGTCCACAGCTGTACTGACTGCGTTGCTTTGACTTCGGTACTGACCTTGGGCACCAGCAGGACATTGCCTTGTGGGTCTACCGTCGCAATCCAGGCCGGAGTAGAGGATTGGCCAGGGGCCTGCAGGATGGCTGCCTGACGTGGCTTCATCTCAATGACGTTGACAGGTGGTTCCGAGTTCATGTTCATGAGCAGGGCAATCACCAGGCCCAGAATCACGACCGCAGCCAGGCCGCCCCATAAAACAGGCATGGGCATGGCAAAGCCACGGGACTTGCGTTCGCCATCAACAGGTTCGGGTTTGCGTTTTTTCTCTACCGGGACTGACTCAGGCTCGCTCTTGGCGGGCTTTTTCTTGTCGGCGACCTTGGCTGGTGCTGTCGGCGCTGCTTCGGCTGTGACAGCAGCTGCTTTGGTAGCTGGGTCGGAGTCTGCACGCAGTAAGGTGGGGAAGGGCGGTGTGTGATCGTCAGCCTTGTCGTTCGAACTGTTGACGGACCAGCGAGGCTCAGTGCGAGTGGCAGCTTCCGCTTTAGTGTCTTGGTCTGCCGAAGTACTGGTCTTGATACTGGGTTCCTGGCGCTCCGCTTTGTTAACTGGAGCGCTTGTGCTGGCGTTGCCAGTGCTTGCCGATTTGGGGGCTTCAGCAGCCGGACTGCTTGTGTTCCCAGCCTGACGACGTGCGGCAGGCGGAGGCAAGCCCAGGGTATGGTGAATATGAGCCAGGCTGGTGGGGGCAGGCACTGTTGGGGTCAGGCAGTCCACCAGCTCCAGCCACGCTTGCTCCCAAGCCAATGCCAGACGCGCTGCCTGATCATTTTGCTGCATCAGGGTGTGGGCTTGGACCAGTTCATGCTGGCTGAGTAGCCCCAAGGTATATTCGCCAATCATCACTGCATGGCGTGGATCGTTGGCGTTGCCTTCATTGATCAGGGGAGTGAGCTGTTGCAAGCCATGTTGGACCACAGCGCGCAATTGTGCGGGGGAGCGGTTCAGCTGAGGGCCCAACTGTTCGTAACTATTGCCGTGCAGATAGGCATGGATCATGGCGCGTTGGCTGGTGCCATCCAGCTTGCCCATGGCAGGGATGAAACGCTGGCCGGCTTGCGGCTTGATGGCAGGCAGGGCGTAACTGCTATCGCCGCTTTGCGCGCGTTGACGCAGGCGAGCCAGTAGCCTGAACCGCAGAATGCTGTAAATCCAGGCGCGCCCTTCGCCTAAATCGGGGTCATAGCCGGCAGCGTTCTTCCATAACAAAACAAAGCTATCGCGCAGAACCTCTTCGGCATCAATGCGGCGGCCCAATACGGCCTGGCCCAAAGCCAGCATCAAGGGGGCTTCCTGGTCGTACAGCACATCCAGCGCCTGGCTGTCCTGTGCGGCTAACTGGTCCAGGGAAGAAGAATACGAAAAAGAAGAAGACGGCATGGATGGATTTTGCACGGTAAAGGGATTCATGAGCCAGATGTCTGGTATCGGGCGCTATTTTTACTGTGTCTGCGCCAGTTTCAGACAAGCAGGTATTGTATGCCTTTCGTTGAAGGCTTGAAGGTAACAAAGTGCTGGATTGCCAGCATTTTCTTTGCAGTGACAAGCCGTGAATTTCCCGATTTTCAGCACTGGATACTTGCTGGTCAGGTCCCTTATTCGTGTGACTGTGGTTTGCAGGTCAATAATCTGCCAAACAAGCACGCCAACGGCAGGGTCTTGGCAGGGATAAGCAGCTCAAAAGGCTATACTTATTCGTTATGTGCTGCCTGGCAGTTTTGATAATTTCCCAGGCATAGAACCTCATTTCTGTATTCGCATCAAGGACATGGCAGGGCCTGCCTGCCAGTGGAAAGCATAGTCTGCTTGTCCTGCCTTGATTCCAGCGTTGTGCTGCAACTTATTTTTAAGCTGTCCGCGGTTTTTCGGCTTTGTGCTGTTGAACACGGACCTATTGCGTGTGCCTCCTCGTCCTGAAGTGCTTGATGGTGTCTCTGGTGGTCTGAGCACCCTGAAATCCTTATTTCCTTACGTTTGGCGATTCAAGACTCGCGTGGTCTTGGCTTTGTCCTGTTTGCTGCTGGCAAAAGTCGCCACCGTGATGATGCCGATCTACCTGAAGCAGGTAATCGATGCGTTGAGCCTGCCCGCTACGGCTTTGATGCTGCCGGTGGCCGCCTTGTTGGGATATGGCGCCGTACGTTTGGCCTCCAGCGCTTTTGGTGAAATACGGGATGCCCTGTTTGCGCGAGTCACGCAAGGGTCGGTGCGGCTGATTGCGAACCACGTCTTTCGGCACCTGCTGGATCTGTCCTTGCGCTTTCATACCGAACGCCAGACAGGTGGCTTGAGCCGGGATATTGAACGGGGCACCAAAGGCGTTAGCTTTCTGCTGAATTTCCTGGTCTTCAATATTTTGCCAACCTTGCTGGAAATAGCTCTGGTCTGTGGCATCTTGCTCTGGCGATACGACTGGGCCTTCGCGGCGGTGACCTTGGGGACGATTGCGGCCTATATTGTGTTCACCTTGCTGGTGACTGAGCGGCGCATGCGTTATCGGCGAGCCATGAACGACTTGGACAGTCGTGCCAACTCTCGCGCGATTGATGCCTTGCTCAATTACGAGACAGTCAAATACTTCGGTAACGAGGATTACGAGATCAATCGCTACGATCAGAATATGGGCCAGTGGGTCCAGGCTGCCGTGCGTAATCAGGTATCGCTGAACCTGCTCAATATTGGTCAGGCCTCGATTATCAGTGTTGGGGTGACGGCCTTGCTGTTCATGTCGGCGCAAGGTGTGCTGGCCGGAACCATGACGGTGGGTGACGTTGTGCTGGTGTCTGCCTTCCTGACTCAGCTTTATGCGCCTTTGAACTTTCTGGGTTTTGTTTACCGCGAAATCAAGAATTCACTGGCTGATATGGAGCGCCTGTTCTCCTTGCTGCGTCGCAAGCAAGAGGTGAAAGATGCACCGGATGCCCAGGTCTTGTCCTGTGAGCAGGCGGGTGTGCGTTTCGAGAACGTCAGCTTTGCCTATGACAGCCGTCGCAAAGTCATTCAAAACCTGAGTTTCGAGATCCCCGCCGGCAAGACGGTAGCGGTGGTGGGTTCTTCGGGCGCAGGTAAATCCACCTTGTCGCGTCTTTTGTTTCGTTTCTACGATGTGACGGAAGGCCGCATCCTATTCAATGAGCGCGAGCTGCGCGAATGGACGCAAGAGAGCTTGCGCCGTCATATCGGTATCGTTCCCCAGGATACGGTCCTGTTCAACGATACGATTTTGCACAATATTGCGTATGGCCGTCCTGAGGCCAGTAAAGAGCAGATCGTGGCAGCAGCACGGGCCGCCAGTATCCACGACTTCATCGAAAGCCTGCCCGATGGTTACGAGACCATCGTGGGTGAACGCGGCTTGAAGTTGTCCGGGGGCGAAAAGCAGCGCGTGGCTATTGCCCGTACCTTGCTGAAGAACCCGCCGGTGCTGATTCTGGACGAAGCTACCAGTGCGCTGGACACACGTACGGAACGGGCGATTCAGGCGGAGTTGAACGAGATTGCCCGCGACCGCACCACCTTGATCATTGCTCACCGTCTATCCACGATTACGGACGCGGATTTGATTCTGGTTCTGGAGCGCGGACAGATCGTGGAGCAGGGCACGCACAGCGAGCTTTTAGCCCTGGATGGCGCCTATGCCCGGATGTGGAATATCCAGCAAAGTCTGGAGGGATAATTTGACCATATAGTACCAAAGCGGTACTATATGGCTCTACGACCTGTTCAGAGAGAAGGAATGCTGCGAATCAGTAAAATCATTGATTACGGCACTTTGGTGCTGACACACATGGCTGGCGATCCAGACCGTGTGTTCAGTGCGTCTGACTTGGCCGCCATCCTGGGTTTGGGCCAACCGACTGTCAGCAAGGTGCTTAAACTGCTGGGCCAGCACGAGCTGGTCATCAGCAGCCGAGGCGCACGCGGAGGGTATGTGTTGGGCCGCCCCGCCAAACAGATAAGTGTAGCGCAGATTATTGATGCACTGGAAGATCAGCCCTTTGGCTTGACTGAATGTGTAGCTACTCCTGGAGCCTGTTCCGTGGAGTCAGATTGCCATATACGCAGTAATTGGCAGCGTATCAACGATATTGTCCGACGCACCTTGGAAGAGGTCAGTGTTGCAGACATGATACGCGTGCCCGTTAACGAATTTCCCCTGACACACAAGCCGGGTCCCGAATTGAAAAACAGAAACAAGGCGAACACCTCCAACGTGGAGTTAACCGAATGAGTACCGTCAACGAACATCTGGACACCTTCCTCGATCGTGATTACGAGGCAGGCTTTGTCACCGACATCGAGTCTGAAACCATACCGAAAGGTCTGAACGAAGACGTCATCCGTTTCCTGTCCGCGAAAAAACGCGAACCGGAGTTCATGCTGGAATGGCGCCTGGCTGCTTACCGCCAGTGGCTGACCATGAAGTATCCCAAGTGGTCGATTGTGGAATATCCACCTATCGACTTCCAGGACATCAGCTACTACTCCGCGCCCAAGAGCAAGGCCGACGGCCCCAAGAGCCTGGACGAGGTGGATCCTGAATTGCTGCGCACCTATGAAAAACTGGGTGTGCCTTTGCACGAGCGCGCGCGTCTGGCCGGTGTGGCGGTTGACGCCGTGTTTGACTCGGTCTCGGTGGCCACCACCTTCCGCAAAGAGCTGGAAGAAGTGGGCGTGATCTTCTGTTCCTTTTCCGAGGCCGTGCGTGAATATCCGGAACTGGTGAAAAAGTATCTGGGTACGGTTGTCCCTCCTAGCGACAACTTCTACGCCGCCCTGAACTCGGCCGTATTCTCCGATGGCTCCTTTGTGTTCATCCCCAAAGGCGTACGCTGTCCGATGGAGCTGTCCACCTACTTCCGCATCAATGCCCGCGACACTGGTCAGTTCGAGCGCACCTTGATTATTGCGGAAGAGGGCGCTTCGGTCAGCTATCTGGAAGGCTGTACGGCGCCAATGCGCGATGAAAACCAGTTGCACGCAGCGGTCGTGGAACTGGTCGCCTTGGACGACGCCAAGATCAAGTACTCCACCGTGCAAAACTGGTACCCCGGCGATAAAGACGGCGTAGGCGGTATTTACAACTTCGTCACCAAGCGTGGCGAATGCCGTGGCGCACGTTCGCACATCTCCTGGACGCAGGTTGAAACCGGCTCGGCCATCACCTGGAAATACCCCAGCGTGGTGCTGCGCGGCGATGATTCCCAAGGCGAGTTCTACTCGGTCGCCCTGAGCAACCACCGCCAGCAAGCCGATACCGGCACCAAAATGATTCATATGGGTCGCAATACCCGCAGCACGATTATCTCCAAGGGGATTTCGGCGGGCCAAGGTATCAATACCTATCGCGGCCTGGTTCGTATTACCCCCAAGGCAGAAAACGCCCGCAATTACACCCAGTGTGATTCGCTGCTGATCGGCAAGCGCTGTGCTGCACACACCTTCCCAACCATGGAAGTGCAGAACCCCAGCGCCAGTGTGGAACATGAAGCAACCGCTTCGCGCATTGGCGAGGACCAGCTCTTTTACGCCATGCAGCGCGGCCTGACTGCCGAAGATGCCGTCTCCATGATCGTGAACGGCTTTTGTAAAGAAGTGATTAAAGAATTGCCCATGGAGTTTGCGGTCGAAGCACAGAATTTGCTCGGCGTCAGCTTGGAAGGCAGTGTAGGTTAAGGAGAATAATGAAATGCTGACGATTAAAGATTTGCGCGCTTCGGTTGAAGATAAACCTATCCTTAAAGGTCTGAACCTGGAAATCAAACCCGGTGAAGTCCACGCCATCATGGGCCCGAACGGCTCGGGCAAGAGCACCTTGTCCCAGGTTCTGGCCGGTCGTGAAGACTACACCGTGGAAGGCGGTTCGGTTGACTGGCTGGGTCAAGATCTGCTGGAAATGAAGATTGAAGACCGCGCCCGTTCCGGTCTGTTCCTGGCATTCCAGTACCCCATCGAAATTCCCGGTGTGTCCAACGCCTACTTCCTGCGTGCTTCCGTGAACGCCGTGCGCCGTCATCAGGGCTTGCCTGAGCTGGACGCCATGGACTTCCTCAAGCGTGTCAAAGAGGAAATGAAGACGGTTGGCATGCGCGAAGAGTTTCTGTACCGCTCCGTGAACGAAGGTTTTTCCGGCGGCGAAAAGAAACGCAACGAAGTTCTGCAAATGAGCCTGCTGGAACCCAAGCTGGCCATCCTAGACGAAACCGACTCCGGTCTGGATATTGACGCTTTGCGTGTGGTGGCTGACGGCGTGAACCGCCTGCGTTCCCCCGAGCGTTCCTTGCTGGTGATTACTCACTACCAACGTCTGCTGGACTACATCGTGCCTGACTTTGTGCATGTATTGGCCGGCGGCAAGATCATTCGTTCCGGTGGCCGTGAATTGGCTCTGGAACTGGAAGAGCGTGGCTACGGTTGGGTGCTGGAACAAGCAGCCGCCGAACAAAAAGCCAAGGGAGCTGCGGTATGAGTCTGCCGGATTGGGTCAACAGCTTTGCCGCTCAGGCTGCACAAGCACCTGGAGCCGGCCTGCCATGGCTAAGCGCCGTGCGTCAGCGCGCGCTGGATCGTTTCGCACAAGAAGGCTGGCCAACCACGCGTATTGAAGCCTGGCATCACACCTCCTTGGCTTTGCTGGAACAGCAAAGCTTTGCTCCTCAGAAATCGGCTTCGGCCGCGGAATTGGTGGCGTCAGTGCGCCAGCAAGAAGACGGCTATTTCCTGGTCTTTGTGGACGGTCACTACGATGCGGCTTTGTCGCACCTGAATGAGTTGCCAGCAGGCGTGCGTTTGGCCTCGCTCAGTACCTGTCTGGAGCAAGATGCAGACTGGCTGCAGCAGGCTTACGGGGATGAGTCCCTGGGTGCTTCGACGGCTGCCTTGAACCTGGCTTTGGCCCAGGATGGTGCTGCCTTGCATATTGCCGCTGGCAAGCATCTGGAACAGCCTGTTCATCTGGTTTTTGTACGCACTCAAGGTGGCAGTGCCAGCTTCACGCGCAACCTGATTTCTTTGGAATCCGGTGCTAGTGCAACGGTGGTTGAGCACTACGTGGGTCAGGAAGGAACGGATGCTTCCTTGAGCAGCGCCGTGACTCGCCTGAACGTGGCCCCTGATGCCAACCTGACACACATGAAGCTGCAGCAAGAAGCCTTGCAAGACTTCCACCTGGCCGCAATCGATGTGCAGCAAGGTCGTGGTTCGGTATTCAATTCGCACTCTCTGTCTTTCGGTGCTCGTATAGCCCGTAACGATATTGCTACTGTTTTCAACGGCGAGCGCTGCGAAACCTTGTTCAATGGTTTGTATTTTGTGGACGGCCGCCGTCACGTGGACCACAACACCATCATTGATCACGCTCAGCCTAACTGCCAAAGCCGTGAGTTCTACCGTGGCATTTTGGCCGACACCGCCCGCGGTGTGTTCAGTGGTCGCGTCTTGGTAGGCAAGGGCGCGGATGGTACGGATTCGGTACAGCGTTCGGACAGCTTGCTCTTGTCCAAGATGGCACGTGCAGACTCCCGCCCCGAGTTGGAAATCTACGCCGACGACGTCAAGTGTGCACACGGTGCCACTGTGGGTCAGCTGGATGCAGATAGCCTGTTCTACCTGCGCTCGCGTGGCATGACCATGGAAGATGCACGCAATATGCTGATTTACGCATTTGCCGCTCAGTCTCTGGAGCGCATTGCGTCCGAGAGCCTGCGTAGCCGTGCCACAGTCGGTATTAATGCTTTGTTACCTGGCGGTCTTGCCCTTGGAGATCTTGCATGAATGCGCCTATGCCCGTAACTGCTGCTGGTTTGCTGAATCACCGCGAGGATTTTCCTATCCTGGCTCGCCCCATCCGGGGCCAACGCCTGTCCTATCTGGACAATGGCGCGACGACGCAAAAGCCGCGCTCGGTCATTGAAGCCGAGGCGCGATTCTATGAGCAGTCCAATGCTAACATCCACCGTGGTGTGCATTGGCTGTCTCAGCATGCTACTGAGCTGTACGATCAGGCCAGAAGTACAGTGCGGGCATTTCTGAATGCCGCGCGCGACGAAGAAATTGTGTTTACGCGTGGCACCACAGAATCCATCAACCTGGTGGCCTATAGCTGGGGCATGGACAACCTGAAAGCAGGCGACGAGATTCTGCTGACCGGCCTGGAGCATCACTCCAATATCGTGCCTTGGCAATTGGTTGCCCAGCGTACCGGTGCCATCATTCGCGTGGTGCCTGTGCTGGACAACGGCGAGCTGGATCAGGAAGCCTTCAAGCAACTGCTCAACGAGAAAACCCGCCTGCTGGCGGTGGGCCATGTGTCCAATGCCTTGGGCACGATCAACCCCATCGCTGAAATGACCCGTCAGGCGCATGCCGTCGGTGCCAAGGTGCTGGTGGATGGAGCTCAGTCCGTTCCCCACGGTGTGGTGGACGTACAGGCTCTGGATGCTGATTTCTACACTTTCTCAGCACACAAGCTGTACGGCCCCACCGGTATGGGTGCTCTGTACGTGCGGTATGAGATTCTGGACAGCATGTCGCCCTGGATGGGCGGCGGTGACATGATCACCACCGTCAGTTTCGAGCAAAGTAATTACGCCCCTGTGCCACAGCGCTTTGAGGCAGGTACGCCCAATATCGCTGGTGCCATTACCATGGCTGCCGCTATCGATTATTTGATGGGTATAGGCATGCAGCGTATTGCCGACCATGAAGCGCTGTTGCTGGACTACGCCACCGAAGCCTTGCTGGCCATGCCTGGCATTCGCATTATTGGTACGGCCGCACATAAGGCAGGCATTGTGTCCTTCCTGGTCGACGGTATTCACCCGCACGATCTGGGCACCATTCTGGACATGGACGGCGTTGCTGTGCGTGCCGGTCACCACTGTGCCATGCCCTTGATGACGCGCTTTGGCATTCCAGGTACGGCTCGTGCCTCCTTTGCCTTGTACAACGATTACGCTGATATTGATGCTTTGCTGGGCAGCCTGCGCAAAGCTCAAAAACTATTTGGAGTTGGCTAAATGAGCCAAGATTTCAACGGGCTGCGCGAGCTCTACCAAGAGGTCATTTTTGACCATAACCGTAGCCCGCGTAACTTTGAAGTAATAGAAAACGCCAGCCATTTTGCCAATGGCCATAACCCCCTGTGTGGGGATCAACTGGCTGTGTACGCCGTGGTTGAAGACGGCATTGTGCAGAAAGTCAGCTTTGTGGGGCATGGCTGCGCTATTTCCAAGGCTTCGGCATCCTTGATGACCGAAGCCGTAAAAGGCCTGAGTCTGGCCGAGTTTGAGTCTCTATTTCAAGATATGCACGCCATGTTGACAGAGGCCCATCCCGATCGAGATCTGGGCAAGCTGGAAGTGTTATCTGGTGTGCGTGAATTCCCCGCACGGGTTAAATGTGCCACTCTGGCCTGGCATACCCTGCATAACGCCATCAATCAGGCCAAAGAAACCGCGCAAACCGAATAAAGGCGCAAACAAGCCATGAGCTACTTTGAACGACATGATGTGCTGGTCAGCCGGGATTGTCCGGCTGTCAGTATCCCTTACGGTGCTCCCGTTACGATCGAGGCGGGTTGTACAGCAACGATTACCCAGAAGCTGGGTGGCAGCTATACCGTGATGGTAGAGGGCAACCTGTACCGGATTGAAGGTGTCGATGCCGATGCGCTGGGTTTTGAGTCCCAGGACAAGCCCGAGGTTTTTGTACCCGAGCTGCCCCTGAGCGAAAAAACCATTGAAGACGCCGCCTGGATTGTGCTGGCTAGCGTTTATGATCCGGAGATTCCGGTCGATATCGTTAATCTGGGCTTGGTGTACGCTTGTCATGTGAGCCAGACTGGTCCGGAAGCGTTCTCCATCACCATGGAAATGACGCTGACGGCTCCTGGTTGCGGTATGGGCACCATGATTGCCGATGAGGCCCGCTACAAGCTGGAGACTATCCAGGGCGTAGAGAAGGCCGTAGTGGATCTGGTTTGGGATCCACCGTGGAGCCGGGAACGTATGAGTGAATCAGCCCGCTTGCAACTAGGGATGCTGTAATAGAAAAAGCCTGCAGAACATGCAGGCTTTTTTGTGCCTGAAGAGCGGGGCGCAGCTTGAAAGGCGGGCTCAGGGCAGACGGCAGTTTGTTTGTGATGTTGTTGGCTGCTGAATAGGCCCCCCCCGGTTAAGGGGGCCTATACGCTGCGGCTAAGTATGTTTGGAGAGAGGCCCTGGCAAGCTTAAAACGCTCAAAAAAATGGCTCGATATCTACCCGATAGCTATAAATAAAAATAATAGCGAAAGCGTTTAAGAGGCGGTTTCCGTTAAGCCTTGTTTGTTCTTTTTTTATGGGCCAAAACCTGCATTGAATAAGCTGTCTTATGTCTTTATCAAGCCAGAGATTACAACTTTTCCTAGGGTTTTGCCTATCTCCAGCCATAGAGTTTTGTATGAATTTCGCTGAGGTTCTTATCTTCAGGCCTGATTTCTTGATTCATACTTGAATGGTTCAAACTTATATGGCCAAGGGTTTAGGCAAAGCAGGGGAGAATAATGTTAGTTACAAATAGAACATAAAGATCTTTTTTGAAACAGTGCTGTTGCTGGTCGAGCAGATTAAACGCTCGCCAGCACAGGGAAGCTTAAGGCGTGATTAATGGAAACAGAATAGCCCTAGCTTCATCCAATTTATGATCAGGTGCCTTGTTTTGTACGTATAGGTTTACTGAGGGGCAAGACGCTCAATCAAACTGTCCAGGCTGGCGTCATCCATTTGACGACCTTGATGCAGATAGAACTCGTATACCAGGCGAATCGCCTGAGCCTCGGCACGAGAGCGCAGGCTGAGCTTTTGCTGCACAAATAACTGCCTGATCTTCAGGATGATTTCTTCCAACGAGTCCATGTCAGCCATGCTTGGCTTTGATTGAGCAAGAACCCGTTTATCAAGCTTTTCTTCCCCGCAGGCTAACCATTGAATAGGCAGCTTGGAGGCCTTGGCCAGCTTGATCAAAGCAAGACGAGAGGGCTCGGTTTTGCCTGATTGCCAGCCTTGCAGAATCAATAGGGACACACCCACTTTTTCAGCCAGTTTTTGTGGTCCGCCGGCCTGTTCGATCGCCAGCTTGATTCGCTCCGGGAAGTGTTGGAAACCTTCCTCCACGGCATTTTGACCGGCTTGGCTTAATCGCTTTACTGAGTGTTTGAAATACATTGCCACCTCCAGGGATTGCATGTTCTTGTCGTTATTGGTTATTTGGTCAAGATTGTGCTTGATGGTGCTATATACTTGTCTTATTATTCAATTTGAACAGAAAACCAAGTTAACTACACAAGAATTTGCATAAAAAATGTAAATGATGTGGTTTTCTTACTTTTGTTTTAAGAACTTGACTGTTTATGCAAGATTTTGTGTTTATGCTGGATGGACGGCATCACAGGAAGGATGCCCATCGGGCCCTGGAAGGACCCAGGAGCAGAAAGACAGAGTGGCCTTGCTAACAGATCGGCTGTAGGCGCACCAGGTCTTGGGTGAGTAAGAAACACAATAAAGACGATAGTGAGCGCCAGGCAAAGCCGCTTGAACGCGTGCAGGCCTACAAGGCAATGATAGCCACGGTTTTGGGGAGAGGGAGGCTTGGTACTGTTGAGAACAGAGAGAATCGTGCTGTTGTTCGATAACGGCGATCTAATACAAAAGCTGATCGATGATTTGGCCCTGTGGGGTATACCGGTGCAAGTGCTTCAAGCACACAGCGCGGTGTCATTTACGCAGGACGAACAGGCCGAGGCGGGCGAGCTGATCATGATGCATTCCCCGAATGAGGATCTGTTGAGTGATGTAGGTCGCTTGCGAGCTCAGTCTGCGGCAATGGGTCTGGTGGTTTTGCGTTTTGAAGGAACACTAACCCCCGAACATGGCAGCTTGCTATTGCTGGCTGGTGCCGATATCTGTTTTGACGAACGAACTCACAGTATGGAAGTGCTGGCTAGTATTCAAGCTCTGCGCAGGAGGGAGCTGGCCTTGCGAGCTAAATATGCGGATGGAAAGGACAAAGCTTTCCCAGCTGCTCCTGCAGAAATCCGCTTGAATGGTGAAACTCGGGAGCCCTTGTTTGGCTGGGATTTGCTGGAGGACGGTTGGCGCTTGATGACGCCGCAGCGACATGCCATCACGCTGACAGGGGCGGAGCGACGAGTATTGCGTGTGTTGCTGGCCGAGAGTCCTGAACCCGTAGCCCGCGAAAAGCTGTTTAGTGACAAGGAAGGGGATCAACCACCTAGTCGCTACATAGATGTGGTAATTAGCCGTTTGAAACGTAAGGTCGCACAGCACGGCGAGCGTTTGCCGATTCGTTCTGTGTGGGGCGTGGGCTATGTGTTCTCAGCTCATTAGTCCACGCTTGGGTTTGTGATTCGTTAACTGGTCCTTATTGTTTTCAATAGGGCTGGGATTAATAACAGGTTGAGTTATCGCCAGGGAAAGGGGCTGCCTATGACTTTTGCATTTAAGCGAGGTCACATTAGATACAGCGCCCTTTCCTGATTTGACTATTGCGAGTGGCTTTTATCGAAACGAAGCCAGTTCAATCAGATTGTTCAAACTGGCTTCGTCCATTTGCTGCCCTTGGCGTAAGTAGAACTCATAGACCAGGCGGATGATACGTGCCTCGGCCTCCGGCTTCAGATTCACGCTTTGACCTTGGAATAATTGTTGAGTCTTGGCAATGATTTCTTCCAGGATATCCAGATCAACCAAGGTTGAAGAGGGTTCGGAAGGTGAGGGGTTACCTTCTCCCGAGGCCAGCCAACTGACAGACAGGTTGGTGGCTTGGGCCATTTTAACTAGGCTGGAACGGGATGGGTCGGAGTTCCCTGAGCGCCAGCTTCGCAGCACCGAAGTGGACATTCCCATTTTGTCCGCCAAGTTCTTGGCTCCGCCTGCACGGGCGATGGCTAGATTTATCCGGTCCGAGAAGTCTTTAAATTCATTTTCCATATGCTTGTGGTCTGGTCTGCCCAAAAGTTGTGGTGGTAAGGGGCCCCAACGGTTTTAATTTACAATCCTGCGTCTTTTTCTTCATGTTCTTGTCAATTATTTTCAATTGCGCCAAGTAATCGCTTGATAGCGACAAGATCTTGTCGTAATATTCTTCCTGAACAGAAACTAACCGGAAATACGCTTTTTTACACAAAAACGCTAATTTCATGCGATAGCTTATTCTTTTGTCACAAAATCGATTCTCTCGATAAGAACGTGTTGTGCTGCGTCTGCTTCTTTGTGTGAGGCGTGTCGGAGGTAGCGCGCAATCCAGGTAAATGACAGTTTTGCATTGCTTGCTTTTTGGATAGGCAGGTGGCTTTTTTGCGCCCTGCGTTCGGTGATTCTACCTCTTGAGAGTGCGTTTGTGTTGAATGTGCGGCTTTTTGTCCCTCCGTTGAGGATACAAAAAGTCACTTGCTTGGGTGCCTTATGACTAGAACAAAAACAGTGGGGATCGTGTTGGCTATGGCTGTTCTTGCCACATCGAGCAAGGCACAAACGATGCTTGAACGGCTTCAGGAAAATTCAGTTCTGGAACAAGCCGATCATGACGCACCCTTAAGTATTCAGTACGTTGTCGACCGCGTCCTTGCGCGTCACCCCGGGCGGGAAAGTGCCATGGGTTACGAAGCAAGCGCACGCGAGATGATTGATGTTGCCAAGGCTCATTACTACCCGCAAGTTAGCGGAGGTGTTTCAAGTAGCTATGAAAAGTACCGTTCCGGTCGCTATGACGAAAAGGCCCTGCAAAGCCTGGACTTGAACGTACAACAGCTACTTTACGACTTCGGCAAAACCGCCAATTCAGTCAAAAAAGCCGAGTTCGGGGAACTGAAAGCTCAAGCCAGAACGGATTTGGTTGTCGAGCAATTGGTTCGCGAAGCGTCCAACGCGGTACTGGAAGCGGTGCGTTATCAGGGTTTTCTGGATCTGGCCCAAGCGCACGTCCAGGAAGTAGAGCAGCTAACCCGCTTGGTCGAGCGGCGCCACGAGAAAGGTGCCAGCAACCTGTCCGACGTTTTACAAGCGCGCTCCCGCCTGGATTCGGTCCAGGCGCTGGTATTGAACGTCGATGCAGAATATCGCAAATGGTTGCAGGAAATTGCACTACTTGCACAACTTCCTGACGTTAGCGCCGTGTCCTTGGCGCAGTTCCCTCTCGAGCTCAATCAAAGCTGCACGATCTCCCGCATTAACTGGGCGCGTGTTCCAGAAGTGGTGATGGTGGATATGGCTGCCGAAGAAGCGGTGGCTGATGTCGATCTGGCCAGTTCTGAAGAATGGCCAACCCTCTCTTTGCAAGCCAATGCCTCCCGCGCTTTGAACGCGACCCCGCTCTATGGCAGTCGTGTCGAGACCGGCATACGCCTGAATTTCTCCATGCCCTTTTATCAAGGGGGAGGCTTGTCGGCGCGTAAACGCGCAGCCTCGGGCGCCTTGCGCGCTGCCAGCGCTGAAAAGTCTCAAGTCCGCCTGCAGGTGGAGCAGCGCCTGGCCGATCAAGTCAATCGTTATCAAGGGCTGGAGCGTCGCAAGGCGCTGCTGGCCAATCGTGTCGTGAACATTAGCGGCACGAAAGATTTGTACAGAAAACAGTATTTGGATTTAGGAACGCGTTCACTGGTCGACTTATTGAATGCCGAACAGGAATACCACCAGGCCCGTGTCGAGGTGTTGAACAGTGAGTTGGATTTGAAAGCTTCGCAGATTGAATGCGCTTACTCCCAGGGGTTGTTGAGCGCTGGATTCAATGTGCCTGCCTTGAATTAACCGTTGTGAAGAGGGGCCTTGTGGCCATTTTTATTATTAAAAGGTTGGGCTATTCATGAAAATGATCCTAGCAGAACGATCGGGAGCGGGAAAGCCAGTACTGGAGACGCAATTAGCGGATCAAGTGCTGGCCACCCCTCATCTCGTCAAATTGAACGCGAGTCCTGGCGATATTGTCAGTATTACCCGCCAAGGAAATAACCTTGTCCTGGTGATGGCCAATGGTCAACAGGTCACCTTGCAAGGTTTCTTCAACGAAAACCCAGACGGCGAACATAGCGAGCTGGTTCTGGAAGATTCAGCCTGCCAACTGTGGTGGCTCAACAGCAGCGGAGAGCTGGTAGAAATCTCCGCCCAGGATGCCGTATTTGCAAATACGGCTCCTGTTGTTTCCGAAACTGTGTGCGCTGCTGCCGCTGGCACTAGCACACCTCCACCGTGGGTCCTTGGCCTGCTGCTGGCTGGCTTGACAGGCGTTGCAATGGCATCCAGCCATTCCTCCGGCGGCTCGGGCGGTAAGGGGCCCGTAGATCCTGATGATGGCGACGGTGATGCAGACGCAGATGCCGATGCTGACGCTGATGCGGATGCCGACGCAGATGCCGACGCCGATGCTGACGCGGATGCTGATGCTGATGCTGATGCTGATGCTGATGCTGATGCTGACGCAGACGCAGACGCCGATGCCGATGCTGACGCAGACGCCGATGCCGACGCAGATGCTGATGCCGACGCTGACGCCGATGCGGATGCCGATGCCGACGCCGACGCCGACGCTGATGCAGATGCCGACGCTGACGCAGACGCCGATGCAGACGCGGATGCCGACGCTGACGCCGATGCGGATGCTGACGCCGACGCTGACGCTGATGCTGACGCCGATGCCGACGCTGACGCTGACGCTGATGCAGATGCAGATGCAGATGCTGACGCTGATGCTGACGCTGACGCCGACGCCGATGCTGACGCAGACGCAGACGCAGACGCTGATGCTGACGCAGACGCAGACGCTGACGCTGATGCTGACGCAGACGCCGATGCGGATGCTGACGCTGATGCTGACGCCGATGCCGATGCCGACGCTGATGCCGACGCCGACGCAGATGCTGATGCTGACGCAGACGCCGATGCTGACGCTGATGCAGATGCAGATGCCGACGCAGATGCTGATGCCGACGCTGACGCAGATGCTGACGCCGATGCCGACGCAGACGCCGATGCTGACGCGGATGCTGATGCTGATGCTGATGCTGACGCTGATGCCGATGCCGATGCCGATGCCGATGCTGACGCTGATGCTGATGCAGATGCCGATGCTGACGCGGATGCTGATGCTGACGCCGACGCGGATGCCGATGCTGATGCGGATGCCGACGCCGACGCTGATGCAGATGCCGACGCTGATGCCGACGCCGACGCCGATGCCGACGCTGACGCAGACGCCGATGCAGACGCTGACGCCGATGCAGATGCCGATGCTGATGCCGACGCTGACGCTGACGCAGACGCCGATGCTGACGCAGACGCTGACGCTGATGCAGATGCGGATGCTGATGCCGACGCCGACGCCGACGCCGACGCCGATGCGGATGCTGACGCGGATGCTGACGCCGATGCCGATGCCGACGCTGATGCCGACGCCGACGCTGATGCTGATGCTGACGCAGACGCAGACGCCGATGCTGACGCTGATGCAGATGCCGACGCCGACGCTGATGCAGATGCCGACGCTGACGCCGACGCTGATGCAGATGCCGACGCTGACGCAGACGCCGATGCAGACGCGGATGCCGACGCTGATGCGGATGCTGACGCCGACGCCGATGCCGATGCCGACGCAGACGCCGATGCAGATGCCGATGCTGATGCCGACGCAGACGCCGATGCAGATGCCGACGCTGATGCCGATGCTGACGCAGACGCCGATGCAGATGCCGATGCAGATGCCGACGCTGACGCTGATGCTGACGCCGATGCCGACGCTGACGCTGACGCTGATGCTGACGCCGATGCCGACGCTGACGCTGATGCAGATGCTGACGCTGACGCTGATGCAGATGCTGATGCTGACGCTGATGCAGATGCAGATGCTGACGCTGACGCTGATGCAGATGCTGATGCTGACGCTGATGCAGATGCAGATGCAGATGCTGATGCTGATGCAGACGCTGACGCTGATGCAGATGCTGACGCTGATGCAGATGCCGATGCTGACGCAGACGCCGATGCTGATGCCGACGCTGACGCCGATGCTGACGCAGACGCTGACGCAGACGCTGACGCCGATGCTGACGCTGATGCAGATGCCGACGCCGATGCGGATGCCGACGCTGACGCCGATGCGGATGCTGACGCCGATGCTGACGCGGATGCTGACGCGGATGCTGATGCTGACGCCGACGCGGATGCTGATGCGGATGCCGATGCTGACGCTGACGCTGATGCCGACGCTGACGCTGATGCTGATGCAGATGCCGATGCTGACGCGGATGCTGATGCTGACGCCGACGCCGACGCCGACGCGGATGCTGATGCTGATGCGGATGCCGACGCCGACGCTGATGCAGATGCCGATGCCGATGCCGATGCCGACGCTGACGCAGACGCCGATGCAGACGCGGATGCCGATGCAGACGCTGACGCCGATGCCGACGCGGATGCTGACGCCGACGCCGACGCCGACGCCGACGCAGATGCCGATGCTGACGCCGATGCCGATGCTGACGCGGATGCTGATGCAGACGCAGACGCTGATGCCGACGCCGACGCCGACGCCGACGCCGATGCTGACGCTGATGCAGATGCAGATGCCGATGCTGACGCTGACGCGGATGCTGATGCTGACGCCGACGCGGATGCCGATGCTGATGCGGATGCCGATGCCGACGCCGACGCGGATGCAGATGCCGATGCCGATGCTGACGCCGATGCCGACGCAGACGCCGATGCAGATGCCGATGCTGACGCTGACGCAGATGCTGACGCCGACGCTGACGCGGACGCTGACGCTGATGCAGATGCCGACGCGGATGCCGACGCCGACGCTGATGCCGATGCGGATGCCGATGCTGACGCGGATGCTGATGCTGATGCGGATGCAGACGCTGATGCAGATGCAGACGCTGACGCTGACGCCGATGCTGATGCCGACGCTGATGCGGATGCCGACGCTGACGCTGACGCCGATGCGGATGCTGACGCCGACGCCGATGCCGACGCAGACGCAGACGCCGATGCTGACGCGGATGCTGATGCTGATGCTGATGCCGACGCGGATGCTGATGCGGATGCCGATGCTGACGCAGACGCAGACGCTGATGCCGATGCCGATGCTGATGCGGATGCTGACGCTGATGCGGATGCCGACGCTGACGCTGATGCCGATGCGGATGCCGACGCTGACGCCGATGCCGACGCTGACGCGGATGCAGATGCAGATGCCGACGCTGATGCCGACGCTGATGCCGACGCCGACGCCGACGCCGATGCCGACGCGGATGCTGACGCAGACGCAGACGCGGATGCGGATGCCGACGCTGACGCTGACGCTGACGCTGACGCTGACGCTGACGCTGACGCTGACGCTGACGCTGACGCGGATGCAGATGCAGACGCTGATGCCGACGCTGACGCCGATGCTGACGCGGATGCAGATGCCGACGCGGATGCAGATGCAGACGCTGACGCAGACGCTGACGCAGACGCTGATGCGGATGCCGACGCTGACGCGGATGCCGATGCCGATGCCGATGCCGATGCTGATGCGGACGCCGATGCCGACGCTGACGCTGACGCGGATGCCGACGCAGACGCAGACGCTGATGCCGATGCTGACGCAGACGCTGATGCGGATGCGGACGCTGACGCTGACGCCGATGCTGATGCTGATGCGGACGCCGATGCCGACGTCTCCGACGACTACTTCACGGCTAAGCTGGATATCGAACCTACCGAACTGGACACTAAGGTTCAGTCCGACAGCCGTCTGTCGATTATCGACATTGGTGGTTTGTGGGATGCCTTCTTTGATGGTGCTCCGCGCTTCAGCTTCACAGTAGGAGAGGGTGAGACTGCTACCAGCGAAATCAGCGTTTCTTCGGGTTCTGCGATTAGTGTGCTTGATAACGTCAAGGTTCAGCTGCGTGTCAAGGATGAGAACGGCGACTGGAAGGTGCTTGAGGAGTCGGGATCCGGAGGCTTGATCGACATCATTGGTATCTTCGGTGGCAAGGCCAAGTTCACCATCAATGACTTGCCTCCAGGCGAGTACCAGGTGATCGCGGCTGTGCGTGGCCTGAGCGTGTTGAGCACCACCAAGGTGGAAGGCTCGACAACGTTCTACGACCACACTGAGGCTGGCTCTTACACGTCCACTCCGGTAAGCGGCAATGTGCTCGATAACGACGCTGCTGGCGAAGGCGCCAAAGTGACCCATATCAATGGGGAGCAAGTAGGTGCCAACGGTACAACGACGTTTGAAGGTGAATACGGCACGCTGACTATTGGTGCAGATGGCGAGTTTACTTACACGCCAAACAACACCGACGGCTCCGGTATTGGCCAGGTGGAAACCTTCGAGTACACGATCAAGGCCGCTGACGGTTCCATCAGCACCGCCAAGATCCACGTCCGTATCGACAGTGATGGCCAAGGCCTGATCTGGCCCGAAGATCCGTCCCAGCCAGCTGAAGTTGACTTGGTTGCCAACAGCAACACGGGCGAAGCTGTTATCGACAGTGACTACCGTGTGACCCAAGGTGGACCTAGCCAGAAAGCTCCTAGCCAAGATATTGGCGGAATTTTTGCTGGAGCGGTTACCAAGACCACATCGGTCAGCTTTACGGTTGATCCAAACAGCAAGGCTAACGTCAAGATCACGGCCTCTTCACCTGACGAGCTTCTCGTTACCGATAGCTTGAAGGTGACGGTGACCGGTCCTGGTGGATATTCCAAGACGTACACCGGGTCGGGCGGTCTGCTCAGCAACCTGAGTGTTCAGGAAATGCTGCAAGGGCTTGAGGCTGGAAACTACACCGTTACGGCAACGTATCAGCGTAGTGGTACAGGCACGGGCGGCAAGCTGGAGTTGGGTTACGAGACTCAGTCGGTCACGCATCTGGATGAATATGTCATCAAGAACATTCACGGCGCCAGCGGTAATGTTCTGGCTGACGATCATCTGGCCTCGACCTACACCAAGTTCCTGATCAAGGATGCCAACGGCAACTTTGTGGAAGTTATCAATGGAACCACGGTGGAAGGTCAGCATGGCACGCTGACGATCAACACCAACGGCAGCTACTCCTACCAGCCTAAACCTGGTCTGGAAGAGACTGGTAATGAGGATGTCTTCGAGTACCGTCTGGAGCATCCAAACGGCACTACGGCTGATGCCACCCTGACGGTGGGCGTTGAGCACGGTGACGGTCCTTATGTTCCTGAAGCGTCCGCCTTCAGCGCTGACTTTGACGAGGTGGGGGCAGATGAATCCGCCTTGTCCTTGGACAACGTTGAAGACCATACGCCAGAGACAACAGAAGAGCCTGCGGTTCTTGAAGAGAGCATTGAGCTTCAGGGTACCGAGGAAACGGACGTTGATCTGGGCGCATTGGAGGATGAACAGGAGCAGTCTGGCCAAGCCGCTGGCGAGCCAACCTCGTTTGAAGGCATCAGCGAAGAAGACGTGCTGGTACCGGAAGTCGAAGTTGACCCCGTCATTGACGAGCTGGATGAGCACAGCCTTGTAGGCTAATTCATCTCCGGGAGCACTGGGCTGTAAAGCCCAGTGCTTTTCTGTCTGTGCAGACCTTTTCTCACTGCCCTGTATGCAGGTCAATGACAAGACGTTTGACTGTTGTATTTCTCAAGGATGAATGCATGCCATTGCAGGACGCCGTATCTGTTGCCGCAGCCCCCGAGGCCAGGCCCCAGGATTTGTATAAACCCTGGATTGACGCTGTTCTATCCATAGCCAGGCATTACCGTCTGGATGTCTCGTCCCAGAATCTGGAGCTGACAGCCAATTGGTTGAAGACGCGAGACATTGCCTATGTGTTGCGTCGCCTTGCGAAAGAAGCAGGCTTGTACGTCAAACCTGTCACCTTAAGTGAAAGCGATCTGAACATCTGGCGCTTGCCCTTGCTGGTGCAGCTGGAAAACGGCCAGGTCGGGGTGGTTGAGCAGATTAATGAAGGCGGTTTGCTGGGTATCCGTTATAGCGGCGATGAAGGGCTGCTTAGCGAAGTGGCGGTTGCGGATCTGTTGAGCAATGTACGGGCGGCGTTTGTGATGCGGCCCATTCATGCCGTGGCCGATGCCCGCGTGGATGATTACGTCAAACCTTTTGAGAGGCATTGGCTTAAGCAAATTGTTTTTAGTGACTGGCGCCCGTACTCCCATTTGTTTGTGGCCTCTTTTTTGATCAATGTGTTGGGACTGTCCGGGATTCTGTTTACCCGACAGGTCTATGACCGAGTGATTCCGGCCGAGTCCTATCCGACCTTGTATGTGTTGTTCAGCGGGGTGATGGTGGCCCTGGTGTTCTCTTTTACCTTCAGGATTGCCCGCAGCAAGGTAATTAACATGCTGGGCAAGCGGGCGGACTTGCGCATTTCTGATCGGGTATATGGTCGTGTGCTGCGTATCCGTAATAGCGACCGGCCGCAATCAACCGGCAGCTTGATTGCCCAGGTGCGCGAACTGGACAGCATTCGTGAAATGTTGACCTCGGCAACAGTGACCTCCTTGGTCGATATTCCGTTCTTTTTGCTTTTTTGTCTGGTGTTCTGGTATCTGGCGGGCAGTCTGGTCTGGGTGCCGTTAGTGGCTGTGGTGTTGATGATTGTGCCTAATTTGCTGGCGCAACCACGCTTGCGCCAGTACGCCAGTCAGTCCGCGCGCGAGGCCAGTTTGCGCAATGCAATTCTGGTGGAAGCCGTGCAAGGCTATGAGGACATCAAGACCACGCAGTCCGAACTGCGTTTTCAGAATCAATGGAATAACTTCAACGCGGCCAGCGCGGATGTGGCTTTGAAATTGCGGTCCTTAAATAGCTGGTTGAGCAGTTGGACGAGCGCGGTGCAGGGTTCAGTGTTCGCGGTCATTGTGATGTTCGGTGCCTTCAAGGTGATTGATGGCGAACTGAGCACCGGTTCGGTGATTGCCGCTTCTATTTTGGGGACACGCATGTTGGCGCCCATGGCCAAGCTGACGGGCGTTCTGTCCCGTTGGCAGCAAACCAAGGTTGCCATTGGTGCGATCGACAAGCTGATGAGCTTGCCCACCGACGATGACGCAGTGGAGGAAGGGCGCATTCATGTTGCCAATGTTCGTGGCAACTATGTGTTCAAGGATTGCCAGGTCAGCTACCGCTCCGACAATCCCACTGTGGCTTTGTCCATCAAAGATCTGCAGATTCGGGCGGGTGAAAAAATTGGCATTTTGGGACGTAACGGGGCGGGTAAATCGACTTTGCTGCAAGTGTTGTCCGGTCTGCTGATCCCGTCTGAAGGCACCGCCACGATAGAGGGCGTCAGTCTGGCGCATATCGATACGGCAGATTTGCGGCGTGATATGGGCTTGCTCAGTCAGAGCGCATCGTTGTTCTACGGAACCATACGCGACAACATTACCTTGGGTGCGCCGCTGGCCAGCGATCAGGACATCCTGAAAGCTCTGACCATGACCGGTGCCATCGAGTTCATTCAACGTTTGCCTACCGGCCTTGATCATGTCTTGACCGAGGGTGGGAAAGGCCTGTCGGGCGGACAACGTCAGGCTTTGCTTTTGTCGCGCCTGATTCTGGCCAATCCGGATGTGGTGTTGCTGGACGAGCCTACTTCGGCCATGGATGACGCCAGCGAGCGGCACTTTATTCGTCACCTTCATCACTGGGCACAAGACAAGACCCTGGTTATGGCCACGCACAAGCTGCGCATGCTGGAGTTGGTGGACCGGATTCTGGTGGTTAGCAACGGCAAGATCGTGATGGATGACAAGAAACAAGTCGTGCTGGACAAGCTGGCTCAAGGCGCAAAGAAAAAGCAGGAGCCCGCCAATGACAACTAAGAACTCAAACAAGCCCAAGAGCTCGGATAAGTCGGATCACAGTCTGGACGCGGTTTTGCTCTTTGACCCCAATCGGGATCAGCACCAGTATCAGGACGATGTAAGCGAAGCGCAGATTGTGCGCTCCAACCGCATTATCTGGTTCTTTGGTTTGCTCCTGGTGGTGTTGATTGCCTGGGCCTACTTTGCGGAGTTGACAGAGGTTTCCTCGGGAACCGGCAAGATCATTCCCAACTCGCGTGAGCAGGTTATTCAGTCCCTGGAGGGCGGGATTATTTCCCATCTCTATGTGCGCGAGGGCGACATTGTGGAGCCGCAGCAAATTCTGGCTCAGCTGGATCTGACTAAAACAGAAGCGAACGTCGGTGAAAGCGCGGCCAAACATAGGGCGGCAGTAGCCAGCGTGGCACGACTGGAAGCCGAAGTGAACGGCACCAAGTTGAGCTTCCCGGAGTCCTTGAACGAGTTCCCCTCGTTGATTCAGGCCGAAACGCGCTTGTACAACACGCGTCAGGCTGGCTTGAATGAGTCCATATCAGGCCTGAGGCAGTCCTTGGGCATTGTCAGCGAAGAGTTGCGCTTGACCCAGTCGCTTGCTAAAGCCGGGGCTGCCAGCCATGTGGACGTACTCAAGCTGCAACGTCAGGTGTCGGAAATTCGTTTGAAGATTACCGAGCGCCAGGCCGAATACATGGTGAAAGCACGCGAAGAGCTGGCGCGTGCCAAGGCCGAGGCGGACTCTTTGGAAGAGGTCATTCGTGGACGCTCGGACTCGCTGTCCCGCCTGACTTTGCGCTCGCCCGTGCGCGGTGTGGTGAAAGATATCGAAGTGACGACGCAAGGTGGGGTGATTCCACCCAATGGCCGCTTGATGGTGATTGTGCCTATGGAAGATCAGTTGCTGGTGGAAGCACGTATCTCGCCGCGCGACATTGCCTTTATCCGGCCAGGTCTGGAAGCCAAGGTCAAAGTCACAGCCTATGACTACTCCATTTATGGCGCCTTGAATGGCGAGGTGGTGACTGTGTCACCCGACACGATTCAGGACGAAATCAAACCCGAAGTTTTTTATTACCGCGCTTTTATCCGTACCACTGATGACGCCTTGGTGAACGAGAAAAGCGGCATTCGTTACCCCATTGTGCCGGGGATGATTGCCACGGTAGACATCAAAACGGGGGAGAAAACGGTTTTTGATTATTTGATGAAGCCGATTACTCGGGCGCAAGAAGCCATGCGGGAGCGCTGATATGAAGGAAGCCTGGAATAGATGCGTGCCTTCAGCCCTTAGCTTGGCAGCAGAGTGCGGCTGGCATTTTCACCATTTCAGTGCTGCGATTTCTCGCTTATCACGGACGAGTTTTAACAATGATGAAATATGACATGGATGTGCAGGACAACGCGGTAGCGGGTGCCGATTTGATCGCTTTTGAAACTCGGCTGGCAAGTCTAAAAGCGGCCCTGACGGGTAAGTTCAGCCTATTGGATGCGCCCTTTCCGGCTGTCACCCTGGTTTTTGCGGTATCTGATGGTACCGCTAGAGCCGTTACGGCGCAGGGAAGCGGCGCGGATTTGGATGCTGCCTGGGATCTTGCGACAGCGGCGTTGAAAAAGATCATGACTCGGCGCAAGCTGCGTGGACGCTTCCTGCGTGTTGATTGGGTCGAAAAAGCTGAAACATGGACTTGGGATCTGTTACGTAAGCGCTTGCGCGAGGTGAAGAGGAACTATTGCCGCAAGGGAATTGCGCTGGATCGTAGTTTTAGTCGGCTTTTCCTTGAGATGGAGATAAATGCTCAGGCCATGCTCTATGGCGGCAATCAGGTCAGTCATTGTGTTCTGAACGAAAATAACTTTCAGCTAGCCGCCCAGCAGAAATATGGTGTTGGCACCACCGTTGATTTCCAGGGAGATGGTGAAGTCTATATTCTGGAGACTGCGGGTCTGTTCTGCGGGGAAGATGGGATTGTCCATGAGCTCTATGGCAATGGTCGCAATGCAGGTCGTCGCAAGATCGAATCGCTTGATGATGAAACCCTGGCCGATATCATCAGGAATTCGTCAGATTTTCTGGCGCGTCAGGTCGGTAAGGATGGTCGCTTCGTCTATGGCTACCATCCTTGTTTTAACCGCCAGATCCCAGCCTACAACGCTTTGCGCCATGCCAGCACGACCTATTCGATGTTGGAGGCCTGGGAAAAGACGCGGAAGCCAGAGTTGCTTGCGGCGATTGAACGCGCTCTTGATTATCTGACCACCCAGTTCATCCGAGACTGCGACGACAAGGCTTTTGTGGTCGATACCGGCAATGAGATCAAACTGGGAGCTAACGCCACCGCCATCCTGGCAATGACGAAATACAGCGCCGTGCTTGGCTCGGACCGCTTTACTGCGTTGATGGAAAAGCTGGCTCTGGGAATCTTGCATATGCAGGCGCAGGACGGCTCGTTCACACATGTACTGACATGGCCCAGCCTTGAGGTGAAAGAGAAGTTTCGCATTGTTTATTACGAGGGAGAGGCTGCCTTTGCCCTGATGCGGCTTTACAGCTTGACGAAAGACGAGCGGTGGATCGGCGCGGTGGAGAGGGCATTTGGCCACTTCATTGAAAAGGACTACTGGAAACATCATGACCACTGGCTCAGCTATTGCACTAACGAGTTGACGCTCTACCGTCCCGACTTACGCTACTTCCGTTTCGGGATCCAGAATTTCGAGGGCTATCTGGACTTTGTTCTACAAAGGATTACGACGTTTCCGACCTTGCTGGAACTGATGATGGCTGGGCGCAAGATGCTTGACCGTCTGAAGGCTATGCCCAATGGAGCAGATATTCTGGCCGGGCTGGATGAGGCGCGATTTGATCAGGCGTTGCACTTCCGTGCAGCTTATCTGCTGAACGGGCACTTCTGGCCTGAGTACGCGATGTTCTTCCGCAATCCAGACCAGATTCTTGGTTCTTTTTTCATCCGCCACCATGCGTTCAGGGTGCGGATTGATGACGTGGAGCACTATCTTTCGGGGCTGGTAGCTTATGCGGGTTTGTTGGAGGCCAGGGCTTCAGGAGACGCAGTCTGATCATGAAACGCCTGATCATTTCTATTGCCCTGTTATTGCTTTCAGCGGCCCACGCCTGGGCAGAGCAGGCTTTGTCCTGGGGCGGGCAGCCCTCAAAAGATCGTTGCGATTTATCTGCAGGCGGAGTCTGGACGGAATATGCGGGTGGTGTCGCGTGCCTGCGCTATTTCGTGGGGGGAGAGATCGACGGTGCTCCAGTGGTCATTGTTGTCTTGCGCGGTGATCGTGATACTTGGCTGAAGCGCGATCCGCAGGATATTCCCCAAAACACGGCCAGCGCTCAGACAGCGCTGGCGCGCTCGCTCTCTGAGGAGATGGGTTTTCCAGTTGTTGTGATCTCGCGCCCCGGGACATATGGTGCTAGCGGAGACCACCGTCGTCGGCGACAGGCCGAAGAATTTCTCGCGATTGACGGTGCGTTGGACAATATCCGGGCCGATCATCGGATAGGGCGCTTCGTGCTCTTGGGACATAGTGGGGGGGCAACGGCAGGTGCTGCGTTGCTGACGATGGGGCGCGACGATATTGCATGCGCAGTGCTGACTTCAGGGGCTTTCGGCCTGCTGGAACGTGCTGAAGTTCTGCGCGAGACTGCCGCCAAGCCGTCGCGCCCAGGCCTGGATACGACCGGATTGCGGGCTCCCTATGATCCGCTGGATCATCTGGACGGGGTAGTGGTAGATCCAACTCGTCGCATTGTCATATTGGGCAACTCACATGACCGGGTGACGCCTTTCTATCTGCAGAAACGTTTCTATCAGGGGCTACGGGCTGGGGGGCATCGGGTGGAGTTGCGCGAGGCAGATGCCAGCGCTCCCGCTTATCACAATCTGACGGGCAAAGCGGGGCCGCGTGCGGCAGAGGAGTGTGCACGAGAGGTCACTCCGTGATTGCGGCACTGACCCAAAGGGCGAAGAGCCAGGTGTTGGCGGTGTGGCCGCCTTCTGTTTTGCACTGGCTATTTCGAATTGGACGGGTTGTACAGGCCGAACTGGCCTGGCCTTTGCCGGTTTACATCTTACTTTTCATCCTGTCAAAAATTACCCTGCTGCTTGCGCTGCTTTTGCCATGGAATATTCTCGCTACGCTCAGCCTGGGCCAGAGTTCCTTGCGACTTGAAATGATCTTCGGTCAGCTCGCTTCGGGTGTCGTTGTGGCAATTCTCATGGCGCTGGTTTTGGTCTGCTTTGGTGTGCATTTGGCCGCCGAGGCGCTAGGGGCAGAGATGTGTGAACGGGCCTCCGCGACCATTCTTGATCGGCATAGCAAGCTTGGCTTGTCCGAATCCCTGCGTAGCAACGCCGTCAGTGATTATCGTCGGATACTCAGGCTGTTTGCCATGCTCGCCTACAGCACCATCGCAGTGGTTCTGATCGGGATCGGCTATCCAACCTTACTCATTATTTTGGTTGGCTATGTCATTCTGGGAGCCTTGGTGGTGGCTATGTTGCCGCCAGCATCCCCGCAGGGAGTTTCGTCAGAACTGCGGGGCAGGGCTTGGTGGGGGACAGGTTTCATTTGTCTGGTTGGCTGGGTCATCCATGACGCTTGGCGCGGCACTATGCCATCTTTTTGGTCCGTGTTCTTTTCGCTGCTACTCGCCCGCCAAACATTAATTTTCTTGATGATGTCTGCGTCTACTCTTGGTGTCTTATGGCGCCGTCGAGAGCGTGTCGAGGCCCTATTTGTGGCGGACCGTCCTTTCATGACACAGAGCCGTCAGGAGGCCGGGCTTACCGAATTGTTGACAGAGGATCGTCGAGATGCCTGGCTGTCGCCTTTACTTGCAGAAATGAGCCCGGAGCGTCTGTCACTTGATTTGGCGGCAACGCAATGGACTGAGCAGGGCAGGGTCGCCTACCTTGTCGCGCGTCCTGAAAATTCCGGTGATGACCATAGTCTGATGATCCGTCTTTTCCATCGCTCGGTGGTTGGGATGGGACACCATGAGGCTGAACTTCTGGCCCATGGTACCCAGAATTGGCCGGCTCCGACGTTAATTGGAAAGCGTGATGTCGCCGGTAATCTCGCACTGATATTTCGCTGTTGGGGGGGGTGCGAGTGGGCTCCTCCAATGATGAATCGCAACGACACGCTGGCTTTGCGTGGGCAAATTCTGGGATGTGAGGTCCCTGACGATCTTGCCATGCGCTATTTGAGATCCCGGTCGCGTCTTCCGGATAGGGCTACTGCGATTAACTGGCCGATGTTTTCGGGGATGGCGAGAACGGCCAGCGAGGTCGCTGATTGCACCAGGTTAGAGGCTGCTTGGCCGCAGTTGATGCAATGGTTGCGGCATCGGCCCTCGCAGATCGTACTGCCAAAGATGGCGGCGCGCCGTATGGCGCGTGGTTCTAACGGGGGACGGCTGATCTGCAACTGGACGCTCTGGCAATGGGAGCCTCTTGGATTTGACTGGCCATGGTGTGAGCGCCCGGAACAGGATTTGCGGCAATGTCTTGATGTGGCAGCGCAATTGCGTCCATCGTTAGCAGATTGCCTGGTCGAGGATGTTTTGCTGGTTGCAGTTGTGGCCAGCTTCACAGATCGCAGTGACATGGGCGCTTTCAGTGCAATGCTCGATATGCTTCTACCGCTTGTAAATGCGGTTGAGCGCTGTGGACTGCTGTATGTTGATGCTCGCGAACATGCGGGCGATGCTTACGCGCATGGGCCAACTAGGCCTCTAGCGCAGGAGGAAGGTAAGTGAAAAAAGCGCGTATGAGTAATAACAACAAATCTGAACGGACCGTTACGATTGCCTGGGGGGGGGATGTGAATATCGGTCGGCGATTTCATTATCGGTTTGGGGCCGCCAATGCTCGGAATGCTCTCTCCCGAATTAAACCGTTGGTAGAAGCTGATCTCGGCATTGTGAATCTTGAATGTGTTGTCGCCACCAGCGGCACGGAATGTGTCGACAAGGGAGAGAGGTCTTCCTATTATTTCCGTGCTCGCCCCGAGATGATCGACACACTGATCCGTGGTGGCGTCGATATCGTAGCGACAGCCAACAATCACAGTGGTGATTACGGCCCTGACGCATTGGTAGAGCAAGGTGAGTGGCTTGATGCTGCCGGTATTGGTCACGCAGGGTCGGGGCGCACACGGGAAGAAGCGTTTCGACCCGTTTTCCGTCGCGCAGGGGGGCTGGATGTCGCTTTTTTCGCGCTGGATGCGACACAGAAAAGTTTTGCGGCGGGCGAGGATACGCCCGGCACCGCATGGCTAGACCCGAAGCGACCACAGGAGTGGGCGGAAATCATGGCTCCGCTGATTATCGAGGCCCGGAAAAGGGCCGACATTGTCCTGGTTGCGATGCATTGGGGCGCGAACAACCTCCATCAGCCCGACACCGCCGAGATTGCAGGTGGACATGCCCTGATTGACGCTGGCGCAGATGCGGTGCTTGGCGCGTCGGCGCATCTGTTGCAGGGCATCGAGATCTATAAGAATCGTCCGATCCTACATGATGCCGGGGATTTACTCTTTGATGCGCTGACGCGACCCGACAAGGACAGTGGCATTTTTACGCTGGAAATGGACCATCGAGGCGTGACGGGAGTGCGCTTCTTGCCGCTCGAGGTAGGATTTTGCCGTACATTGCCGTTGGCGCCAGAGGCGGCGGCCGAGGCGCTGAGCAAGTTTTCAAAGAAATGCCTTGCGCTAGGCACAAAGTGTGAAAGCACACGAGAGGGAGAGGCTTATGTAATGCTTTCTCCTCCCAGGCGCGCGCGTCTCCCCGCTCGTCCGGCCCCTACATTGCCGACTGCAGGACCAATTTCGGCGCTTCGCAAAGCGCGCCCAGAATGGTTGGCCGACGAGGTGCCGGCGGATGCCCGTCTGGTAGAGCCGTTACGCATCGGACCGATGGAGCTTTTGGGCCTGCGCGTTTCACCTGAGCATCTGAATCGCATCGGGCTGATCTCTGTGGAATCCTGGTGGCGTGTCCCTGATGCCGTCGATTGCGACTGGCGCATCGACTTTCGTGCAGAGCCAGCCAAGCCCGGACCGGTCGGGGCCTGGGGGCTTGGGTGCTCGCATGATCCTTGTGATTGGATGTGGCCTGTCAGCCGTTGGGAGCCGGGCCAGATCTATCGTGATTTCTACACATTGCGGCCCTCCGCGGTCCGCAATTGGCTTGATGAGACGTTGACACTTTCGCTGGGGTTGGTGAGCTATCTCGGGAAAACGGAACGCATCCAATTGCCACACCAGGTGCGGTTCGAATTATCGCCCAAGGCAGGTTTTGCTGTGCTTCGTGCCTACCCTGCTCAATATGAAGTCCCCGCGCTTGAGACGATCAGCCCTACACCGGAAATTCTCTGGACGGCAGATCAAATTGAAGAAGTGACGGGGGGCACATGGCTGGTGCGTCCACCCGAAGGCTGGTTTGTGCGCTCGGTGACCCAGAAGCCCGGTCAACTCAGGAGCGAGGGTATAAAAGAGCCGACACTTCTTGCCGCTATTGATCAGCGCATGGCGATGCGGCACGAATTATCGGATTTCACTGCTGGGAAATACTGGGATATCCGGGATCGCTTGCCGATGTTGCAACACAAGCTTGCCGGAGCGATGGTGACACGTCCCGTCGAGGGCCTGAAGCCGGATTTTCCTTTGCTACAGGTCTCGGATCCTCTCCATGCCTTGATCCAGCTTGGAGCTGTCGCGCGAAACCGGATGAAGGGCCATGTTGTTGCCGTAACAGGCAGTGCGGGAAAAACTTCGCAAAGTCTGATGCTCTCAGCCGCTATGAGTAGAGATCGGAAAGTGGTTAGTAACCCCATACTGAACTACAACTCGCGTGTCGGTATCCTTCATTTGCTGGCGAATACACCGGCCTCTACGGATGTGGTCGTGGTCGAAGCAGCCGTCACCGCCATCAATGCACCGAAATTCCAGAATATTCGTCTTGTGCGCCCTGATATCGGGATCGTGACCAATATCGCACCTTCGCATATAAGTGGACCGGGATTGGGGCTGGATACGGTTGCGCGGCGAAAGGCGAATATTGTCGAGGGTATCAATCCGGGCGGGACCTTGCTGCTTAACCGGGAAATAGAGTTCTACGATATTTTCCAGCAACGAGCAGCTCAGCGTGGCGTACATGTCATGACCTTTGGTCAGTCCGAAGATGCGGATCTGCGCCTCCACCACTACGATCAGACCAGTGGCCGCGTTGAGGCAGCTCTACCGGATGGCAGACAGTTGACCTACCACCTTGCCGCGCCAGGCTTGCACATGGCGATGAACAGCCTTGCCGCAATCGGGGTGCGGTTATTACTGGGTGGTGATTTGGACATCTTCCTTGAGGGGCTGACAGCTTTTCAGCCTGCCGCGGGGCGTGGAGCGGTATCTCAGGTCGAATTCGAGGGGCGAAACCTCACGGTTGTTGACGAGTCCTACAACGCAAATCCGGTTTCGATGAAGGCTGCCATTTCAACATTCGGCAAAATGAAAGTCGAGGGCCGTCGCATCCTCATCCTTGGAGATATGGCCGAACTGGGGGCGGACGCCGCGCGTTACCACCGGGAACTGACACCACATATCCAGGGAATACAGGCTGATGCGATCTTTCTATGCGGAAGTTTGATGGCAGAGTTGCAGGATGAACTCAACGCCCATGGAAATACTCCTTTAAACACGCATTACAAGAGCGTTGCAGACCTGATTCCTGATCTTGCAGAAAAGCTGAAATCTGGCGATTCAATTTTGCTAAAGGCATCAAATTCAGTCGGGATGGATAAAGTTTTTAGACACCTTTCAAGTTTGAAGTAGTGGGCGTTTAGCCACTCTTTTGGCCCGTCATAGGACGGGAGATTGCATTAACCGCAAAGAGCCTGCAGAGATTAAGGATTTTAAAAATGCCGGGATATTATATTGAGCGCGTGTGGGATGGGGAGGCGCGGCGCTCTAAGAATGATCTATACCGCATCCAGCCAGGGGCGTTTGTTCAATTCATTCTGAAACTGGAAGCCACGATGTCCGGTCGTGGCCAGGAGGTTTATCGTGATAGCGGTCGCTTAAACCGGCTGAACCTATCGGATATTCCTTATGATGGCAGCCAGACGGTGTCAATGATCAGTGAACAGATTCCGGGAGGTAGCCGCAGAAGTGCAGCTGTGGTTCTTGCAAGTATCTTGCATGGCGGTAGCTCGCATGCTGTCAAGCATATCAATGCGTCTCTTGTGAAAATGGGGCTGGGTAATACCAATCTGCGCAATGTGCGAGGGTTGGACGATATTGATCAGTTCACCTGCCTGCGCGACATTGTGCAATATTTTTCGTTTCAGCTGAAAAATGGGTCTCAGGAGACACAAGACTGTGTCCGATCCATGCTATGCGAAGACCTCAATCTCGGAGGATCTCACCGAGTTTGGCTGGCTTTGAAAGGTCAAGGGCGGCACGAATCACTAGTGGCTCATTATGGCTTCGAAAAAGAGAAGCACAAGGAGGTGTTAGCCCGTGTTCGATCTGGGCAAACCAGTGGCCTGGTTGATGTCAACCTTCTTGATATGCAAGGGTTTATCTCCACCAGTGGCGGCAATTTGATTGGTTTTGCCACTGGCAGCGATTTTGGGGGCGTGACGTACCACCCCGACCGTTTGCGCAGGAACTCGGTTGCTGTCATAGCCGAAGGTGTTGGCTATGGCCTTGATCGTTCCCAGAGATTGGAATTTCAAAGATCGGCCAGCCTTACCATTGGGATCGGAAGCGACCCTGTATCGCCTGCAATTCCTCATTTGCAGGTGAAAAATGTCACGCAGACTTTGCGGCGTGTTGCTCGGGTAGCCCGAGATAGGTTCTCGGGAAAAGTTTTCTGTGTAACTGGAAGCGCAGGAAAAAGCACCACGTCTTCACTGATTGCAAAGGTTCTCGAAGGTGTTCCTGACGCTGGAAGAACGCATATGACATTCAACAACGGGAATCTTCTATTGGGGACATTAGAAACCATGATGACCGTGCCAGCCGATGCGAAGAATATCGTTGCAGAAATAGCAGCAGGGCGAGTTAAAGAGTGCAGCGATATATGCCGACCCGATGTTGCCGTGGTCACCAACGTGTCAAATGCCCACCGGAAGGCCTATAAGTCTCTTGAGGACATTGCGCGGGAGAAGGCTGGCGTATTCTCTGGCTTGAAAACGGGGGGTGCTGCAGTGATTTGCCGAGACAGCGATTGCTATGAAATATTTCATGACGAGGCTAGAAAATTCACCTCGAAGATAATCAGCTATGGCACCCACCAGGATAGTGACTGGCGCATGCTTCATTACGATTCACAGAATGGTGCTCTGAGAATATCTGTGGCTGGTGCCGAAATTGACATTAAGTTTCCTGCCGTTGGAGAGCATATTGCCGTCAATGCGGTCGGAGCAATGGCGGCGGTTTCCCATCTGTACCGTGACTGGAAGCTAGCAATCTCTGACCTGGCTGGCTGGTCTCTTCTTGATGGCCGAGGCAGGGCGCACGATATCACTCTGTCCGATAAACGGACTATTCGCATTATTGATGAGTCTTTCAATGCGGCGCCGGGGGCGGTCATCGCTGTTCTTAAAACGCTGAATGAGCGCCCAGCCGTAGGCAGACGGATTGTCGTGCTCGGTGACATGCTTGAACTGGGAGATGCCAGCACCGATTGTCATATGGAGGTGCTCTCATTTTTGAATCGTTCCAACATAGATATGGCGTATTTTGTTGGGGATGAGTACCGAAAAGCACTTCAGCTACAAGGCTTTGAAAAGCCTCACATCTGCCATGAAGAGGCAAATGGAGTCCTCTCGGATTTGCTTGCGTATGTACGTCAGGGAGACGAGGTGACTGTCAAGGGAGCGCATGCAACGGAAGTCCATTCGATTGTGCGTGAAATCCGCAATCTTTCAGTGCCCAATATTCACTTAGGAAGTTAAAAAAATGGATTCCGTCGTTGCAGTCTTGATGGGGGGCAATTCCTCCGAACGTTCAGTGAGTATCGCATCAGGTAAGGCATGTGCCGAGGGCCTTTCTGCAGCTGGTTATCGTGTGGCACAGTTGGAGGTCTATGACAACGTAGCCGAAAAGCTGCTGCAAGTACGCCCAAGCGTCGTGTTCAATTCACTGCATGGAACCGGTGGGGAAGATGGAATTGTTCAAGGGCTTCTGGAAAGCCTTGGCATTCCCTATACGCATTCAGGCGTAATGGCATCGGCGTTGGCAATGCACAAAGTTAACGCGAAGCATGTGGCTGCCGCTCACGGCATTCCTGTCGCGGACGCAATAGAGGTTACCGCGTCAGAGGCGGCAGCGGCGCATGTGATGCAGCCACCTTACGTTCTGAAGCCTGTTTCTGATGGGTCGTCTTGTGGCGTACAGATTATTCGCGCAGGTGATGCTCCGCCGGTTCTACAGAGCGAAACAGCGTCTTTGATGGTCGAGCGGTATGTCGCCGGTCGTGAATTGACGTGTGCGGTCATGGGCGGCGAGGCGATTGGCATCACAGAGATTGTGGTGGAGGGTGGGGCTTGGTACGACTTTACTGCTAAATACGCGGTTGGAGGCTCAACACATATATGCCCAGCGGTGCTGCCGTTGGACGTTGAAGAAAAGATTCGGCGCTATTCGGAGACAGCACATCGTGCTATTGGCTGTCGCGGCGTGACGCGATCGGACTTTCGCTACGATCCTGTGACGGGCGAGCTTATCTGGCTCGAAATTAATACTCAGCCAGGCATGACGCCAACGTCATTGTTGCCGGAAATTGCGGCTTACCAAGGTATTTCTTTCCAGGATCTGGTTTCATGGATTGTCCAGGACGCCTCTCTTAATCGTTAGTGTATGGTTGCCTTTGCCATTAGGGCGATGCGTGATAAGCCAGCCACTGCTCGCCGGGTTGGCTTATGGTCAGCGGGGGCAGGGTGGCCGTCAGCAACATCGCCTGCCGTGATGCGACAGGCCTTGCAAGAGGCATCCGCGTATCGACGTGAGCTGTTGGCGCTTGATGTTGAGGATGCCATGCTGGCTTGCCAGATTTATGCGCTCTGGTCCCGAAGTGTGGCCAAGAATCTATCCATGGCCGATATTCTGATTACGCGTTGTTGGTCTTTACTGCCAGCAGAATAGGTCCACTGAATAGGCGTTTTGTGGCTTCTGCTGGCGGCTCTTGTACTGAAATTCCTCTTACCAAAGCCCAATATGAAATTTAAATTTCATATTGGGCTTTGCGATTTCACTTTCAGGTGGCAGAAACTTTCCAAGCAAGGGTTTACACCTTGTTTTTACCTGAAACCCTTATTTAAAGCCGTTCTTGGCGGGCTTCGATCTTTCCTGTTTTTCCCTTTTTTCTATCTCCAAGGGTAAATACGGAGCCAAATCATTGCGTCCATAATTGAAATTAAAATTTTATTAAGTATTATGTGAAAAACAAATTTCAATTTTGGGTTGTGTCATGGTCATCAAAGATTCGATCCTGGATATTCTCGATGTCCTGCCCAGCGCGGAGCGGCGGTTGGCCGATGTGGTCCTGTCTCATATGGGGCAGCTGGCTACTTACTCCGCCCAGGAACTGGCCGAGAAAGCAGGTGTATCGGCGGCTACCGCGGTGCGCTTTTTCCGGCGTTTGGGTTTTAACGGTTTTAACGAGTTCCGGGTTACGGCTCGCGAGCAAATGGGTGATGGCGCTCCTTTCAAGCGTCTGCACTCCATGTCCAGCAGCGGTATTCAGGCCGATATGTCGCCGTTTATCAATGCGGACGTACAGAACATTTCCACCACCTTCCAGAACATTACTGAACAGCATCTGGACAACTTCACCCAAGCCGCCCTGAAAGCACGACGCATCTGGGTGTTTGGTTTCCGCAATGGCCAGATCCTGGCGTGCTACGCCCACTCTTTACTGCAGCAGTTGCGCCCGGATGTGCATCTGGCGGTGGGCACGGTGGCCCATCTGACCGAGCAACTGGCCGATGTGGAAGCAGGGGATCTGGCCCTGGTGATGGATTTTCGTCGTCGCTCGGTGCTCCTGCCTTCCTTGGTGGAGCATCTGCGGGGCGAGTCAGTGCAGATGGCTTTTTTGACGGATGGTCTGGAAAGCTCCTTGCTGCGGTCGCAAGACATTGCTTTCACGGTGGCGACGCGTGGGGAGTACTTGTTTGACTCGCATACCGGCACGCTCAGCCTGATCAATTATCTGGTTAGTCGGGTAGCGCTACAGGCTGAGACGCAGGTGGCGCGCAAGTTGCAGAAGATTGAATCCATCCATCGCAGTTTTCAGGACTTGAAGTCCAATAATTAAACCCATAGAAGTGGAGCAGACATGAACAAACATGCCGTTCGGGAGCAAGGCGCGGTGCAACTGTATCTGAACCCTCGTTGCGTTCAGGACAGCCAGGAATACGACGCTTCCTTGCAATCGATTTTGTCGGTAGCCGCCTTCGAGCAGGCTCAGGCCAGCATCGTGCAGTGGCCTGGTTACGCGCCTACGCCTTTGCGTCATTTGCCCGGCCTGGCCGCGCAGATGAAGGTGGGCGGGGTGTATTACAAGGATGAGGCCGGTCGTTTTGGTTTGGGCAGCTTCAAGGCTTTGGGCGGTGCTTATGCCGTCAATCGTTTGCTGTTGCGTCAGTTGCAAGCTCATACCGGCAATGCCAGCCTGACGCTGGATGATCTGAAGAGTCCTGCCTACAAGGACTTTATTGCTGGTTTGACCGTGACCTGCGCGACCGATGGCAATCATGGCCGCTCGGTGGCTTGGGGGGCGAAGAATGCTGGTTGTCAGTGCGTGATCTATATCCATGAACATGTCAGTACTGGTCGTGAGCAGGCCATTGCCTCTTACGGGGCAAAGGTAGTGCGCGTGCCCGGCAATTACGATGATTCGGTGCGCCAGGCTGCTGAAGATGCCAAAGAGCATGGCTATTTTGTGGTGTCCGATACGTCCTACCCGGGCTATATGGATGTGCCCAAGGATGTGATGCAGGGCTACACCGTGATGGTGCAGGAAGCGCTGGATCAGATTGCTTCGGGCAAGCCGGTGACTCATGTCTTTATTCAGGGCGGTGTGGGTGGTTTGGCTGCCGCTGTATGCGCCCATATGTGGGAGCGTCTGGGAGCGCAGCGCCCTCGCTTGATTGTGGTGGAACCCAACAAGGCCGATTGCCTGTTCCAAAGTGCTGTTCAAGGTAAGCCCGTCACGGTCACCGGTGATTTGAATACGGTGATGGCCGGTCTGGCTTGCGGCGAAATCTCCTTGCTGGCCTGGGAAATTCTGGATCCCGGCACCTATGCCTATATGACGCTGGAAGACGATGCCGCCTTGCAAACCATGCGCCGTCTAGCCCGTGCCGATAAAGGTGATGCGCCGATTGTGGCGGGTGAGTCTGCCGTGGCCGGTGTGGCGGCTTGCATGGCTGCATGCGAGCAAGCGGACTGGCGTCAGGCATTGGGTATTGATGAAAACAGCCAAATTATGTTTTTTGCCAGCGAAGGCGATACCGATGCAGAGCTGTATCAGCGCATTGTCGGTATGAGCGCCAAAGAAGTGCTGGCTCAGGAGCCGGTATGAACAGCCCAGCCAGCACTTGTTTAGCCATTAATGGCGAACGTCTGCTGCAGCGTATCGCGCAGTTGGCGCAGATTGGTTCGATCGACGGGGGCGGTGTGTGCCGCCTGGCCCTGACGGACGAGGACAAGGCTGGCCGCGATCAGGTGGTCAGCTGGATGCGTGATCTGGGCATGAGTGTGGAGATTGATCAGATCGGCAACATTATCGGGACACGCGCTGGCCGTCTGGATGTGGCGCCGGTCATGACGGGTTCGCACATCGATACCGTGCGTACTGGCGGACGCTACGACGGCAATCTGGGCGTGCTGGCTGGACTGGAAGTGGTGGCCAGCTTGAATGATGCCGATGTGCAGCTGGATCGTCCCTTGCAAGTGGTGGCCTTTACCAATGAAGAGGGCGCGCGCTTTGCGCCGGACATGATGGGCAGCCTGGTGTTTCAAGGTGGCTTGTCCTTGCAAGAGGCACTGGACACCGTGGGCATTGACGGCACGACCGTGCGCGAGAACCTGGAGCGTATTGGCTACGCCGGTTCCATGCCTTGCGGCCAACCTGATGTGCATGCCTATATGGAACTGCATATTGAGCAAGGTCCGGTTCTGGAACACGAAAGTATTGATATTGGTGCCGTGACTGGCGTGCAAGGGATTTGCTGGCTGGAGTTCGAGGTGCAAGGTGTCTCCAACCATGCTGGCACCACGCCCATGCATTTGCGACATGACGCCGGTGTCGTGGCGCAACAAATTGGCAGTTTTGTACGCCAGTTGACTGAGCGTTACGGCCCGCCGCAACTGGGCACAGTAGGGCGCTGCGAGCTGTTTCCGAATCTGGTCAATGTGATCCCCAGCAAAGCCGTGTTCACCGTGGATTTGCGCAATGTGGACAAGGCCAGCCTGGATCAGGCTGAGCAGGAAGTGCTGGATTTTGCCCGACAGGCGGCCGAGCGTGAGGGTGTGCAGATCAAGCATCGCCATTTGGCCCGCTTTGATCCGGTGCAGTTTGATGAACGCTTGATCAGCAAGGTCGAGCAACACGCCAAGGATCTGGGCTGCTCGGTCAAGCGCATGCCCAGCGGTGCCGGGCACGATGCGCAGATGCTGGCTCGCTCCTGCCCCACAGGCATGATTTTTGTACCGAGTGTACGTGGTTTGAGCCACAACCCGGCAGAGTTTACCCACGATAAAGACCTGATAGCGGGATGTTCGATTCTGCTATCGACCTTGGTGGAGCTGGCCCGTGAATAAGCAGTAAATCCCTGATGACGGGACCGCCGCCACAAGAGCAAAGGCGGACCGCTTTTAACTACCTGGAGAGACAAAACATGAGCAACCTGCTTAAGGACCGCTTGCGTCCTGCGAAATCGTTAGCCGCCGTCTGGGCTGCCCTTGCCATCACCGCTATTGCCCCCGTGGCTGTCAGTGCTCAAACCACGCTGACCGCCGTGATGGAAGCGCCCTTGCGCTCCCTGGACCCGGTCATTACCACCTCCTACATTGTGCGCAACTACGGCTATATGGTGTACGACACCTTGCTGGCGGAAGATGCACAAGGGCAGGTCAAACCCCAGATGCTGGAAGGCTGGAAAGTGTCCGAGGACGGCCAGACCTACACCATGACTTTGCGTGAGAACCTGCGCTGGCATGACGGCTCGCCCGTAACGGCTGAAGATGCGGTCGAGTCCATCAAGCGCTGGATTCAGCTGGACAAGATGGGCCAGATCATGACGGAGTTCCTGACCAAGATGGAGGTCGTGGATGACCGCTCCTTTGTGATGCAGTTCTCTTTCCCGACCGACATCGCGTTGCGCGCCATGGGCAAACCCAGTTCCTTGCCCTTGTTTGTCATGCCCAAGGAGGTGGCACGCACGCCGGTCAGTCAGGCGATTACTTCTACGGTGGGTTCGGGACCATTCCGATTTGTGGAGAAGGAATATCGCCCAGGTGTGCAGGCTGTGTTCGAGAAAAACCCGGACTACGTGCCCCGCAATGAGCCTGCCAGCGGTTTGGCCGGTGGCAAACAGGTCAAGGTAGATCGTGTGCGTTGGGTGGCCATGCCCGATGCCATGACCGGGGTGAACGCGCTGCGCAGTGGCGAGATTGATGTGATCGATCAGGTTCAGCTGGACCTCTTGCCCCTGCTGCAAAACGAGTCGGACATTGTTCTGAATGCTTCCACGGCTCGGGGCGCGCAGACCGAGATGCGCTTTAACTTCCTGCAGCCGCCATTCAATAACAAGCAAGTGCGTCAGGCCGCCATGATGGCGCTGAACCAGAAGCCCTTGATGCAGGCGCAAGTGGGCAACCCGGAATACTTTGAAACGTGTGGTGCCGTGTTTGGATGCCACAGCGTTTTCCCGTCACAAGCCGGTTCTGAAGCCTACTTCAAGGGGGATGCTGCCGGTGCGAAAAAGCTGCTGGAGCAGGCCGGCTACAAGGGCGAGCCCGTGGTCTTGCTGCATCCCACCGACTTCCTGACTTCGCCCGTGGTGCCTGTGATTGCCCAGCAACTGCGCAATGCCGGGTTCACCGTCAATGTGGAAGCCATGGACTGGCAAACCGTGCAGACTCGCCGCACCTCCAAGCGTCCCGTGCAAGAGGGGGGCTGGAGCATCATCACCACCTATTCCGGGCTGGTGGATGTCAGCAATCCGCTGAGCTTCATGGCGGTGGCCTCCAACGGCGACAAGGCCTGGTTTGGCTGGCCGGATGTCCCTGCCATTGAAAAGACACGCATGGAATTTGCCCGCGCCAGTGGCGAGTCCGAGCTGGGGCGTTTGGCCACGGACTTGCAAAAACACATCATGGATGAAGGTGTGATCGTTCCTCTGGGTGAGTTCAAGATGGTCAGCGCCGTGCGCAAGAACCTGAATGGCTTTCTGCAAACGCCGGTTCCGGTCTTCTGGAATGTGGAGAAGCGATGATTGGGCTTATTTTCAAGCGCGTACTGGCCACCATCCCGGTATTGCTGATTGTGGCGCTAGTGATCTTTGTGGTCCTGCGCATGACACATGGCGATGCTGCTGTTCTGGTGGCGGGGGATAACGCGACGGATGCACAGATCGCGGAAATCCGTCATCAGATGGGGCTGGACCAGCCAGTGCCGGTGCAGTTCGTGCAATGGTTGGGCAGCATGGTGCAAGGGGACTTTGGCACGTCCCTGATCTCCAGCCGCCCGGTCAAGGATCTGGTGCTGGATCGTTTGGGGCCTACGGTTTCGCTGACCTTGTTGACCCTGGCCTACACCCTGGCCATTTCCATTCCGCTAGGGGTGTGCTCGGCCTGGTATCGAGGCAAGTCGCTGGATCGCTTTGTGATGGCAGGGTCGGTGGCGGGCTTTTCCGTGCCGGTATTCATCGTGGCTTATTTGTTGATCCTGCTGTTTTCGCTGGAGCTGCGCTGGTTGCCGGTACAGGGCTACAAGCCCTTGAGTGAAGGCCTGTGGGAACACCTGCGGCATTTGATTCTGCCGGCGGTGTCCCTGGGTACGGTGTACATCGCCCTGATTACCCGCATTGTGCGCACCAGTGTGATCGACACCTTGAACGAGGACTACATCCGCACCGCCCGTGCCAAAGGCTTGAACGAGCGTCGTGTCCTGACACGTCATGCCCTGGGCAATGCGGCAGTTCCCATCCTGACGATTATCGGCATCAGCATCACCATGCTGATCGGCGGGGTGGTGGTGACCGAATCGGTCTTCAACATTCCGGGGCTGGGACGCTTGGTGCTGGATGCGGTGCTGTCGCGCGACTTTACGGTGATTCAGAGCCTGATCGTGCTGTTTTCGCTGGTGTATGTAGGGGTGAATTTGCTGATTGATATCTCCTACATGCTGGTCGATCCCCGTATCGATTATTGAGCCCTCGTTTTTTACAGGTAGAACAATATGCAAAAGCTCAACAAATTGAAGAAAGTGGTCGCCAGCAATTCGGCCCGTGCTGCCTTGCTGTTCCTGATCCTGATGGCCGCCATGGCGATCTTTGCTCCGTTTCTGGGTACGCAAGATCCCACCCAACTGGACCCCAGTGTGCGTCTGCAACCGCCTTCCGAGCAGTTCTGGCTGGGGACGGATGCACTGGGTCGGGATCTGTATTCCCGCGTGGTGTATGGGGCGCAAGTGTCCTTCATGGTGGGGTTCGGTGTCCTGGCCATCAGCGTGTTCTTTGGCGTGATTCTGGGTTCGCTGGCGGGTTACTTCCGCCGTCTGGACGCCGTCATCATGCGAGTGATGGATGGTGTGATGGCTATCCCTGGCATCTTGCTGGCCATTGCGCTGGTGTCGGTGTCCGGTGCCAGCCTGACCACGGTCCTGATCGCCATTGCCATCCCGGAGATCCCACGCATGACACGGTTGGTGCGGGGCGTGATCCTTAGCGTGCGTTCCGAGCCCTATGTGGAAGCGGCCATGACAGTGGGGACCTCGGCCTACGTGATCTTGTCGCGCCATATGTTCCCCAACACCTTTGCCCCTCTGATTGTGCAAGGAACTTATGTGTTTGCCTCGGCGGTGCTGCTGGAAGCGATCTTGAGTTTCCTGGGGGCGGGCATCCCTCCCGAGATGGCCTCCTGGGGCAACATCATTGCCGAAGGTCGTCTGTACTTTCAGCTGATTCCCGGCATCGTGCTGTACCCCGGCATTGTGCTGTCCATCACCATTCTCAGTATCAACGTCCTGGGCGACGCCTTGCGCGATGCTCTGGATCCCAAGCTGGTCACACGGCTGTAAGTGACGAGGGCAGGAGACATAACAATGAATACCTCTACGACCAAGCCCCACTGTGTTTTGTCGGTGAAGGACTTGTGCATCGAAACTAAAGCGACTAATCCCCGCCAGTTGGTGAACAAGCTCAGCTTTGATGTGTATGCAGGCGAGACCCTCTGCATTGTGGGCGAGTCCGGCTCGGGCAAATCCTTGAGTTCCTTTGCCATCATGGGCTTGTTGCCGCCCGATACCTTGCGTGTCAGCCAAGGCAGTATCGAGCTGATGGGCGAGAACCTGCTGACCATGAACAAGGAGCATTTGCTGTCCTTGCGGGCTTCGGCCATGTCCATGGTGTTTCAGGAGCCCATGACCGCGCTGAATCCGGTGCAGCGGGTGGGCGAGCAGATCGACGAAGTGATCCGTATCCACGAAAAGAACAGTTCCCGGCAGGAGCGTCGCCAGCGTGTGATCAATATGCTGGAGCGCGTGCGTTTGCCGGAGCCGGAAAAACTCTTCATGGCCTATCCGCATGAGCTGTCCGGCGGTCAGCGCCAGCGCATCATGATTGCCATGGCCTTGATCTTGCAGCCACGTTTGTTGATTGCGGATGAGCCTACCACGGCGTTGGACGTGACCACGCAAAAGCAGATTCTAAGTCTGATCAAGGAACTGCAAAGCGAATGCGGCACCTCGGTCATTTTTGTGACGCACGACTTTGGTGTGGTGGCCGATATTGCTGACCGGATTCTGGTGATGAAGCGTGGCGATAGTGTGGAGATGGGGACGTGTCAGCAGATTTTGTCCAATCCCAAAGAAGCGTATACCCGCTCCCTGATTGCGTCCGTTCCCAATGTGCATCCGCCTGCAAAAGAGGAAGTGCAAAACGAGATCGTGCTGAGCGCCCGTGGTTTGGGCAAGGTCTATGGTTCGGATTGCTGGTTCTCCAAAGGTCGCAAGATGCATGCGCTTAGCGATATCAATCTGGATATCCGCCGAGATGAAGTGCTGGGCGTAGTGGGGGAGTCCGGCTCGGGCAAGTCCACCTTGGCGCGCTGCATTATTGGCCTGGTTGAGGCCAGTTCAGGGCAGATCACGCTGAACGGTGAAACTTTACCCGCCGCCTGCAAGGATCGCAGCCTGGCGCAGCGGCGCAAAGTGCAAATCGTGTTTCAGGACCCGTATCGCTCTTTGAACCCTCGCGTGACGATTGGCCAGTCTTTGACCGAGGGCATGCACAACATCGGTGTAGATCCCAAAGTTGCCATTGAACGCGTGACCGAAGTCTTGTCCATTGTCGGCCTGGACGCGGATGTGCTGGAACGCTATCCGCATCAATTTTCGGGTGGTCAGCGGCAACGGCTTTGTCTGGCCCGCGCCATTGTGATGGAGCCGGATGTCCTGATTGCGGACGAATCCGTGTCCGCGCTGGATGTGCTGGTGCAAGAGCAAGTGCTCAAGTTGCTGGTCGATATTAAGCGCAAAACTGGTGTGGCCATCCTGTTTATTACGCACGATTTAAGGGTGGCGGCCCAGATTTCTGATCGCATTGTGGTGATGCAAAAAGGCCGGATTGTGGAGGCCGGGGACCCAGGCCGTGTCATTAGCCAGCCTAGTCAGGCTTACACCCGTGAACTGGTGGAATCCGCACCCGGTGTGCATTGGGATTTTCAGAATTTTTGTGCTTATGCCTGATTGATGCGCGTGTCAGCGCAGCTGGGGGCTGAGCCTTGTGCGCAGCCCGGCGCGCAGTCTGTTTTCGATTTCTGGCCCTTGATTGAGAGGGGCCGGGCGTTCCGAATCCCGCCCAGGGCGGATCTTAATTGTTGATGGAGTTCATATTTCATGTCCAGGTTTGTCAATGTAGCTGCGGCCCAACTGGGTCCTATCGCGCGCAACGAAACCAAGAAGCAGGTGGTTGACCGCTTGCTGGCCCATTTGCATCAGGCCAAGAGAATGGATGTTGATGTGGTGGTGTTTCCCGAGCTGGCACTGACCACGTTTTTCCCGCGCTGGTTCAGCGAGGATATTTCCGATTTTGATTGTTTTTACGAAACCCAGATGCCGGGGCCGGACACCCAGCCCTTGTTTGATGCCGCTGCCAAATTGCAGATAGGTTTCTACCTGGGCTATGCCGAGCTGGTCATTGAAAACGGCGTCAAGCGTCGCTTTAACGTATCCATTCTGGTCGATAAAACCGGCACGATTGTGGGCAAGTATCGCAAGGTGCATTTGCCCGGTCACGGCCAGGACGAGCCCTGGCGTGCTTTCCAGCATCTGGAGAAATACTACTTTGAACCCGGCCACGAGTTCGGCGTGTGGTCGGCCTTTGGGGGCGTGATGGGCATGGCTTTGTGCAACGACCGCCGCTGGTCAGAAACCTACCGCGTCATGGGTTTGAAGGGCGTGGAAATGGTCATGTTGGGCTACAACACGCCGGTTCACAACCCGCCCGCCCCGGAGCACGACGATCTGTCCATGTTCCATAACCATCTGGTCATGCAGGCCGGGGCCTATCAGAACGGCACCTGGGTGGTAGGGGTGGCCAAGGCGGGGAGTGAGGAGGGTATCGAGATGATTGGTGGCAGCGCGATTATTGCACCGTCTGGCGAGATTGTCGCGGCTTGCTCGACCAAGGGTGACGAGCTGGCCATTGCCCGCTGCGATCTGGATCTGTGCCATTCCTACAAAAGCACGACCTTCAACTTTGAGCGTCATCGTCGACCAGAGGCTTATGGTTTGATCAGCTCGCAACGTGGAGCGGTGGTGCCATGGGCGTGAACGAACACAAGCAAATGGATCTGGCCTGGGACGCCGTCAGCCTGACACAGGCCTTTGTGCGCATTCCCAGCCTGTCCGGGCAGGAACAGGCCATGGCGGACTTTGTGCAGCAAGTCATGCGGGACTTGGGCTTTGATCAAATCAGTGTTGATGAAAAAGGTTCGGTGCTGGGCTTTGTGGGCCCGGCCCAGGCCCCGCTGGCGCTGTTATTCGATGCTCATATGGATGTGGTCCCTATTGCTGGAACCTGGACGGTGGAGCCTTTTGGAGCGCAGATCAAGGATGGCCGTATGTATGGGCGCGGCACCAGTGACATGAAGGCAGGCTTGGCCGCTGCTCTGTGTGGAGCTGCAGCGGCCGCCCGTTCAGGCAGGTTGACGCAGCGCATTGCGGTGTCGGCCAGCGTGATGGAGGAAGTGATTGAAGGCTATGCCTTGTCTCATGCTCTGGAACAATGCACGCCCGGTGCCGTGGTGATTTGTGAGCCTTCGCGTTTGCGCATCATGGTTGGGCAGAAAGGGCGGCAGGAGATTCTGTTGCGTCTGCAAGGCCGTCCAGCGCATGCAGCCTTGCCTCATCTGGGGGTGAATCCTATTCAGGCAGCAGCCAAAGCTATTTCTGCTTTGCAGACACTGGATTTGCCCAAGGATGCGCAAGTCGGCCAAGCCTTGTTGGTGCCTACTGACATTATTTCCGACCCGCATCCTTCCATTTCGCTGATTCCTTCTTCCGTTACCGTGCGTTTTGACCGCCGCACCCTGGTGGGGGAAAGCAGTGAGTCGGTACTCAAGCAAATGGAGCAATGCTTGCAAGCGGCAGGCGTGGAGGGCTTTTCGCTGGAACTGGTGGACAGTCAGGTACAAACCTATACAGGTCAGCAGGCCAGCCCGGAGCGGGACTTGCCCGCCTGGCGACTGGATGAGTCGGCACCTTTGGCCCAAGCCATGGTGCAAGCGGTCCAGCAAGCTGGGCGTGTGGTGGAAATGGATACCTGGTGGTTTTGCACCAATGGCTCCGAGTCCGCCGGGCGACGTGGCATTCCCACCATCGGTTTGGGGCCGGGCGAGGAAGCACAGGCGCATACGGCAGACGAGTCGGTAGCTATCGATGATGTTCTGGGGGCCAAGGACATTTACGAACAGCTTTGCCTTCAACTGGCGGGACAAGCGTAAGAGCAATCGGAGACAAGTGATGCGTATTGCAGTAGCGGGTTTTCAGCACGAGACCAATACCTTTGGCCCGGCCATGGCAACGATGGCGGACTTTGAGCATGGGGGCGGCTGGCCGGGAATGTGCCGGGCAGAGGCGATTGAACCTGCCTTGCGTGGTGCCAACATCCCGGCGGCGGGTTTCATGGCAGCGGCTGCTCAGGCCGGCGTTCAGTGCGTCCCGCTACTGTGGGCTGCCGCCAGCCCCTCTGCGCCTGTCGAGGCTCTGACCTACGAGGCGATTGTGGCGGAGATTCTTTACCGTCTGGAGCAGGTTCTGCCCGTCGATGCCGTGTATCTGGATTTGCATGGTGCCATGGTGGCCGAGCACAGGGACGATGGGGAAGGGCATTTGCTGGTTCTGGTGCGCGAGATGGTGGGACCGGATGTACCGGTGGTCGCCAGTCTGGACTTGCACGCCAATGTCAGCGACACCATGCTGGCGCAGGCCGATATGCTGGTGGCTTACAAAACCTACCCGCATGTGGATATGGGGCAAACGGGTGAGCGTACTTTCCAGGCGCTGATGCGATGTCTGCAAAGCGGTCGTCGCCCTGAATTGGCCTGGCATCGACTACCCTTCCTGATCCCAGCGATCTGGCAAAGCACCGACATGGAACCAGCTGCCAGCCTGTACCGTCACTTGTCATCGCTGGAGGAAATAGAAGGCGAGGGGAGCGTGTCGTTCGCCATGGGCTTTCCTGCTGCGGACGTGCCCGAATGCGGAGCGGTTTTGTGGGCCTATGCGCAGACGCAGGAAGAAGCCGATAGCCGTTTAGCAGGCTTTCTGGACGAGGTGCTTGATAAAGCCAAAGGCTTTCAAGGCAAGCTGTACGAACCGGACGAAGCTGTGCAATGGGCGCTGAGTCATCCCGGCAAAGGCCCGGTGATTATTGCCGATGCCCACGATAACCCCGGCGGCGGTGCTAGCTCCGATACCTGTGGGCTCTTGCGTGCCTTGCTGAAAGCCAAGGTATCCGATACGGCTTTAGGCTTGATCGTGGATCCGGAAAGCGCTGCTCTGGTCCACCAGGCAGGTGCCGGTAAAACCATCGAACTGTCTCTGGGCGGTAAATCCGGTGTCCCCGGCGATATGCCCTTGCATGCACGCTTTTATATCGAGTCCGTATCCGATGGCCAGTTCTCCGCCACCGGCCCGTACTACGCAGGTTGTGCCATGAACCTGGGGCCTAGTGCCTGTTTGCGCATAGAGGGCGTGCGTATCGTTCTGGCCTCCTACAAGTCGCAAATGGCAGATCAAAGCATGTTCCGTTTTGTGGGGATAGAGCCGGAGCAAATGAAGATACTGGTCTTGAAAAGCGCTGTACATTTCAGGGCGGACTTTGGCTGTATCAGCGACCGTATCATTGTCGGAGCCGCCCCGGGAGGCGTTTCCATGCGCACGACAGACCTGCCATGGGAGCGCTTGCCGGCAGAGCGCCTGCTGTATCCCGGTGGCCCCAGCCTGTCTCAATGGCGAATCATGCAATCAGAAGGGCGGGCCTGTTCACAATAGCTTTGCATTTTTTACCCAAGTAGGTATACTCCTGCCTTCACGGTTTTGATGCGGATTAGCTCGGTAAAATGAGCTTCGAAAATCAGACCGCCTGTTCAGACAAGTGTGGATTTCAATCGGCACCGAGATTAACTATCAATAATCTCGAATCGAAAGACAAAATCTAAAAAACACTTGCAAGAAAGGAAGAACAGGGTTATAGTTTAATTCTTTCGGGGCGTAGCGCAGCCTGGTAGCGCACTTGCATGGGGTGCAAGGGGTCGAAGGTTCAAATCCTTCCGTTCCGACCAAATTTAAAAAGACCTACAGCATTGTTGCTGTAGGTCTTTTTTTATTAGTGTAGTGGTTTTATGGGATGTACCCGCCAATGGCGGGTAGAGCAGGATCAGGCTTTCAAAGGAATAACGCTCCAGGAGGCGTATTCTCCAAAATTCGCCCGGCAATGCGGGCAGGTTTCGCTGAGCAAAGGGATTATTTGGTCGCAATTTGGACATGTGCCTTTAGGACCGAGGTCAGCAAGCCGCTTGTTTTCCCGACGCGCTTGTTCTGCTTCCAGAGCCGGGTCTGGCCAATTTGGCGAAGAGAGCAGTCTTGCCTTGAAGGTTTCTGCTTCTGCGTCAGAAATTGTGCCGCTGATCAGTTGATCCTCGATCACTCTTGCTCTTTCATGGCGCCATTGGGTGTTCAGAAAGCGCAGGCGGACAAAGATACCGCCCAGAAATATGCGTAGCGCTGTGGGTTCCATCAGGCTGTAGTGCAGATGGAGTTCACCAAAATTCGTGGTCAAAACAATAAATGTTTGTGTCGTTTTCTTGCTGGTTAAAGCATTCAAGACACCTGCTATTGCCATCCCGGTCAGTGCCCCATCGACATCGAATCCACCTCCAATAAAACCTCCGCCGCTTACGACTGTGCCGGGACCATTGACAGAGAGATCGGCCACTTCGATTAGAGAGAAGGGGATGGTTCTGGTAGCCGAGTTGCAGCTTACCGTGTCACCTTCAAAAACGAGATTGACACTATCGCCGGGTAGAAACGGAAATCCGGGAGCGCCCAGGACGGTGCATTCATGAAGAATGATGGGGGAGTTTTGAGCTTGATTGGTCATCTGCGTACGGCCGCTTATCTATTTGGAGTGACTGTTTTAAAACTGGAACTTTTGGGGAGCACCGGATTCGCTTATTTCCATTTCGATGCAGCTCTCTAAAATGGAATAACTGCCGCCGGTCGTGCGTGCCACGCGGTCGCAATAAGTGCTTGTCTTGCTAGGGACAGACTCCCAAATTCTTTTCAAGTTGTTGTAGGCAGTCTGCTCCATTTTGATGCATTCGTTTGTGATCATTGCCGAACCTCCTGAAACAGCGGAGACGCTTTCACAGTAGGAGTTTGGGTCGTATCGGGGTAGCTCAGCAGCATACGCGGCTGATGACATGCAAAAAGCAGTGGCTCCGATCAAGGCTATTCTTATCTTCATAATCTCTCCAATGATGATTTGCTTGTAAAGGTCAGGAGCAAGGTGGCTCCTGGCTTCTTTAATGGTGTCTGTGCTGCAGGAAGCTTTCCAGGGTGTACCTTGTGCAAGGATTGAGGCCAACCCTGTCAGACAGATGATTTGTAGGCTGTGTGCCTGTGTTTGCTCTACTTGGATTCTTCCGCCAGAAGCGTTTTGAAATCCGCGTGGGTAACCAGTGCGCGGATCGCATCCTGAATGGCACCCAAGCCTGCCTGTGCCGTTTGATTGCATGCCGTTTCACCATAAAAACTGGAGGTGTATTTATGGGTGTTGTTGATGGCAATTGACTTTCCATTTGAAGAGCTAAGTTCCATACCCACTGTCCATGTTCCGCCCATGGAGTCAAAGTCCAGGGTAGTCAGTCTGCCTGTAAGTTCAAGGGTGGATTCTTTTTCATAAATATTTGCGATGATCAATTCGCTAATTAGCGCTTTGCGAACATAGTCGGCATAGCTTTCTCCATCAGGTGTTTTGATGGGCCCGACTGCACGACACATGATTTCCCCTGGCTGACTGTCTTTATTAGTGGGACTGTCGTTACGGAAGTCGCCAACATTGGCCTTTACATCGCCAACAGCCCGTAGAGCGACTACTGTATCGGTAGAGATGCTGTATCTTGGAACAGCATAAGTAGAACAACCAACCAACACGGTCGAAAGAGCTAAAACTGCGATTGTTTTCATAACGCTATCTCACCTTCCTCTATCAAACTAAAATTTTGTTACTTGATTTCTAAAAAATAAGGAGCCGAATTGCTCCTTTTCTTCTTTTGCTTAATTTTTCTTGTGTAAAGTCCTCAAAGCTTGAACTGCGTTCGTCGTCATTGCTTGTTCGTTCGATTTATATTCTCAGGATTGATAGGGGCAGGAGATTTCAGGATGTTTTTCTTGAATTTTTCCGCAGTAAATCGTTGCGCCTTATGAATTTCTTGATGTTATTTCATAGAGCAATTTGTTGTTCCCTTAATCAATAGCCTGTCGATCATAGCTATTTTTTTCTTGAATGGCGATGGACGCATTCTTGTTGATTTGATGAGTATTGGTGAAAGGGATTGCTCGCTTGTCCCAAGAGTGAGGAAAGTCCAAGTTGTTGCGGTGCGTCTAGCTATTTAAAAAGCCCGCATTGCGGGCTTTTTATTTGATCAGGTTCTGACTAGCTTTATTACCACCCCCAGCAAGTCCCCGCCGCAGGCTTGCCGCAATTGCGGTAGTTCACTGCAAACCACAGCTTTCCTGCACCCCGTGGGCTACCGTCAGATTTGACGTCGTTGCGTGGCAGTTCTTCCAGGGTGTCGCGCGCTGTTTTAGTGTCGGAGTCACTGGCAGCGTCCGGTTCCAGGACGATACGGCCTAAAGCTGCTGCATCACGGTCTTCAAAGACCAGATCCGTGTCTTTCAGAGCCGTCATTTTCAAGGCTGCATCGCGCACGGCAGCCGCGTAGCTGTCGTTTGAACCACCGGGTTGCAAGGCCTTGTTCAAGGTGCTCACCGCCAGAATCTGGGCCGGTGTGGCGGGTGGAGCCATCAAGTATTCGTCCAGTTTGGCCAATTGGCCCTCAGAAGCTTGGCGGCGCAGCCAGTCGCCCCACAGAAACTCTGCGTATTCGGGCAGCTTGCCGTTTTTATAGGCAAGGTCGCGGGTGAAATACACCAGGGAGCGATAGCGATCTTCCTGCATGCCACCGGCTTCTTTTTCGCTGGCCAGCCCAACGCGGGTGGGCAGTTGCTCGACAGTAATAGTCTGGTTTTCACCATCACGCAGCCAGACCAGTTTCTCTTTGCTCATGCGCTCCCAGAAGGCGGACGCTTCGCGGATGTCGCTGTAGTTGGCGCTGACTTTTACCCAGACGGGCAGTTTGGGGCCGCCGTCCGGGATTTCGCGCAGGGATGAGAAGGTGTGGTGGCCATCGGTCAGATAGAGATTGCCGTCCCAGCCTACGACCACGGTTTTCAGGTTTTCTGTTTGCGAGCCCAGAGGGTCTTTGCACAGATAGGTGGTGGGCTGGTCCAGGCGGGCAGCTTGAGCCTCAGCGATGGTCAGAAATTTTTGAGCACGTTCGGTTCCGCCCATATCCTCGCAGTAGTCGTCAAACTTTTTGCCGATGGTGCGATTCAGGTAGTCCAGTTGCTGTTTGGGGTCCTTAGCCCAAGTGGGCCGATCCAGATCGCCTTGCCAGCGTCCCAGCTTGTAGTAAACCTGATCGTAGCCAATGGCCGCTTGGGTGGGATGCAGTTCTTCGATGCGGACCTTGATGACATCGCCTGCCTTGCTGTCCAGATAGGCGGTGTTGCGAGGTGGTTCCGGTTCTTCAGTGACCGGTGGCGTGACGACGGGGGCTTTGGAAGAGTGGTTGCCGCCTGTGCTGGAGCCGCTGTCGCAGGCAGCTAAGGCCAAGGGCAACAGGGCGATACCTAAGGCTCGCAGGAGCTGTTGTCGGGCTGGGACAAGAGAGGGCAAGGAAGCGAGGTTCATGGTCCGTAATGGGATTTTGTTGGAAGATCCTAGATCATGAGGGATGGGTATTGCCGGAACATTGCATTCAGAAACATTCATCGTTTGTGCGGGATAGCTGCCTGCTTGTCACGGCCGGGGCGAAATTGTGACCAGCTTGCTCAGTCCTCTCCCATGCGGACTGAATCCCGTAAACTGTCCACGCTTGAATTAAATCGCTAAATCACTTCCTGGCTGTGGGAGCTGGTTTTAAAAGGTCATTAATGTCGCTCTACAAAAAAGCCTGGCTGTTCACCTTGTTCAATATCTTGCTCCTGGTCGCCTTGTATTTTGGGCTGCCTGTGTTCGACCGTGTGTTGGGGACCTTCGGGTTTTTAGTCTTTGGCTTTTATGTTCTGGGCCAGGGCTTGGTAGCCATGACCGTTTTTACTTGCCCAAAGTGCGGTTTGTCGCCGTTCATGGGTAGCCAGAGCTTGTTCACCAGTTATTCGCCCTTTCCGCGCAAGAAGTGTGGCCAGTGCGGGCATGACCACACTCAGACTGAGTAGGGCAAGTTGCGATCCGGCGGCCCGGCGATCCGGCGATCCGGCCCGGTGCACTGATTCCTTGTTGACTCAGTCCTTGCGCAGCGGGTTCTCCTTCCTGGATTAGTCGGGTTGATGGTTGTGATCCACCACCATATTGTCTCCAAAGGTGGAGAATTTGGCGGTGACCTCGGCGGGCAGTTTGGCTTCAGCCTCGCTGGAGTTCTTGACCAGGCGTTCTGCTGCTTCAGTGCTCATGCCTGCCATGGTCAGGGTCTCCACATCGTTCAAGCCATCGCCACCGCACATATGAACATTCCATTCCCCATGACGACTCTTTAATAGCGCACGACCACCACGTGTCAGTTGCGTCCAACCCGCCAGGGCGTAGTCACCCTCGATTACGATAGGCTCCACCACAAGAGGGGCTTCGGGGCTGTCCCAAATCGCCTTCATGGCTTGGGAGATGCGATCGGCCTCTGATGGTGCAGCGCGAGCCATGCCCGTGAACATAGCGAACAAGATGAATAAAGCCATGGCGAAGAAAAGCCCATGGAGTGCCACTTTGAAGGTCTGGTGATGTTGTGAAGCGGTTTTCATAAGGACTCCTTGTTTCTCAAGCTAATAAAAGACAGGGTGGGGCTGTCGCCCCGAGCAGAGTGCCTAGCTGACTTGTTGGCAGCCAAGAGGCAGTGATCCGGCGTGTAAAGCGCGATAGTGGCGATTTGACGGGCATGACAAACCCCTTAGCAAGATAAAAAAAGTGGAATTAATACTGGATCTGCACACCGGCAAAGACCGATCTCCCTGTACCCGGCTCGAACAAGGGCGAGGAGGCTGTGGCATAGTCGGTAATGCTGGCGCTGGCGATATATCGACGATCTGTCAGGTTGCGGCCATCTATATAGAAGGAGTAGGGGCCGAGTTCCCATCCGGCTCGCAAGCCAAGCAAGGCATAGGAGCTGGTCTTGGTGGTATTGGCGTTGTCGACGTAATAGGCCTGGGGCACCCATTCCACATTGGGGCCAATGTGAAAGCCCGAAGGGTGTTTATAGATAATCTCTGCGCGAAGATAGTGCTTGGGTACGCCGGGCATTTGATTGTTGTTCCAGTCCCGATCATTGTCGAATTTGAAGTTGCTGTAGGTGTAGGCGCCTTTAATGTCCAGGCTGTCACTTTGCAGACCTTGCACCAACAAGCTACGAGCGGCCGTCCATTGCACACCTAGCTCTATGCCTTGATGGGTTGTGCGATCTGCGTTGACGGTTTTGTCGCAAATGTTCCAAGGCGCGCTGATGCATTGCAGCTCGTTTTTGACGCGGGCATGGTACAGGGAGACGTCCCAGGCCACGTTTCCGTTTTCCCCCCGGGTGCCTATTTCGAAGGTGGTGGCACGTTGAGCTTGCAGACGATCCAGATCATTGCGGGTCGAGAACGTCATGTCGTCAAAAGTTGGCGGCTCGGCGCTGCGGGAAATATTGCCGTAGATTTGCCACTGCGGACCTGCATCCCATAACAGGCCTAATTTGGGATTGAAGAAGTTGTAGCTCTTGTCCCCGGATCGGGTGGCGGGCAGGCCGCCGTTATACAAGTCCTGACGCTTACGTTGGGCGTGCATGTACTGCAGGCCGGTAATCAGGGACAAGTCCGAACCAAGACTCCAGGCGTTTTCGGCATAGGCGCTCAGGTTGCTGGCCCTGTCTTTGCTGGCAGACAGCTTCTCCTGCCGTTTGCCTCCTACGTTTACAGAGTTTTGAGCATCAATCTTGCCTGCCGACCAAGTCAAGCCTAGCGTGAAGCGGTTGTCTCTGCCTGCAAGCGGGCTGGTGTTGACCAGCCTGCCGTAAGCGCCGTAGCTGCTCGTGTCTCTATCAACAAACTGATAAATAGGGTGCCGTAGTGAGCTTTGCTCGAACCAGCCACCCAGTTCGTATTGAGTCTCTCCCATGACCAGCACTGTGCGGTTGGCAATGCGGCCTCCGTCCAGGTTGAGCTGCCAGTCGTGCTCTTTATTGGCTTTGGCAGCTTGCCGTGGATTATTCAGAGCCTGATCGCGGCTGACCGAGCCGGGAATATCCTGGTGAATTTGATAGCCGCTCAAGTAAAAACGGGTTTCTGACCGGTCTGAAAGCCGCCAAGCCAGGTTTGCGCTGGCCCGCGAGGAATGGCCAGCACTCTGCTCTCTGTAGCCATCTTGAGTTTGCCAGGAGCCGGAAATCACGCCATCCAGCTTCTCGCCCGCAAAACCGCTGCCAAGTTGCACGCGCCGCCAGCCAAAGCTACCGGTATCCAGACGCCCTTGAAAGGCGTCGGCATCATGGCCGGTGGGGGTGACGAAGTTGATGGCTCCACCTAAAGTAGCGGCTCCGTACTGCAAGGCATTGGCGCCTTTATAGACCTCGGTATAGCGGTAGGCAGTAGGGTCGATGCGATGAAAATTGCTGCTGCCGTCCGGGTCATTTAATGGAATGCCATCCTGGTACAAACTGATGCCGCGCAGATGGTAATACCGCGACAGACCCGAGCCACGTATGGACAGACGTGCATCATCTCCCCATTTGGGCTGTGCAAACACCCCGGGTGTGTAGTCCAGCATGTCTTTGACGGTGGCGGCCTTAGTGTCACGCCAGGCGCTCTCGGGCACCAGCGCCACCCCGCCCGCGACTTGTTCAATGGTTTTTTGAGCGCTTTGCAGGTCTGGAACGGTCAGACTTTTACCACGCTCTGGAGTGACGATGACGGGAGCCAGTGTCGGCGTCTGTGCATGAGCAAGGCTGGTCCAGGAGCTGGAAAACAGCAAGGTCAGAGCCAGGATGCTGCTTCGTGTGCGTGGTGATGTTTGTGCCGAGTGACGAGAGGGCGAAAAAGGGGCGGTCTGCACGGCGCATGCCTGTGCAGAAACACAAAAAATGGACATAAAAAAACCTTGAATGACTTCGCTGAAAAGCGACTGCACATACGACAGTCGACGACGAGAGATCAAGCAAGGTTGACAGGGGGAGCGCGTGACCCTAGTGGTGGCCCCAAGGCAGGCAGGGGCGGCAAGCTCTGATTACGGTGTACTAGCAACAAAGGCTGGTGAACCACCGGGACATCAAGGCTTGCCATATCAGCGCTGGGTAGGGCTACTTGAGACAGGACCAGTGCGTAAGGGCACTTCTGTATATCTGCGTGTTCATTGGATTGCGGCGGATCGGCCTGTCCTGTCAGGCTCATCCAGATCGTGCTGGGCGTTCCTCCGGGGGCGCAAAGCGTGACGGAAAAGAAGCCATTCTGTTCACCCGAGCTATCGGGCATGTAGCCTGCCGGGACCAGCGAACGGCTTAGAAATGACAGGATCGCCAGGCAAAAAAGAACTTGCCAGGCTATGCCATTTTTAACGAGAGAGCAGTGCCGTTGGACAGACATGGCGCGATTGTATTACAACTGCTTCTCAATAAGCTTTGATTTATCTTATGCCCGGGCTCCGTCATTAGTGATGGATCACGATTTTTCCAAAGCGATCGCGCTGTTGCAGATAGCGGTAGGCTTCATGAGCGTTGTTGAAATCGAAGACCCGGTCGATTACCGGATGGATCCGGTGCTGGCTAATGACTCGATTCATGGCTTCCAGATCACTGCGACTACCCACACCGATGGCTTTATAGCTGGCCTGACTAAAGACCAGATCCATGACATCCAGCGATGGCACGGATTTTCCCAATGAGCCGATCAAGGACACTTGCCCACCTACAGCAATCGCTTTGATGGATTGTGCAATTGTCACCGGACCACCGACATCGACAATACGATTGACGCCTTCGCCATGCGTGTAGTCTCGTACAAGCTCGGACCATTCTGGCGTGTCTTTGTAATTGAAAACCTGGTCAGCCCCTAACTGCAGCAGCTTGTCGAACTTATTGTCTGAAGAAGTGCTGGAGATGACGTAGGCTCCCATTGCCTTGGCTAATTGAATGGCAAAAATGGACACGCCACCTGCTCCTTGTGTCAGCACTGTATCGCCTGCATTAATACCGGCCAGTGCGGACCAGGCCGTCAAGGCTGCGCAAGGCAGGGTTGCTGCCTCTTCAAAACTCAGATGGGCGGGCATAGGCGACAAGGCCTCTGCCGACACGACTTTATATTGAGTCAGCCAGCCGTCATGCTCAACACCATATTGCTCCCGGCCTGCGTAGGCTGGGCCACCGAACCAGTTCGGGAAAAAGCTGTTGATGACACGGTCGCCCAACTTGAAGCGCTGCACGTCGGGGCCAAGGGCATCAATGATTCCTGCTGCATCTGACAGTGGTACAGCTCCTGGCGTAGTGGGATAGCGCAATGTACCTTTCATGACCAACAGGTCTCTGAAGTTCAAGGACGAGGCCATGACTTGAACCCGCACTTGTCCGGGACCGGGTTCGGGAAGCGGTTCCTGACCTCGTGTCAGGTAGTCCAAACTGCCATATTTTGTAAAACGGTAGGTGTCCATGCATGCTCCTGTTGATACTTGCATGGAGCATGCTAGGCTTGAGGCTTCAGACGATCTATAGTTGAAAATCCAATTTTCCTGTCTTATCGTCTGATAGTCATGAACCCCTTTGATGAAATCCTGGATGGCATGCGTTTGCAGCATGCTTTGTATGCGTGCTTCCAACTGCGTGCGCCTTGGGGCGTCAGCTTTGACACCGGCGAGTATGCGCGGCTGTTGATTGTCAGCAAAGGGGCTTGTTATTTGAAGGGAGAGCAGCGGGCCGATCCCGTGCTGCTGGAAGCGGACACCTGCATGCTTGTTCAACCAGGGGTGCAATTCTCGCTGTGTGACGGCAAGGAAAGTCCGCTGGTTTCCTGTGAGACTTTGGCTCGGTATCCGCATGATGAGCCGATCATCCATGGGGGCGATGGAGCTTTGACTGAAATCGTGACGGCCCGCTTTGCTTTCAACAAGTTGGCTGCCGAACCCCTGTTCAGTGCGCTTGGCCCCTTGGTACACACTCGCTTGAGGGCGGAAGATGCTGCCGCCATAAAAAGCATCCTGCATGTGCTGCAAACCGAAGCGCAAAGCCGGGATTACGGAACTCAGCTGATTAACGCCCGCCTGGTTGATGTGATGTTCATTCAGGTGCTGCGGGCTTTATCGCACTGTGCTTCCTTGGGGGCAGGGCTGTTGGCGGGTATTCGAGACCCCAGGATGGCCCCGGTCTTGCAAGCTGTGCATCAGCAGATTGCGCATCCGTGGTCGGTGGAGGAAATGGGCGCACTGATCGGGCTGTCCCGGTCCACCTTTTCTGCTTTGTTCAAGGCGGCTGTCGGGCAAGCTCCCTTGGCGTATCTGACGGCTTGGCGTATCTATAAAGCCAAGCTTTTGTTGGCAGCCGGTTCGCAGACGATAGGGCAAATTGCCGCGCAGGTGGGGTATGACAATGAGTCCAGCCTGAGCCGTGCTTTTAGCCGTTTGGAAGGAGTCTCGCCCGGTGTGTGGCGGCAGAGGCAAAGAGCCGGAGTTTGATGTCCGGCCCTACGTCAGAAGATTGAACAGGCGCAGTCTTGCCGGAGAGCCTGTTCTGTCTGTTTCCGCTTACAGGCTGCGCCCCTTATCCAGATAGGTTTGAAACTCCGTCTCCGGCACCATGCTGCCGCCCGTTCCCCAAACCAGGTGGGTAGCGTTCTCCAGCTGAACATGCGTAAAACCCATACGCTGCAGATATTCAGGCGAGTTCAATACCCGCGCCATGCCGGGCACGCCAGCCAGGGCGGAGGGTTCCAGTTTGACCTTGTCCTGTTCGTAGGCAATGACCATCAAACGGTATAACTCTTCGTCCGTGACGGTGTAATAGCCGTCGATCAGACGTTGCATGGCTTTGCCCACGAAGCCCGAAGGGCGTCCTACGGCCAAGCCATCAGCGGCGGTGACGTTATCAATTCCGAAGTCTTGTACGCTGATCTCATCATGCAAACCGGTATAGACGCCCAGTAGCATGCAAGGTGAGTGGGTCGGTTCCGCAAAGAGGCAATGCACGGCATCGCCAAAAATCAGTTTCAGGCCAAAGGCTACGCCACCAGGGCCACCACCAACGCCGCAGGGCAGGTAGACAAACAAGGGGTGGTCCACGTCCACAACAATGCCCGCTTGCTGAAACTGTGCTGCCAGTCGTTCGGCAGCCACTGCATAGCCCAGAAAAAGATCCGGGGAGTTTTCATCATCCACAAAGTAGCAGCGCGGGTCCTGGGAGGCTTGTTCGCGGCCTTGTTCCACCGCCACGCTGTAATCGGATTGGTGCTCGACCACATTGACGCCGTTGGCTCGCAGCTTGTCTTTTTTCCATTGGCGGGCATCGGCAGACATATGGACGCTGACTTTAAAGCCCAGCTTGGCACTCATGATGCCGATTGATAGTCCCAGGTTGCCGGTGGAGCCGACGGCGATGGAGTATTGGCTGAAGAAAGTACGGGCCTGTTCGCTATCCAGCTGGCTGTAATCGTCCGTCAGCGTGATCAGGCCTGCTTCCAGTGCCAGATCCTCTGCATGTTTCAGGACTTCATGGATGCCGCCACGGGCTTTGATGGAACCGGAAATGGGAAGTTCGCTATCAGCCTTCAGCCGCAAGGTCCCTGCCTGCTCCAGCACGTTTTCTTGAATCAGTGTTTGGCGTAGCTGATGCAAGGGCTTGAGAGGGGATTCGATAATGCCGTTGCTGGTTGCGGTATCTGGAAAGACGGCCTTCAGATACGGCGCAAAGCGTTGCAGACGCGCGCTGGCAGCCTGCACATCCTTGGCGTCCAGTCCCACATCTGCCAGGGCTTGGGCGGTGGGGGCGATGGCTGGATTGAACCAGGTGCTTTCTTTCAGGGCGATCAGATCGCGGATAAGGGGATGGCTGTCTTGCCAGGCCGCCAGGGTTTTTCCATGGATCATGCGTTCACCTGATGAGTAGCTGGGTTTTAAGGATAGAGAGAGGAACGATGCTACACGATTGCGCTTAATGATAGGGATGGCAAGGAGCTTGAATTGAGCAGGGAGGAGCAGGAGAGGGCAAGGCGGAAAGTGATGACTATCGCAGTCTGCTTGTCAGGCTTGGAAGTACAGACAAAATGGTGGAAGCAGTCTGCAATTGAGTGCCGGTGCTCCGCGAAACAGGAAAACACTGCCCTCATCAAGAGGGCAGTGTTAATGGCTTTAAGGGTGTCTGTCTTGGGGTTCAGATCTTCTGGAAAAAAGCGTCAGGCACGCTTTAATCCAATTAGGAAGCGCGGATGTTAATACCGTGCATCCTTGGGTTTTTTACCATTCGGCCAGTCGTTCACTTTGCTCGCAAAGTCAGGCCGTGGCATATGCGTAAAGTACTCGGCAATGTCCACAGCATCCTGATCATTCAGCACCCCTCCTTGGCCCCAGGCTCCGTGCGACGCCACGCTCATGGGCATGTTGTACTTGATGAATACCGCGGCCTTGAAGGTACGTGCCATACCTGCGCCTATATTGAAGGATTCATCCCCCCATAATGGCGGAAATACGATATTGCCGCGTTCATCCTTCAGGCCTTGACCTTCAAAGCCGTGGCAGCTGGCACATTGGACCGTATAAAGTGCTTTACCACGCTCGGGATTGGGGATCAGATCATGATCCAGTGGGCCGTCAATAGGCATCTGGACTTTTTGACCGGCTTGAACCCCTTGCGCCAACCACTTCATATACGCCAGCATGCCTTGCATTTCCGGCGAGTCTACAGCTATGGCCTTGCCATTCATGGAGCGCATGAAACAGCCATTGATGCGGCCGGCCAAGTCCACCATCTTGCCCGAGCGGGGCATGACCTTCGGGTAGCTGACAAAGCTGTTGATGTAATGCGCACCGCGCGGAGCTTTGCCTTGGTCAATATGGCAACTATTGCAGTTCATGGCGGCGCCCACATTGTCGGGCAGCAGACGACGTGTTTCGTTCAAGAGGCGTTTGCCGTACAAAATGGCGTCGGCGTTTGGTTCTTTCTCGATCAGCAGGTCCGAAGGAATGGTGTATTGACCCACCACCTCTTTGCTTTCCACATTAATAATGGGATACGTGGCTGGGGTCGGGCCCGTCAGGGCGGGGCTGGAGGCAAAGGCATACCAGCTTGCCACTGCGACACCGGCAATGGCCACCGCCAGAACGGACAGGGTTTTGGCTTTACTCATGGCTGGCTCCTTGAGGCAGGATATTGGGCGATTTATTGGCTACAAACTGGCGGATGTGGGCAACGTCGGCCGCCTGCACGGTGGGGGCCTGGTTGGTCCAGCTGGTACGAATGTAGTTCACAAGATCGGCGATTTCCTGGTCGCCCAAATGGCGGAAGGCAGGCATGGTGAAGGTCATTGTGTCGACCTTGTTTTCAGGCATACGTCCACCTTCCAGGGTCACTTGAATGACTGATTGCGGGTTGTTGGCAAAAACAGCCGAGTTGCCAGCCAGCGCCGGGAAGACGCGCGGCACGCCCTTGCCATCAGCCCGGTGACAGGTCACACAGTGGGCGGCATATAACCAGGCGCCGGGCGAGGTGTACTGACCATCCAGCTGTGTTTGTGTAGTGGCATCCGCTTGGTGCGGGATCTCGGGGTTGCGACCTTTGATGGGTGGCAGGGATTTCAGATACTGCGCCATGGCCTTCTGGTCCCGAGGTGTCATGTACTGAGTGCTGTGTTCGACCACATCCGTCATGGCGCCAAAGGCCGCTACTTTATCGGTACGGCCGGTGGCAAAGAAATCCAGCAGCTCGTCTTCAGACCAGCTGGCCAGGCCACGACCTTCGCCGCGCAGGCTCTTGGCGCGCCAGCCATCAATGACGGCACCGGACAGATAGTCGTCGCCGTCTTTCAGGCTCAAGGCCAGTTCTTGATATGCCACGCCGCGCGGTGTGTGACAGGCACCGCAGTGGCCGGGGCCCTGCACCAGATAAGCCCCCCGGTTTTTCAGATCATCCAGGCCTTCATCAGCTACAAATGTCTGATCAGTGGGAGCAAACAACCATTGCCAGAAAGCAATGGTCCAGCGCATCTGGAAGAGCTTGGGCAAAGTGGGCTCGGCATTTTGCTGTTTGACCGCCGGAACGCCCTTCATGAAGTAGGCGTACAAGGCATTCATGTCCTCGTCGCTCATGACCGAGTAGGAGGGGTAGGGCATGGCGGGGTAGAGTGCAGCGCCGTCCTTGCGTACTCCGTGCTGGACGGCCGTTTTGAACTCGTCCAGGGTGTAATTGCCTATGCCGGTGTCCTTGTCGGGTGTGATGTTGGTGGAGTAGATCGCTCCCAGCGGGGTTTGCATGGCCAGGCCGCCTGCATACTTTTGGCCGCCAGGAACGGTATGACAGGCCACGCAGTCGCCGGTGCGGGAGACGTAGGCTCCCTGCTTGATCAGGGCGTCATCATCCAGCTTGATGGTGCTTGCCGAGGGGGAGACGATGCTGCGTTGCGACAAAATAAGCTGAGATCCACCATAAGCGGCCCCCAACCCCACTAGTGCAAGGATCAAGGTCTTAGATAAGACATTCATAGACATTACCCATAATTATTAAATAAATGCGTCAAATAACTTCGAGTCACACTCAGTACGCATGGTATAGAGAGCCCAGGAGGCAAGAAACCGTTGTTCGGAGCAGAATTGATCTAACTCAATGGTTATGTATATAGGCTTATAGCGGGTTGCGATTGCAAACTTAAAGCGCCACTTATATGGCGGCTAAATAGCAGGACTCGTTGCCCGCCTCCCTGTAAAAGCTTCTTGAGTTGGCTCGTTGGTATCAAAAAGATACATAAGGAATTATTTGGGTATATTTAATCCATCGAGACATCAACAAAGCCCGGCATGCTGCGCTCTAGCCTGTCTGCTTTGGATGCTGATTTCATGTGTCGTGCAAGCAATGGGCAGCTTGTGGTGCTCTGGCTGATTTTGAAAGGCTGCCATCACCCACGATTTTGTTTTACTTACACGGAATTCTCATGCTGAAGATACGGCTGAAAAAAGTGAGCCAGACTTTGCTTCTAGCTGCTCTTTGTGCCACAGCAGTGCCCGCCACGGCTGATACGCCACAGGCTGTCAGTCTCTTGCAAAGCAGCCGCGCCATTGCAGAGTTAAGTCGCTATACCCAGGAAATCGCCCGCAAAGTCGCGCTGCGCCCAAACTTCACCAGTCTGCAATATGCCTTGATCGAAAATGACACGATTGTGCTGAGCGGTCATGCGGGTAAAAACGATACGCCTCTGAATCATGAGACGGTGTATGCCATTGGCTCGGTCAGCAAGCTGTTTGCGGTAGTCAGTGTCATGAAGCTGGCGCAGGAGGGCAGGCTGGATCTGGATACGCCTGTTTATCAGTACATGCCGGACTTTCGCATGGCTGATCCACGTTACCAGCAGATTACGGCCCGGATGCTGTTGAATCATTCGGCGGGCTTGCGTGGCGACGACATCATCAATGACTCCTTGTTCATGGGGGACAACAATCGCAAAGGCTATGAGCAGTTCTTGGACACCTTGGCTGTGCAAGGATTGAATGCAGATCCGGGAGCGTTCTCCGTGTACTGCAATAGCTGCTTTACCTTGACGGAAAAGCTGGTGGAGTACGTAAGCGGGCAGAGTTTCACGGACTATATCCAGACTTCTTTCAATACGCCTTTGGGCATGACGCATACCAGCACCCCGATGAATGGGCCTGGGGAGAATTATGCGCGTTTGAAATGGCCTGGCCGAGACAATGGTTTGCCCTGGATTCACTACAACGTGATTGCTTCGGGCGGAGTGAACTCCACTGCCGAAGATATGGCCAGGTTTGCCCGTTTGTTCATGCAGGACGGTCCCGGTATTTTGTCTATGCAATCCCGTGAGGCCATGCAAGCGCCTGAATATTTACGCGGTTTGTGGCCAGAGGATGTGGACGATAACGGCAATTACGGCTTGGGCTGGGACAGTGTGAAGCTGTATCCCTTTAACGATCTGGGCATTCAGGGCTTGGCCAAAGGCGGTGACATTACCGCACATCATGCGATTTTGGTGGTGTTGCCCAAGCTGAATATGGCGGCTGTGGTGCTTAGCGCAGGGGGGAATAGCGGCAAGAATCAGCTGATTGCGAAGAAAATGCTGCTCAAGGCTTTGGAACTGAAAGGCTTTGATGTGTCAGTGTTGGCAAACAAGTCTTTTTCTGTTGAGGCGGACGCGCCCATGCCTGCTGAGTTGCTGCGCTATGCCGGGGTATACGGCGATAGCGGTGCTTTGATGCAGGTGAACATCCAGGCTGATGGCGCCTTGAGCATTGAGACCGGGAACGGCGTCACCGAGCAGTATCAATACGCCGGTCGATTGGGCTTTGTGAATGCCGAGCGTTCTATTCGTATCCAGTTTGTGGATGCTCCCAATGGCCGTATTTATCTATGGGATCGGCGTTACGAGACGGACAAGGGCTTGGGCCAGGAAGCCCAATCTGCTTACCGGGCGCAGAAATTGTCGCCCAATGTGCTGGATGCAGCGATTCAACAAGTTTGGGAACAGCGTAACGGCCTGCGCTATTTCCCGGTGAAGTATTTGTACAACTCCGAGTATTACTTTGTGGACGGGATGCCCGGTGCCAAGCTGGCGTTGAGCAGGGAGCTGGATGGCTATGTGGGGGCCTTGCGTATTCGTGACGCGCAAACTGCGGCCAGCGAGGTGCAAATTCCGGGACAGGCCGGTCGAGAAACCTCACACGCCAGTTTTGAGCTGCATGGTGACAAGGAATATCTCCTGCTCAATAACGACTTGATGCTGAGCGAGCAGGCTATTCGTGCTTTAACTAGTTCAGATCGTCGAGTTCTCTTAGACCCGCAAGGTTTTGCGCAATGGTTCAGGCTGGACGAGCCAACCGCTCAGAAGACCTTGACTGTGAACGTGCCGGCTCGTAGCGCCTATGCCGTGTATGACGAAGAGGGCGGCTGCATTCATTACAGCTTGCTCGATGGCACAGGTCCGGTGAGCCTGCCCACGAAAGGTCACATAGTGTTTGCCGGTTCTCCTACTGCCGTATTTGAGTTGAATATTCAGTAAAACCCGATTCCCAAGAGCGTCCTGCAGAGCACGGGCGGACGCTTTTTTGCCTTCTGACTCGTTTGGGTCAGAAGGTTTTTTTTGATCTTTTTTCGGGGGGCTCGGACTGTAAATAGGTGAGGTTTAAAAGAAAATCCCCGATGTTTGAATAATTGATGGCGTAGTAAAAAGGGTTCCAGGCGCTTTTTTCTGTGGTCTGACTGCTGGGGTGAAAACAGCCTTCAAGCGCTTTTTTTTAGTCGAAACGGGCTCGGATCTGGCGCCACACAAGGCTTGCAAGCAAGCCCGAAGTGTCCGCCTAGTAAAAACCCTCTTGGATGTTTTTCTTGGAAAGACCTACTATTAGCCCTCAATTATCGGATATGAGAATTTTATGGTGTACGACTACGTAATTGTTGGAGCCGGGATGGCAGGCGTGTCTTTGGCCTACCGTTTGCCTGAAAGTGCCCAAGTGCTGGTTCTGGAAAGAGAGTCCCATGCTGCGTATCACTCCACTGGACGCTCGGCTGCGATGTTTGTTGAAACCTACGGTACGGAGACAATTCGTGCTTTGACCGTTGCGGGTAACGATTTTTTCAGCCATCCACCTGCTGGCTTTAGCGATCAGCCAATTTTGCTGCCGCGCGGTGTGCTGTATGTGGGGACCGCCGATCAGCAGGATTTGCTGGACAGCCAGTATCAGGATTGGCATGAACAAGGTCTGGATGTGAGCCGCTTGAGTGCCGAAGAAGCCTTGGCCATGGTGCCCTGTCTGGACCCTGCGCAATTGGCCGGTGCCTTGTATGACGGTCAGGGTCAGGACATGGATGTACATGCCTTGCACCAAGGGTTTCTGAAAGGTGCACAAGCCAAGGGTGTGAAACTGCGTCTGGATACGGAAGTGGTGTCGGCCAAGTGGGATGGCGAATGTTGGGAAGTTCAGCTCAACGCCGAGCCTGCAAGTTTGCGCACTCGTGTGCTGGTCAATGCGGCGGGGGCCTGGGCTGATACCTTGGCAGAACGCTGTGGCGTGCAGGCCTTGGGCATTCAACCCAAACGCCGTTCCGCCTTCCTGTTTTCGCCGCCTGAAGGTGTGGATCATCGTGAGTGGCCCGCCGTCATTGATATTGGCGAAGAGTTCTACTTCAAGCCCGATGCTGGCATGTTGCTGGGTTCGCCTGCCAATGCCGACGACGTGGATGCCCATGATGTCGTGGCTGAAGAGCTGGATGTGGCCACCGGCATTTACCGTATTGAAGAGCGCACTCAGCTCCGTATCCGTCGTCCCAGCCACACTTGGGCGGGGCTGCGCAGTTTTGCTCCTGATGGTGAGCTGGTGATTGGTCAGGATGCAAACTGCCCCGGCTTTTTCTGGCTGGCCGGTCAAGGTGGCTATGGGATTCAAACCGCTGCAGGCGCGTCCTTGCTGGCGGCCAGTTTGTTGCAAAAGCAGGATCTGCCCGATTCTTTGAAGGCCCTGAATATTGATCCGGCTGTGGTGTCACCCGCTCGTTTCAGAACATAAAAACAGCAGCACTTTGATCTCCCGGAGGAGAAAGCATGTCGAATATAAAAAATATCCTGGGCATTGCGATGGCCTTTGTCGGTGTGGTGGTGGGGGCCGGCTTTGCATCAGGACAAGAGATATTGCAGTTTTTCAGCAGCTTTGGGTATTGGGGGCTGCTGGGAGGGGTGGTCAGTGGTCTGTGCTTCACGATACTGGGCATGGCGGTGGGGGAGCTTAGCCAGGTTTCGGTATCGCATTCCTTCAAAGAGGGCTTGTATCTGATTTGTGGGCCGCGTCTGGGTGTGGTGGTCGACATCATGATTACCTTCTTCATGTATGCGATTGCCGTGGTGATGTTTGCTGGTGGCGGCTCGCTGATGGAGCAGCAATGGGGCGTGCCGGCGCAATACGGCAGTATCGCCGTCATGCTGATTACCGTGCTGATTGTGTTCTTGCGCGTGGATCGGGTGATGGCCTTTATTGGCAGCGTCACGCCTATCCTGGTTCTGATGATGATTTTCCTGTGTATTTACAGCTGGAATACGCGGGATTTGCCATTGGAAGAACTGGATGTGATTGCGCAGACTAAACCACAAGGTGCGGGGCATTGGCTGGTTGGCTCTTTGCTGTACGTGTCCTACAACATGGTGGTGGGGGCGCCGTTCCTGATGATTGCCGGTGCGCAAGCGACTTCTCGGCGCAATGCCTTGCTCGGTGGACTGGTAGGTGGCTTGTTGCTGGGCTTTTTGATTGTGCTGATCAGCGCCGGTGTGTTTGGCCGTATCGATACGATTGGCTCGGCGGCCTTGCCCATGCTGATGCTGGCTACTGAACAGTCCAAACTGCTGGGAACCATTATGTCCGTGGTGATTTTCGCCATGATTCTGACAACCTCGGTGGGTGTGCTGTATTCCTTCTCGGCCCGGATTTTTACGCCCAATACCCGTAAATTCAATATCGGTACGGCTATTGCCGGGGTGCTGGGACTGGTGGGCGCCAAGATTGGTTTCATCAATCTGGTGGGTACGGTATACCCGTTTTTTGGTTACCTGGGCTTTGTTTTGATGGCCTGGATTCTGATTGCCTGGTTCCGTTTGCGCCGCTTACAATCCAGGAATGCTACGTAATGAACTGCTCAGCAAGGAACAGGTAGGAACCCGCCTGCGCCAAGCCCGACATAATCAAAAACAGACACTCAAGCAGTTGTCTGAAAAAACCGGCTTGGCGCTATCTACCATTTCCAAAGCAGAGTTGGGGCAGGTCACTTTAAGCTATGAAAAGTTTGTGGTCCTGGCCCGTGCCCTGAATATTGAAGTCGGTTCTTTGTTTGCCGTTCCCGATCAGGAAACTGCGCAGCCATTGCCCACCACCGAAGTGGGCATTTCCAGCCATAAATCTACGGCCACCCCTGGCTATGCCACCCGCAACTATGAATACGGCCTGTTGTTTGGCGAGCTCAGCGGCAAGCACATGAATCCGATTCTGGCCGTGATTGATTCACGCGATGCCAGTGAGTTTGACGACTATATCCGTCACGCTGGGCAGGAGTTTGTGATCGTGCTGTCCGGCTCTATTGCCATTCAGTTTGAAACTGGCGAAACCCTGTTTCTGGAAGCCCACGAGTCAGCGTATTTTGACAGCGGTATCGGACATATCTATTTATCCACCAGCGAAGACGACGCCAAGGTTGTGGCTGTCTGTACCAGCGGCTTGCCGCCGGGGATTGTTTAAGGTTCGTCGCTTGGTTTGCGCTTGTCCGTTACATCATCAAAAATCGGTGGCAGGATGGTGTTTTGCGTGGCCGATACGGGTGGCGTGCCGTTGGTTTTCAAGGGGGCCACACAACGCGCGGTGGAGTGCTGGAAATACACAGTGCCTACTGGGCGGCCTTTCAGACGAGCCAGTTCGGGCTTGGCGTCAATAGCCGCCTCCGACAAGGGAAAGACAATGCCGCGTGTGGGGATGGTGTGGCGTGAGCTGGCTCCCTCATTGCTGCCGCCTTTGAAAATCCGTACGTGGGCTGGATCCCGGGTCGGGTCTGAGATCACCCATTCATGCAGGCCATTGGCCATATCCTGAATGCCCAGCGGATTGGGTGGGAAGGCGCCCGTCTTGTTTTTGTCTGCTTCATTGCCTTGCTCAGGCAAGTTGCGGCCTGCCTGCCACTGGCCGTTGTCGGTTGCCCAGGGAAAGGGCTGGCCACGGCTGCGGGCCGCGTATTCCCATTCAGCCTCTGTAGGCAGGCGCATGTCCAGGCCGTTGTTTTTTCCTAACCAGGCGCAAAAGGCTTCGGCTTCGTCGTAGGGCATATTGGCGACCTGTTCGCCATCGCCTTTTACCGGCTGCCAGCGCGCAGGGCGCTTGGTTTGCTTCAAGAAGCGATCGTACAAGGCGTTAGTTGCCTCTTTTTTCATGATGGAAAAGGCGTTGACCTCTACCGGGTAGGGCTCCAGAGCCCCCTGATCCGGCTGTGCCACCCATTGCACGGACAACTCACCGTCGGAGTTACGCATGGGAACCTGAAAATTGCCGGCCATAAAAGAGCCGCCTTCTACCTGGATCAGTTCGGGACCGGGTTCGGGGCGCGTGGGTAGTGATCTCAGCACCAGCAGGAGCAGGACGCTGGCAACGATGAGGGTGGCGCTGATCCGAAAGGGGGTATGACGCAATCTTGTTTCCTTGCTCTCACCGCATGTGAGGTGAGAGCTTTGTCGATTAATTTCGCTTATATGGCCCCGTATTATTCCATGCCTGTTTATAAGACGGGTCTGTCTGAGCGCAGAGTTTAATGATTTATTGGTATGGAGGGGGCGTCTATTATGTTTATTCGGCGTTTTTAGACGGTTTTTCAGGGACAACCGTCAAAGGAATGCGGATAGCCTGGCCTTCCTGGATCATAAAGTGCCAGCGAGTGGCATCAAACAAGGCTGGGCTGATCTCAAAGACTGCGACATCCGAAACGCTCACCAAGGGGTTGATTTTGTCAGAGCCAACCGTGTCCAGATCATGAGCGTAGCGATAGTCCTGTGTCGCTCGCTGATTGGGCGCTACTTTCTGGCCTGAAGGGTCAACCAGAAACAGGCGTGGCCGATGGATCTGCGGATTCAGTGGACGGGGGCTGGTGTTGGTGTAGCGGTAGTGCAAGACGATAAACAGATTGTCCTGACGCGCCGGAGTTGCCAGTTCCCCGGAGTCCAGCTGAGTCTGACGCTGCCATTCATCCAGATAAGTATGCAGGCGCACACCCTGATAGTCGGGCGTGAACAAGGTCGTCCCGTAGTTCAGAACGGGAGCCGCAGGCGGGATAGGCGCAATGCCGGGAAGGGAGCCAGGCTGCTTTTGTGTAGACAGAACCCGATCGTTTTGACTGTAGGCAGTGGCAGAACACAAGGCTAAAGCGGCGCACAGCCAAAAACGGGGCAGGGTGACAGTCATGGATGTGGACAGGGCCGCTTCAAGAGGTGTAGGCAGGGGAATGGGGGCCTTAATCGCAGGCAAAAAATAAACGGCTCAAGAGCCGTTTTTCTTAACTACTTTTTTTAGATCGTCCAGCTCTTTGCGCAGGGCGACAACTTCGTCACTGAGCAAACCAATAACGGCCATTTGACTCTGATACATTTCGACCAGCGGGTGGTAGCTAATCCCACGGCTGGTCAGTTCCCGGCAAAGCGCGCTAAGCCCGGTGCCAGCGCGCTTGGTTAAAGTAGCCATCTTCCTGTGATCCATAAGCCTGCATCCTGATCAGTAGTTGTTCGATGTTTACATCCATTAACCATACCAAAATTCGGTGACAATAGTCGTTTTTCTTAAAACTTCTTGTATATCTGTGGTTTAGCGACAGGTCTAGCCCACTTGGAAGTTGCCTTCCGGGTAACGAATACGGCTGCGTTTGCGGGTGGCCAGCGAGTAAATCAGGGTTAGAGGACCGAGTCGGCCTGCAAACATCAGCACCATGATCAGGATCTGGCTAGGCGTGGATAGCTTGTGGGTAATGCCGTGACTCATGCCGGTGGTACTCAAGGCCGACGCGGCTTCAAACAGCAGGCTGGTAATGGGCATGTCCTCAAACAAGGTCAGCAGCAAGACGCTGATGAAGTACAGTGCGCCGGTAATCAGGAAAAGGGCCAGGGCTTTCTGTACGGTTTCTGGAGCCACGCTGCGTTCCATCAAGACCACTTCTTCGCGTTGACGGATGTAGGAGCGTACCGCCGCCAGCAAGACAATCAAGGTGCCGATTTTGATACCGCTGGCCGTACTGAGCGAGCCGCCACCAATCAGCATCAGCACAATCAGGGTCAACTGAGTGCTGTCGCGCAGGCTGGCAATGTCCATGGTGGTAAAGCCCGCAGTACGGGTGGCCGCATTCTGCATCCAGGCGGCCAGCGCCTGATCACCCAGGCCCAGCATGCCCAAGGTGTGTGGATTCGTGAATTCCAGCGCCCAGAGACTGAAAAAACCAATCAGGTTTAGGATGAGTGTTCCGATCAGGATCAGCTTTGTGTACGGCAAAAGTGTTTGCCAGCGTTTTTTCTGGCCTACGTCGGCCAGTACGGTAAAGCCAATCCCGCCCAAAATAATCAGGCCGGATAAAGTCATGACTGACACGAAATCTCCGGAAATGGGGATCAAGGAGTCATGAAATAGCGAGAAGCCCGCATTATTGAAAGCCGTGACCGCATGGAACAAGGCGCGATAAAGGGCTGTGGTCCACGGTAAATCAATGGTCCAGCGCAGAAACAGAATGGCGGCGGCGATCAGCTCAATCAGGGCAGCAATCTTGAACACTTGAAAGGCTGTACTGCGGATGCGGGACACGCTGGTTTGATTAAAAGCTTCCAGTGCCAGTGCCTGCTGGCTGACACTGATGCGTTTGTGCATGGTGATGGCGGCAATCACGGCAAAGGTCACAAAGCCCATACCGCCAATTTGGACGAGCAGCGCCAGCACAATTTGCCCAAAGTGCGTCAAGTCTGTTGCCGGATCAATGACCGCCAGGCCCGTGACGGTGACAGCCGAGGTGGCCATGAACAGCGCCTGAAAAATCCCCAGCCGGGGCGTAGCTGCTTGTGGCAAGCTCAGCAAAATTGCGCCCAGAATAATCAGGGCCATAAAACCCAGCGCCAGCACCAGTGGCGGGCTGGCGCTCAGGGTGCGGGTATGAGGATTGACCTCAAGACGGCGAGTCAGACTATTGGGCAGCCAGTTGCGCATACATCAGACCAATTTGGGGGCGGCGGTACGAAGTGCTTGCAACTGTCCGAGCAGGATCAGCAAGTCTTTGGCATGCAAGGCAAAATCAGGGTCTGGCTGGATGGTGGTTTGACCACGACGCTTGACCAGCAAGACCTGAACATCGTTCATTTGCTCGCGCAGCACGTCCTTGATGGTCTGGCCATTCATATTGTCGCTGGCCGTGACTTCGACGACGTAATCACCATTGCCCAGGCTGATGTAATCGTTGACCATGGGGTAGCTGAGCATTTGGGCGACTCGTATGCCCATTTCTTCTTCGGGGTGAATAATCCGGTTCACACCAATTTTGGCCAGAATCAAATGCTGGGTATGGGAAATGGCTTTGGCCCAGATTGTCGGAACACCAAAACTCTTCAGGTGAACCACGCAAACCAGGCAGGATTCAATATCAGCCCCAATCGCAACCAGAACTACGTCATAATTGTCCAGCCCCAGCTCTTCCAGAGCCTGGCGGTCAGTGACATCGGCAATGACGGCACGGTTTAATTGGTCCGCATACTTGTTGACCAGTTTCGGATTGGTATCCACTCCCAGTACGGAGTGGCCCATTTTCATGAGTTCCAGGGCGCAGGCCGAACCGAAGCGGCCTAATCCTATGACGGCGAACTGTGCCATAGCTTATTTGATCCGTTTGATGCTTGAAACAATTTCAAGCCAAATTAAGCGTTGATGGTATAAAGACATATCTGGTAAAAACCCTTATCGGGTATTCCCTTGGGCGCGTGTCGTTCAAGCCCTGGCGGAAACATCAATAGTGGACAGTGTAAAACAATGGTTAGTTTGTTTGATCCAATCAAACTGGGTGATATTGAACTCATGAACCGCATCATCATGGCGCCCATGACACGCGCACGCGCCTCGGAGGGCCGTATGCCCAATGATTTGATGCGTATGTACTATTGCCAGCGGGCCAGCGCGGGGCTGATTGTAGCCGAAGCCACTTCGGTATCGCCGCAAGGTGTGGGCTATGCCCACACGCCGGGCATCTGGAGTAGTGCACAGGTAGATGCGTGGCGCACGATTACCGAAGCCGTCCATGCCAAGGGTGGCCGTATTGTCTTGCAGTTGTGGCATGTGGGGCGTGTGTCTGATCCGGAGTTTCTGAATGGCCAAATGCCGGTTGCGCCCAGCGCAATTGCCTGTGAGGGCATGGTCAGTCATTTAAGCCCGGAACGTCCTTTTGTGGTGCCGCGTGCCCTGCGCAGTGAAGAAATTGCCGATATTGTGGACGACTTTGCCGTTGCCGCTCAAAACGCGCTGAGCGCCGGCTTTGATGGGGTGGAGATACACGGTGCCAATGGCTACCTGATCGACCAGTTCCTGCATGATGGCTCCAATACCCGCACGGATGCTTACGGTGGCTCGATTGAAAACCGGGCTCGTTTCCTGTTGGAGATTGTGGACGCCTGTGTCGCCATTTGGGGTGCTGGCCGAGTCGGTGTGCATTTGTCCCCACGTGGTGGCTTGCATGGCATGAAGGATTCCGATCCGGCCCGTTTGTTCTCGTACGTGGCTTGCGAACTGGATCGCCGTGATATTGCCTTTTTGTTCCTGCGTGAAAGCCCGGCTTCGGACAGCTTGTTGCCCATGATCAAATGCCAGTTTGGTGGTGCGATTATCGCTAATGAACATTTCGATTTGCCGACAGCACAGACCACTTTATCCAAAGGCATGGCAGACGCCGTGTCGTTCGGTAAGGCTTTTTTGTCCAATCCGGACTTGCCCTTGCGTTTGCAGTTGCGTGCGCCCTTGAATGGCTGGGATCGGGATTCGTTTTACACCCAGGGTCCTAAAGGCTATACGGATTATCCATTTTTGAAATCCAACCCGGAATGGGATCAGCCTGTGGGTGAGGATTTGCAGGCGCATTAAGCTTGCCTGTGATTAAGTAGGTGGAAATAAAAAAGCCCGTTTGATACGGGCTTTTTTAATGGGCTTTATTGTAGATCGGTAGCAGTTTGGGGCAGCGTGCCACTTTCCAAGGTGTATTGCACCTGGTGTTCAGCTACCGCGCACCACTCGAAAAGTGGCTGCCGCTTTAACCAGCAAGCGTTCCTTCTCGTCATACCCGCCACCTTCGCAGTAAGCGGTATCGCCTTCCAGATACAGGCATTGGGCCTTGAACCAGACATCGCCACGAGCAGGCAGTAAAAACTGCGAGTTCATGTCTATGGTGGCCATCCCTGAGCCAGGACGTTGTGCCCGTGCGGCGGCGCTAAGGGTGAAATCCAGAATCGCCATCAAGGTGCCCCCGTGCACATCGGCACGGGAGTTGGCATTACAGGCTTGCCAGGGCAGAAAAGTAATCACTTCCTGCTCGGTGCTGCTCACGGTTTGCAGGCCCAGGTGCTGCATCAGGGGGATATGTGTGCCGAAAAAGTCCTGTTTGGGCTGCGCCAGTTCGGCCTGCAAATGCTTCATGGGTTCAGCTTTTGCTTCACTTGAGCGGAAACCTGGGACATATCGGCACGGCCAGCCAGTTTGGCTTTCACCAGCCCCATGACTTTGCCCATCAATGCGGGGCCTTGAGCGCCGTCAGCCTGAGCCTGGGTAATCGCATCGGCAATGGTCGCATCAATTTCGGCGCTATCGGCTTGCTGTGGCAGGTATTCCTGCAGAATCAGCAATTCGGATTTTTCTTTCTCGGCGCTTTCGGTACGGCCAGCAGATTCAAAAGCCTGGATGGATTCGCGGCGTTGCTTGACTTGTTTTTCAATGATGCTGCTTACTTCAGCATCGCCCAGCTCGGTACGTTCGTCCACTTCGCGTTGTTTGATCGCAGCTTGCAGAAAACGCAAGGTCTCCAGGCGTCCGCTATCGCGAGCGCGCATCGCCGTTTTGATATCTTCAGCTAAACGGGTTTTGAGTGTTTGACTCATGGTGGTTCCTGGTTGAACGGGCAAAGCCCTAGTTTAACGCAGGGCGGGGGTAGGGAAAAATCCGATTATTGAAAATCCCGGCTGCGTGCGACCAGATCACCAATCAGGTGATTCATGGATACCAGACGGCGGGCAATTAAATGGCAAACGCTGCCATCCCGTTGCCAGACGCCATAGACACCCAGCAGGCGAGATTGAAGCAAGGCCTGAGATTGCGCCTGCGCCAACTCTTCACGCACGATGACATTGACACTGCCGGTTTCATCTTCCAGCGTTACAAATACGGTGCCTTTGGCGGTGCCGGGGCGTTGGCGGGTGGTCACCAGCCCGCAGGCCCGTGCCAGCCGCCTATCCGGGCAGGCTTGGTTGAGTTGTTCTGCGGTGGAGAATCGCAAGGGGGACAACTGTGTGCGTAGCAAGGACAGGGGGTGACGATTCAGGCTCAAGCCCACGGCCTGATAATCACTTAACACTTCCAGCCCCACACTGGCTTGTGGCAAATCCGGGGTGTGCTCCGGCGTTTCAGCATGGCTCAGCAATCCTGCCTGACTGGGGCGTCGGGCATCCCAAACACTGTGGCGGCGTTGGCTATAAGCACTGCGTAAAGCATGGGCCTGGGCCAGCGCTTGCTGATCGTGGGCTGACAGGGCCAGTTCCTGGCGCAAGCAGGCCAGATTCAGCGTACGGTCCGGGTGGCTTTGCCGGTAACTCACGATGGCTTGGGCGCCTTGCTCGCTCAAGCCTTTGACCATGTGCAGGCCCAGACGTACCTGAGGTGGGCCGCCAAGCTTGGAACACACGTGGCTGTCATACAGGCTGTATTGCACATCAACAGGCAAGACCTGAACGCCGTGACGGCGTGCATCCTGGACCAATTGGCTGGGGCCGTAAAAACCCATGGGTTGAGAGTTCAGCAAGGCCGCCAGAAAGTGCTCCGGGTAACGTGCTTTCAGATAGGCGCTGAACCAGGCCAGTTTGGCGAAACTGGCCGAGTGACTTTCCGGAAAACCGTATTCCCCAAAACCGCTGATCTGATCGAACAGGCGCTGGGCAAATTCTGGAGAATATTTTTTGGCAGCCATACCATCCAGCAACTCCTGTTCAAAAGAGCCCAAACCACCACGGCGACGCCAGGCCGCCATGGCCCGTCGCAAGGCGTCCGCTTTGTCAGCCGAAAAACCCGCCGCCTCCATGGCCAGTTCCATGGCCTGCTCCTGAAAAATAGGCACGCCCAGGGTGCGTTCCAGCACATGGCGGATTTCGGGAGCGGGGTAGTCAACTTTGCTGTGGTCGCGACGGCGTTCCAGATAAGGATGCACCATGCCCCCTTGAATGGGGCCGGGGCGCACAATGGCCACTTGCACCACCAAGTCGTAAAAGCATTTGGGACGCAGCCGTGGCAACATGCTCATCTGGGCGCGGGACTCGATCTGGAACACGCCTATGGTGTCAGCGCGCCGTATCATCCGAAAGGTTTTGGCGCTTTGCAAAGGGATGTCCTGCAAGCGGAATGGTTTGCCTTTTTGCTGACTGATACTGTCCAGGCAGCGACGCAAGGCGCTCAACATACCTAAGGCCAGAATATCGACTTTCAGCAAACCCAGCACATCCAGATCATCCTTGTCCCATTGCACAACGCTGCGCCCTGGCATGGCGGCGTTTTGAATCGGCACCAGCCTGTGCAAGGGTGTTTGTGAAATTACAAAACCGCCAGGGTGCTGGGACAGGTGACGTGGAAAGCCCATCAGCTGGCGGGTCAAGGACAACCATTGATGCGCTTGCTCTGGCGGGCATTCGGGAAAGCGTGCCAGGACCTCATCCTGAATGTGGCTGTCTTTAAGCCAGGCACGGTCGCATTGAATCAAGGCCTCGATCAAGGCGGAAGGAATGCTTAGCGCCTTGCCGGTGTCCCGCAAGGCGCTGCGGCGTCTATAGGTGGTGATCACCGCTGTTAAGGCTGCTCGTTGTCGGCCATATTTGCGGTAAATGTATTGAATAACCTCTTCGCGACGCTGGTGCTCGAAGTCCACATCAATATCGGGCGGTTCAGCCCGTGCGCGGCTGATGAAGCGCGCAAACAAGGTATGGCTGCTGGCAGGATCAACTTCAGTAATGCCCAGGCAGTAGCACACGGCCGAGTTGGCGGCAGAGCCTCGGCCCTGGCACAAAATCCCCTGACTGCGCGCGTAACTGACGATGTCATGCAAAGTCAGAAAGTAGGACTCGTATTGAAGGTCTGCAATCAGGCTGAGTTCCTCTTCCAGGCGCGTGCGCAAGCTGTCGCTAATCCCTTTGGGGTAGCGCTTTTGCGCGCCACGCTCGGTTTCCTGTCGCAGATACTCAATGCCACTGAGACCGGGCGGGACAATCTCGACCGGGTACTCGTACTTGATTTCACTTAAACAAAACTGGCATAGCTCCTGGATGTGATCGGTGGTCTCACGCAGTTCGGCCGGGTAAAGATTGGCCAGTTGGAAACGACTACGTAAGTGATGTTCTGCATTGCTGGCCAGGGACCAGCCGCATTCTTGCACAGGTGTTTTCAGGCGTATGGCTGCCAAAGTATCGTGCAAAGGCTGGCGAGAGCGCACATGCATATGGACGCCGCCCAACGCGGCACAGCGCAATCCACATGCCTGCGCTGCCAGCCTGACGGCGCGCAAATGCTGCATGTCCTGATCGCGCCTATGCAGACTGATGCCTAAAAACAGTCGGCCTGCAAACAGGTCCAGCAAATGCTGTGTTTGAAGACGGATGTGCTCGCTATCCAAGCCATAGGCCGGCTTGTAGATGGCAAGACAGTCTGGCAGAACCTGTTGTTGGGAACCTTGGCGGGCTTGTTGCAAAAAAGACCAGTCAATCGAGGCTTCCTGCTTCAAGTCCAGTGATTGGTGCAGGTGCGAGATGAATTGACAGAGATTGCCATAGCCTTCCTTGTTGCGCGGCAGAATCAGCAGCTCATGGGTCTGAGTGCCGTTGCAGGTTCTTGTCTCAGCCTTGGCGACTTGTGGGCGCTGATTGTCCCAACCCCCCGTAAAGCGGAACCGACTTCCAACCAACAGGCGGATTTCCGGATGCAACTTGGCCTGCGCATAAGCGCGCACCACACCGGCCATGGAGGCGTAATCGCATAAGGCCAGCGCCTTGTAGCCCAATTCGGCAGCGCGGCTGATCAGCTCTTCGGGGTGGGACGCGCCATTCAAGAAGCTGTAATTGGACAGGCAGTCCAGTTCGGAATACAGCAAGTCTATATGGGGTTTCATCCAAAGACTCCGTGCAGATACCAGGCATGCTCCTGGCTCAAGTCCCGATAAACCCAATACAAACGCCCCTGCGGACACAGGGCAATAAAGTAGTCCCGCTGCTGATGCCCGGTGCCGCTCCACCAGCCTGTCTGTACCCGCTCCGGGCCTTGAACCAGGCGCAAGCGCTGCTGATCCAGAAGCGGAGATTGCTGATCGTGTTGTAAGGGCTGAGCCGGGTCCAGCATCCAGCATGGACGTTGCAAAGCCGGACGGTCCGCATCGGGGGGCTGGCTGCGTGACAAGGGGAGCCATTGATTCGCTTGTTCAGGCAAATAGCTGGCTTGGGCGGCAGGTGTCAAAATCTGTTCAGCCCCCAGCCTGGCCTGCAAGCGCTCCAACAGTTGTTGATCCTGCTCTTGCCAATGACGCGCATCGGGAAACAGGCTGCTGGCATGAGTTTGGCGCGGGTGTAGTTGCTGTGCCTGCAGCACCATGCTCTGTACGGCCGCCTGTAATTGCAGTTGCTGGAACTGTTCTTGCCATACGGGCAAAAAGTCCTGGCTACGCCAGCAGGACCGGGCCATTTGCAACTCCAGGCGGGTGGTCGTGGGGTAGTCCTTGTATCTTTCCGTGCGTAGTACCAGTTCCAGACGTCCACAAGCCAATTGGTACTGATTCAACCAGGCCTCCAGCTTGATCAATAGGCGATTTACGGCCCGCAAGACGGTGGGTTTGTTATTGGATGGCGTATCCATCTCCAGCTTGTCTGTAAACTGCGGGGCGGCATGTACCCATTCCAGCGCCCAGCGTTGTGTGCCGTAGGCTTGGTCCAACTGCAACAGCAGGGCACGCAGCCCGCGCTGGGATAGACCATCGCGGGGGAGTTGGTGCAACTGGCCCAGGGTATGGCAGCCCAGACTATGCAACCATTGCAGCTGGTCGGCAGGCGGAGCCAATAAGTGGATGGGAAGCGGGTTCAGACAGGCTTGCAAACGTCGTGCACAACGGCGCTGCTTGCGTCCGGATAAAGCCAGCAAGCAGGCCGCACGGGCAGTGGGTGCCAGGGCCAGGCAGGGCTCGGGAATAATGGCTTGCAAGTCAGCCCGGACCTGTTGGTACAGACGACGCAAACCACCAAACAGCCGGATGCTGGCACTGATATTCAGTACCCATAAATCGGCTTGAACCTGTGCCAGCTGGGGGCTGTAGCGCAGCAGAACGGCTTGAATACCGTTCTGCTGTTTTGGGCTGGCCTCAGGCGTAAGCAGGCTCTGGGGCAGTCGCAGGCACAGGTACATGAGACGGAATGGCCGCTGGCGGCATCAGGGTGTGGTGAGGGGCCAACGCAATGCTGTCCTTGCACGGCGGCCCCCGTCGTTTGCGGATATGAACATCCAGCCAGGGCTGCCCCTGCTGGTCTTGGCGAGTCTGAAGTTCAAGACGCAAAAGGGCGGGGCTGTTGGTCTGACTGTGCGCCGGACGTAAACAAAAAAACAGGCTGTCGCTATGGCTGGCTAATAGCTGTAGTTGACGCAAGGCCGCTAAAGGCACATGGGCAGGCAGCCAGCTCAGCACAGCCGCACAGTGGCCGTGACGCAAGGCCTGGGCACTGGCCCACAAGGTATCGTTCAGGTGCTGGCTGCGTATCCAGAGCATGCGGGCGGGCAAGGCGTTTTCTGATGAGCTGTTTTGCTCGTTCGTAACAGGAGTACCACGCCACAGTTGTTGCATGGGTTGATAGGGCGGGGCGATTAAAACACGCAAGCGCTCTGCCTGCAGCGTATTCAAGGCTGGCAACAACAAGGACAAGGCGCTGCTGTCTTGCTGTGCATGCAGTTCGATCAGACTGCCCACAGGCCAGCCGCCTCCTGGCAGTTCGTCATCCAGGGCGGCAAACCCGCTGGGCAGGCAAGTGCCTGCGGCATGCGCATAATGCTTGCCTGTCCAAAGGGAAGGGTGAAGATCTAAAAGGGAACGAAGTGCGCTTGCCATAGGTATGCTCCTGATTGCTGTATAAATATACAGTAAATCTGTTTGCCAGCAAACCAGGCATCTGTTTCAAAGCAGAACTTTTATATACTGTGGCCTTCTGTTTGGCGCTCTCGCATGAATTCTTCCCCTTCTACCCGACCAGGCCGCTGTGCACAGTGTCAGCGGCCCTTGGCTCGTTGCTTGTGTCCCTTGATCCCTTCGATAGAAGCGGCGTGTCCTGTGCTGATTTTGCAGCACCATTCCGAAGCCCGGCATGCGCTTAATACTGCGCGCTTGGCGTATTTGGGTTTGAAGGGGACAGAGCTATGGGTGGGAGAACAGTTTGCTGGGCTGGAGGCCCGGCTGGCACAGGCGCATCGTCCTGTTTTGCTGTTTCCGGGACCAGAAGCCAAGGTGGCGGGCTCAACAGGCCCAGGGGAGAAGCCGGATCTGATCGTGGTGCCAGATGGCACCTGGCGCAAGGCACGCCTGATCTTGCACAGCAATCCGGTTTTGCAAGCCCTGCCGTATTGGGTATTGCCTGAAGGACAGGCGTCGCGCTACAGACTGCGTAAAGCGCCCGACCCGCAGGCTGTGTCGACCTTGGAAGCAATTGTCCGGCTGATGCAGATTATGGAGCCGGAGCGGGATTTCAGCCCTTTGCTCCGGCCCTTCGAGCAGTTGATTGAGGAACAAATCCAGGCCATGGGCCTGGATACGTATCAGCGTAACTATCCTACTTCCAGGTGAAGTTCAGTTCGCGGGGCTGACCTTCAACAATAGTGGCCTGACGCTCCTGGGTCTGGCCCTGGTAAGTGGCAAATACCTTGTAATTGCCGGGGCCAAGACGGATCAGGCAGTAGGGGCCGTCGATCAGGCTGTTCAGCACGGTTTGGTCGTTGCTGTTACGGATAACCAGCTGCACATCGGAGATATAGCCGACGCGCTCACCCTGGTTGGCTGAAAAGTTCACGGACAAGGGAAAGGTGTTGCGCACCATGCGAAACAGTTGGGCTTCATCACTACCTATGCCGCCGCTGATGTATTCGGTTGAACCGTAATACTGGCTGGGGGGCAGTTCCTGGGCGTGCACAATGGGGCTGCTCAATAAGGCCAGCGACATGGCAATGCCGATCAATGAAAGACGAGGACTCATGAGGTTTCCTTGCTTGAAGTAAGGTGGCTAAGCGGGCCCTCAGGGGCCCTGTTGCTGTTATGAGAGGGGTGGGGCTGGCTGTCAGGATGAAAGCTGGGCCACAACAAAGGCCAGTCATGCTGACGGGTCGGTTCTGCCTGCGGATTGAAACTGCGTTCACGCAGCATTCCATGTCCGCGCTGATTAATAGTGATGACGGTGGTGCAGCGAGTGCCGTAATTGGGGCTGACAATAAACGGGCTGCTTAACAAGCGTTCGTGCTCAAGACTTAAGCCGGTTTGGGGCAAGTCGGCATCGGCTGCGACTTCCTGATTGCGTAAACCCTGAAACAAGCCTTCTACCGCTGGTGGCGAGCCATCAAAATGCTGTGCCTGCAGGGTTTCTTTCAGGAACAGGCTTTTGGGCCAAGGTGTATTAAGCCAGGCATTGCTCAGAACATGTACGCCTGGTTCCAGCATGTGCGGGCTGCCACTGGGATGACGGTTGCTGTAATAGCCCATGCGTAAAGGCTGTTGCTTGTCCGGCCATTCCAGCACAAAAAGATTGAAGCCTGCGTAATCGGCTCCTTCCTGGGCGAGTTGTTCCAGATAGTCAGCGGGACTGCGCTCGTCTCTTAGAAACTGGGGGATCAGTTCGCCGCGTGAGCGTTGCTTGCTGTTTTTGTTGCTGGGGGCTTCGCGGTAATTGGTCAGCAAGGCCAGCCGTCCACGGCTTTGTGTCAGGCCCAGCCAGGTGCCCCCGGCTTGCAGGTCCCGACCCGCCAGAATATCGGGCTCGTCCCGCCAAGGTTGAGCCGCTTGGCTGGGGCGAGCATGATACTCGTCGCGATTGGCAGCAATAATCAGCGGCCAATCCGCATTAACTCCGACGGCGATATAAGCGATGCACATGTGCCGATTGTAGGATGGCTATGCAGGCTTTGGTAGCCAAAGTACCGCCAAGTTCCGCTTTTTTTCTCGGGATTGAGAATGTCACTTCAGGCTGGGTGTTCCGGTCATGGGCACCAGGTTTAAAGCGTCCAGGAAAGGGCGTCGTAGTTTTGGGCCAGACGTACGACGGTGACACCCGGACGTAGCTGGCGCAGCGAAGGCATGACCAAGGTGCAGTTATCGTAGGGCGTCAGCAAAGCTTGACCATCAGCTTGGCCGATCGCCGTGCCTGCATCGGCCAAGGTTTCCAGGCCTTGCCAGTTCTGATCGAAACTGACTTGCATGGAAGGGGCGACAATCGCATGGGTGACTTGCAGAACGCGTTGCGTATCGGGAGACGCTCGACGCCAGTCCGAGGGCAAATCCTCTTTTTCCACAATCTCGGAGGCGAGCAGAAAGCGGGCAATCAGGTCCAGTGCGATTGCCGGTGTATCAGGATCGCCATGAAAGCCGCATTCCAATAGTAAGGAGCGCGCTTCATGGGCTTCAGCGTCCGAGAATCGACCGTAATCGCGCATGCGTACGCCGTCCTTATGGCCGCTATCCACAATCACATGCTCGGGAGCGCCCAGAGTACGGGCCAGCTCGATATTGCGTGCCAAGGTGCCAGTCAATAACAAGGGGGCGCTGGGTTCATGCATGGAGTGCAGGTCCAGCAACCAGTCGGCTTGTTCCAGCCAAGGCAAAATCGCTCGTGCACGGCGCTGCTCTTGTGTCTGTGTTTGAGCCAGCTTCTGATCGCTCCAGACGCGGTTCATATCTTCGTCCACGTAGCGGCTGGCATCGTGCTGCTCAGGATCAAAGCGATCAAAGGCGTCCAAATTGCAAAAGGCCAGAATCAGCTTGCCACGACGGGGCTTCAGGCCACTGGCCAACACGGCTTTCAAGGCCCAGGCCCCACAAAGTTCGTTGCCATGAATCAGGGCGCTGATCATTACGGTACGGCCCGCTTCGCCCGAGTCCAGGCACCAGATTCCAGGGACACCGGTATTGCCCTGACGCTCTTCTTGAATGTCAGGCAAGGAAAGAGAAAATTGCATGGAAAGACTCCAGCGCCCCAGCAGCTAGCCGGGGCCCATGTGTTTTATTCGGCTTGCAGCTTGGCCAGTTCGACCAGACGAGCATATTTGTCGACCTCTTTGGCCTGGAACTCTGCCGCGTTCATGCCGGGGGCGTAAAGCGTGGCTCCATTGGATTGCATTTTCTCTTGCAAGTTGGCCGATTGCAGGCTGCTGTCCAGAGCCTGACGCAAGGTGCTGGTGACGGATTCAGGCAAATCCTTGGGGCCATACAAACCAAACCAGACGTTGATGTCGACCTTTTCAAAGCCGGGCGTATCGGCCAGCGGCGGGATCTCCGGGGCAGCAGGAGAGGCATGGGTTTCGGTAATGCCCAAAGGCACGATGGCGCCTGCGCGAGCTTGCGACAGGCCCGAGGACAACACAAGGTAAGCCGTATCCAGTTGACCGCTCATCAAATCCGAAACTAGGGGTGGGACGCCACGGTAGGGCACGTGCATGGCGGTGGTGCCGGTCGAGGCGTTCACCATTTCACCGGCCAGGTGCAAGGTAGTACCTACGCCGGAGGAACCAAAGCTGAAGGCTTCCGGTTTGGCCGCCCGCAGCTTTTGCGCATAGTCTGCCGCGGAGCGAATACCGGACTCTTTGGAGGCTGCCAGCAACAAGGGCTGGGAGGCAATCATGCCAATAGGCGTGAAGTCTTTTTGCCCGTCGTAGCGCACGGCTTTGTTGATCATGCCAGCGATGATCATCTCGTTGGTAGAACCCAGCAGCAGGGTATAGCCGTCGGCAGCCGCACGTTGCACGCGTTGAGCACCAATGGTGCCACCAGCACCGCCTGCGTTTTCCACGACGACGCTTTGGCCCAAACGGCTGCTCAGCTCTTCAGCTAACAGGCGGGCAGTCAGATCCACGCTGCCTCCGGCGGGATAACCCACGACCAGAGTCAGGCTGCGTGAGGGGTAGGTGTCGGCGTGGCTGATTGAGGCTTGCAAGAGGCTACAGGCGCCCAGAATGCCAAGAACCAAGCTGCGCTTGGGAAAAGAAAAAGACATGATGTGCTCCCCGTTCAATGGATAGGTTTCCAAGCAGCGGTCAGTGTGCGCGCTGCGGGCCTGTTTATCCTTAGTTATGAAAGGGTATTGTGTCTGCTGCGGCTACTTGCGATGTGCCGTTACGGCACATAGGCGTGCTTTTTCGGTTGCTTGTGTGTTTATCGCCCCTGCTGGGTGAAGGCCCAGACGGACTCTGCCAGATCCGAGAGCGGGGCTCGGGAGCGATACAGACGAACTTCAAAGGCAATCTCGTCGCCTTTGCCGCCCAATTGCACCAGCGTGCCGCGACGACATTCATTGGCAATCATGGACAGGGGTAACCAGGCTACGCCCATGCCTTTCAATACCGAGCCCATTGCCGTATCCAGCGAATCACAACGCACCGTGCTGACCAGGGGATAGGGAAAGTGGTGCAGCTTGTCGCCCAGAATGCGGGCCATGGCCAGGCCGCCTGAATATGAAATCAAAGGAATGCTGCGTCCGCTATCGGCATTGAGTTCATATAAAGGTGTGCCGTTCTTGCGGCGCTGACAGGTAGGCACCAATTTGTCAGTGGCGATGGTCATATACGTCACTTGCTCGGCCAGCAGTTCAATTGACAAGGCCGGGTGTTCATAACAGCACAGAAAGTCGGTTTTGCCTTGGGCCAACAGCTTGGCCATATCGGCCATCATGCCGGTGCTGATGTCGATAGGCACATGGGCCGACAAAGGGGCGTGGCTGCCTTTTTGCAGACGGCTGACCCAGTCCGTGACTAAGGTGCGTGCCAGGCTACGGCCGGTAGCAATGCGCAAGCTGCCTTGTCCGGCTTGATCCGAGGCCTGCAATTGCCGGCGAACGCGGTTCAGTTGTTCCAGCACTTGATTGGCCGTGTTGTAAAACACCTGTCCTTCCGGCGTTAGCGTGATGGGCAGGCTGCTGCGCTCCACCAAGGGTGTGCCTACCCATGTTTCCAAGGCCCGAATGCGGCGTCCAAATGCTGGATGTGTGACGTGGCGTTGCTCTGCTGCCCGAACAAAACTGCCCGCACGAGCCAGGGTTACGAAGTCTTCAAGCAGTTTGAGCTGGGGCACGAAGGGCGTCTTACAGCATGGCCAGGCCGTTGGATTTTTCAACCAGATCGCGGATACGTACGGCGTCACCGATACGCGAGTAACGTCCCGAGGAGTTCAGCAGCACAATAGCCACTTCACGATCTTCGATCTTGGTCAGCATCACCAGGCATTCGCCCGCTTCGTTGATGAAGCCGGTTTTGGAGACCTGAATATCCCAATTGGCGTTTTTCACCAAACGATTGGTATTGTTGAACACCAGTTGGCGACCGCGTACAGGCTGCACGGAGTACTGATCATTCGTGGTGTATTGCTGGATACGGGCATGCTGGCTGGTGGCCGTCAGTAACTTGACCAAATCACGCGGGCTGGACACGTTGTCGCTGGACAAGCCGGTAGGCTCTACAAAACGCGTATTACGCATACCCAAGGCACGTGCCTTGTCATTCATGGCGCGCACAAAAGCAGACAAGCCACCGGGATAGCTGCGCCCCAATGCGTGGGCAGCCCGGTTTTCCGACGACATCAGGGCCAGATGCATCATGTCGGCACGGCTCAGTTTGGAGCCAACGCTAAGACGCGAGCTGGAGTATTTGACGCGGTCCACATCTTCGTCGATGATCTCCAGCATTTCATCCATGGGCAGGCCGGATTCAGCCACGACCAGGGCTGTCATCAGCTTGGAGATGGAGGCAATGGGACGAACGGCGTCGCTGTTTTTCTGGTACAGCACAGTAGACGATTCCAGATCCTGCACAAAGGCAATTTCCGAACGCAGGGCCGCGTGCTGGATCAGGGCGTCGTGTTTAAGGGCATTAAGCGCGCGGCGGCTATCGTTCTCGCTATAGCTGATAGGCTGCAGGTTTTTCTCGAAAACCAGATGCGGCACGTTGTAGCTGATGGCGGCTGTGGCTTCATCCAGTGTGGATGGCTCGGCCAGCGCCAGTGTCTGCGCAAAGGACGAAATCGAAAAAGGCGCTAAAAATAAAACACATAGCGCACGTCGAATGAATTTATTTGTTCTGGTCTGAGGCATTTTTCAGTTCCCGGTAGGCGAGAAACAGAAGGGCGGAGAGAATTTATGCGCTTATGCTACCAGAAAAAATCCTCTTTATATTAGTATCTTACGGCTCAAAGTTAAAAAAAAATTAAGATGTCTGCGCGGTATCATTAAGAAACTTATTTTTATCTGTATAAAAACACAGCTTATGTTTTTTCTGAAAGTCCAAAATAATAAAAAACCTGTTTTTATAAACAGTTTTTTAAATCGATTCCTGCTTTCTATGGTCCTGGCTTCATTACCGCTGGCCAGTCATGCTGCCTCCTTGGCCTGGGACGGGGAACAGCTTAGCAATGCCATCACCACCAGCTCGCCCAGCACCCAGCAAAGCTTCCTGCCTGCAGAGGCGGTGCGAGCACAGGCTTCAAGCATAGGCAAGGTGGAAGTCAGTTATCACCACAATGGGCGCGCCATTCTGAAAAGCCGTTTGTGCTTGCAAGGCGGCTCCTGTGTGGACATGAATGGTTCGGTATTAAGTACCAGGGCCTTTGCCGGTCAAGATGCGCGTCTTGGCTTTGTGCTGGTGCATGAGGTGTGGAGCTGGGCGGGCAGCACAGAGCCTGTGCGTGTGCAGGCCTCGATACGGGTGAATTACCAGCGCTAGCCTGAAATAAGGCGGTTTCCCAATAAACGATTTAATTACTCTTGTACTTGATCCACCTCAAAGTCCAGGCCTAAAGAAACCTGCCGTACTGCCGATATGTAGTCCTGATGCCCATCGGGCCATAACCAGGACTTGTGCATGAACCCCTCTACTCTGATCGGCATCGTAGCCAGCGTGCTGCTGTTTGCCGTGATCTTGTTTTTTACGGCAGAAAACCCCGCCTTGTTTGTGGACCTGCCCAGTCTGGCCGTGGTGCTGGTAGGTACCTTGGCCGCGACGTTCATCAGTTATCCCTTAAGCGAAGTTGTCCGTATTTTTGGTCTGATCGGCACCGTGCTGCGCAATGAACGCCTGTACACCCAGCAGGATATGGACGAGCTGATCAATATCTCCCGCCTGTGGATGATGGGGGATATTCGCGCGGTGGAAGAGGCGCTGGAAAAAGTGGCCAACCCTTTTCTGAAAACCGGCGTTCAGCTGGTGATTGATCGGGCACCCCAGGAAGATATTGAAGACCTTTTGCAATGGCGTATCAGCCGTTTGCGTGCTCGTGAACATGCAGAAGCGCAATTGTTCCGTTTGATGGCCAGCTTTGCGCCCGCCTTCGGTATGGTCGGCACGCTGATTGGCCTGGTCAACCTGATGTTTTTGCTGGGCGATGGCGACATTACGTCTATTGGTCAGCAAATGGCTCTGGCCTTGATGACGACGTTCTACGGCGTGCTGCTGTCCAATCTGGTCTTCAAGCCCGTGGCGGTGAAGCTGGAGCGTCGTACCGAACAGCGTGTGGTTCTGATGAACATGATCATGCAAGGTGTGTCCATGATGAGCCAGCGCCGTGGCCCGGCCTTGATGCGTGAGACGCTGAACTCCTTCATGGCTCAGTATCAGGACGAGATCAATGACCGGGGCGGCCGCGACGATGATGCGGATCCGGCTCCGGAACGGGGCTGATCCCATGGGAAACATGGAGCAGGACCTGACTTTGGGTGAACTTGCTGACCGCCAGAAAGCCTTGCAAAAGGAACTGGAGCAAGCTCGCGGCGCCAAAATCGAACAACAACTGGCCAGCAATCTGGGCAGTCGTCGTAGCCGCCCCTGGAATGATCCAGGGCTGGCGGTGCCCGAGGAAGAAGAAGCCTGGTTGACCACGTATCTGGACATGATGACCTTGTTGCTGGTCTTGATGATTGTGATGCTGTCCTTTGCGGGTAAGCGGGCACAAACGGCGGCGCAGGGACAAGGGCAGGGAGGGGCTACGGTCGTGGCGCAAGCAGGCAAGGACGGAGCCGGCTTGCTGCCTGCTGGGGCAGGCCTCTTCCCGGACTCTGGTCAGGGTGAAGGACAAGGCAAAGGCAATCACGGTCTGGATCTGGACGGATTGGGCGACAATATTGATGTGGTCATGAACGACCAATCCGTGAGCTTTCGTATCAATAGCGAAATTCTGTTTAACTCGGGCGGTGCGGATCTGGGGCTGGAAGGTTTGACGGTATTACGCCAACTGGCTGCCGTACTGCAGAAATCCACCCATCCTATTGTGATTGAAGGTCATACGGACTCGGTGCCGATTCGTAGTTATCGCTACCCATCCAACTGGGAACTATCAGGTGCGCGTGCCGGTAGTGTGGTGCGTTATATGGAAGCCAACGGAATTGGCAGCCAGCGACTGAGCGCTGTCGGTTATGCCGATACCCGGCCTTTGGGGGATAACGGCACCTCGCAAGGCCGTGCGACGAATCGACGGGTTGAAATTATTGTGCAGACTCCCCAAGCACAGCCTGAAAGCCCCGTCCCATAAGCCTTTAAAACAAAACCCCGGTTTGCAACATACAAACCGGGGTTTTTGTTTTGAGCCGAAACTCAACGCGTCTGACTTAGTCCAGTACGCGCGTGGAGGAAGCCAGAGAGCCTAGATCGAACTTGGGCAGGTGACGACGCAAGGGCATGACCAGAACACTGATCACTACCGGCACAATCGCGGCCAGCAGGAAGGACTCCAGCAAGTAATCCATAGGACCATTGGGGCGCGGGAATACGGCCAGACCGGCGACCAGACCACCGATGGTGCTGATGGTGGCCGTAAAGCCATCGTAGCGGCGGCTGTAAAGGCCAAAGAAAACCGGGAAGGCCGCTGCCGAGCACAGCAAGTCCGCCAGCAGGAACAAGTACAGCACGCTAAAGCCTTGCGAGGAGGCGTAGAGCACAGGGATGGAGCAAATCCAGATCAGGGAACGCGCCAGGCTCATCATTTGAGTAGTGTTGCGATGCGGCATGATGCGGCTCAAGTCCACGGCAATCAGGCTGGAGACAGCGCTGATTGCGGTATCGGCACTGCTCATGACCAGGGACAGGCCTAACGGAATCAGCAGCACCAGGAACCAGACAGGCACGTGCGGCAAAATTACATTGAACAAGGCCACGGAGCTGTCACCGGGCGAGCCCAGACCGACAAATGCCAGGCCAAACAGGCCCATCAGAAAAATGAAAGGTGCTACAAACAAGCCGCCCAACAAAAAGCCGCGACGCATGGACTTGGTGTCTTTGGCGGCATAGATACGTTGCCAGTTACCTTGGTGAAACAGGCCGGTCAGCAAGATGGCGACAAAGAACGTCAGGCCAGCCTTCACGCCTACGGGATCGCTAAGCTCGATCAGGCGTGGGGCTTCCAGTTTCACGCTGTCAAACAACTGTACCGGGCCGCCCACCGCCTGCCAGCCGAACATCACGATCAGGAACAGCATGGGCAGAATCACAAACATCTGCACCTTGTCGGTGAAGATGGACGCGCGCAGCCCGCCGTAAGAGGTGTAGATCAGCGTAGCCAGCAACACAATGCTGGCCGTGACCCATAAAGGAATCGGGGCAATCAAGGTGATCATCTTGGACATGGCGGTGATTTCTGCCGTCATGGAGATGAACATGTAAAACAGCATGATGACCAGGGTCAGCGCATACATGGGACGACCGTAGCGGGCGATGACAAACTCGCTCAGGCTATGGCCGCGAGGCAGCAATTCGCGCATGCGCTTGCCGAGTGGAATCATGGCCAGACGGGGCGACATGGAGCCAATGGCATAGCCGATGACAGCGCTTAAACCGCCCCAGCTGGCTGCCTGTGCGGGCGAAAACAGAATCCAGGCACCCAGCGAGGAGGCCAATAAAGTCAGAATGGTAGCGACCGAGCTTTGGCTGTTGCGAGCCACCACAAAGTCTTCCAGGGAACTGTTGTAGTGGCGGGCGTACAGCACCCCGGCCAAGGCAAAAGCGGCGGAAAAAACGATGAGCCACAGGAGGGTGGCACTTTGGTCCAGCATGAGATCTCCCCAAAAGCCTGTTTGAACAGGCACAAACCGGCCAGTCTGGCAGGGTGCCAGAGCAGGGCGCAGAAAAATGGAGGGATTGAAATGGGGCGTGTGAGCTTGTGAATGCGCCGCTCAGACAAGAGCGGGCAGGCTGCCAGGCCGCGTTTCCTTTCCCTTCGCCGGCATGATCCGGATCAGGTTCTAAGGGTTACCGCTTGAATGCGGAGTCTCAGCCCGTTAAGGACTCCCCCAGGAACAGGCTAGAAGAGTAGGAGAGCTTCTTTCAAATGTCAATAATACGGTTGAGTCCGATTTATGCTATGGTCTGCCTGCGGCACGGGGTGTCCTTCTTGGGAAGGGCTGAGATAAAACCCGTCGAACCTGATCCAGCTCATACTGGCGAAGGGATGTCCGAATCCATGGCCCTGCGTCTCAAGCAGGTCGACATCCTCGCCGAAATCTTGCAAGGAATGTCATGTCTGTGGAACACGTCTCGGAACTCTCTCAACAACTTGTTCTGGTCACCGGCGGCGCACGCGGCCTGGGGGCTTGCCTGGTACGCGCCTTTGCAGGCCAGGGCGCAAAAGTTGTGATCAATTACCTGAAAAGTGAAGCAGCCGCTCAGGCGCTGGCGGACGAATTTCCGCAGCAATGTCTGGCCGTGCAAGCGGACGTGACGGATGCGGCTTCGGTACAAGCCTTGTTTGCCAAGGCGCAGGCGCACTTTGACCAGCCCATCACTACCGTCGTCAATAACGCCTTGCCCGAGTTCTCCTTCAATGGCGATGCCCGTCCCCATGCCGATACCTTGACGTGGACGCAGCTGAACCAGCAGCTGGAAGGCATTGTGGGCGGTGCCTTGAACACTACACAGGCCGCCCTGCCTGGCATGAAACAGGCCGGTTTTGGCCGCATTATCAATATCGGCACGAACCTGTTTCAGAACCCCGTGGTGCCTTACCACGATTACACTGCGGCCAAGGCGGCCTTGTTGTCCATGACACGCACCTTGTCGCACGATCTGGGGCCCGATCAGATTACCGTGAACATGATTTCCGGTGGTTTGCTGCGTACAACCGACGCGTCCTCGGCCACGCCCGAAGCGGTGTTTGACTTGATTGCGGCCAGCACACCCTTGCGCCGCGTGACCACGCCCGAGGAATTTGCCGATGCGGCCTTGTTCTTCGCCGGTCCGTGGGCGCGTGCCGTAACAGGACAGAATCTGGTTGTTGACGGTGGGTTGGTGAAAAACGGATGAGACAGCTGCATTTCAATTTGTTCATTATGGGCTGCGGGCATCACAAAGCAGCCTGGCGCCATCCCGATTCTCAGGTTGAACGTTTAGGCGATGTTCGGTTTTACGAAGAGCTGACCCAGATTGCCGAGCGCGGCAAGCTGGACGCTATTTTCTTTGCCGATGGTCAGTCCAGCGATAACGTGTCCGATGGTCCGCGCTGGTTCCTCGAACCCTTGACCATGATGGCTGCGCTGGCGCGAGCCACCGAACGTATCGGTTTGATCAGTACCGTTTCCAGTACCTTCTACACGCCGTTTGTGGCGGCACGCATGTTGTGCTCTTTGGATCATGTATCCAATGGGCGGATGGGCTGGAACGTGGTGACATCCATGTTTGACTCGGAAGCGCGTAACCACGGCTACGAAGCCATGCCCGATCATGCCTGGCGCTATGCGCGGGCTGAAGAGTTTGTCGATACCGCATTGCAACTGTTCGACTCCTGGAGCGACAGTGCTTTGGTCATGGACAGAAAGGGCGATTACGCCAAAGTGGATCAGGTTCGCCAGATCCTGCATAAGGGCGATCACTTCCTGGTGGATGGGCCCTTGACTTTGCCACGTTCGCCACAAGGCCAGCCGGTGCTGTTTCAGGCAGGTGCTTCTGAGCAAGGCCGTGATTTGGCCGCGCGCAAAGCGGAGGCTATTTACGCTGTGGCTTATGATTTGCCCTCGGCCCAATCCTATTACCGCGATATCAAACGACGCGTGCGTGAAGCGGGCCGTGGCGTGGATGTGCCCGTGATGCCGGGTTTGGTGACCTATGTGGGCTCCACCATGGAAGAGGCGCGCCGCAAGCAGCAAGAGCTGGACGAATTGCTACCCGCCGAGACATCCTTGCGTCAGCTGGGCATGTTTGTCGGCCAGGACTGCATGAATTGGGAGCTGGATGCGCCAGTGCCACCACTGCCGCCCCTGGAAAGCTTCAAAGGCCCCAAAGGGCGCTATGCCACCATGCTGCGCATTGTGGAAATGGAAAAACCGACAGTGCGCCAGTTGCTGGGCCGAATCGCTGCTGGCGGCGGTCACTGCACCATGGTCGGTACGCCGGAGTCCATTGCGGATCAGATTGAGCAATGGTGGCGCAACGAAGGCGCGGATGGTTTTAACCTGATGCCGCCTTCCTTGCCCAATGGCATTCGTGACTTTGTTGAGCAAGTGATTCCGGTTCTGCAAAAACGCGGGCTGTTCCGTCAGGAATACGAGCATGCAACCCTGCGCGGCCACCTGGGCCTGGAGCGGCCTGCCGCCTGATGCCAGGGCAAGAAAAAAGCGGGCATTTCCATAGACGGATTTGTCCGCTTTTTCCCTAGGGTGAAGAGGCTACGAAGTTCCTGAAGTTTGCTATCCTTAATGCTTTAATTGTCGCCTGCTTAACGAGCAGCGAGCTGTATAGGGATCGCACTATGAAAACCGCCGTTGTCACCGGGGCCTCCTCAGGGTTTGGGGCTGCGCTTGCCCGTAAATTGGTATCTGAAGGACACACCGTGCTGGGTCTGGCGCGTCGCCAGGACAAGCTCGATGCCCTGGCCGCCGAGCTGGGCGAGCGTTTTGTACCGGTCAGCGTGGATTTGACCGATCGTGCGCGAGCAGAAGCGGTTCTGGCTGATCTGACAGCTCGTTTTCCTAATATTGATGTGCTGATCAATAACGCTGGTCTGGCACTGGGCGTGGACAAGGCGCAAGACGCCAAGATGGATCAGTGGGACACCATGGTGGCCACCAATATCAGCGCGTTGCTGCACATTACGCACGCTTTGCTGCCGGGTATGGTCAAACGCAATCAGGGCCACATCATTAATTTGGGGTCGACTGCGGGCGAATACGCTTATGCAGGCGGCAATGTGTACGGTGCTACCAAGGCTTTTGTGCATCAACTGGGCCTGAACCTGCGCGCCGACCTGTCGGGTACCGCAGTTCGTGTTTCTACCGTGGCTCCTGGCCTGTGTTCCGGTACGGACTTCTCGACTGTGCGTCTGGGCGATAAAGACAAAGCCGCTGCGTTGTACCAGAACGTGGATGCGCTCACGCCTGACGATATCGCCAATACCATTGCCTGGATCATGAGCGCGCCTGCCCATATGAACGTCAACTACATCGAGTTGATGCCAGTGGCGCAAAGCTTTGCAGGCTTGAGCGTGCATCGCAAGGCTTAAGCGTGGCGACCGGGCGCGGGTCTGGCTTGATTAGACTTGGGCTCCGGTCTTACACTGCAAACGTCTTCAGGGCGGGGTGAAATTCCCCACCGGCGGTAAGGGAGCTACTCCCCAGCCCGCGAGCGCTTTCCGCCAGGGAAAGGTCAGCAGATCAGGTGAGAAACCTGGGCCGACGGTCAGAGTCCGGATGAAAGAAGATGAAGCATCGCTGCCTTGTGATCAAGGCAGCGGCGTGTTTTATTGCTGCCCGGAGGACGCATTGTTTAATCAAGGATGCGTTCAAATGAAAAATCTGAAAATCTCCCCTGCATTAGCCGTTGGTCTTTTGCATGAATTCTGCGAAGGAGCGTGCTGATGTATACCGGAATTGTTAAAGCAGTTCGTCCTCTTACTGCGGTCAGGGCCGAGCTGGGCCGTACCGAGTTTGAAATTGACTTCACTGACGAGCTGCTGGTGGATCTGCAACTGGGTGCCAGTGTCAGCGTGGAAGGCACATGCCTGAGCGTGACCAGCATCTCCGGCCCTAAAGTCACCTTTGATGCGATTCCCGTCACGCTGGAGCGCACAAATCTGGGCACACTCAAAACGGGTGATCTGGTCAATATCGAACGGTCGGCCAAGCTGAACGAGGAAATTGGCGGCCATGTGATGGCTGGCCATATCGCAACGACGGCTGAAGTGCTGGAACTGAGTATTACCGAGGCCGGTAACCGTCTGCGTTTTCAGATGCCGGAAGATTGGGCGAAATACGTGTTTCCACGTGGTTTTCTGGGCGTGAATGGCTGCAGCTTGACTGTGGCGGATGTGGAAGACGGTGTTGTGACCATCAATCTGATTCCCGAAACCTTGCGCCAGACGACGTTCTCCCGCTACAAGGCGGGCGATAAGCTCAATATCGAAGTGGATCAGCAGACGGTTGTGCTGGTCGATGTGCTGGAGCGTACGGTTGCAAGCACGTTGACACGTGTGATGCCTGGTTTGAAAGGCTGATTGACGCCTAAATGAAGTAAAAAGAGCTGTCAGTTTTAAGACTGGTGGCTCTTTTTTTATGCGGGGCTTTTACTGTGTCTGTTGCGGTACTGGATGCTTTGGGGCTTGTGGACAAAGTCTGGAGTGAAACACAGCCCGAAAGCGGAGTACAGAGCCGTGTGAACCTGCTCCTTCTAGTGATCGACACTTTGCATAACAAAGCAGTACTCACACTTGAGTTAGCGTCTTCAAGACAAAATCAGCACGCTTTTCTACGCTTGTTTTGGGCAGCAGGCTCACTTGGTATCCCAGTAGGGGATAAACACGCTTCAAGCGCTCATACTCACGCAAAGCAGCGTCCATATCGTGACGACGTTCTGGATCAGCCTCGTATATTTCAGGCCAGGGAGGCGTTAAAAATACCTGTGAATGATAAGGGCAGGTCTTGTTGAGGTCATCCAGCAGTGGCGTACCCTTTAATTCCTGCAAAGCCGCGGCCGCATCAATCAAGCCTCGATCAAAAAACACCCAGCCACCATCTTTCGGAGCGCTGGAATAGTCATCTTGCGCGGTCTTTATCGCTTCATTCAGGAAGGCCTCCATATCCAGCCAGGGAAGGGCAGAGCCACCGCTGGTCAGTTGTTCCTGCACGATACGTCGCCCAGGTTCCTGGATAACCGTATAGCCACGATTCTGCAGCTCGGATAACAGAGTAGATTTGCCGCCACCAGAGCAGCCGGAGATAAGGACAAAAGGGTTCATAAGAGTAGGTCAGTAGAAGGTGAAGACTTGTACAGGCGTGTTCAAGCCCCGAAACTGAAGC
>NZ_JAPKMZ010000003.1:0-554035 GCF_026344155.1 Alcaligenes nematophilus | reverse complement strand
GGTACCGTGGGTAAAGACGTCAAGGCCGGCGACACTGTCACTGTGACCGTGAACGGCAAGGACTACACGACCACCGTTAACGCCGATGGCAAGACCTGGAACGTGGACGTTCCTGGCTCTGAGCTGGCCCAAGATTCGAACGTACACGCCAAGGTTGAGACTGAAGATGCTGCGGGCAACCCAGCCAGTGCTGAAGCCGACCGCGGCTACGGTGTCGATACTGACCTGCCCGAAGCTTCGATCACCATCGACACCATTGCGGGTGACGACGTGATCAACAAGGCGGAGTCCGAGTCCACCATCACCATCACTGGTAAGGTTGGTCAGGACGTCAAGGCTGGTGACAAGGTCACTGTGACCGTGAACGGCAAGGATTACACCACCACGGTTAATACCGATGGCAAGACCTGGAACGTGAATGTTCCTGGCTCCGAGCTGGCTCTGGATGACAATGTCCACGCCAAGGTCGAGACCAAGGACGACGCCGGTAACAGCGCTAGTGCTGAAGCTGACCGCGACTACGGTGTGCAGACCACATTGCCTGAAGCCGAGATCACGTTGGATCCGATCGCCGGTGACGGTGTGCTGGATCACAATGAGGCTGGTGACGGCAAGGGTACGATTGATGTGACCGGTACGGTTGGCAAGGATGTACAGCCTGGCGATACCGTGACTCTGACTATCGGTGGCAAGGAATACACCGGTACTGTTGGCAATGATCTGACCTTCAAGATCCCAGTACCTGTACAGGATCTGTTGAAGAACGACACGGTTGACGCCAAAGTGACGACGACAGACTCGGCTGGCAACAGTGCGTCTGCCAACGACTCCGGCCCATACACGCTGGATGTGGATCAACTGATTGTTGATGGTAACGGTGGTGGCAATCCGAATGGTGGCGTGGGCGACGACGTCATTATTGGTGACCGCGGCGGTGTGCAAGAAAACATTGTTCACGGCCAGAGCTACAACATTGCCATCCTGGTTGACCGTTCCAACAGCATGAAGGAAGCCTCTGGTACGGACAATATGAACCGTATGCAGTTGCTCAAGGCTGCGCTGACGACCTTGGCTGAAAGCTTGGCCAACCACGAAGGCGGCACGGTGAACTTGAGCATTATTGGCTTTGGTACCAGGGCTGATACGCCTATGGTCTTCAAGGACCTGACTCATGCCGATTTGATCAATCTGCTCAATTCGATTGATACCTTGAACGGCTACAACTCCAGCTGGAACTCCAGCGTGGGTGGTACCAACTACGAAGCAGCCTTCAAGGCCGCTGAAGCATGGTTCAAGACTGGCGATGCACCTGCAGTCGACAAGTACGGCAACGCTTATGAAAACGTTACTTACTTCCTGACTGACGGTAACCCAACCCAGTACGGTACTGGCCAAGGTGCTGGTAGCGGTTACGACGCTACGGCTGATTCGCGTGGTAAGGCAGCCTACGACAGCCTGGTTACCTCTTCGGGTAGCAAGGTTTACGCCGTGGGTATTGGTAACGACGTCAGCGTGGATGTCCTGCGCAAATACGACAACACGGGTACTGAGGTTGTTGACGTTGTTCGTGGCACCAAGGACGTGACTGACTTTGAAAACGGCCGTCATGACGGTTGGAACAAGGTCGGCGGTAACGGCACAGTTGGAGTCAAGAACCAGGGTAGCACTTGGTATCCGGATAACCGATTGGAAATTACGGATACCTACAGCCGCAATGGCGATACCGCGACTACCGTTCGTGGCCCAGGTATGACCGTTGCTGCGGGCAGCTATGGCAAGTTGAGCTTCCACTATGCTGAAAGCGGCCGTAACAGTGCCGACGTCTTCAAGTGGCAACTGCAGAAGTACAACGAGAAGACAGGTAACTGGGAAGTTGTGCAGGAAGGTGGTCGTCCAGGTAGCTCCGGCACCATCACGACCAAGCCCGTGGGCGAAGGCCAATACCGCTTCGAGTTCCTGGTGGACGATCGTTCCAGCAGCAGTAACTACAAGGTCTACATTGATGACGTAACGCTGTTGTCCTCCGGCAATCCTCAAGATTGGACTGAGGTTAACAAGGTCGACATCGTCAACACCAAGGAAGACCTGGATGCAGCCTTGAAGGGTGGTTCGGTAACGAACGATCCAGCCCCCGTTGGTAATGACCACATCATTGGTGGTGACGGCAACGACATCATCTTTGGTGACACGATCAATACCGATGGCGATGTGTTGCCATGGCATGAAGTGGGTGGTCGTCCAGACAACCTGCCTGACGGCTCGGGCTTGAAGGCGCTGGAAGTGTTCTTGCAAATGAAGAACGGCGGTACTCCAGCAACAGGTAATGATCTGTACGAGTACATCAAGGAAAACCACGCTGACTTCAATGTTGACGGTGACAAGCGCGGTGGTAACGACATCCTTGATGGTGGTGCTGGTAACGACATCCTGTACGGCCAAGGTGGCAACGATATCCTGATCGGCGGTGCTGGCGACGACATCATGTTCGGCGGCGAGGGTGATGACACCTTCGTATGGAACAAGGGTGATGAAGGTACCAGCAGCAAACCGGCTGTGGATTACGTGATGGACTTTGGTGATTCGGGTACCGACACCTTGGATATCACTGATTTGCTGTCGGGCCACGACGTCAACGACGGTAACCTGAGCCAGTACCTGACGGTAGGCAGCTCGGATAACGGCAAGATGGAAATCGGTATCAGCTCTCAAGGTAATGGCCAGATCGATCAGAAGATCATTCTGGACAACATCGACTTTGACGCAGAGAAGGCAGCCCAGATCGCCAACTCGCTCAAAGACGGTACTTTGAAGTCTTCTGATTTCTAAGCTGTTCACCGGATAGGCACTATCTGCGGGTAGTGCCCAAGCCCCACAAGCCTTTTTGGGTTTGTGGGGTTTTTTTATGTCTGCAGCTTGTCGTCAGCGCCAATAGTGGGTGTTTGGCATTTGTGACTATGATCCTTGATGTGGCTGCAGGAAAGAGGGTGCATGCAGCAGAACGGCTGGCCAGGCTGAGCTGGTAGGCGTTGGCTCTGCGGTTTTGTAGACCAGCTGTTTCTTTTTGCTGGGGTGATTCGAGACCGTTTAACAGCCTGCTCTATATATAGAGGGTTCAGACGCTTTGTCGATTGCCAAGCGTTCACTAAATAGGCAAGCTATAACGCCGTTATAAGGGTTTGCTTATTTGGGATTGACGTGCTCTTGTCTCTTGCCTGGCTACGCCTTTTTCTTCGATCTAGGATTGCGCTGTTTGTGCTGGTCGCACTGCTGGTTGTGGTGTGGCTGCCCTTGTCGGCGCCTGCCTTGCAGTTCGAGGTCAGCAAGATTCGCCAGACCGCCGTTTCCCGCTTTGGCGCCCGTGCCGGGACTGCCGTGGATCGGTGGATGGCTAATCTGGAGTCCGCCCGTGGTTTAAGTGAGCGTCGTCAGCTGGATGCCGTCAATGATTTCTGGAATATGAATGTGATGGCTGGCGAGGACATTCATATTTGGGGCCAGCTGGACTATTGGGCCACGCCCATCGAGACTTTGGGCAAAGCGGCGGGTGACTGTGAGGACTTTGTTATCGGCAAGTATTTTTCCTTGTTGCACCTGGGTGTGCCCAATGAAAAACTGCGATTGATTTACGTGCGGGCTCAAGTAGGTGGGCAAAGCATTGCGCACATGGTTCTGGGCTACTATCCCACGCCCCAGGCCGAGCCTTTGCTGCTGGATAATTTAAGTGGCTCGATTCGCCCCGCCAGCCAGCGTCCTGATTTGACCCCTGTGTTCAGCTTCAATTCGCAAGGGGTGTATGTGGGTAATGCCCAGAAAGGTTCGGTGGACAGTATCAGCCGGTGGCGTGGTTTGCTGGAAAAAATGCGTAAGGAAGGTTTTGTTCCTTGATGATGTGCCGGTCCTTGGGCTAGAGCACCAAATGGAAACAGACCTCAGGACACCCATATCGGGTGGGCTAGACCAGAATTTATGGAATATACGGAAGCGCTATGTCTTTACTTAAACAGCTCCTGCTAAGTGTCTCGTGCGCGATTCTTGCTATCTTGATTGGCACGCTGTGGTTCAGCGTCGACTCGGCAAGGCAGTATTTGAGCAGTCAGTTGCAGGCTCAGGGTGAGTCGGCTGCGACTTCGCTGGCCTTGACCTTGTCCCAGCCCAGCAACCAGGACCCGGTGACGCAGGAGCTTTTGATTGCCGCCTTGTACGATACCGGGCAGTTTGAGCGTATCCGCTTTATTGACACCTCCGATACGGTCCTGGTGGAGCGTAGTGCTCAGCAAGAAACACAGATCAGCGGATCTTCGCCCGCGTGGTTCGCCAACTCTTTGCCGATTGATGTACCCGTGGCCTCGGCCCATGTCAGTAATGGCTGGAATCAGATTGGTACGATCGAAGTAAAACCTGCTGACGAGTACGCCCGCGCCAGTTTGTGGAAAAGTTTTGTGCGCGTCACTTTGTTGGTGCTGGGCGCCGGGGTTGCCTGGGGTGTGTTTGTATTGATGGTCATGGCCTGGTTGCGCCGGGCTTTGCGCGAACACGTCCAGTTCGAGCTGCAACAGATGGATCAAAGCGAGTCTGTACCCAGCCGCAAGAAAGTGCGCACGATCCCCGAGCTGGAAGCCGTCACACATACCTTAAGCACGGTGCAAAAACGTATTCGTGTTAGCAGCCAGGAGCAAAATGCTCGAATCGAGCAGTTACAGCTGGAGTTGAACTGCGATCCGGTCACGGGCCTGGCCAATCGCAAGTACTTCGTGAATATGTTCCGTCAGGTGCTGCAACAGGAAGAGGGCGGCCATGTGCTGTTATTCCGTCAGCGGGACTTGCTGCCATTGAATACCTCCCTGTCTCGTGACGCGGTGGATGCCTGGCTAAAGCTGGTGACTCAGCGTTGTACGGAGCTATTGCAGAAAAATGGCATGGACGCGGGCAATCTGGCGCGCTTGAATGGTTCTGATTTTATTGTGCTGCTCAAGGGCCAGACGGGTCCTCAAGTGATGGGCTTTGCCCAGGAACTGCGTACTGCCTTGCAGGAATTGCGCCAGCCTCTACCCGATGGCAGTTTGTGCCGCTGGTCCATGGCGATGACGAACTATGAAGGTCAGGACTCGCTCAGCGCCGTGATGACCCGTTTGGATAATGCCTTGATGCGCGCCGAAGGGGCAGGGCATCAGGAAGTGGAATACCGTCCGTCTGAAGGGCTTCACTCCGAGGCGAGCTCTTCCATTGGTGAGCAGGAATGGCATTCACGTATTGAGCGTGGTCTGAAGCAAGGCCGGATTGAATTGAGTGTGAAGCCGGGCGTTGAAGTCTGGGGGCAAGCGGGCCAGATTCACGATGCAACCCTGAATTTGTTGCCCGAGCAACCGGGACAGGCCAGTTTGCCTGCCTATTTGTTCATTCCGGTGGCGGTGCGTCTGGGTCTGTCGTGGCAGTGTGACTTGCGTACGATGGAGCTGGCAAGCGACTGGTTAGCCGATAACGAGGGCAGTTTAAGTGTCCGTGTCTCCTGGGCATCGGTGATCAAGCCTGGATTTGCAGATCAGGTGGCAGAGGTTCTGGCCAAGGCCGGTGACAAGGCCCGGCGTCTGATTATCGAACTGGATGCTTATTGCCTGAGTGAGCACGATGTGGAAACGGTCGCTTTCGTGGGTAAATTGCGGCCCTTGGGTGTGCAATTTGGTCTGCGTCGTGTTCTGGAGCAGCCCGAATCGATTCTGTGGTTGCACATGATGGCACTCAAATATATTGTCCTGGACGATGAGCGCGCCCAGACGCTGCAGGCCGAGGTGGGTGGCCGACATTTGCTGACAGCGTTCCTGCAGAGCCTGCAGGAATTGGGGATAGGTTTGCGCCGGGTAACCCGAGGCAGCAATAGTGCCCAGCTGGACGAGTTGTTGCGTGAAAACGCCGTCGTGCCAAGGCCTTAGCAAATAAATCCTTGTTTTTCTGGGGCTTATTTGCTAGTATATGTGGCTTACCTCTTTATTTTGACCGGAGAGGCTTAGTCGCCTATCCGGATTGAAGTTGGTAATACAACGTTTTGTCTCTCGCAAGATTTCAACCTAGGGTTCGGCTTGCCGGACCAGATCGAGATCGGGTTTACGGTATCGAACTGGCTGGATCCGAATCTGACGGGACCAAAACTGGTTGTGTGACCCAGTCATTTTGACTGGATCGTTGCAATTAAGTTGGAACAGGAAAAATCATGATTCAAATGCAGACCACGCTGGACGTGGCCGACAACACAGGTGCGCGTTCCGTAATGTGCATCAAGGTGCTGGGCGGCTCGAAGCGCCGTTATGCCGCAATTGGTGACATCATCAAAGTTACCGTTAAAGAAGCGGCCCCGCGCGGACGCGTCAAAAAAGGCGAAATCTACAACGCTGTAGTGGTTCGTACCGCTAAGGGCGTGCGCCGTAAAGACGGTTCGCTGATTCGTTTCGGTGGCAATGCCGCCGTATTGCTCAATGCCAAGCTGGAACCCATCGGCACCCGTATCTTCGGACCCGTTACGCGTGAACTGCGTACCGAGAAGTTCATGAAGATCGTGTCCTTGGCTCCCGAAGTGCTGTAAGGAGCGCGAAAAAATGCAAAAAATTCGTAAAGGCGACGAAGTTATTGTGCTGACCGGCCGTGATAAAAAACGCCGTGGCACAGTACTGCAACGCGTCGATGCAGACCACGTCATCGTGGAAGGCATCAACGTAGTCAAAAAACACGTTAAAGCCAATCCTATGGCTGGCACGCAGGGTGGTATCGTCGACAAGACCATGCCTATCCACATCTCGAACGTTGCACTGTTCAACCCAGAAACCGGCAAGGGCGACCGCGTTGGTATCCAGGTGATCGACGGTCAGAAGACGCGTGTTTATCGTTCCAGCGGCAAAGCCGTTGGCGCCAAGGCTTAAGGGGCGGATAACATGGCACGTTTACAAGAGTTCTACCGCGAAAAAGTGGTTGCCGATCTGCAAAAGCAGTTCGAGTACAAGAGCATTATGGAAGTACCCCGCATCACCAAGATCACTCTGAACATGGGTGTCTCGGAAGCGGTTGCTGACAAGAAGATTATCGAGAACGCGGTATCGGACATGACCAAAATTGCTGGTCAGAAGCCCGTTATCACGAAAACCCGCAAAGCTATTGCCGGTTTTAAGATTCGCGAAGATTACCCGATCGGTTGTATGGTGACCCTGCGCGGTCAACGCATGTACGAATTCCTGGATCGTCTGGTCGCTGTGGCTCTGCCACGCGTTCGTGACTTCCGTGGTGTGTCGGGTCGTGCGTTTGACGGCCGTGGCAACTACAACATGGGGGTTAAAGAGCAAATCATTTTCCCCGAAATCGAGTACGACAAAATCGACGCAGTGCGTGGTCTGAACATCAGCATCACTACTTCTGCCAAGACGGACGAAGAGGCCAAGGCGCTGCTTAGCGCGTTCAGCTTCCCGTTCCGCAACTAAGGGGCGCAACGTGGCTAAACTTTCCCTCATCAATCGCGACATCAAGCGCGCCAAGCTGGCTGAGAAATTCGCCGCCAAGCGTGCAGCACTGAAAGCGATCATTGACGACCAGTCCAAGTCTGACGAAGAGCGCTACGAAGCTCGTTTGCAGTTGCAACAATTGCCACGCAACGCGAACCCGACCCGTCAACGCAACCGTTGCGTTATCACCGGTCGCCCTCGTGGTGTTTTCAAGAAATTCGGTTTGACTCGCCATAAAGTGCGCGAAATGGCAATGCGCGGCGAGATCCCCGGTATGACCAAGGCCAGCTGGTAGGAGAAATACACATGAGCATGAGCGATCCAATCGCCGATATGTTGACCCGCGTGCGTAACGCGCAAATGGTCAACAAGACATCGGTCAGCATGCCCTCCTCGAAGCTGAAAGCAGCTATTGCTGCTGTGCTGAAAGACGAAGGCTACATCGAAGATTTCCGTATCGTTGGCGAAAAAGCCAAGCCAGAACTGGAAGTCACCCTGAAATACTATGCCGGCCAGCCAGTCATCGAGCGCATCGACCGCGTTTCGCGTCCTGGACTGCGCATCTACAAAGGCAGCACACACATCCCTCAAGTCATGAACGGCTTGGGTGTTGCTATCGTGTCCACGTCTCGCGGCGTGATGACCGATCGCAAAGCACGTGCAGCTGGCGTCGGTGGCGAAGTGCTGTGCTACGTGGCATAAGGAGAACATCATATGTCACGTATCGCTAAGTATCCCGTTTCCCTGCCTAAAGGCGTAGAAACGACCATTGCCGCTGATCAGATCACGGTCAAAGGCCCTCTGGGCACTTTGGTTCAAACTCTGACTGGCGACGTCACTATTGAACTTCAAGACGGTCAGCTGTCTTTTGTGCCTGCGAACGAAACTCGTCACGCAAACGCAATGTCCGGCACCGTGCGCCAACTGGTCAACAACATGGTTGTTGGCGTGAGCGCCGGTTTCGAACGCAAGCTGAGTCTGGTTGGCGTGGGTTTCCGTGCCTCCGTCCAGGGTAATGCCTTGAAGTTGCAACTGGGTTTCTCGCACGACATCGTGCACGACCTGCCTGAAGGCATCAAAGCCGAGTGCCCAACTCCGACGGAAGTCGTGATCAAGGGCTCGAACAAGCAGGTGGTTGGTCAGGTTGCCGCAGAAATTCGTGGCTATCGTCCACCAGAGCCTTACAAAGGCAAAGGTGTACGTTACGTCGGCGAACGCGTCATCCTCAAGGAAACCAAGAAGAAATAAGCCCGCAGGCAAGGACGAATCATGGACAAGAAACAATCCCGTATGCGTCGTGCAGTGGCTACTCGCCGCAAGATCGCCGAGCTGCGCGTACACCGCCTGTCGGTGCATCGCACGAATACGCATATTTACGCGAGCATCATCTCGCCCGAAGGCGACCGCGTTCTGGTCAGTGCTTCCACTGTCGAGACCGAAGTTCGCAAAGAATTGGCCGTTGGCAGCAACGTAGCGGCAGCCAGCCTGGTTGGCAAGCGCGTCGCCGAAAAGGCGAAGGCTGCGGGCATCGAGACGGTTGCTTTTGACCGCTCGGGCTTCCGTTACCATGGCCGCGTGAAAGCGCTGGCCGAGGCCGCGCGTGAAGCCGGCTTGAAATTCTAAAGGAATTATCAAATGGCTAAAGCACAAGGCAGACAGGCTCCAGAGCAAGAGCGCGATGACGGCCTGAAAGAAAAGATGATTGCGGTCAACCGCGTCAGCAAAGTCGTTAAAGGTGGTCGCACCATGAGCTTTGCTTCGCTGGCCGTGGTCGGTGATGGCGATGGTCGCATCGGCATGGGTAAGGGCAAGGCCCGCGAAGTACCCGTTGCTGTTCAGAAGGCAATGGAACAGGCCCGTCGTGGTCTGATCAAAGTGCCTCTGAAGAATGGCACCTTGCATCACACCGTAGTTGGTAAGCACGGTGCAGCCACCGTTCTGATCTCTCCCGCAGCTGAAGGTACTGGCGTTATCGCCGGTGGCCCAATGCGCGCTATCTTCGAAGTGATGGGCGTGCGCAACGTCGTAGCCAAGAGCCTGGGTTCCAGCAACCCATACAACATGGTTCGCGCTACATTGAACGGTTTGCGTGCTTGCTCGACACCTGCTGACATTGCTGCCAAGCGCGGCAAGACAGTTGAAGAAATTCTGGGGTAAGTCATGGCACAGAAACAAATCAAAGTTACGTTGGTGCGTTCGGTCATCGGCACAAAGCAAAGCCATCGCGACACCGTTCGCGGCCTGGGTCTGCGCCGAGTCAACACCAGCCGTGTATTGGTTGATACTCCTGAGGTTCGTGGGATGATCCGCAAGGTGGATTATCTGGTTACGGTCTCGGAAGCCTGAAAGGAATCGGGATGTCTGAATTGCAATTAAACAATCTCAAGCCCGCCGCTGGCGCCAAACACGCAGCACGTCGTGTTGGTCGCGGTGTCGGTTCCGGCTTGGGCAAAACCGGCGGACGTGGTCATAAAGGCCAGAAATCCCGCTCGGGTGGTTTTCATAAAGTCGGTTTCGAAGGCGGTCAAATGCCTTTGCAACGTCGTTTGCCCAAGCGTGGTTTCACCACCCTGGACGACCACCTGTACGCAGAAGTACGTCTGTCCGAACTGCAAAAAATGGATGCCGAAGTTATCGACGTCCAGGCACTGAAGCAGGCTGGCGTGGTTGGCCAAATGGTGCGTTACGCTAAAGTCATCAAGTCCGGTGAACTTTCCCGTAAAGTTGCGCTGAAAGGCATTAATGCAACGGCCGGCGCTCGCGCCGCGATCGAAGCAGCCGGCGGCTCGCTGGAATAAAAAGGGGTCACGGTGGCAAAAGCTCAGGCACAGAGTAAGTCGGGTCCGCGCTACGGCGATTTGAAACGTCGTCTCGTTTTCCTGTTGCTCGCCCTGATTGTCTACCGCTTGGGTACGCACATTCCGGTACCAGGCATCAATCCTGATGCCTTGTCCGAACTGTTTACTCAAAACCAGAGTGGTATTCTGGGTTTGTTTAACATGTTCTCCGGTGGTGCTTTAGAGCGATTCTCAGTGTTCGCACTGGGAATCATGCCCTACATCTCTGCGTCCATCATCATGCAATTGATGACCGCTGTGGTGCCCACGCTGGAAGCAATCAAGAAAGAGGGTGAGTCGGGTCGTCGCAAGATCACGCAATACACCCGTTACGGAACGGTCTTTTTGGCTTTGTTCCAGGGAGTTGGGATTTCCATCGCTCTAGAATCGCAGCCCGGTCTGGTTATCGACCCAGGGATGCTGTTTCGCTTCACGACAGTGGTAACACTGGTCACTGGCACCATGTTCGTCATGTGGCTGGGTGAACAAATCACTGAACGTGGATTGGGTAATGGTATTTCCATCCTGATCTTCGCCGGTATCGTAGCGGGTCTGCCTAATGCTTTGGGCGGTATGCTTGATCTGGTGCGTACGGATTCCATGTCGATTCTATCGGCACTGTTTATCCTCGTTTTAGTAGCCGCCGTCACGTACTTCGTCGTCTTTGTCGAGCGTGGTCAGCGTCGTATCACGGTCAACTACGCCAAACGGCAAGTAGGTAACCGTATCTATGGTGGTCAAAGCTCGCATTTGCCGCTGAAACTGAACATGGCTGGCGTGATCCCTCCGATCTTCGCTTCGTCCATCATTCTGTTGCCAGCGACAATTGCTAATTGGTTCTCCAGCACACCCGGTCTGGGTTGGTTGCGTGAAATCGAGGCTGCTTTGTCGCCGCGTCAGCCGCTTTACATTACTTTGTTCTCCGCGCTGATCATTTTGTTCTGCTTTTTCTACACGGCCCTGGTGTTCAACAGCCGCGAAACTGCAGACAACCTGAAAAAGAGTGGAGCCTTCGTACCAGGGATTCGTCCCGGTGATCAGACAGCGCGTTATATCGACAAGATTTTGATGCGTCTGACTTTGGCCGGTGCGATCTACATTACCTTGGTGTGTTTGGTACCAGAGTTCTTGCAAATGCGCTGGAATGTACCGTTCTATTTTGGCGGCACATCCTTGCTGATTATTGTTGTAGTAACCATGGACTTCATGGCGCAGGCCCAGGCCTATGTCATGTCACAACAATACGACTCGCTGCTCAAGAAGGCTAACTTCAAAGGCTCGAGCTTGCCGATGCGGTAATTCACGAAAATGGCAAAGGACGACGTCATTCAAATGCAGGGACAGGTTCTTGAGAACCTTCCCAACGCAACTTTTCGCGTCAAGCTGGAAAATGGTCACGTAGTGCTCGGATACATTTCAGGCAAAATGCGTATGCACTATATCCGGATTCTGCCGGGCGATAAGGTCACTGTGGAGCTCACGCCCTATGATCTATCCCGAGCACGAATTGTGTTCCGCTCCAAATAAGCGGCCGGTTACAGGAAACTAGGAGTCAAACCATGAAGGTAATGGCATCAGTAAAGCGGATCTGCCGCAACTGCAAAATCATTAAACGTCATGGCGTGGTGCGTGTCATCTGCACCGATCCACGTCATAAGCAGCGTCAAGGCTAAGTTGCCGAAACGCAACCGATTTAACAAGGAATAACCATGGCCCGTATTGCCGGCATTAACATCCCGCCGCATCAACACGCCGAAATCGGTCTTACCGCGATTTTCGGCATCGGTCGCACCCGCGCTCGCAAGATTTGCGAAGCATCGGGTATTGAATACTCCAAGAAGGTCAAAGATCTGACCGACGCGGAACTCGAGCGCATTCGCGAACAGATCGGCCTGTTCACCGTAGAAGGTGACCTGCGTCGTGAAGTTCAGCTCTCGATCAAGCGTTTGGCTGACTTGGGAACTTACCGTGGCATGCGTCATCGTCGCGGTCTGCCAGTGCGCGGCCAACGTACACGCACTAACGCTCGCACCCGTAAAGGTCCGCGTCGCGCCGCCGCGTCCCTGAAGAAATAATCGAGGAATAGAAGATGGCCAAAGCTTCTAGCAGCGCTTCACGCGCACGCAAGAAAGTCAAAAAAAGCGTGTCGGACGGGATTGCTCACGTCCACGCTTCTTTTAACAACACGATCATCACCATTACTGACCGTCAGGGCAACGCATTGTCCTGGGCTACGTCGGGTGGCGCGGGCTTTAAAGGCTCTCGTAAATCCACGCCGTTTGCCGCGCAGGTTGCCGCTGAAACAGCCGGCCGTACTGCCATGGAATACGGTATTAAAAATCTTGAAGTTCGCATCAAGGGCCCCGGTCCAGGCCGTGAATCGTCTGTGCGTGCTCTGAATGCTCTGGGTATCAAGATCACCAGCATTGCAGACATCACACCGGTTCCGCATAACGGCTGCCGTCCGCCCAAGCGTCGTCGCATCTAAGGGGAAGCGAAGTGGCTCGTTATATTGGACCAAAATGCAAGCTCTCGCGTCGCGAGGGTACCGATCTGTTTTTGAAGAGCGCCCGTCGCTCGCTGGATTCCAAGTGCAAACTGGAATCGCGTCCTGGTCAGCACGGCCGCACCTCCGGTGCTCGTACGTCTGACTTCGGTCTGCAGCTGCGCGAAAAGCAAAAGCTCAAGCGTATGTACGGCGTGCTGGAAAAGCAGTTCCGCAAGTACTACGTTGAAGCTGACCGCCGTCGTGGCAACACCGGTGAAACGCTGATTCAATTGCTGGAATCGCGTCTGGACAACGTGGTTTACCGCATGGGCTTTGGCTCTACACGTGCAGAAGCACGTCAGCTGGTGAACCACCGTGCAATCGAAGTCAACGGTCACACCGCTGACATCGCTTCCATGCTGATCAAGGCTGGTGACGTTGTTTCCGTGCGCGAAAAAGCTAAATCCCAAGGCCGTATCAAGGAATCCCTGGATCTGGCTACGGGCATTGGCTTGCCTCAGTGGGTAGAAGTTGACACCGCCAAGCTGTCCGGCGTGTTCAAGCAAGCTCCTGATCGCGCTGATGTCGCTCAAGACATCAACGAATCGCTGGTTGTTGAGTTGTACTCGCGTTAATTTTGTACGCGAAGACCTCTTACGCAATGCAGTAATCGCAGGCCCACTTCCCGATTTTCGGCAAGTGGGCTTTGCGATACTATCCCGCTGGCTTTGCCAGTTTCCGTCAGCCTTATCGGTGTAACGAGCCGAGGGTATTGAAAAGGAAATCGAATGTCTCAAGGTTTTTTGAAACCCCGTTCCATCGAAGTTGAACCGATCAGCAAAAATCACGCCAAGGTGATCATGGAGCCTTTCGAGCGCGGCTACGGCCACACTCTGGGCAACGCACTGCGTCGTATCTTGCTGTCCTCCATGACCGGCTATGCACCCACTGAAGTGCAGATTACCGGTGTGGTGCACGAGTACTCCACGCTGCCAGGCGTGGGCGAGGACGTGGTTGATATCTTGATGAACCTGAAGGGCGTGGTCTTCAAGCTGCACAGCCGTGAAGAAGTTACCCTGATCCTGCGCAAGGAAGGCGCCGGCCAAGTTCTGGCCAGCGACATCGAATTGCCGCACGACGTTGAAATCATCAACCCCAATCATGTGATTGCCACCTTGACCGACGACGGCAAGCTGGAAATGCAAATCAAGGTTGAGCAAGGCCGTGGCTACGTTCCTGGTAACGTGCGCGCCCTGGCTGATGATCGCACCCACACGATCGGTCGTATCGTGCTGGATGCCTCCTACAGCCCAGTGCGTCGTGTTAGCTACGCGGTCGAAAACGCCCGTGTGGAACAGCGTACTGACCTGGACAAGCTGGTTCTGGACATCGAAACCAACGGCGTGATCTCGCCCGAGGAAGCCGTGCGCCAGTCCGCTCGCATCCTGATGGATCAAATCTCTGTGTTTGCTGCTCTGGAAGGTGTGGGCGATGCCTACGAAGCTCCAGTGCGTGGCGCTCCACAGATCGATCCTGTGTTGCTGCGTCCTGTCGACGATCTGGAACTGACTGTTCGTTCCGCAAACTGCCTGAAAGCCGAAAATATTTACTACATCGGCGATCTGATCCAGCGTACCGAAAACGAACTGTTGAAGACTCCAAACCTGGGCCGCAAGTCCTTGAACGAAATCAAGGAAGTGTTGGCTGCACGTGGTCTGACTTTGGGCATGAAGCTCGAAAACTGGCCACCACTGGGTCTTGAGCGTCCATAAGTAGTAAGCAAGACAGACGTTTCTTAGACGCCGCTTACACTTTTTCTGGTGTTGTACACCTGCAAAAAGTGTAGGTGGCGGCTGAAAATGTGCTATTGTTTTGCGCTGTCCATCTGGTCCGCAGCTTAGCTGATAGAAGAACCGGATTTACGCATGTCGCATAAGCGGCGTGCCAATTAGATTCATTATTTAGGAAAATCATCATGCGTCACCGTCACGGTCTACGTAAACTGAATCGTACCAGCAGCCACCGTTTGGCCATGTTCCGCAACATGTCCGTGTCCCTGCTGACTCACGAAGCCATCAAAACCACCCTGCCTAAAGCTAAAGAGCTGCGCCGCGTGGTTGAGCCTCTGATCACTTTGGCTAAAAACCCAACCTTGGCAAACCGTCGTCTGGCTTTCGCCCGTCTGCGCGACCGCGATGCAGTGACCAAGCTGTTTGAAGTTTTCGGCCCACGTTACCAAGAGCGTAACGGCGGCTACACCCGCATCCTGAAAATGGGTTTCCGTCAGGGTGATAACGCTCCTATGGCATTCATGGAGCTGGTGGATCGTCCAGAAGTTCAGGAAGAAGCCGCTGCTGAATAAGCGCCGCTTGTTTCTACCGTAGTATTGAAAACGGACTCTCAGGAGTCCGTTTTTTTTATTGGCGGCGTATGGTTTTGTTCATCACGGGCTGGGAGTTTTTGGGAAGGTCTTAACCTTGTTGCTGCTGACCTTGTTTCTCACCTTCGTTTTGCTTGTGCCCCAAGCTTAGTGTCAAGCCTACCCCCTATATAAGTCCAAACGTGGGCTTGAGCCAGAACGTGGACTCCATTTCAGTACGGTGTGAAGGTGTAAAGCAGGGTGCTTTGACCGTTGAAAACGGTTCTGAAAACACGACAAGCCGCTGTTATGTAAGGGTTTTGACTAGGTTGGGTGGCCTGTAGAGCTTTAAAGTTCAAATAATTGCAGGCAATTGATAAAACCGGCAGTGATCCGATAGTGGGCCGTAAAGCCAATCCCTAAAATCTGCGCTATGTCAGCTTTGCCATGGTGGTGAGCTGTAAAGAACAACGATTTTCAGGAGACTGGCGATGGCACAGAATACATTGCTCACACACGATAAGTTTCTGCTGGGAACCTTTGCTACCAACTGCGGTGGTGGCATGACGGTATCGACCTTGCCCGATCGCTGGCAAGCTACGTGGGAAAACAATCTGAAGCTGGGCAAGCTGCTGGACGATGCCGGTATCGACTTCATGCTGCCTATCGCCCGTTGGATTGGTTACGGTGGTGAAACCGATTTCCACGGCTACGTGCTGGAAACTGTCACCTGGGCGACTGCCTTGCTGGCGAATACTCGCAATATCAGCGTGTTTGCCACTGTGCACACCGTTGCAAACCATCCCGTTGTGATCGCCAAGCAAATCGCCACGATGGCCCAGATGAGCGGCAACCGTGTCGGTCTGAATATCGTGGCTGGCTGGAACAAGCCCGAGTACGACGCTTTGGGTGTGAAGTTGCCTGATGATCACGAAACCCGCTATGGCTATGCACAAGAATGGTTCGATCTGATCAAGAAGATCTGGCACCACGATGGTCGCTTCGATTGGGATGGTAAATACTTCCAGGCCAAAGGCGTCTACGGCAATCCTCGTCCTGAATTTGATCCACCTATCTTTAACGCCGCTGGTTCCGGTCAGGGCCGTGAGTTTGCCAGCCGCAACGCGAACTTCCTGTTCACACCTGCTATGGAGTTGGAGCGCTCCAGGAAAGAAGTGGCTGAGCTCAAGGCACAAGGTGAAGCGCAAGGCCGCAAGGTTGATGTGATGACTTTCTCGCACGTGGTTTGCCGTCCGACGGAAGCCGAGGCCAAGGCCGAATGGGAACGCATCATGGCCAATATCGACAATGGTGCCGTGGATAACCTGATGAATTTGCAGTTTGCGCACGCCCATTCCTTCCCGCACGAGCTGTTGGAGCAGATTCGCGAGCGTATGGCCGCGGGCCATGGTGGCTTCCCGCTGGTGGGTACGCCCGAGCAAGTGGCTGACGGTTTGTGCGCGTTGCACGAAGCCGGTTTCCGGGGAACAACCTTGTCCTTTGTGGACTATGTAAAGGAATTCCCTTATTTCCGTGATACTGTGCTGCCTTTGTTGCAGCAGCGTGGCATTCGCTAAGAGCGATTTTCTGGCTATCGGGCAGGCTTGGGTTTGCTCCGGGGGATAGCCAGTTCACGTACGCCACGCAGGCAGCACCGTCCTGATGACTGTGCTGCCCATAAGATTAAAAAAGGGTGAATCATGCCTGTGGAATTGGCTTCCTTGCCGACAGACCAAGCGCTGCACGCGCCTGGAGTTTCTGCCGAGCAGTTCAAACTTGCTATGCGCCATCTGGGTGGCACGGCCAATGTGATTACGGTCGAACACCAGGGCCAGCGTAGCGGCCTGACGGCAACGTCGGTCACCTCGGTAGCCGCAGATCCGGCAGAGGTACTGGTCTGTGTGAATCAAAGCTCCTCGTCCTGGCCTTTAATGCGTGACAGTGGCCTGTTCGGTGTGAATATTCTGGGTGTCGAGCAGGCAGGCATGGCTTTGCAGTTTGCCGGTTTCAAAGGCGAGCAAGGCGATGCGCGTTATGCCGGACATGATTGGCTGCGTACCGAGCACGGTATCTGGTTGGCACGACAAGCTCCTGCCGCTTTGGCCTGCCAGATCGTGGAAGTAATTGAACGTCATAGCCATGCTTTGGTATTGGGCCGTGTCTTGCAGGTGCACCATGCCGAGCAGGCACAGGATTCGCCTTTGCTGTATTGGCAGGGACGTTTTGGCCGTTTTCAGGGCCAGTAAATCGTCGGGATCGCTGTCTCTGTCTTGGCACCTTAGCCGGGCCTAGGGATAGTCTCGATGTTGCAGTGCAAGGGGCTGTGCCACACTAAGGCACAGCTTTTTTTATCGCTTGTTGCGACGCTCATGACCACCATACTGAATCGCTATGCCCAGCTGCATTCGCAGGATGTGGACTGCGTTCAGCACTATATCTCCCAGGTTTTCTGCCCGCATAGTCTGACCCTGGCGGATACTCGTCAGCGTCTGAATGCACGCTTGTATCTACGCCAAGGCCAGGATGTGGCCTATGGTCGTTTGCGCTATGGCGCGCAGGTGCAGATTCAGCCCCAGCCACTGGACGACTTCTATCTCTTGCAAATTCCTCTGTCGGGACAAGAGCAGATTCATACGGCGCACGGACGTTTCGCGTCTACCTCTCGCCTGGCTTCCATCATCAGCCCGACTCAAGACTTCAGCATGGAACATAGTCTGGAGGCCGATAAGCTGTTTGTGCGTATTGGACGCCAAGGGCTGGAGCGTCACTATCAGGAATATTTTGCGCAGCCTGTACGCGGCCCCTTGGAGTTTCAGCCTTCCATTCCTTTGGATGCGCCTGGCGGAGCCAGTTTGCGCCGCTTACTGGATTGGCAGTTTGCCGAAGTGTCGGACGGCACTTTGTTTGATCAGCCCCGACAGGTACGCCAATTCGAGCAGACCCTGATTTATGCCTTGTTCGAGCTGCACCAGCACAATCAGCCCGCCCATAAGACCGTAGCAGCCTTGCCGCATGTTTTGCGACGTTCCCTGGATTTCATGGAAAGTCAGACCGGCCAGCCCATCACGATTGGCGATATAGCCCAAGCGGCAGGTGTTAGTGTGCGCAGTCTGTATGCGGGGTTCCGGGAACATTTGGGTGTCGCACCGATGGCGCGTCTAAAGCAGATGCGTTTGGAAGCGGCCCGCCGATATTTGCAGGAAGGTGGCATGTCAGTCACCGAAGTGGCCCTGGCCTGTGGCTTTGCCCACTTGGGACAGTTCTCTGCTGACTATCGACATCGCTATGGCGAGCGCCCCTCTGAAACATTAAGCGGCCTGACTCGACCTCGGTCCAGCATCTAAGCGCCGGCATCCGGCGCTACACTAAGGGCTTGATTAGGAGCCCTGCATGTCCTCTGAGAATTCCTCCAGTTCCAAACCCAAACTGGCCTTGACCTTGCCCGATCTGGATGCACAGCAATTGGTGCTGGTGCAGACGACGGTGCCCGATATGATGCTGGCCAAGTACCTGGCTCATCACCTGGTTGAAGATGGAATTGCCGCTTGTGCGAACCTTGCGCCCGCCAGTTTGTCTATGTACATGTGGCAAGGGGAGTTACAGGGCGATGAGGAAATCACGCTGACTTTCAAAACCACAGTGGCCCGGCTACCGGAACTGGCAGATCGCTTGCGGGAGCAGCATCCTTACGAGCTGCCCGAATTGATTGTGCTTCCGGTTGTTGGTGGTTTCACCGCTTATCTGGATTGGGTCCGCACCCAGACACGTCCTGCGTGATTTCAGATAGCCCAGCCTAAAAAACCGGAATAGATTTGTGCCTTTGTCTTTGAAGCGTTCCCCGTTTTCCGCCCAGCGTCTTGGCGCGTGGTTTGCTGTTTTCTTTGTCTTGATGCTGGCTTGGCTGGCAACGCCGTTGACGGCACAGGCAGAAGAAGAGTTTCTGGACCCGGAGCAGGCTTTTGTACTGACTGCGGCCATGAGCCAAGCCGATCAGCTGGATATTCATTTCCAGATCGCGCCTGAATACTATATGTATCGCAAGCGTTTCGGGATCTCGACCGAGAAGACTGAGCATTTGGGTACTCCCCAGCTTCCCGATGGCGAGAAGGTGTACGACCCTACCTTTGACGAAGTGATGGAGGTCTACCGCAACTCGGTCACTCTGCGAGTGCCCGTGCTGGCCGACAGCGGTACGGGCCAGGATCTGAAAATTGATGTGGTCAGCCAGGGTTGTGCCGATGCTGGCCTGTGCTATTCCCCCTCTACGCAAACCTTGACCCTGATCCCCACCGGACAGGGCTGGGAAGTGGCAGGCCCCTTTGGTGTGGTGTCGGTGCCTGCGCCGGGTGAAGGCTCGGATCAGAAAGCAGACACCGCAGCCACGACGTCTACGGCTACATCTGCCAGCACAGGTGGTGTCGCGTCGGCCTTGAGCCTGAGTGATGTGGGCTTGGCGGATTATCTCAAGCAAGCAGGTTGGGGGCAGATTGTGCTGCTGAGCTTTGTGTTCGGCTTGTTGCTGTCCTTTACACCCTGCGTCTTGCCGATGGTGCCGATTCTGCTGTCCATCATTGCGGGCCGTAATCAGCCTGCGCCATCGCGCTGGCATGGTTTGAAAATGGCTTTTGCCTTTGTGTTGGGCTTGTCTCTGGTCTACACCTTGCTGGGTGTGGCGGCAGGTTTGCTGGGCGCAGGCTTGGCAAGCTGGTTGCAGAATCCGTGGGTCTTGGGCTTGTTTGCCCTGATCCTGGTGGTGCTGGCCTTGTCCATGCTGGATGTGTTTACGGTTCAGGCCCCGGCAGCGCTGCAAAATCGCCTGAATGAAACCATGAACCGTTTGCCGGGCGGGCAGATGGGTGGCGTGTTCCTGATGGGCATGCTGTCTGCGCTGATCGTCGGCCCTTGCGTAGCAGCGCCTTTGGCGGGTGTGTTGCTGTTTATCTCGCAGACGGGTGATGTGGTCCTGGGCGGCTCGGCTCTGTTCGCCTTGGCCTGGGGGTCGGGCGTGTTGCTGCTGATTGTGGGCGCGGGTTCTGGCAGTGTGTTGCCCAAGGCCGGTGCCTGGATGGAAAGTGTCAAAACCGCATTTGGTGTCTTGCTGTTGGCTACGGCCTGGTGGATGGTCTCGCCCTTGATGTCCGGCACGATCGCGGTCTTTGGCTGGGTCGTTTTGGCTTTGTGGGCCGCGGCCTTGTTGGGTGCATTTGGGCGCGGTACGGCAGCGCGCACACCTTGGTCGGGTTTGCGCCAGGGCGTAGGCATGATGTTGGCGGTCTGGGCCATCATGATGATGATCAGTATTGCCCTGGGTCGTCCTAGCGTGATTCGTCCACTGGAAGGGCTGAAATCGTCCGGTACGGTGGCAGCCGCTCCAAGCAAAGTGGAGTTTCAGCGCGTACTCACTTTGCAGGAGCTGGAAGGACGGCTGGCCAAGACCACCCGTCCCGTCATGCTGGATTTCTACGCAGACTGGTGTGTGTCCTGCATTGAAATGGAGAATTTCACGTTCAGTGATCCTGCGGTTGCACAGCGTATGGCACAGTTTGATTTGCTGCAGGTGGATGTGACAGCCAACACTCCCGAGGACAGGGAGTTGCTGAAACATTTCCGCCTGTTTGGCCCTCCCGGCATCATGTTTTTCGATTCCAAGGGGAAACAGCTGGAACAACTGCGCGTGATCGGTTTTCAGGATGCCAGTCGCTTTTCCAAGGTGCTGGATGAGGTTCTGGCCGGTGCCTGAAGTTCCTGATTTGCCCCGAATCGGCCTTATCAGGGCTTAACAGACGATAGATCGTCGCGTACACACAACAAAAAACGCAGCTCACAGGCTGCGTTTTTTGCGTTCTGATTGATGTGAATCAGCAGTTCTGTTCGCGCATCAGCTTGGCGGCTTCGATGGCGAAATAGGTCAGAATGCCGTCGCCACCAGCACGCTTGAATGCCAGCAGAGACTCCATCATGACCTTGTCGTGATCCAGCCAGCCGTTCTGGGCGGCAGCCTTGATCATCGCGTACTCGCCACTGACTTGGTAGGCGTAGGTTGGCATGCCAAAGGCGTCTTTTACGTCGCGCAGGATGTCCAGGTAAGGCAGGCCAGGTTTGACCATGACCATATCGGCACCTTCGCGGATATCGGCGGCCACTTCGCGCAGGGCTTCGTTACGGTTGGCGGGGTCCATCTGGTAGGTGTTCTTGTTGGAACGGCCCAGATTGGCAGCCGAGCCCACCGCGTCGCGGAAGGGGCCGTAGAAGGCGCTGGCGTACTTGGCCGAGTAAGCCATGATGCGGGTGTGGATGAACTGGTCCTTGTCCAGAGCAGCGCGAATGGAGCCGATGCGGCCGTCCATCATGTCGCTGGGGGCCACAATGTCCACGCCAGCCTGGGCTTGCGTCTGGGCCTGGCGGATCAGCATGGCGACCGTCTCTTCGTTCAGGATGTGACCGGCTTCGTCCAGAATGCCGTCCTGGCCGTGGCTGGTGTAGGGGTCCAGAGCCACGTCAGTCAGCACGCCCAGCTCGGGGAATTGCTGCTTGAGCATGCCCACCACGCGCGGAATCAGGCCGTTCGGGTTGGCGGCTTCGCTGCCATCCGGCGTTTTCAGGGACGGGTCGATGGACGGGAACAGGGACAACACGGGGATGCCCAGCTCCAGACACTGTTCGGCTACGCGCATCAGTTCATCAGGCGAATAGCGCATGACGCCGGGCATGGAGCCCACTTGCTCCTGAACTTTCTCGCCTTCACGTACAAAGACCGGGTAGATCAGGTCGTCTGTGGACAGGCGGTTTTCACGCACTAGACGGCGGGAAAACTCGTCGCGGCGGTTACGGCGCAGGCGAGTATTTGGAAAGTCGGCAGGAGGAATAAAACGAGTCATGGAACAACCTTCGGAGAAATCCAGTTTTCGATGCATTCGGTCGCTTCGGGCAAGCCGATACGATCAGTGGAGGAGAAGGGCAGCGCATGCAGGGCGCCAATTTCCCGGAGTTGGCGGCGCACTTCGGCCACCGCCTTGATGCGTTGACCATACGGCAGTTTGTCGGCCTTGGTCAAAAGCGCCAGGACGGGCTTGCCGGTAGGCGCAATCCAATCGGCCAGGCGCATATCCAGGTCGGTCACGCCGCGTCGGATGTCGATCAGCAACACAATGCCGGCAATCGAGGGGCGGGAGACCAGGTACTCGCCCAGAATTTCGGCCCAGTCCTGCTTTTCGTGGCGCGCCACGGCGGCGTAGCCGTAGCCGGGCAAGTCCACCAGGTGGCCCAGAAAGTCGCCCGGCGAGAGCGGGTCGGGGATGCCGAACATATTGATCAGGCGTGTTCGTCCCGGCGTTTTACTGGAAAAAGCCAGTTTCCGTTGGTTGGCCAACACATTGATGGCGGAGGATTTGCCCGCATTGGAGCGCCCCACAAAACAGACCTCTGGCGGTCCGGGAGGAGGCAGCTGATCGATCTGAGCAGCTGAAATCGTGAAGTGAGCGCGGTGCAGTATCGACATGGTTGCAGCGTAATTCCATATTGGTTCAGCGCCTATTGTATAATCTCTCGATTTGAAACAGTAATGTCGTAGTCCACTGGGTACTGACCAGCGGCTTACGGTGGCTTTTGCGGGGCGCATGCGGCACCCCGATTGATTCGCGATTATCGAGGTCCAAATGAAGCGTGCGCTTTCCCGAGTCGTTATCGCAAGCAGCCTGACGATGGCTTGCTCTGTGGTTTTTACCGCTAACGTGGCCAATGCAGCTGGTCTGCCCAAGCCAGATGCCGCCAAAGGCGAGCAGCTCTACCTGCAAGGTGAGATGTCGCGTGGCGTGCTGGCCTGTGTGACCTGTCACGGGGATGGCGGCAACAGTATTATTCCGGTCAACCCGTCGCTGGCTCACCAGCCGTACGAGTACCTGGTCAAGCAGCTGCACGATTTCCGTGCCAAGGACGAGAAGTCTGTGCCTTCCCGTCGCGGCCCTGAGGGCGCCAACAGCCTGATGACCGCCATTGCTGCCGGCATGACCGAAGAAGATATGCAAAACGTGGCTTTCTTCCTGTCCCAACAGCCCGTGAACTGGGATCAGGCAGCTAATGCTACCAAAGAAGACACCATGGAACGTGGCCAGAAGATCTGGCGCGGCGGTTTGCCCGAGCGCGGTGTTGCGGCCTGTGCCGCTTGCCACTCGCCTGATGGCGCTGGTATGCCCGGTCAGTTCCCCCGTCTGGCTGGCCAGCACCCTGCCTACATTGCCGAACAGCTCAAATTGTTCCGCAGCGGCGACCGTGCCAATGGCCCGATGATGCATGACATCGCGGATCGCATGTCGGACGCCGACATTGCAGCCGTGTCAGATTTCGCAGCTGGCCTGCGTTAATCAGTCCAAGGGGGCCATTGGCCCCCTGACTGTCTGAAGCCTGACATTCGCTTTTTGGCCCCAGCTTCCTGATAGTCATGGCAGTTTGGGAGCCTTAACAACGGGCAGTGCCGATTTGGGCCGGGTCTCGTGTTGGTGTTTTGTCCAGCGATCGAACTTTGTGCGCGTTCTGCGTTCAAAGTCTGGATGTTTCCGGTGAAACCCCCCACCTCCTAAGCTAGCCTTTGTGAAAAAAGTATCCCCCGTACGTCGCTTTGCGGCCGATTTTCTGGAATTGCTCGGTTCGATGCGCTTTGCCATCAGCTTGCTGATGTTCATTTGCGTAGCTAGTCTGATCGGCACTGTTCTGGCGCAAAATCAGCCGGCCAATACGTATATCGATCAATTCGGGCCGTACTGGTTTGAATTTTTCGACCATTTCTCGATCTGGTCCATCTACAACAGTGGCTGGTTCATGGTCATCATGACGTTTCTGGTGGTCTCGACCACGCTGTGCGTCATTCGTAATGCCCCCAAGATGATCCGTGAAATGCGCACGTTCAAAGAGCATGTGCGCGGCGGCAGTCTGAAAGCCTTTCCCCACCGTGTTGAACTGGAAAGCGCCGGTGCTCCCGAACATAATCGCGAGCAGGTGCAAGGCTGGTTGCAGTCCCAGGGTTACGCCGTGCGCGTGCGTCAGGATGACGACGGCAGCATGATGATGGCGGCCAAGAAGGGCAGCGCCAACAAGCTGGGTTACATTTTTGCCCACTTGGCGATTGTGGTGATCTGTGTGGGCGGCCTGCTCGACAGCGAATTGCCCGTGCGCCTGCAAGTGTGGCTGGGTGGCAAACAGCCCATTACTGAAAACATGCTGATTTCCCAGGTGCCCGAGTCGGGTCGACTTGGCTTGGGCAATCCCAGCTTCCGCGCCAATATGCTGGTGCCAGAGGGGGCCCGTACGGCTACTGCCGTGGTCAATTCCGGTGAAGGCGTCCTGATTCAGCCCTTGCCTTTTGCCCTGGAACTCAAGCGTTTCCTGGTGGAGTACTACTCAACCGGCATGCCCAGCAGCTTCAAGAGTGAAGTGGAAGTTACCGATCCCGTCACGGGCGATACGTTCGAGCGCACCATCGAGGTGAACGAGCCGCTGCGCTACAAGGGTGTCACGGTTTACCAGTCCGGTTTTGACGATGGCGGCAGTATTCTCAGCCTGAAGGGCTATCCCTTGGTAGGCCCTGGTTCCAAGACCTTTGCGCTAAATGGCAAAGTGGGCGAAACCGTGGGCATTGCGGCCCAGGAAAGCCCCAACGAACATGCTTTGACGGTTCAGTTGACCGAGCTGCGCCCCATCAACGTGGAGAACCTGACTGAGGGTGATCCTCAGCCCAAGGCCATGATTGAACACGTAGCCGCGGTTACTGGTAGCGCTGCCAACAAGAAAGATCAGCATCTGAAGAACGTCGGCCCCAGCGTGAACTATCGCTTGATCGACGATCAGGGCCAGTCCCGCGAGTTTGTGAACTACATGCTGCCTGTGGAGCTGGATGGCACCCTGGTGTTTCTGGCCGGTATGCGTTTCTCGCCCGCCGAGCCGTTCCGCTATGTGCGTTTCCCGGCTGACGACAAGGGTTCCTTGAAGGAATTCATGGATTTGCGTGCGGCCACGCAGAACGAGGCCCTGGTGACCCAGGCGGCCGAGCGCTTTGCCGAGCGTAACTCTTCGTCGCCCGAGCAAAAAGAGCTGATGCTCTCCGCGTCCAGAACTGCTTTGCAGACGTTTGTGCGTGCCGGTTTTGATGGCTTGATCAGCCGTGTCCCCGAGGCCGAGCGCGAGCGTATTCTGGGTTTTGCAATTCCCATGATTCAGTTCACACTGTCGGAATTGCGTGATTTGATCAGGCAGCAACAAGGTTTGCCGGAGTTGGATTACAGTCAGGAAAATAGCGATGCCAATCGCTGGATTCAGTCTGCTGTACTGGCGTTTGCCAACCTGCCTGATTACCCGGCACCGGTTATGTTGACCTTGGACAGCTTTGAGCAAGTTCAGGCCAGCGTATTCCAGGTGGCGCGCAGCCCAGGCATGTACATTGTGTACTTGGGTTGCTTGTTTCTGATTATTGGCGTGTTCTCGATGTTCTATATCCGGGATCGCCGTGTGTGGGTCTGGATTCGCCCTCACAACCAAGGCAGCAGTGTCATGGCTGCCATGACATCTCAACGTCGCAACTTGGACTTTAACCTCGAGTTTGATCGCCTTAAAGCGGCGTTCAACCGGCTATCTGTCTGACAAGGTGTAGCTACTATGGCGCAGACCCTTTCTTCGGCCACTCCCTCGATGTGGCAAGACAATATCGCTTCCAGTGGTGACCGGCGCGGTATCCGTGGCCGTCCGGACTGGACGGATGTGCTGTTTCTGGTGGTACTAGCTTTGGGTGCGGCGTATGCGCTCAATGTGTACAGCACCAGTATGGATTACTACGAAAAGATCATTCTGGTGGCTTTTGTGCCGTTTGTGGCCTGGCTGGGGTGGTTGTGGCGTCCGTTGCGCACGCTGCTGGTGTTGTCTGGTTTGACAGCTTTGCTGGCGGTCTGGCTGTACAGCACGGGTGATGGTTTGGGCACCGGCGATATTGAAAAGGCCGATTCGGTTTTTCTGCTGAAGTATTTGTTCTCTTCCCAGTCCGCCATTTTGTGGATGTGCGCGCTGTTCATTCTGGCTACGGTGATGTACTGGGCTGGTTTTTTCAGCAATACGGCGGCCTGGATGGGATCGGGACTGACCTGGGCGGCGATCTATGCCGGGATGACGGGTTTGCTGGTGCGCTGGCGTGAAGGCCATTTGTTGGGTCCGGACATCGGTCATATCCCGGTCAGCAATCTGTATGAAGTGTTTGTGCTGCTGGCGCTGATTACTGCCTTGTTCTACATGTATTACGAGCGTCGTTACAACACGCGTGCCTTGGGTGGCTTTGTGCTGTTGGCGATCAGCTCGCTAGTTATTTTTCTGCTGTGGTATTCCTTCACGCGTGATGCACACCAGATCCAGCCTTTGGTGCCTGCGTTGAAAAGCTGGTGGATGAAGCTGCACGTGCCGGCCAATTTTATTGGTTACGGTACGTTCTCGTTGGCGGCCATGGTGGGTTTTGCGTATCTGGTTAAGGAAAATGGCGAGACGCGTTCGCGTGCCAAGCTGATTCCGGTGTTTTTGCTGGGTGCGATTCTGTGTGCCGAGCCCATGATTTTTGGTTCGCGCGAGTTGTCGCCTACCTGGATGCTGTATTTCGGTATCGGTAGTGTGATCGTGGGTACGATTCTGTATTTCCGTGGTCCGATTTCGCGCAAACTGCCTTCGCTGGAGGTGCTTGATGACATCATGTACCGGGCGATTGCGGTGGGTTTTGCCTTCTTTACGGTGGCAACGGTGTTGGGGGCTTTGTGGGCCGCTGATGCTTGGGGCACTTACTGGCAGTGGGACCCGAAAGAGACTTGGGCTTTGATTGTGTGGCTGAACTATGCGGCTTGGTTGCACTTGCGCTTGCTTAAAGGGCTGCGTGGCACGATGGCAGCGTATTGGGCGCTGGGTGGGCTGCTGATTACCAGCTTTGCGTTCCTGGGCGTGAATATGTTCTTGTCGGGGCTGCATTCCTACGGGGAGCTGTAAGGTTTTTGCTGTTCTGGGGTGCTTGTGTTTGGGCTTCGGAATGGCGGTTGTAGAATTGGGAAACCCGAGTTTGGCTGAGTGCCGGACTCGGGTTTTTTTTGTGGCTGTTTACTTGTTCTGTTAGGGGCGGATGCCTGGTAGGGGCTTGAATGGTGCTTTGGGGGGCATAAGCTCTGGGAGACGCCGCTGGTGTGCGGGTCGGGGTGTCGGGGCTTGAGCGCTTGCCGGTGCTGCGCACCGGTGCCCTTGGCAGAAGATCGCGTAGGGCGCATCCTGAACTCGCACGATGGTTTGTCCCCCGGACAAACCATAAGCGTCGTGCTCAAACAGCAGGATGCTTGAACCCCTACGCGATCTTCTGCCCGCGGCAAGCACTCTGAATCGCCCCGACACCCCGGCCCGCACACCAGCGGCTCACAGTGTTTATTTATGGACCAGTCCTAATTTTTTCGGTGAATAGTGGGTGGGTTTAGGGGAAGCGTGATTGCGGTTTTTGGGTTAGGCGTTAATCGGAAGTTTGTTGGATTGAGGTGGCTTTGCTTAGCCAGACTCAGATCTAGACCGCTAAAACCCAAGCTAGCTCGATGTCTGTATCTATCTTCAGATCTATTTACTGCTCCAACTTTAGATACGCGCCTGCACTCGGAGCGGTAGCAGAGATGAAGTGCGAAATTTAGAGTTGGGTATTACGCAGTGGTAAGTGGTGCGATCGGGCCAGAAGACTCAGGCTCTTATATGGCAGGGTGTCGGGGTGATGATGGCGTCAGGAAGGCTTTTATAGCTTCCCCATGGCATTTGCAATGAAGGCGCATCAATGTGGTGAGAAACGCGGTCCTTTGCCACCCAGGCCCTCTGTGGGGCTTGGGCGCTTACCTACTTACATGGCGGGCGGGAACTTGTCCTGGGATTCGATCAGGAACTGTCTGGCGGCGTCGTCGTGGACCAAGTCGGTCATGGCGTTGGCTTTGAGCAGGTCTGCAGGGGTGCAGGCTTTGGAGATGATGAAGCCTTGTACGTAGTCCACGCCCAGTTCTTGCAGAGCTTTCAGGGTGGGGACGTCTTCTACCCATTCGGCGATGCTGATCATGCCTAGGTTGTTAGCCAGTTCAACGATAGTGCGGACGATGGCGACGTTGGTTTCTTTCTTCAGCATGTCGCAGATCAGGGCGCCATCGATCTTGATGGCGTCGGCGGGCAGTTCGCGCAGGTAGGAGAAGGAGGTGTACCCCGCTCCAAAGTCATCCAGTGCGATGCGTACGCCCATTTTCTGCAGGCGGCGCATGAAATTGCGCGTGTGCTCCAGGTCGTCCAGCGCGACGCCTTCAGTGATTTCTACGCACAGGCGGCGGGCCAGGTGTTCGAATCGGGCCAGGATGTCGAAGAGCCATTTGATGAAGGTGTCGTCGTTCAGGGACACGCCGCTCAGGTTGATGGTGACCCATTGGGTCTTGCTCAACTGAGCTTCGTGTTTGGACATCCATTCCAGGGTGGCGGAGAACACCCATTTATCGATGATGGTGATGGTGCCGCTTTCTTCTGCTGCTGCGATGATGCGGCCGGTAGGGATGAGCTGGCCAGAGGAGTCGCGCACGCGCAGCAAGGCCTCGAAGTTCAGGCTGTCCATGGGGCGACGCAAGGCAGCGATAGGCTGCATTTCCAGGTATAGCGCGCGAGAAGAGCCACCTTCCAGCTCTTCAAATAAACGTAGTTCTTCGGCGTGTTCTTGCAGGACGTTGGAGTCCTGCCCGTAGATAATCATGTCCTGATGCAGGCGGCGGGCGTCACGGGCAGCTCGGCTGGCGGCGGAGATGGCTTCTTGCGGAGCCATGCCGGGGGCGACTTCGACCAGCCCCAGTGTGCTGCGCAGGTTGAAACTGCGGTTGCCAGCCAGCAAGGGGCTTTTGTTCAGCGATTCCAGCACGCTATTGGCCAGAGTGCGAGCCTGGTCGGGTTCGCAGTCTTCAAAGATGATGACAAATTCGTCGCTGCCGATGCGGCCAATCTTGTCTTTACTGCGCAGGACGGATTCCAGTTGCTCGCAGACTTTCAGCAGCAGGGCATCGCCCGAGGAATGGCCGAAGGTGCCGTTCACATATTTGATGTGGTTCAGGTCCAGATAGGCCAGCAGGCAGGGTTTGTCGTCCTGGCTGCGGCTGAGCAAGCCGTCCAGTGCTTTTTCGATACCGCGCTGGTTCAGGACATTGGTAACCGGATCGTTGTCGGCCATCAGGCGCAGTTGGCGGTAGGTCTCGGCACGGGCGGTGATGTCTTGCAGGGAACCTTCGATGCACTGGTTGACGATGGCCACACGTAGGGCAAATTGGCAGGGCTGGGCATCGGCGTCGTAGTAGGTAATGGTCACGTCCTGACCATGTTGTGTGCTTTGGGCGACGGCTTTCCAGTCTTGTTCGGGAAAGAAATTGGTCCAGTGAATGGTGCTTTCGTTCGGGTCTGCGTCTATGTTGAGCATGCGCGCCAGAATGGGACTGATGCGCAGAAAGACGCCGGATTCGTTCAGGGTGAACATGCCGACAGGGGTCAGCAGGTAGTGGGCCATGAGTTCGTTACGGGCGCGCAGGGATTCGCTGCGGTCTTCTCGCAAGCGTTCACCTACGGCCAGGGCTACCATCAGATTGGAGAGCAGGAAGGCGATGACGCCGTTGAAGTTCTCTACAAAGCTGGAGCGACCAAAGGCCACCAGAAAGATGGCTGAAATCAGCATGCACAGGGCCATGCTGAGCAGCACCAGTTGCCAGAGCAAGATGCGCGAGCGGGTGTGCAGGAGGACGGACAGCAGCACGGCAGAGACGCAGCACAGCGCGTAGATGGTGCTGACCCACATGACGGGCTGGAACACGGACGCCGGGGCCAGCAGGGACACGGGTAACAGGATCAGGCCCAGTATGCCCACCGTAGGCAGCAAGCGTTGCAGGCGGGCGGTGGTAATCGAGTTGCCCAGCAATACCGTGAACAGGGAATAGCTCAGGATGAAGTAGCAGGCGATGGTCACCTGACGCAGCACCGGCATGTACTGCGAGGGCAGAATCTGGCCTAGCCACTGGGTATCCCAGCCCATGGCCATCGAACCCAGGCGCAGGTTGCCAATCAACCAGACTGACAGCAGCAGGTAGATCCAGGCGCGGTTGGTGGCGGCCAGCACTAGCATGAACATGGCCATGGTCAGCAAGCCGCCTTCCAGCAGCCCTATGCCACGGCTAAGACGGATCGAGGAGTTGGTGACGTCAGCGCTGGCCCAGAGCTGAGCTTGCAGGAGGGTGGGGCGGGAGGTCTCGACACGGCACAGCACGGTGTCGGGGTGGTTCGCCTGGCCCAATTCCAGGGTGTAGCTTTTTACCGGGGCGGGTGACAGCGGGGTAGGCGGGTCCAGCTCACTGTTACGCAGGGCTTGGCCGCTGCGGGCGTCTTGGCAGTGCAGCGAGGAAATCGGGGAGGCCGGAAAGTGCAGGACCTGGTCCTGCTGGGGGAAGGGGGCGGGCAGGGTCAGCAGCAGCCAATGGGGCTCGCTCAGGTGCAATCGTTGCCGGGTCGGGGCATTTTCCAATTGCGTCAGTAACTCTGGATCCGCATGCTCTTGCTGGCTGGCCAGCGCCTGAATGCCCAAACTTTGACCGGGAACGGTAGGGTAGCGATTCGGCAGGAACAGTAATGCCCATAAAGTGAGCATGATCAGAAACAAAGGGATGACGTAAAGACTCAAGCCGCGAATCAGGCGCTCGCTGGCCGAAGTAACAGGCTCAAAGCCGTGTGTCGGTATCCCTGGGGTGGTCATGATGGTGGTACAGCCTCCAGCGCTTACCATCGAACTGTCTGGCCACTGACAGCGAAATCTGTGCGTTCCTGGCTAGGACAGGACGCAACAGGCCGGGACTGCGATGCCTGCTGATGGCAGCGCAGTCCCGGCCTGTTTTACGGTCAGATTCGAGAGTTCTTTAAGGCTGAATGGTTGTTACCTGCATTCTTGCCCGCCTTTAAGGGAGCAATCGTTCGGTGGCAAACAAACTTTCCAGGCTTTCGCGGGGGCGGATCACATGAACCTGATCGCCGTCGACCAGAATTTCAGCCGCACGGGGGCGGGTGTTGTACTGGCTGGCCATGGTAAAGGCGTAGGCACCGGCGGACATGATGGCGACCAGATCGTCCTGTTTCAGATCCAGCTGACGGTCACGAGCCAGCCAGTCACCGCTTTCGCAGATGGGGCCAACCAGATCGTAGCGGGGAGTGGACTCGGTCACTGGACGAGGCTCTACCGCTTCCACGCCGTGCCAGGCGTCGTACAGAGTGGGACGAATCAAGTCGTTCATGGCGGCATCAATGATGGCGAAGTTTTTGGTCTCGCCATGCTTGAGGTATTCCACGCGGCTGAGCAGCACACCGGCATTGCCCACCATGGAGCGGCCGGGTTCCAGCACGATTTCCAGATGGCCCAGGCCGTTCTTGTCCAGAGCGGCGAATACTTCGGTCAGCAGCTGGGTAGGGGTCACCAGGGTTTCGTCGGTGTAGCGAATGCCCAGACCGCCGCCCAAATCCAGATGAGTCAGGTTCACGCCTTGCTCTTTCAGGGCCAGGATCAGCTTGATCAGCTTGTCCAGCGCATCCAGATAGGGGCTGACTTCGGTAATCTGCGAGCCGATATGGCAATCCACACCCACAATATTCAGGCTGGGCAGCTCTTGGGCGCGTGCATAGATGCGAGGAGCCTGATCAATAGGCACGCCGAACTTGTTGTCTTTCAGCCCGGTGGAAATGTAGGGATGGGTGCGAGCATCCACGTCCGGATTCACGCGCAAGGAAACAGGCGCTTTCACATTCATGCGTTCAGCAACCTGTGCAACGCGCTCCAGCTCGCCTTCGGATTCGACGTTGAAGCACTTCACGCCTGCTTTCAGGGCAGCTTCAATTTCCCAAACCTGTTTGCCGACACCGGAGAACACCACTTTGCCTGGATCGCCACCGGCGGCGATGACACGGGCCAGCTCACCGCCCGAAACAATGTCAAAGCCGGTACCCAGACGGGCGAATTCTTGCAGAATGGCCAGGTTGGAGTTGGCCTTCATGCCATAGCACACCAACAACTTGCGGTCCTGGCCTGCCACTCGATAGGACTCCCAGGCGTCGCGCAAGGCTTGGCGGGAATACACATATAGAGGGGTGCCGAATTCTTCAGCCAGCTTGTTCAGTGGAACTTGCTCGGCGTGCAGCGTGTTGTTCTGAAATTGGAAGTGAGGTGCAACGGTCATGGTGTCGTCAAATAACAGAGGTTAAGCGAGCAGGGCGGAAATCAGCGCGGCGCTGTTTGGGCGTCCGCTGCTTCCTGCGCAGGAGGGTGGTACAAGGGGCCTTTGTAGCCGCAAGCGCTAAGAAAAACGCTAAGTGCCAGCAAGGCCAGCAGGCGGGAGGAACGTAGTTTGTTCATAAGGTGTTGAGCTAGTGCAGACAATGCAGATCATTATGCCATTGTGAGGGACAAAGCATAAAAAAACGCCGGCTAGGCCGGCGTTTGGGTACTGGATTTAGAAGGGGACGAAGGGCTGGGCTTGCGTGCCCGAAGAACCGGAGTCAGAGTCCAGTTGCCGCAGCAGGTCGCCAATACCATCGCTTTGATCGCCACCGCCTTGTTGCAGGGCACCGTCACCTGGAGCGGGCAGACCAACACGGGCAATCGCTTGTCCGGGTGGGAATTCGTCAAAGTAGAAGTCCCCGTTGATGCGCGACAGGCCGGAAGGCATGGGGCCTGGAGGCACGATAGGCTTGTCTTTGAGCGCGGCGCGCATGTAGTTGATCCAGATAGGCATGGAAGCGCCACCGCCGGTTTCACCCGAACCCAGGCTGCGTGGCTTGTCAAAGCCCATCCAGGCAATACCGACCAGATCTGGCGTGTAACCGGCAAACCAGGCGTCCTGGGAATCATTGGTGGTCCCCGTCTTGCCACCAATGTCCGTACGCTTCAATTCGCGCGAGGAGCGGGCACCAGTACCGGAAGTTGCCACACCGCGCAGCAAATCGTTCATGACGTAAGCCGTACGGGCGTCGATGGCACGGGCAGCCGCATCACCGGCCACAATGGGCTTGGCACGCATGATGACTTTGTTGGTGCTGTCGGTTACGTAATCGATCAGGTAGGGCTCGGTGCGGTAACCGCCATTGGCAAAGACCGAGTAGGCACCGGCCATTTGTAGAGGCGTTACGCTACCGGCGCCCAGAGCCAGTGGCAGCACGGCGGGCTGACGGGCTTTGTCGAAACCAAAGCGGGTCACGTATTCCTGCACGTACTTGGGACCGACGGCCTGCATGATACGGATGGACACCATGTTTTTGGATTTATACAAGCCTTGGCGCATGGTCAGCATGGGCTCGTAGGTGCGACCGTAGTTCTTGGGTGTCCAGGGCTTGGAGCCGGTCTGGGCCGCGGTCAAAACAAAAGGTTCGTCCGAAATCTGAGTGGCTGGAGTCAGACCACGCTCCAGCGAGGAGGCGTAGATGAAGGGCTTGAAGGCCGAGCCGGGTTGACGCCAGGCTTGCGTGACGCGGTTGAACTTCCCGTCCGAGAAGTGGAAACCGCCCACCATGGCTTGGATAGCGCCGTCTTGCGGGCGTACCGACACAAAAGCCGCTTGCACCGCAGGCATATTGATCACTTCCCAGTAATCGCCATTGCGGAACAGATAGACCACGGAACCGCGCTGAATGCGCACGTCTGCCTTGGCGTTTTTCACCAGGCCACGAGCGACAATCTTCAGGGCGCGCTTGTCGTTGACATCAATAATTTGCTGGGCGGTACGGGCCACGCGAATCTGGTTGGGGCTGGCATCGAGCACCACACCGGTCAGCAAGTCGCCTGTGTCGGGGTACTTGTCCTGCAAGTCATCCAGAATGGAGTCCAGCTGGGCGTGATCGTTTTCAATACCGGCAGGCAGATCCACCTGGCCTTGCGGGCCGGTGTAAGGAGCACGACGGGTGTAATCCAGAATACCGTTGCGTACGGCCAGGTAAGCCGCTTCCTGGTCGGTGGACTTGATCGTGGTGTAGATATTGAAGCCGCGCGAGTACACATTGTCCTGGTAGACGCCGTACAGCAGTTGGCGAGCCAGTTCAGCTGCGTATTCACCGTGGATGGCGTAGCCACCTGCAGGCGTACCCAGAGCCGATTTCACGACGATTTCCTGTGCCATCGCGTCCTGGTATTCCTGCTCAGTGATGTAGCCCAGGGTACGCATGCGGCCCAGCACATAGGCTTGGCGAGTTTTGGCACGCTCGAAGTTGGCAATGGGGTTGAAGCGCGAGGGGGCTTTGGGAATACCGGCCAGCATGGCGGCTTCTGCTGTGGTGATTTCGCCCAATTGCTTGCCCAGATACGTTCGTGAGGCTGCGGCAAAACCATAAGCACGATGTCCCAGATAGATCTGGTTCATGTACAGATCCAGGATCTGGTCTTTGGTTAGCGTGGCTTCAATCTTGAAGGTCAGCAGCAGTTCGTAGAACTTGCGGGTATAGGTCTTTTCCGATGACAGGTAGAAGTTACGCGCTACCTGCATGGTGATCGTACTGGCCCCCTGGGTCTTGGACATATGGGTCATGTTGGCCAAGGCAGCGCGGCCAACACCCATCCAGTCAATACCGCCGTGCTGGTAGAAGCGATCGTCCTCGGCCGCCAGAATGGCCGATTTCATGACATCGGGAATTTCGTCAAAACGCAACACATTGCGGCGTTCTTCACCAAATTCGCCGATCAACACCTTATCCGCCGTGTAAATGCGCAGCGGCACTCGGGGGCGGTAGTCGATCATGGCGCTTAGGTCAGGCAGGTTTGGCCAGGCCAAAGCCAGCGCAAGCGACCCAAGCAGGACGGCACACAGACCAAGCCCCACAAAAAAGACCGAGGTCTTGATGATGAGGCGGGCAAGCCAGGAACCGGAGCTTTGCTCGGGTTTAGAATTGGGGGAGCGGGAAGAGGAACTCATTAGGGCTGATTTTAAAGTCCAAACGCAGCAGGACTGGGCCTCAAACCAAGTATCAATGTAACAAAATAATACTAAGCAAGCGGACTGTGCTTAGGGAAGGCTAATGGGATAATACACAAATGAACCACTCTTTACCCGCTGAGCTGATGCCTGTAGAACATCCTGATCCCTTAACAGACGCCGAGCTGCTCCATTTACAACAGACTGGCCCACGCCCCATTATTTTGGTAGGCATGATGGGAGCCGGTAAAACGACCATTGGTCGCCAATTGGCGCGGGAACTCAAGCGCGAGTTTATGGACCTGGACCACGAGCTGGAAGCCCGTAGCGGTGTGCGAGTGGCCACTATCTTTGAGTTCGAAGGCGAGCAAGGGTTCCGCAAACGCGAATCTGCGGTGCTCGATATTTGTTCGCGCCAGACCGGTATTGTGCTGGCAACGGGGGGCGGGGCCATTTTGTCCGAGGCCAATCGCCAGATCATCAAAGATCGCGGTATCGTAGTGTACTTGTGCGCTACCGTGGATGAGCTGTACCGTCGCGTGGCCCGAGACCGTAACCGGCCGCTGTTGCAAACAGCGGACCCACGCGCCCGCATCCAGGAACTGTTGCAAGCGCGCGAACCCCTCTATGAAGAAGTGGCTGATGTCCGCTTTGAAACTGGCTCGGCGCCAGTTCATCATGCGGTGCGCCACTTATTGTCCCTGTTGAAAGAACGAGGTTGCTAAATGTCTGTAGTGCATGTTGACGCCCAGGGTGGCGCTTATCCCATCCATATCGCCGCCGGGCGTCTGGTGCATCTTGCAGACACGGTGCCAGCCGATACGTCTGCCATTGCAATCGTCACCAATCCTACGGTGGCCGCCCTGTACCTGGCACCTGCAAAGGAAGCCCTGGCTGCAACCGGCAAGCCTGTTCATGTGATCGAGCTGCCCGATGGCGAAGCCTACAAGAACTGGGAGTCCCTGAACCTGATTTTTGACGCGCTGCTGGGCGGTCACCTGGATCGCAAGGCCCTGATTGTGGCCTTGGGCGGTGGCGTTATCGGCGATATGGCCGGTTTTGCTGCGGCCTGCTTCATGCGGGGTGTGCGCTTTGTGCAAGTGCCGACGACCTTGCTGGCGCAGGTGGACTCCTCGGTGGGCGGCAAGACGGCGATCAACCACCCGCTGGGCAAGAATATGGTGGGCGCGTTCTACCAGCCTATCGCTGTAGAGGTGGATACGGACGTACTCAAGACTTTGCCTGCTCGTGAGATCTCCGCCGGTCTGGCGGAGGTTATCAAATACGGCATGATTTACGACCTGGACTTCTTCAACTGGTGTGAAGAGCAGATTGCGCCCATGCGTACGCTGGAACAAGAACAAATCGTCTATGCGATTCGTCGCTCCTGCGAGGTCAAGGCTGAAGTCGTTTCCCAGGACGAACGCGAATCTGGTCTGCGCGCCATTTTGAACTTTGGTCACACTTTTGGCCACGCGATCGAGTCCGGCATGGGCTATGGCCAATGGCTGCATGGTGAGGCCGTGGGCTGCGGCATGATTATGGCTGCCGAGCTCTCCGCCCTGGTCTGCGGCTTGCCTGCTCAGGACGTGGCTCGTATCAAGGCCCTGGTGCAAGCCAGCGGATGTCCGATCACTCCACCACAATGGCCTGCGGACCGTTGGCTGGAATTGATGCAGGTGGACAAGAAAAATGAAGGTGGCCAGCTGCGTTTTGTGCTGCTGGATAAATTAGGCCATGCCAAGGTGCAGGCGGTCGCGCCTGATGTGGTACGCCAGGTATTGGCCCGCTTTACAACGGTGGAACAGGAGTAAAACCTATGCAAATGCTTGCCGCTTATGCCTGTCACCCTGAACAGTCCCGCGGTCGGCGTTATGCAGAGGCAGCGCCCCAAGGCCGTAACGCCTTTCAGCGGGACCGCGACCGGATCATTCACTGCAATGCCTTTCGCTTGTTGGAATACAAAACCCAGGTTTTCATTAACCACGAAGGTGATTTATTCCGAACACGATTGACGCATAGTCTGGAAGTGGCCCAGCTGGCGCGGGCCATTGCCCGCAATCTGGGTTTGCACGAAGACCTGATCGAAGCGATCTCTTTGGCTCATGATCTGGGCCACACCCCTTTTGGCCATGCAGGTCAGGACACCTTGAATAGCTGCATGCAAAGCCTGCGTCCCGAGGCCGGGGGCTTTGAGCATAATCTGCAAAGTCTGCGGGTGGTGGACGAGCTGGAAGAGCGCTATGCCGCCTTCAATGGCCTGAACCTGTGCTTTGAAACCCGCGAGGGGATTTTGAAGCATTGTTCGCTGAAGCACGCCCGTGAATTGGGCGAGGTCGGCCAGCGCTTTATTGATCGTACCCAACCGTCGCTGGAAGCCCAAATGGCCAATCTGGCCGATGAAATTGCTTACAACAATCACGATATTGATGACGGTTTGCGCTCCGGCCTGATCCGCTTGGAACAGTTGCTGGAACTGCGCCTGTTCAACAGTCATTACGAGCATGTACAAGCCCAATATCCGGGCTTGAGCGGTCAACGTTTGGTGGCGGAGATTATCCGCGGCATGATCAATACGCTAGTGGTGGATTTAACGGAAACCACGCGCGCCAAGCTGGAAGAGCATCGCCCGGACAGCGTGGATGCGATTCGTCATTTGCCTCGTTTGGCCGGATTCTCGCCAGAGATGCGGGCGCAGGCTGATGAGCTCAAACGCTTCTTGCACGCGAATCTGTATCGCCATTACAAGGTGGTGCGCATGATGAGCAAGGCGCAGAATATTGTGCGTGAACTGTTCCACGCTTTTCTGGATGATCCTCGTTTGCTGGCGGCGGAGCATCGCCGTGAAGATCCGATTGCTCAGGCCCGTGCCATTGCTGATTACATCGCTGGCATGACGGACCGCCATGCCATTCGCGAGCACGACGCTATCTTCAAGATGTAGCTCTTGCAGCCTGTGGTGGAGTTACGCGATCTGCTATCGGCCAGTAACCGTGTGCTGTTCAGGGGCTCTTCTTCATTGATAAAGCGTCAAAAAACCATGTTTTTGGTGCTCGAGGCCTGAACAGCGTGGTCTTTTAAGGGAGACAGCCTTTAGCGCTGCAATAAAGGCTTCAGATAGCGCCCGGTATGGCTTTGCTCGCAAGCAGCAACCGTCTCCGGGGTGCCTTGCACCACAATCTGCCCACCGCCCTGGCCACCTTCCGGTCCCATGTCCACAATCCAGTCTGCCGTTTTGATCACATCCAGATTGTGCTCAATCACGACCACGCTATTGCCCGACTCAACCAGTTTGTCCAGCACTTCCAGCAAGACAGCAATGTCCTGAAAGTGCAGGCCGGTTGTGGGCTCGTCCAGCACATACAAGGTTTGACCGGTACTGCGCTTGGACAGCTCCAGTGACAATTTCACCCGCTGCGCCTCACCACCAGACAGGGTAGTCGCGCTTTGACCCAGGCGGATGTAGGACAAGCCCACATCAATCAAGGTAGTCAATTTACGCGCGACCGCTGGCACCGCATCAAAGTATTCCAGCGCCTGCTCAACCGTCAGGTCCAGCACTTCGCTGATATTGCGGCCTCGGTAGCGAATGTCCAGCGTTTCACGGTTGTAGCGACGGCCCTGGCAGACATCGCAAGGCACATAGACGTCCGGCAGGAAGTGCATCTCTACCTTGACCACGCCATCGCCCTGGCAGGCCTCGCAGCGGCCGCCTTTAACGTTAAAGGAGAAGCGGCCTGGGTCGTAGCCACGCAAACGCGCCTCGGGCACGCTGGCGAACAGCTCACGAATAGCCGTGAACATGCCCGTGTAGGTGGCTGGATTACTGCGTGGGGTACGACCAATCGGGGTTTGATCGACGTTGATGATCTTGTCGAAATGCTCCAGGCCTTCCATACGATCGTAGGGCGCCGGTTCGGCATGGGCACGGTGCAACAAATGCGAGAAGGCGGTTGCCAGCGTGTCGTTGATCAGCGTGGACTTGCCCGAGCCGGACACGCCCGTAATGCAGACTAGTCGCCCAGCCGGAATCGCCAAATCAACAGACTTCAGGTTATTGCCGCTGGCACCGTACAGACGCAGCCAGTTCAGGCTGTCATCCACCGGGCGACGCTTGGGGATGGCAATCTGGCGCTTGCCGGACAGGTACTGGCCGGTCAGAGAGTCGGGGTTCTGGGCCAGCTCTGCGGGCGAGCCTTGAGCGGTAATTTGACCACCATGTTCACCTGCGCCGGGGCCCATGTCGATGACATAGTCGGCGGTGCGTATCATGTCCTCGTCGTGCTCGACCACGATCACGCTATTGCCTAGGTCCCGCAGGTGCTGCAGGGTCTGGATCAGTTTGTCGTTATCGCGTTGGTGCAGGCCAATGGAAGGCTCGTCCAGCACGTACATCACGCCGGTCAGACCGGAACCGATCTGGCTGGCCAGACGAATGCGCTGGGCCTCGCCACCGGAAATGGTGTCGGCGCTGCGGTCCAGAGACAGGTAGTTCAGACCCACATTGTTCAAAAACTCCAGCCGCAGGCGGATTTCACGCACGATGCGGTCGGCAATTTCTTTTTTCGCACCCGTCAGCGACAGACGCTCGAACCAGGCCAGGCAGTCGGACAGGGCCAGGGCTTCGACTTCATAGATGGCCAGACCTTTGGCTTGTCCTTGCGCTGCGGAGTGAGTCTGCGTGCACTGTGCGGCATTGTCAGACAGCTGGTCGACATTGAGGGTTGCGGAGTGGGCAGACGCGGTGCCTGCATGATGCTTGCACCCAGTATGGCTGGGAATCGGATCATCCCCGATACGGACGTGACGCGCCTCCAGACGCAGGCGTGCGCCATGGCAGGCTGGGCAGGTCTGGGTGCGTCGCAGCTTGTTCAGTTCCTCGCGCACGGCGCTGGAATCAGTTTCCGCCCAGCGACGCTGCAAATTCGGAATCACCCCTTCAAATGGGTGAGTTTTCACGGTGGTGCGGCCTTTCTCATTCAAATAGAGAAAGGGGATTTCTTCCGCGCCGGAGCCATACAGCACGGTGCGACGTAGCGCTTCGGGCAGGGACTCGAAGGGGGCCTCTATATCAAAGTGATAATGAGCCGCCAGGCTGGTCAGCAAAGTGTAGGTAAAGGCATTGCGCCGGTCCCAGCCCGCAATGGCACCGCCTGCCAGGCTCAGTTCCGGAAAGGCCACCACCCGTTCGGGGTCGAATACATCCACTTGCCCCAGGCCGCTACAGTCCGGGCAGGCTCCTGCTGGATTGTTGAAGCTGAACAGGCGTGGCTCCAGCTCGGGCAAGGAGTAATCGCAGACCGGGCAGGCGTAGTGACTGGAATAGGGCTGTTCCAGGCCTGTGTCCAGATTCACCACCAGACAACGCCCGTTGCTGGTGGACAGGGCGGTTTCCAGGCTCTCGGCCAGACGCTGCTGGCTATCGGGTCGAATGCGCAGACGGTCTATGACCAGGTCCAGGTCGTGTGCCTGTTGGGCATTGAGTGCAGGCAGATCTTCAATGCTGGAGATCTCGCCATCGACGCGTACCCGTACAAAGCCTTGGGCTTGCAGGCCGCGCAGTTCAAGCTGCAGGTCACCAACCAGGCCACGGTGCATGGGTGCCAGCACAGCAATACGGGTTTCAGGTTCCCATTGCAGAATCTGGTCTACCATCTGGCTCACGCTATGAGCCTGCAAGGCCAAGTGGTGTTCCGGGCAGTAAGGAGTCCCGACCCGCGCGTACAATAGGCGCAAATAATCGTGGATTTCGGTAGTGGTCCCCACGGTGGAACGCGGGTTATGGCCTGCTGCTTTTTGCTCGATGGCAATGGCAGGCGACAAACCTTCGATCAAGTCCACATCTGGCTTGTCCATCAGTTGCAAGAACTGACGTGCATAAGCGGACAGGCTTTCCACATAGCGCCGCTGGCCTTCGGCATACAAGGTGTCGAAGGCTAGAGAGGATTTCCCAGAACCGGACAGCCCCGTCAGCACGACCAACTGGTGGCGTGGCAGGTCTACGGAGACATTTTTCAGGTTGTGGGTACGGGCACCACGAATGCGGATGGCTTCCATCGCTTTATTTAGGCTTGTCAAAAGGCAACTTGCTACTATAGCGCGTTGCGTCAGAATTTATGTGAACGGGTATCCGGGCTCTCTGCTAGCCCAGTTGTGACAGAGTATTAAATGAGTACACACCAAACCATGAATACGGCCGGATCGCGCCCAGCGCGCCTGAGTCTGACTCAGCAAGAGCGCAAGGCCAGCATCCTGCTTGCCCTGTTGTTTGCCTGTCGAATGCTGGGTCTGTTTTTGCTGACCCCGGTCTTTGCAGTGGCCGCGCACTCCTTGCCCGGCGGTAATGATGCCGCCCGTGTGGGTCTGGCATTGGGGGCCTATGGTCTGACGCAGGCTGTCTTGCAGATCCCCTTGGGGATGGCATCGGATCGCTTCGGACGCCGACCGATTATCGTCATCGGCATGGCCTTGTTCGTGATCGGTGGGGTGATCTCCGCGCTGGCCCAGAATATTGACTGGGTGACGGTAGGCCGCTGTATTCAAGGTCTGGGGGCAGTTTCAGCGGCAATTTCCGCCTGGGTTGCCGACTCCACCCGTCCCGAAGTGCGCACACGTGCCATGGCGATGGTGGGTGGCTCCATTGGGCTGTCTTTTGCTGTATCGCTGGTGCTCTCGCCAGTGCTGGTGGGGCAATTTGGTTTGTCGGGACTGTTCTGGGCCATCAGTTTGCTGGGCTTTGTCTGCTTGTTGATTGCCGCTTTTGTCGTGCCCAGCGCGCCTAAAGCACCCGCCTCGATTGTGCAGGTTACCGCCGGACAGGTGTTGCGTCATTTGGACTTGCTGCGCCTGAACTTTGGCGTGTTCTGCCTGCACTTTATCCTGATGTCCTTGTTCATCGTCGTACCGGGCATTCTGGCGACCTTGGGTGGCTACGGTACTCAGGATTTGTGGAAGGTGTACCTGCCCGTTATTCTGGTTTCCTTTGTGCTGATGGTTCCTGCGGTGTTCTGGACAGAGACCCGCAAGCGTCACAAGCATGCGCTGGAACTGTCTGTGTTGCTGCTGATTGTGGTGCTGGCCGTGATGCCATGGGCACGCGATTCGCTGGTTCCCATGGTGGCCGCGCTGACGTTTTTCTTCATCGGCTTTAATGTGCTGGAAGCCTTGCAGCCTTCCTTGGTGTCGCGTGTGGCGCCACCAGAATACAAAGGTTTGGCGCTGGGTTTTTACAACACCTCTCAGTCCCTGGGCGTGTTTGCTGGCGGCCTGATCGGCGGCATCCTGGCAGGGCGAGGGCTCACCCAATGGGTCTTGTGGACCGGCGCTGCCCTGGCTTTGCTCTGGTTGCTGACAGCGCGTGGTTTCAAAGACAAATATTAAAAGGCATTGCCTGTTACGCTTGTGCAAAGACGTGGCAGGCAGCAACAAGTAAAGTGGCTGGATTGGCCGCAAGAATCAAGAGCTGGGCGGAACAGGTGACACCATCAGGTGCTTAGCCATATACGCCGTTCAAGGTGCCGTAACAGGATCGATGGCATGGATAAAACTGCCCTTCCCGGAGCGGGGAGGGAGTGTTAATTAAGGCACGAATCCACGATAATACGGCTTGATTTAGAATTTTTGACTACAGGATTTTTTCATGGCATCGGTAAATAAAGTCATTCTGGTCGGCAATCTTGGCCGCGACCCAGAAGTACGCTACAGCGCGGAAGGCTCGGCCATCTGCAATATTTCCATTGCCACGACTTCGCAGTGGAAAGACCGTACCTCTGGCGAGCGCCGCGAGGAAACCGAATGGCACCGTGTGGTGTTCTACAACCGTTTGGCTGAAATTGCAGGTGAGTACCTGCGTAAAGGCCGTCCCGTCTACGTAGAAGGTCGTCTGCGCACCCGTAAATGGACAGGTCAGGACGGTCAGGAGCGTTTCACGACCGAAATCATTGCCGAGCAAATGCAAATGTTGGGTGGCCGTGACGGTGGTGATATGGGCGGCGGCAGCATGGGTGGTGGCGAATACGGTGGCGGCGGTGGTGGTGCACCAGCTCCGCAACGTGCTCAGCGCCCAGCGCCTCAACAACAGCAGCAACAACAGGCCCCACGTAATAACGCTCCTATGTCGGACAATCTGGCCGATATGGATGACGATATTCCGTTCTAATTGGGCAAGATGAAGCTCGGCCTGGCCCTGTCAGGACAAAGGGTCTCTCTTTCCTGAACTGTTGATTGGCTCGGCAATACTAAAAACCCCCGGCGAATTTAAAATTCACCGGGGTTTTTTATGCATCTCTGCGCGGCGCTGCGGCGCAAGAGTGGGGCAGAATGGGCTGCCTTGTCGTACTGCGATTAGAAACGGTGCGTGAGTGTAGCCAAGGCAGTGCGCCCTTCGCCGTAATATACCGAGTTGTAAAAGCCCATGGCACGGTAATAGCGTTTATCGGCCAGGTTACGCACATTGAGCTGCAACTGAGTTCGTTTGCCAAGGTCGTATTGCGCCATCAGATCGAACAAGGCATAAGGTTTTTGTTCAACCGATGCTGACTGTTCGCCGTAATAGCCTTGTGCATGGGTGCGGCTTTGCCAACGTATTCCCGCTCCTACCACCAGGTTCTTCAAGGTGCCTGGCAATCGGTACGTGGTATTAAGCTTGAGCATTTGTTCGGGTTGCGTAGTCTGGACCTTGCGCCCTTCGTTGTCCTTGGACACGCGGTAGGTATAGCCGATAAAGGCATTCCAGCCAGGGCTTAGTTCGCCGGCCAGTTCCAGTTCCACGCCCCGCGTTCGTGTGCCATCCAGCATTTCGTACCACGATTCGTTACGAGCGACATCAAAGCCGCCGTACTCGGCCACGTCTTTCTGATTGGTCTGGAAAACAGCCAGCGATCCGTTCAGGCGTCCATCCAGGTAGGACGCTTTGATACCTGCCTCGTAGTTGTGTCCGTACGCTGGCCCTGTCATTTCCCAGTCTTTGGTCTTGTACATCTGGGGCTGGAAGATGTTGGTGTAGCTGGCATAGACCGTATAAGTGTCATTCAGGTCATAGGTCACGCCCAGATACGGTGTTATTTCCGAGTAGCGCTGTGACTGGGACAGAATGATGGGGGTGGTGCCCGGTGTCCATTGGTTCCAGCGGTACTCATCGGCTTCCCAGCGTGTCCAGCGTGCCCCGGCGAGCAGGTGCAGATCATCGGTCAAATTAAAGCGGGTTGTGCCGAAAATTCCCGTCTGGGTGGTACGCAGGATTTGATCGGAGACGGCTTGATCCCAGACAGGTTCTGGCCAGTTGCCGTGCCAGTCATGAATATTGGGTATGGGATAGCTTGCCTGGTCGGAAGAATTCCATCCCTTGGTTTGACTACGAGATTTGGAGTGTGAGAAGCCCAGATTGAACTCGTGGTTTGCTCCCAGCAGATCGAAATCCCCTGTCAATGAGCCGCCATATACATCTTGCTTGCTATCGCCTTTGTATTTGCGCAGGGTGGGTGTCCCGGATAGCAAGCCCGTATTGGCATCGACAGGAAAGTCGGCGGCAAACAACAGGGAGGCATTAAAGTCATTGTTCAGCCTGGAATAGGACAGTCTGCCGTCCCAGCCATTGGCAAATGTGTGCTCCAGCGAGGCAAAGTATTCTGTCGCGTCGGTATCCCAGGTCGTCCATTTGGCGCCGACCGTTTGCCCTTTCTCCCAATCGACTTGCTCGCCATTGGTGTCAAAAATGGGCAAACCACCCCACATAACGCCTTTGGGACGAGAACGCTGAGTGGACACACCTGCGCTCAAGGTGGTGGCTTCACCCACGTCGGCTTCGATAATGCCGTAGAGAACATCGCGTTTTTTGCGATAAAAATCCAGCGTATCGCCTCTTCGCTCTTTGGCACCGACCAGGCGGGCGCGCAAGGAGCCTGACTCGTTCAGTGCAGAGGATAGATCCAGCTCGCCGCGGTAGGTATCGTTGCTGCCGCCCATGGCGCGGATAGTGCCCTGGAACTCACGGCCAGGACGTTTGCGGATGAAGTTCATGGAGCCGCCTGGGTTGCCGGTACCACTCATCAGGCCCGTTGCACCGCGAATAATCTCTACGTGATCATAGATAATCGGATCCAGATTGCCATCTCCGAACTGGTAGGTATCGTCCAACGGCTTGACCACACCATCAAACTGCATGGTGTCCATCTTGAAACCGCGTGAATAGTAGCTGAGCCGGTCAGTTTCGCTTTGCTGCACGTTCATGCCGGTGGCATTTTCCATAATGTCGCGCACGCTGCTCATCGCGTGATCATCCAGTTGTTGTCGGGTCAGGCTGCTGGTTGATTGTGGAGTATCGCGTTGCGTCAGAATCAGGCCGTTGGCCGAGCGCATCCAGTCAGTTGTATAGGAGCCTGTATGTTCCGTGGTATCGCCTGCACCGCGCACCACAACGGTGCCCAGTTGCGTGATGGGGGCGTTGGGAGTGTCCGTCAGGGTATAGCTGCCGTCAGTTTGCCGCTGAATCTGCAAGGGGGTTTGACTCAGGAGCTGTGCAAAACCCTCGTCAAGGCTATGGATTCCTTGCAGGCCAGGGGTCTGAAGGCCATCGGTTTGGGAGGGAGGGAATGAGAGCAGCACCTGCATGTGCTGGGCGTAACGTGCCAGAGCCGGTCCCAACGGCCCGGCAGGAATGTTAATGGCGCGCCCGCTGTTTTGCGCTGACCCTTGTGCCCATACGAGGGAGCTGGGGGGCAGGACACCTAACAAGGAGATCAGGATGGCAGTGGCCAGGGGGGCCAAGGTATGGCGCGGCTGGCAGGTGCCGCGAGAGTGCAGGGAAGGGGTGTACATAGTGTTTGGTTTCCGGGAAGAGGTTTACTACTTCACCCTGTATGCCAAACGAGATTGGAAAAGTGACAATTTTTAGTGCTTAACGTGCAATGATCCGCGTCCAGTACGCCGTGCGGCGTTCTGTTCGAACTGGTAAAACTCGTTCGATAGCACTAAGGCTGCGCTCAATGTCGCTTAAGGGGTAGGCACCAGAGATGCGCAGCGCGCCCACGGCTGGATCACAACTAAGAAAGCCTGGCTGGTAGCGGGCCAGGGCGGCTATCAATTCATCAAGGCGCATATTGTCGGCATAGAGCATGCCATCTAGCCAGGCGTGTTGTTGAGTGGGCATAGCCGTGGGGATGCTGGCTCGGTGCGCATCCAGTGTGGAGCTCATGCCTGCGGGCACGATCGTGGTCAAGTTAGCGGCCAGCGCAGGTTCCAGCCTGACGCTGCCTTGACTGACATGAATATGGGCTCTGTCTTCGCTCCAGTAAACAGAGAACTGCGTGCCCAACGCCACGATTCGCCCTGCTGGGGTGCTGACCACCAATGATCTGGCTGGCAAGTGAGGATCGGCGTGCGTTGCAATGTGGATTTCTCCCCGGCGCAGCTTGATTTCACGGATTTGATTGTTATAGGAAATGTCGACAGCGCTATCCGTGTTCAGGCTTAGCTGGCTGCCATCTTCAAGTGTAGTCTGCCGGCGCTGGCCAACGGCCGTGCGCTGATCAGCGGTCCATACCTGCAGGGGAAGCTGCTGAATCAATGCCGCACTGGCACCAGCGGTCAGCACAAAGGCAAAAGACTTGAGTACGGTACGTCGGCGTCGAAAGAGCGGTGTGCTTAATGCATGGAAACCAGCGGCCTGATCAAACTGGCCAAATTGCTGATTCAGTAATTCGATACGTTTCCAGGCATGTTGATGCAAGGGGCTGGCGGCGAGCCATGCTTGCCAGGCTTGGTGGTCGGCGGGAGTGCACTCTTCCGCGCTCAAGCGCACAAACCATTCGCTGGCCGTAGCGATGACCTTTTCAGGCAAGTTTCCCGTATCCGGTGGATTCAACACGATGTCAGGCAATGTCGAATAGCCAGGGCTAAGTACTGCCGAACCGAACTGACAGAAACTTGCAGCTGTGCAGCGATCTGTGCGTGTTTCAGCCCCTCTAGCTGCAGCAATAAAAAGGCCTGGCGGGCTTTGGGAGGCAGGCCGTCAAGCAGTCTGTCTATCTCGACCAGTGCTTCCACGGCCAGGGCACGACGCTCCGGGGACGGCGCAGAATCGTCTTGGCGAGCAGCCAGTGCTTGCAGATAGGCACGCTCGATATCTCGTCGACGAAACATATTGACCAGCAGGCCGTGTGCGATGGTGACCAGATAAGCACGAGGTTCGCGAAAGCTGCGAACATCGTCACGGCGCATGAGCACTTTCAGGTAAGTGTCGTGGGTCAGGTCCGCCGCATCCTCCGGGCATCCGGTTTTGCGACGCAGCCAGTCGCACAGCCAAGACTGGTGCTGGCTGTAGAGCCCTTCAAACGAGGCGTCCGGACTGCTTTGGGTCATGATCAGGTGGAAATATACGACAGTTGCTAATAATAACCATTATCAATAATTGATCGCAATGTCCCACACAAACAATGCCTGGTTCGTACAAACACCAATGTGTACCAATATCAATTCTTGTATACAATCCATAAAAAATGAATGCAAAATAGGAAAACAATGACCACGATCAAAACAGCAAGTCACAGCGATGGGGTGTATGAGTCGGTGCGGGCTCACGTTCTTGGCCTGGTGAAAAACATTGATGAGCCCGTGCGGGTTCGGGAAGAAGAACTGGCCAAGATGCTCAATGTCAGCCGCACGCCGGTACGGGAAGCACTGCTGCGTCTGGGGCAGGAAGGTATTTTGACCATGGAGCCTCGTCGCGGCGCCTTGCTCTCGCCCTTGACCAAGCAGGACTACATCGAGTGGCTGAAGCTGCGCATTGAACTGGAGGCCTTTGCGGCGCGTGAAGCCGCCTTGAATGCCTCGCAGCGGGATGTGGATGCCTTGCGCGCGCTGTTTGCGCCCTTCAATCAAGACAATGTGGAAGAGCGTGTCAGCGAATATGCGGCAGCCAATGTGGAATTCCACGCGGCCATCATGCGTCTGGCTGCAAATAGCTTGCTGGAGAAGGTATGGAAGTCCTTTGGGCACCGCGACATGCTCAAGACCAAAACCATCGAGCGCCTGAAACGGGCGCACGAGTCTTTGGCCGAGCACCTGGCCATGATCGACGCGATTGAAAAACGGGACGCAGCGCTGGCAGATCGTCTGGCGCGCGAGCACGTTCAAGGGCTGCTGACGCAAACCTTGAACAGTTCCAACAACATCCGATAAGGAGGTTTGCTGTCATGAAGTTACTGACCTTTGTAGCCGCAGGGGAAACGCATTTGGGCGGCATGCTGGACGATGATCGGGTGGTGGATCTGACACAGGCCTGGGGGATGTACGAGCATCCTTTACGTGCTCGGCAGGCTCCCACTGAGGTCATTGACGCTATTTTTATGGGCGATGAGATCCTGATCAGCCTGCAGCTTTTGATGGAGCAGGCAAGCCAGGCCAAGGCTCCCGTCCATGCTGCTTCAGATCTGTGCTTTCTGGCTCCTGTCCCGAATCCGGCCAAAAACATTTTCTGTGTGGGGCGCAATTACCGTGCCCATATCGTGGAAGGCAATCTGGCACGTGGCCGTGCGGCGGATGACTTCCCCAAAGCCTTGGAGTTCTTCAGCAAACCGCCCACCACGGTGGTGGGGCATCAGGCCCTGGTCAGCCGCCATGCGGCTCACACAAAGATGCTGGATTATGAAGTGGAGCTGGGCATTGTGATCGGCAAGGAAGGCCGGGACATACCAGTTGAAGACGCGCTGGACTATGTCTTTGGCTACACGGTGATCAACGATATTACGGCGCGTGATCTGCAAGCGCTGCATGGTCAGTGGTTCAAGGGCAAGTCACTGGACGGCACCTGTCCGATTGGGCCGGTAGTGGCATTGAAGACCTCCATTGCCGACCCCAACGCGCTGGATCTTGAATTGGAAGTGAATGGCGAACTGCGCCAATCGGCCAATACGTCGGACATGTTGTTCGATGTGCCCAACATCATCGCCCAGTTGTCGGCGGGCATGACCTTGGAGCCTGGGGACATTATTGCAACAGGCACGCCCTCCGGGGTTGGCTTTGCCATGCAGCCTCCACGCTCTTTGGAACCAGGCGATGTCATCAAAGCTCGTATCCCCGCTATAGGCGAGCTGGTCACTACTATTGAGTAAGGTTGACGACTATGCGCTTTAAATTAATCCTGTCAGGCGTGGCTGTATTAAGCGCTTTAACGGCTGTGCCCTCGCTTGCGACGGCACAGGAATATCCCACCAAACCCATCACCATCATTGTTCCGTTCCCGGCGGGCGGCACACTGGATAATCTGACCCGCAGTCTGGCGCAGAAAATGTCGGATGACTTCAAACAGCCCGTCATCATCGACAACAAGCCCGGTGCCGGTACGGTGATTGGTACGGAAATCGTGGCCCGCGCCGCGCCGGATGGCTACACCCTGGGGATGGTGGCGAACAGTTTTGCCATCAATCCCAGCCTGTACGACAAGCTGCGTTACGACACGGTGAAGGACTTTACGCCGGTTAGCTGGGTGGCCTACACACCGCACCTGCTGGTGGCGAATCCGGATGTGCCCGTCAAGAGCCTGGCGGATGTCATTGCTACAGCGAAATCCAAACCGGGCGAGCTGTCCTTTGCGTCCTTTGGTGCAGGTACATCGCCGCATATTGCCATTGAACGCTTGAAAGCAGAAGTCAAGATTGATGTGCTGCATATTCCGTACAAAGGCCAGGCTCCGGCGTTGAACGATTTGCTGGGCGGTCATGTAGACATGATGTTTGCTAACACGCCTGATGTTTTGCCCCACGTGAAATCCGGCAAGCTGCGTGCAATTGCCCTGGCGAACGATACTCGTCTGGAATCTATCCCCGAAGTGCCTACTTTCAAAGAAGCAGGCGTGGACAATATGAACTCCAACTCCTGGTATGGCGTGATAGTGCCTTCTGGTACCCCAGCACCGATTGTGGAGAAGCTCAGTGCTGAATTTGTCCGTATTGTGAACCTGCCCGAAATTCGTGAACGCTTGTTGGCCCAAGGACTGGAACCTGCGGGTACGACGTCGGCCGAGTTTGCCGAGTATCTGAAGTCTGAAATGGAAATGGCCGCCAAAGTGGTAAAAGCCTCCGGCGCCAGCGTGCAGTAAACCCTTAACGAATACGAAAGAGCCCAGAGAGCTCAAGCTACTAATCAGGAGATGAATATGATCAAAGAAATTATCCGTTCCGACAAAGTGACTCCCCCTCGTGCCCCCTTGTCGCCTGCTGTGCGATCCAATGGCTTTGTGTTTGTGTCGGGCCAGCCAGGTTTTTTTGATGATCGCCAGATCGCTGAAAACGACTTCGACGCACAGATGCACCAGGTCATGGCCAATGTGAAAGCGCTGCTGGAAGAGGCGGGCTCCACCCTGGACCATATCGTCAAAGCCAATGTGATTCTGAAGAACGCTGGTGACTTTGCTCGCATGAACGAGATCTATCGCACTTACTTCAAGGACGGCGAATACCCGGCCCGCACCACGATTGCGGCGGATATGGGGAACCCCTTGTTCCTGCTGGAAATTGAATGCATCGCCGCTGTCGCGGAATGATGAAATGAAAAAAGGCCGACATGAAGTCGGCCTTTTTGTTTCAGAACGCTCCTTGAGCGGAACGTCGCAAGGTAATCAAACCTAGGCCAGTTAAAACCGCAAAGATTGCACCAGCGGCAAAGGTGCCTTGGAAACCTATGGTGTCCCAGAGCACGCCGGCAATGACGCTGGCCAGCAGCAGAGCGATACCGGTTAGCAGGTGGAACATGCCAAAGGCGGTGCCGCGCAGTTCGGCGGGGGCGCTGTCAGCGATCAAGACGTTGAACAGGCCCTGGGTAAAGCCCATATGCAGGCCCCACAAGGCAACGCCCAGGCCCAGACCCAGCAAGCCGGGCACGAAAGCCAGGATCAGGTCCGCTGCGATCAGCAGGGCCACACCGATCAGCAGCAGGTCAGTTTTACGCATACGATCTGACAGCACACCGGCGGGGTAGGCGGACAGGGAAAAAGCCACGCTCATGACGACCAGCACGGCAGGGGCCCACATGGGCGGCAGTCCGCTGGATTCACCGCGCAAGATCAGAAAAGCTTCGCTGAAACGGGCCAGGGTAAAAGCCAGGCCAATTGCGACAACCCACCAGTAGCGGGAACCCAGGCGGCCCAGATCTTCCCGGTTCAGAGGCAGTTTGCGGGGGCGGGTGGTGGCCGGGATCTTCGGTTCGCGTACAAAGAACACCAGAACGGCGATGGCCGCAAAGGCAGGCAGCACGGCAACCCAGAAGATCAACTGATAGTTGTTTGCTGTCCACCACATCAGGGCGATGGCCAACAGGGGCCCTACAAAGGCGCCAATGGTATCCAGCGTTTGCCGCAAGCCATAGGCTGCGCCGCGCAGCTCGGGCGGGGTGACATCGGCGACCAAAGCATCACGCGGCGCACCGCGTATGCCTTTGCCGATGCGGTCTACAAAGCGGGCACCGACCAGCCAGTCCAGCGAGTTCGCCAGTGGAAAAATGGGTTTGGTCAGGGCGGCCAGGCCATAGCCAATTACTGCCAGCAGTTTGCGCTTCCCAAAACGGTCGCTGACCGCTCCGGAAAACACCTTCATGATGGAGGCGGTGGCCTCGGCAATGCCTTCAATAAAACCGACCGCCAGTACCGATGTACCCATGACGGTGACCATATAAATGGGCAGCAGGGCGTGGATCAGCTCCGAGGAAATATCCATGAACATGGACACAAAGCCCAGTGCCCAGACGCTGCGGTGGATTTTGGCACGGGAGGCGTCGGCCGTCGGGGTAAGCGCGGGATTAGCGGTTTTCTTCATGAGCGTCATAGACCATTTGGGCATACGCATCCAGCCGTGCCTTGCACTCTTGCAGGCGCTCTTGAGCAACCTGTGCCAGGGGGGCGCCATAAAAATCCAGTTTCTGGATTTTCTCGTACCAGTTTTCCAGCTTCTTCAGATCGGTTTCTTCTTCGTCCAGCTCGGCGTAGGTGAATTTCTGAATCGAAATTTCCTTGTCGATTTCGGCCTCGAAGTCTTTGCAACGGCCCAGCAGTTCCTGGTACTGCTCGTTGCGGTCGTCCGTAAAACGGGCGATGACTTTGTCCTCTTGTGCCTTGTCCAGAGCAATGGTCTCCAGCAAGACGCATTCACCTTCCATGGTCGTGATGTCGTTTTCCAGCACCTTCAGACGGCGCACATGCTCGTCGGTTTTAGGCAGAACACATACCCCGTTTTGCAGATACACCGCGCCCAGCGCTTTCAGGCGCCGCCATAAGGCCAGCCGTTTTGCACTGGGTTCAGAGGGGACCTTATAGGTAAGAAGCAGCCAGCTCATTGAAGTCATGATCGTGAATTTAAAGTAACGATCGTTTCATATTAATCGAACTATATGATTCTGAAAAGAAGAACTGAAAATGTCGTTCGAAACCGAGGGTATGTATCCAAGTGTTTGGTCTTGTATCCCGGCTTGTACAGAATCAGGCCATTTTCGGGTCGCGATTGCCGGTAACAATTTCTTCCCCCAAGCCGCATGTGTCATGAGTTCTGGCGACTTTCGCTTAAGGGATTTCCCGGTTTTCTATCCGAAAACAGCCACCTTCCAAGGAAGGAAAACAGCCGTTTTGCGCTTTCCAAGCCAAGGAGCAATCGCTACCATGACAGCACCTATCCACTTTGTTCAGTTTCTTGCACGACCGGTCTCAACCACAAGCAGCGTGCAGACTTCAAGCCCAGGTTTAGGTAAAGCGCTTGTCCTTGGACAAGCTCTTGTTGGTTATGGAGTCAGTGTGTTCGTTTCCGGTTGTTGCGCGATACAGCGCCGCACTTTCGCGGTGGGAATCAATACGGAGGAATGCAATGAGTAAGCAGAAAGCAGTCCAAGCAAGCCAAGGTCCAATCGATGTTGCCGCTATCCGTGCAGCTGCCAAGAAGTTTGTGGACGACGGGGCGGTGGCATCCGGCTACAAGGGTAATCGTGAAGAAATCATTCAGATGCTCAATGAGGCCCTGGCCACCGAGCTGGTCTGTGTGATGCGCTACAAGCGCCACTACTTCACCGCTACCGGCTTGAACAATGAGCCTATCAAAGCCGAGTTTCTGGAACATGCCCAGCAAGAAGCCGAGCATGCCGACCGCATTGCCGAACGTATTGTGCAACTGAACGGCGAGCCGGATTTCAACCCGGCCAATCTGGTCCAGCGTAGCCATGCAGAGTACGACGATAGCGACGATATCAAATCCATGATTCGCGCCAACCTGATTGCCGAGCGTATTGCGATCGAGTCCTATCGTCAGATGATCGAGCGCATTGGCGACACCGACCCGACCACTCGCCAGATGCTGGTTGAAATCATGGCGGTGGAAGAAGAGCACGCCGACGATATGGGCGATCTGCTGGATATCTAAGTAAGTTGCGAAGGTGCCCACCAAAACCCCGGTATTTTCCGGGGTTTTTTTCTGCCTGAATTCTGAAAAGGAGTACAGTAGCGGCTTTCCTACCTATCGGTAGGTAGTTTTGATTGACGTCGCTATATACGGGGGTGTGAGCGTGTTTGAATTTCTGTTCTTCCGCAGTGTAGAGGGTGTGACATGAGCGAGCTGTCACGTGCCAGAAGCCTGGCCTGGCCCTTGATCTTGTTGCTGGCCTTGTTGACGGCATTGGATGCCATGGCCATTGATATGTATTTGCCGGGCATGCCTGCTATCGCGCAGGAGCTGGGGGCTTCCCCCGGCCGGATTCAGCAAACCTTGTCGGTGTTTCTGGCAGGCCTGGCCTTGGGCCAAGGTATTTACGGCCCTTTGCTGGATCGCTTCGGGCGTCGAGTGCCCTTGCTGCTGGGCGTGGTTATTTTTGTGGTGGGCTCGGTTTTTGGCGCTTTGGCCACATCGGTTGAAGCCTTGTTGGCGGCGCGTTTTATCCAGGCGTTAGGCGCCGCAGCGGGCTTGGTCACACCGCGTGCCATTGTGGCGGACTTGTGCGATGTCAAAGAGTCGGCAAGCATCTTTTCCCTGCTGATGCAGGTGATGATGATTGCACCGATTGTGGCCCCCATTCTGGGTGCCTACCTGTTGAGCCATGCAGACTGGCGTGCCATTTTCTGGATGCTGGCGGCATTAGGGACGATGGGGCTGCTCTGGGGACTTAAAGCCATACCGGATTCGCTGCCCGTGAGCCAGCGTGTGCCCTTGAACCCCGGTCATATTGTTCGCGCCTACGGTCGCGAGCTGGGTAACAAGGCTTTCATGGCATATACCGGCTCCGGTGGTTTCGCACTGGCAGCCTTGTTTGTCTACATCAGCGGCTCGGCTTTTGTGTTCACGCAGCATTTTTCCTTGTCGCCGGCCGTATTCAGCTATGTGTTTGCCGGTAACTCGGTGGCGCTGGTTCTGGGTGGGGTCGTCAGCAATTATTTGTTGAAGGCCGGGATGCCCACCTCTCGGGTGCTGGCTTTGGGACTGATTGTTCATACGGCCTCGGCTCTGCTCCTGTATGCGGTGGTGCAAGCTGATGTCGCGGGCCTGATTCTGTATGCCGCCTTGATTGCTGTTTCGGTGGGCTCTTTAGGCATGGTGTTTGGCAACGTGACGGCCTTGACCATGGATGTGGCTGGCCCACAGGCTGGGACGGCTGCAGCCTTGATGGGCATGTTCCATTACTTGATTTCGGCGGTGGTGGGCTATATCGTCAGTCTGGCTGTGCCTGGGCCGCAGGTTTTGCCTGTGGCAATTGGTGGCTGCGGTCTGTTGGCTATTGTTCTGTATGTTCTGGCTGGCCGTTGCCGCACGGTGACCCGATCAGTCAGTGAGCTGGGGGTTGTAAAATAGGCAGTTGCTGCGGGCCGCGAAAGCGGCCCTGATCATTGGCCTTTGACTGAGAGCTGTTGGACTGTGAGCAAAACCACGACTGAAAAACTGCAGGATGCCGCGTTGGCGCGCTTTGCTGTTCAGGGCTTTGATGCCACCACCATGAACGAGATTGCCGCTGATGTCGGCATCAAGAAGCCCTCGGTCTACGCCCATTTCCGCAACAAGGACGAGCTGTTTCTGAACCTGATTCCGAAGATTGTGGAAGATGAGCTGAACCACGCCCGTCAAGTTCTGCAGGGAGGCGATGACATCAAGGAGCAGTTGCGAGCGTACCTGGAAGGGATACAGGAGCGCTTTGAGCAGTCACATCAAGTGCGTTTCTGGATTCGCACCTTGTTTGCGCCGCCTGTGCATTTGTACGATGTGGTGATGCAGCCCATGCATGTGTTCATGGACGATCTGGAACGCATCATCCATCAAGCCTTGGCACAGTCCGCTTTGGCCAAATCGGAAACAGGTTTGAGCGTGGAGACCCTGGCCATGACGTACATGGCCTTGATCGACAGTCTGCAAAGCGAGCTTTTGTTTGGTGGTGCGCACAAATACCAGCGGCGTCTGGCATCGGTCTGGAGGGTATTTGAGGCGGCCTTGAGAGCAGGCCGCCCGGCCTGATCAGGTTTTCTCGCCGTTCTGGGCGTCCTGATAGGCTTTGGCTGCATTGTGCACGTGTTGGGTGGCCAGCAGGTTGGCCAGATCACCATTACCGGCCACAACCGCATTGAGGATCTGGGAGTGATCTTCCCAGTTTTGGCGGATGCGCTGCAAATTGCTGGGCGCAAATAACAGGGCGGTGCGGTCACGCAGGGAGCGCATGAGCTCGGTCAGAACAATATTGCCCGACATGGTGGCCAGGGTTTCATGAAACTGGCGGTTCAGGGATTTGAGCAAATCCAGATTGCCGGCATCCATGGCTTCATGGCCCTGGCTCAGAATGGTTTGCAGCTTTTCGATATTGGCTGGGTCCCGGCGTTGGGCGGCCAGTTTTGCATTCAATCCTTCGAGCGTGGCGCGCACTTCAGCCATGTTGTAGGCAATCTCGGTCGACAGGATAGCCACTGAGGCCCCACGTCGTGGTTCGATCGTGACCAGACCTTCGGAGGCCAGCTCGCGCAGGGCTTCCCGTACCGGAATACGCGAGACGCCCAGTTCGCTAGCCAATTTACCTTCTACAAGGCGATCCCCCGGATGAAATTCTCCGCTCAAGATGCGCTCGCGCAATTGGTCACGGATAACCGCAAACAATGACGCATGTTGATCGCCCAAGCGACGGCTTTCCGCGCCGGAAAGGGTGTTGGGAAGGCTGAAACTGGGGATATTCATGGTGCGACCTGTGCAATTGGGCAAAAGGGCCAGCCACGATTATACGGTGTGAGCGCATTTTTCTGAATATGGTATACAGTTTGCGGCCTAAGCATCCTCATCACACGCTGCGGGCGATCAAGACCACGGCGCTTAGCGAACAAATCCCCAATAGCAGTCTACGCATTAGCGGCATGCTGACTTTATGACGCCATCGTCCTGATAAGGCGAAGCCCAGCAGCATGAAGGGGTAGAGCACAATGCTGAGCATTGCCTGTTGCCAGGAGAACAGGCCAGCCACCATAAGCAGGATCAAGGACAGGCTTGCCCCTAAAAACAGAATAAGACCCAATGAGGCGCGTAGCTGTGCAGGAGCCAGGTTTTGCATGGCAATTGCCAGAGCGGGAGCGCCTACCGAGGTCAGGGTTCCCATGATGCCCGAGGCAATGCCCGCCAGGATCATGTTTCGTTTGGAAGGCAGGATGCGCAAGCCCCAGGCACTCAGTGCGACTGCGGCCAGAATGGCCAGGGCAAAACCCAGATTCACCGCCTCTATGGGTAGTTGTGTCATGGCCAGTATGGCAATGATCGATCCGGTGGAACGGCCACTTAGAGCACAGACAACCACATCGGGCACGATATGTTGACGCTCCCGCAAGGCCGCCAGCAAAGAGACGCTGCCACCCAAGGCCAGTAGAGGGCCAGGAACCAACTGCGGGAATATCAAGGCGGCAATCGGCGCGACCAGCATTGCAAACCCAACTCCGCCAACACCTTGCAAAAAGGCGGCCAACACGACCAGCAAGGCCATGAGCAGCCAGGAGAGCGGGTCCACCAGATCAATCAAAGCCGCCATAGTTTCCTCTTCATTTGTATAAGGTATTCCATCTAAGTGTTTCAAACATAAAACTCTTAGAGTTTTCCCCAGTTTTTGATAGTTTTTTCTGATTGGAAATCACAATTGAAGATAGTATACCGTTTCAGATGTGCTCGATATTCAGAAAAAAGAGAAGGAAGGGGGATACATGCAAAGCGACGTGGTGCTCAGTGCGGCGCACTGGGCTTATTTGATCAGCGTTCTGGTCATCATCATTACGATGATTTTCCGGGCCAATGTGGTGGTGCCATCGGTTATTGGCACCTTGGCGGTCGTCACCGCCATGACTGGCAGCCCTATCCAAGGCTTCATCAGTATTTTTTCAGCCAGCTTTGTGGCGGCCCAGGAACTGTTCAATATTTTCCTGGTAATCACGTTCATGACTGCCCTGCTGAACTCGTTAAAGAGGCTGGAGGCCGATGTGAAGATGGTGGCCCCCTTCCGCAAGGTCATGGTCAATAGTGCCTCGTCCTTTCTGATGATTGCGGCGGCTACCTACTTTATTTCCCTGTTCTTCTGGCCCACACCCGCTGTACCTCTGGTGTCGGCCATTTTGCTGCCGGCGGCGATTGCGGCTGGCTTGCCTCCCCTGGTCGGGGCGATGGCTATCGCCATCTGTGGGCAGGGCATGGCGCTGTCGTCCGACTACATCATTGGCGTTGCTCCTGGCATCAGCGCCAAGGCAGCCGGTGTCGGAGCCGATGTTGCCGTGCTGGCGGATCGTGCGCTGGTGCTTTCCTGGATTACCGGTGGCGTTGCGTTGACGTTGACATTTTTGCTGATGCGCCGCTATTTCAAACCGGCAGATAGCCGTTTGCTGGATGCCTGGATGCGCCAGGCGCCGGATAGCACCCTGGATGAAGTGGAATCCCAAGGCACGTATGACAAGGCCGAGATTGCTCGTGGAACGGCGGGTAATGAACACACGGTGCATCCTGGCCTGAGCCCCAAGGAAGAGCGCTATTCGCGCATTCTGGCCTGGATTACGCCACTGGCGTTTCTGGCGGTGATTGGCATCATGCTGTTGCCCCGCTTTATCCCGTCCTTGCCAGTCCTGCGGGGTGGCGACGCCGCCGGTCTGGTGGGGGGTGTGGCCTTTGTGTTGATGATGATTGCTACCTGTATGGCAGAAGGGCCGCGGCGCATGCTGGACACCTGCCCGGATCATATGACCGATGGTTTTGTATTCGCCTTTCGCGCCATGGGTTCGGTGCTGCCCATCGCCGGTTTCTTCTTCCTGGGCGCCAGTGAAGCAACGTCTGCTATTTTGGGCACCCCACTGGAACAAACACCCAGTCTGCTGTTCGAGCTGATCTCGGCGGGGCAGCATCTGATTCCGGACAATCATTTTCTGGTGGCTTTTGGTGTTCTGTTGGTGGGCATGATCTCGGGCATTGATGGCTCGGGCTTCTCGGGCCTGCCATTGACAGGAACCCTGGCCTCGGCCTTGAGCCCGGTATCCGGGCTGGAGGTTGAAACCTTGGCTGCGGTAGGACAGATCGGTGCTATCTGGACGGGCGGTGGCACTTTGATTGCCTGGTCTTCATTGATTGCCGTGGCGGGCTTTGCCCGAGTGCATGTTCTGGATCTGGTGCGAGCCCTGACGGTTCCTGTGCTGGCGGGGATGGCCCTGTCAACAATTTGCGCTGTGCTGGTGTTCGGATGAGCGATATGGGTACGACAGCCTACCGCGCCGGTGAAAAACAGGGCTTGGGGAAACATTGGGCCGTTGCTGCCGGGCACCCCTTGGCGGTGCGGGCCGCGCAGGCCATGCTGGAACTCAAGGGTAGTGCAGTGGATGCGGCTATTGCTGCCGATGCTGTCATGGGGGTTGTCGAACCTATGGCGACAGGCATTGGTGGCGACCTGTTGGCCATGATTGCATCGCCCGACAGTATGCCAGTGGCCTATAACGGCAGCGGAGCGGCGCCCCTGCTGTTGAAGGCTGAGCATGTTCAGGCTTTGCCTGGGGGACGGATTCCGGAGCGTCATGTGTTGTCCATTACCACGCCTGGCCTGGTGCGAGGGTGGTGGGATATGCACCAGCGCTATGGCCGTCTGGACTGGGCCTGCTTGTTTCAGCCTGCCATTCAGGCAGCGCGGGAAGGGTTTGCGGTAGCGCCGGTGGCGGCGCGTGAATGGCAAATCTTTGATTTTGTACTGCACCGCGATCCCGTGTGTGCCGCCCTTTATAGGGCGGGCAAGCCGCCCAAGGCGGGGGAGCAATACCTGAACCCTGAACTGGCAGCTGTCTTGCAGGACATCGCCACGCAAGGCCCCGATGCCTTCTATCTGGGGCGTCCCGCGCAGCAGGCAGAGCAGGCAATGGAGCAGGTACAGGGGCTGTTGAGGGCTGAGGACTTTCGCCGTCATAAAGGGTTTTTCTGTGAGCCTGTCAGCGCATCGCTGGGAGAGTTCAGTCTTTATGAATGTCCCCCCAACACGCATGGGGTGGCAGTCCTGGACGCCGTGCAACGCGCCTGGAAACGCCCGGTTGACCAGGATGCGGCGGAGCTGGAACTGGTCAAGGCGACCGAAGCGGCGATGGTTCAGGCTTCACGGGTCGTGTGTGATCCGGCAGGCAATACGGTCTGCACGGTTGTGGTCGATGCAGACGGGTTGGCGGTGACGTTCATGTCCAGCATTTTTAAACGATTCGGCTCTGCGTATGCCGTGCCCGGCTGTGGATTTGTGCTGCAAAACCGGGGTTTCGGTTTCTCCGAGCCTGGGCATGTGAATGGCCCTGGGCCGGGAAAACGCCCTTATCACACGGTTGTTCCGTCTTTGGCCTTGAAGTCGGGGCAGTTCCATATGGGGCTGGGTGTGGTGGGTGGTTTGATGCAACCCCAAGGCCAGATACAGATATGGACTCGTGTTCTGCGTGATGGCTGGCCTTTGGAGAAAGCCTTGTTTGCACCGCGCTGGCGTTTGGAGGGGGCTGGGCGGCTGGCCCTGGAAGACGGCTTTGGTGCAAGTCGGGCGGCCTTCCTGCGTGAACATGGGTATGTGCCACCCGATAAAGGCGTAGGCGAGCTGGCTGGTCGCAGCGATTTTGGCGGCGCTCAGGCCGTCGAGCGCTTGGCGGACGGCCGTTTGCAGGCTGTTTCTGACCCACGCAAAGATGGTTGTGTGGCGCTGGATTGATAATCGGGCAGGGTTATTCCCTACTTTCTAAAATAGTAGACGGTATACAATATACTTAAATAGTCCAAAACTCATCTTTCGTCGGCTGCTGTCAGGGCGACGTCTTTCAACAAGGAAACAGTCATGGAAAAACTGCTGAATCGCGATGAATTTCGCACCGCATTGGAAACCGCCATTAAAGGGAAAAGTGCCAATACTTCCCCTTTCAGCATTGCCTGGGCCAGCGGCAAATTAAGCCGTGAGCATCTGGCTCGCTGGGCTGAAAACCACTACCACTATGTCGGCCCTTTTGCTGATTACCTGGGCTATCTGTATGCCCGCACCCCCGCCGAATACGTAGAAGCCAAAGACTTCTTGCTGGCCAATATGTATGAAGAGGAAATTGGGGGCGACCGTCACACAGACCTGCTGATCCGCTTTGGCGAAGCGTGTGGCACGACACGGGCTCGGATCGAAGATCCTGACAATATGAATGCCACCACCCGCGCCTTGCAGGCCTGGTGTTACGCCATTGCCATGCGTGAAGACCCCGTTGTTGCCGTTGCAGGGCTAGTCGTGGGTCTGGAGTCTCAGGTGCCCTCCATTTACCGCAAGCAGACACCGACCCTGCGTGAAAAATACGGCTTCACCGATGAAGAAGTGGAGTTTTTCGATCTGCATATCGTGTCCGACGAGATTCATGGCGAGCGCGGCTACCAGATCGTTCTTGAGCACGCCAATACCGTAGAGCTGCAACAGCGTTGCCTGCGCATCTGCGAAATTGGTGCCGAGATGCGTCTACTGTATACCACCTCCTTGTACAACGATTACGTCAAAGACGAAATCAGCCTGCAAGAACTGCAGCTGGAAGCAGCCTGAGCCAGACAGCCGAGCGGGCAGATGGGCTGCCCGCCGACCTAGAAACAAGGAAGTACAGCGGTGGACAATCTCAAGGACGTCGTTTTCGACAATTACATTGATGGGCAGTGGCTGCCCAGCCAGAGCGGGCGTACGCAGCCCAATCTGAATCCGGCCGATCGTGATGATGTAGTGGGGGCTTTCCCATTGTCCACGGCTGAGGACGCAAAGGCGGCCGTTGCAGCTGCTCAGGCTGCCTTTGCAGGATGGCGAGCCACGCCTATCTCCGCTCGAGCTCGTGTGCTGAATGCGGCGGCAGCCTGGCTTGATGCTAATGTGGACCGTATCGCTCAGGGCCTGACGCGAGAAGAGGGCAAAACGCTGGCGCAAAGCAAGATGGAAGTCGGGCGCTCGGCCCAGACCTTGCGTTTTTATGCGGTTGAAGGCCAGACCTATACCGGCGAGACCTTCCCCCAGGATGATGCGCAGCAACTGGTGTACACCCAGCGTGAACCATTGGGCGTGGTGTCCGTGATTGCGCCCTGGAATTTCCCTATCTCCATCCCGGCACGCAAAATTGCCCCCGCCTTGATCACCGGTAATACCGTCGTGTTCAAGCCTTCATCCGACACACCTTTGACGGGCTATTACCTGTGCGAAGCCTTTGCGCAAGCCGGGATTCCGGCGGGTGTGCTGAATCTGGTGCATGGCAGGGCCAGTGAAGTGGGGCCCACGCTGGTGCAATCTCCTCAGGTACGCGCTATTTCGTTTACTGGTTCGACCCAGGCGGGTGAAGACATTTGTCGTCAGGCACGCATGAGCACCCGGACTCAGATGGAGCTGGGTGGCAAAAATCCCTTGATTGTCATGGAAGACGCCGATCTGGATCTGGCCGTCAAACTGGTGGTTCAAGGCGGATTCTCCTTGAGCGGCCAGGCCTGCACGGGAACCAGCCGTGTGCTGGTGCATCGTCAGGTCAAAGAAGAATTCACGCGGCGCCTGGTAGAGAAAGTCAGCGCTTTGAGCGTGGGTAATGGTTTGAATGGCAACCCCGATCTGGGCCCGATTGCCACCGAAAGCCAGTTGGAAAGCATTCTGGAATATGTGGCCATCGGCAAGCAGGAAGCCACCCATTTACTGGGCGGCGAACGTTTGACTGAAGGTGACTACGCACGGGGCCTGTTCATGCGTCCGGCTTTGTTCACAGACGTGACCCAGCAGATGCGTATTGCCCGCGAAGAGATTTTTGGCCCGGTGATTGCCTTGCTGGAAATCGATTCCTACGAGCAGGCACTGGCCATGGCCAATGACACCGAATACGGCTTGTCTGCCGCCATTGTGACGCGCAGTGCTGAATATGCGCATCGCTTCGCCAATGACATTGAGGCCGGGACGGTCAAGATCAATCGCACCACAACCGGCAACTTGATCAATGCTCCCTTTGGTGGACTGAAACAGTCCAGCACCTCCACCTTCCGCGAGTCGGGCCGGGCGGGCCTGGAGTTCTATACCCAGATCAAGACCGTGTATCGCGGTATCTGAATTTTATTAACCCGAAATACTGAGAAGACATATGAAAAAGATCCTACGTCTCGAACAGCGCGAAGCGCGCTTGATGGTGGACGCGGCGATTGCCAAATCCAAGGAGATTGGCGTGCTGGAGACCGTTTGCGTGGTTGACGAAGGGGGCTACCCCATCGTGATGGAGCGTATGGATGGGGCACGTATTACCGGCGCCCAGATTGCCTGGAACAAGGCGTTTACCGCTGCAGGCCACAAGCGCTCCACCCATTTGTTCACCACGCCGCCTAATGGCCCCGCCTTGCCGGGTAACGAAGCCTTCGGGATTCAGTTGAGCTTTGAAGGTCGCTTTGCTGCTTTTGTAGGCGGCTACCCCATCGTGGTCAACGGCGAAGTCATTGGTGGCATAGGCCTGAGCGGTGGTAACGGCGAGCAGGACACGGCAGCCGGTGTTGCTGGCTTGCAGGCCTTGGCCGAGGCTTTGAAGGCAGAGGGTCTGGACGTGCTGGTTCAGGCGGACATCAAGAAATAGTGGCATCAGGAGGACGGGTCATGGCCCATCGTGTCGATATCAAGGAAACCGGCGAGCAGTTTTGGGTAGAACCGCAAGAGACCATCTTGCAGGCCGCCCAGCGCCAAGGCGTGCGCATTTATAGCGACTGCGAGTTTGGTGGCTGCGGGACCTGCCGCATTCAGGTCACCCGTGGGAAGGTTTGTTATGAGGATGACTGCCTGCCCATGAGCATTGCTGATGAAGAACACGAGCAGGGCCATGCCGCCGCCTGCCAGGCTCGGCTCGATGCCGATATTGAGATCAGTCTGGCCGCGCATCGAGATGACTTGCCTGAAACCCGGCAAGTCCGGGCGCAGGTTCACAGCGTGGAAAGGGCATGTCAGGGGATCTGGCGTCTGATTTTACAGTTGCCGCAGGATGTGCAAGTGCCGTTCCGTCCAGGTCAGTATCTGAACATCTTGTTTGAGGACGGGCGTGCACGCAGTTTTTCCATGGCCAATGCCGATGCCGAACAGGGGCGCATTGAATTGCATGTGCGGGAAGTGGAGGGTGGGCGTTTCACCCAGGTATGTTTGCCGACCCTGAAAGCCGGCGACGAGCTGCTGCTGGAACTGCCCTTGGGCGTGTTCTATTGGCGTGAGCGCGACTGGCGACCCATGGTCATGGTGGCAACCGGAACTGGCATTGCCCCCATCAAGGCGATTCTGGAGTCCTTGCTGGACAAGGATGATTGCCCGCCTGTCAGCCTGTATTGGGGAATGAATCGGCCCGAAGACTTGTATCTGGCCCAGGAGATCGAATCTTGGGCTGAGCGCTTGTGCGAGTTCCGTTTTGTCCCTGTGCTCTCCCATGCTGACGAGAGTTGGCAAGGCGCGCGCGGCTATGTGCAGCAACAGGTGTGCCGGGATGAACCTGACCTGTCAGAGCATGCCATTTACTTGTGTGGCTCGCCCGTGATGATTGAGCAGGCCCGTGGTTTGTTCAAGGAGCATGGCGCCAATGAGCAGTTCATGTATGCCGACGCCTTCAACTTTCAGTCTGATCCCAGCTCGGCAGAGCCTTCTCTTGTCTAGGCTCGGTGGGGGAGTTGGTCCTGACCGGCTTTGGGGTCGCGCTTCTTGCGGCCGCCAAACAGTTCAGTTAATGAGGGCAGGTTGATGAGCGGGATACGACGGCGCAGATGCTTGCGCTTTGCCAAGTGTGGCAGCAACTGCTCGCCGACGGGACGCTGCAGATAGCGAAGTTCGACGGGGGTTTTCATGATGATCTCGTTAATGGGTTTGAATTGAATTAAGTATACCGCAATAGGGGTTTCTACTCAAATTGACGGATATTTGTGTCTAAAAACAAGAAAAACTGTTGCTTGAAGGTTGCGGTTTTTATCTTGGTATACCGTTCTTGGTTTTTTCAGGCGGTCAGGGCTCGCAATCCGGTCGCATTATTGGCAGCCAGCAGGAGGTTTCATGCCAACCATTACTTTTCATAAAAACGGCCAGACGCATGTGGGTGAGGTGCAGGAGAACACCAATCTGGTGGTCCGGGCGGGTATCAAGCAATTTCCCTTTCCGCATTTGACCTACGGTTGTGGCATGGGCAAGTGCGCTAAGTGTGCCTGCCGTGTTCTGGAGGGGGGCGAGCATTTGCCAGCGGCCAACTGGAAAGAGAAAAAACAATTGGGCGAGCGACTCGATCAGGGCTGGCGGCTGGCCTGTCAGCTATGGATTAATCAGGACATCGTTCTGGAGCAAGCTGAAACACAGGAGGTGCAGTGATGTATGTGGTGCTGACCAGCAAGCCAGGGGAATACCGCACGGAACCGGGCGTGGGCGTGGAGATGGTGGCGGCCTATGAATACCATTTTCAGGGTCGCTTCAAGGCGGTGTTTGCCATTGCGCGTATTCAGGAAGGCTCGCGCGTTCGCATTGTGGAAGAGACGCCAAATGGCACGGTCAATGACATCCCTACCCGGCAAATGGAAAAGTTTGCAACAGTCGAACAGGCTTATGAAGAACTGGCCGGATTGACGCACTTTGGCAGCATACAAGCCGAATTGCGTCAGTGTGAGCTTGACGGACACCAGGCAGGGGCACAGACCCCGGCACAGCAGCAATCCTGAGGTAGCAGAATATGGTTCAGATTACATTTGCGTCGAATAATGATTTGGTGGTGTCTGCCGCCGAGAACAGTAACTTGCTGCGGGTTTCCATCCGCGAGCGCGGTGGCATCCCGTTCAAGTGCGGGGGTGGGATCTGCGGCACCTGCAAGTGCCGAATTACGGAAGGGCTGAGCAATACGGATGAGGTCAAGGCCAAGGAACACAAGCATTTGTCCGAGCAGGATCTGGCAGAGGGTTTTCGTATGGCGTGCCAGACCTTTGTTCGTGGTGACGTTACGGTGAGCTGGTAAAAGGAGCGGCCATGCTGCATTTGACCGATCAGCAACTACACGAGCTGCTTGATGCGCCTGCCGTACAAGAGGTGCTGGAGCAGGCTTTCATCGAGTTTGGGCAGGGCCAGGCGGCCCAGCAGCGTCGTGTGCGCACGCAGGTGGGCGATACCCGCTTGTCGACCTTGGGCGCGGTCATCCCAGGCCAGCAAGTGGCGGGTGCCAAGATTTATACGACCGTGCATGGCGCATTCAATTTTGTCATTGTGCTGTTTGATGCACTGAGCGGACAGGCTTTGGCCACTTTGGATGCTGGCGCGATCACGCAATGGCGTACTGCAGCCTGCTCGGTACTGGCAGCACAGCGTGGCGCCAATCCCCATTCGCAAACCTTGGGAGTGCTGGGTCTGGGTGCCCAGGGGATGGCGCATGCCCTGCAGTTTTGCCAGACCTTTGATTTGCAGCGTGTGCTGGTGTGGAGCCCGAATGTCGATGAGAAGCGCTGCCACCAGCTGGAGCTGGAGTGTGGTGTGCCTGTGCGAGCCGCCCGAGCGGAAGAGATCGCCGCACAGGCGGATATTCTGGTCACGGCCAGCCGCAGTCGCGATCCCCTGTTTGATGGACGCAGCCTGAAGCCCGGCTGCTTTGTCGCCGCCGTTGGCTCCAGTTTGCCAACAGCGCGGGAATTGGATGATGCCTGCCTGCAGCGGGCAGGCAAGATTGTGGTGGAGTGGGGCGAGCAGACTCTCTCGGAGGCGGGGGATCTGATTCTGGCCGCGCCCGATTGTGGCGTCTCGGGAAAATTGTGCGAGTTAAGCGATTGGTTGCAATTAGACCGGGGACAAGGCTACGACGCACAGGGAATTTGCGTGTATAAATCAGTGGGTGTGGCGATTGAAGATATTGCCGTCGCTGGATTGGCGTATCGCCGTCATCAGCTTGGCAAGACAGCGCAGGAGGCGCTTGCCGCACACTGAAAAACGACAATAATTCAAGCATGTTGGGAGTAGGCAATGGGGATGGCAGGCTTTTCTTCTTTAGGCGAATTCAAGCAGGCACTGACCCGGGACTACAACCGCATCAACAGCAGTATTTTTGCATCAGGTGTCGTGACGCTGAAGATTGATGTGCTGGAGGATCGGATCAGCATGTTGGCGGTTCATAAACGCCAGCCTGCCTTGCAGACGTTGAGCCGTGAAAATGCACATATTGCTGATCTGGCGGATCTGTATCTGATCAAGGCCTTCAAAAAGGAGATGAAGCAGGTTTTGGTGGACGAATATGGGCTGGATGTGGTGGCCATATTCAAGGACTACGACGCCGCGGCGCAATTGTCTTCCACCATGGTGTTGTTGCAAAAAGGAGTGTGAATGCAGTGGCATTGGTGAGAACCGTTGCCCTGAATTCCGAACCGATAAAAAGAAGCTGACTGGTAGACAGTCTTGTTGTCCTTCCGTCCGCAGTGGATTGCCTGATGTGCAATTTGCTCTGGAGCCAAGCCCAGGCCCTGACAGGTCCGCTTGGGGAAGTTGCCGACAGGAAGTGCTCGCATACCGCCGGCCTCGGACTCTGGGATACCCCAGGGTTCGAGGCCGGCTTTTTATTTGGAGACAAAATCATGGCCTATGTAGCCGATTTGCTGGATGCATTGAACGTAATCACGGGGGGACGCATGGTGTCCTGTATGGATGAGGTCAAATGCGGCCACCATCCCTTCGTGATCTGGAAGTCCTCTGGAATTTACGGCAAGGAAGTACTGGAAATCCCAGGCTTGATTCATGGGGATCCTAACAAGGAAGTGCGCAAGGTGGCGGTGTGCATGACCATGTCCGAATTGAGCATTGAGCTGGCGGGCGCAACCGGGGTGGACGCCATTGTTGCGCATCATCCGATCGCCGATGCCGCCAGTTGCGGCGGCGTGACCCTGAAGGATTACCTGGACCTGTATGGGGTGGCTGCCCTGGAGTGTCATGAGGCGTTTCATGGTCTGCATCCGGGCATCGCGTATCTGCATGGCCACAAAGTAGCAAAAAGCGATATTGCCTATGGAGGCATTCATGGCAATGTGATGTTCGTGGGCGAACCATTGGATGGGGTGAGCACCTTGGGCGACATGCTGGATCGGCTTGACGGCTTCATGGGGCTGGATCTGGAGGATCAGGTCTTGCAGGCTGAACGCCGCATCAAGGGCAATGAAAACATTCTGGAGACCAGCACCTTGACGCGTGGTGCGATTCGGCTAGGGGAGCGCAACAGTCGCGTCGGGCGTATTTTGCACATTTTTCCGCATACGGGATTCAGCCCCGACCATCTGCGTCAGGCGGTGGCCGAGAACCCGGGCGTTGACACGGTGCTGGCCTCTATCAGCCGGGTCTACGACGGTCATGCGCTTATCGAATGTGCTCGTGAATTGGGTCTGAATTTCCTGGTGGGCAATAGCCACGTGCTGGAGATCCTGGAGAATGGCCTGCCCTTGGCCTATGCCTTGAGTGCCTTGCTCGATGGCGTCGAGGTGGTGATGTTCCGTGATCGGGTGACGTCTACGCCTGTGCACCAGGTGGGGGGTGCCCGCCTGCGTGAATACGCCCAGCATTTTTCGACCGCCCACCTGATGGGCAAGAACGTGTTGAGCTTCCAGTAGGTCCAGCTTCCTGAACGGAGAGAGACATGGATAACAAAACAATAGAAATAGACAAAGTAGTGCATGTAGCGCCTGCGGGCCGTCGGCCCATGGAGCGTATCGAGGCGGTGGGCCTGGGCTTGCTGCTGCTCGCCATGCTGACGCTGTTTTTCTTTCCCGCTACCTTGTCGGGCGCGTTTGATACGGTGCTCAACAAGGTCAAGCCCGTGGTGGTGGATGTATTTTTGACCGGGCAGGTTGGGGTGGCTGTCATTATCAGCGTCATCATTGGACGCTTGCTGGAGCGTTTGGGTTTTACCGATGCCATGATGCGAGTGTTCATGCCGGCGATGCGGGCCATTGGAATCAATCCGGCCGTCATTATTCCCAGCGTGTACAACATTTTTGGCGATATCAACGCCGCTGGTCGTATTTCGGGGCCTTTGTTGCGGCAGGCTGGTGCAACAAAGGACGAGCAAAAGATTGCGGTAGCCACGATGGTGCAGTCTCAGCAGTCGTTCTCCACGTTCATGCTGGGCATGATGGCTTTGACCTTTGCCGGGGTGAATGTCTTTGCCGTGGTGCTGATTGCGATCTTCGGCCCCTTGTTGCTCTCCCCCTTATTGCTGTCGCGGCTGGTCTACCGCAATGTTCGTTCGGTGGATTTGCTGGCAGCCCCCCGTTTCACGCCGAATATCGATTTTGCGCCCATGCTGTTCAAGGCTGCCCGCGAAGGGGTGGAACTGTTGCTGCTGATCCTGATCCCGGCTGTGGCCCTGGTGTTCTGTGTCATTGGTTTGCTTGAACATATCGGCATTTGGGCACCTATCAGTGATGTACTTGAACGCGGTTTGCTTGCGCTGAATATTCACCCTGAAACCGGCGTGCTGGCGATGCTGGTCAGCCCCACCTTGGCAATGGGCAAGTTGCAGGCGATGGCTGCAACACTGGATCCATCTCTGGTGGTGGGTTCCTTCGTACTGGCTTCTTCGGGATTGCCGCTGTCGGCCGTCTTTGGGCAGATTCCGGTGGTCTGGGCTGAATGCTCGGATCTGAATGAAAAAGAAGTCATGCTGGCCGCCGTTCTGGGCATTGTGATGCGCTTGTTGACGGCAGTGGTACTGGCTGTGTTTCTCACGCCTTTGATTGTCTGAGTTCCTGTTTGTAGTTCCCCCCACTTTAGGAGCGCTGATGTTGGCGCTCTTTTTTTATTTTGTCTGTTTTCTCCAGGCGTGGTGACTGCCATCGAACTGCCATAAAACTGTAACAGGGCTGAAAGAACACTTGTTTAACCTGAGCCTGTCGTAGTCTTTTTAAGGCAGGGCACCTCGGTGACTCTGGTTCTTTAAGTTGATGCCTTTTTCTGTCCGGCAGCGTGCGCTGCGGCCCATTGCGCTTATTGATGCTTTGCTTTTGTGTCCGGTGTTGCGCCGTGCTGCAAAGCAGGATGCCGGGTGTGGCTTGGCGATGTATTGGCCTGAATGCCTTGTAGGGGACGGAGCATGATCCAGACCCTGGTGACGGTGTTAAGCGGCTATGGAGGCAAAGCGCCAGCCGCCATTCTCGTGCAGGCATGCGGCTTGCGATTGCTGCTGGATGCCGGCGGGCCTTTGTATCCTGGGCAGGTGTGCGATTGGTATGAAGGGCTGGAGGTGGATGCCATTTTGGTGACGCATGATCACCAGGATCATATTGGCTCCTTGTCCAAGCTGCCTGAACACATACCTGTTTATGCCACGGCCTCTACGGCGCGCAGCCTGCCTGCTGGGCGGATCTGGCGTGAGCTGCCAACCCGTGGCACAACTTATATCGGCGATATTGCCGTGCGTACCGGCTTGTCCGGCCATGCTTTGGGGGGTGTCTGGCTGCATCTGGATGTGGGCGGTGGGCTGTTCTATAGCGGGGACTTTTCCTGCGAATCCTTGCTGTTCCCCTTCGATTTGCCGCCGCCTGCGTATCTGGCTTTGCTGGATGCGTCTTACGGTTTGTACGATCAGTCTCATCACGTGGCCTGGAGCATTCTGGAGTCCTTGCTGGAGTCCCATCCCGCCTTGCTGCCCGTACCGCCGTCAGGCCGGGCGATAGAGATTGCCTTATGGCGCCAGCAGCAAGGTTTTGAGGACTGGAGCATGGACGCGTCCTGCTACGAAAACCTGACCCGCATGATCAGCCAAAGCAGTGACTTGTTGTTGCCGGGTGTGCAGCAATCCTTGCGTGAGTTGATGCCGCGTGCGGCTACGTTTGATCCGCAAGCGCACCTGCTGCTGGCCGGTGAGCCGGACGGCTGTCAGGGCAAGGCAGGGGAGCTGATTCGGGAGCGTCAGGCACGGGCTGCGGACCCCAATGCCGAGTCTGGTGAACGCTTGTTGATTCACACCGGCTATGTGGCCCCACATGCACCACGTGGCACGCATACCCTTTGCTGGAATGTGCACCCGCGTTTGACGGATTTACGCTGGCTGGTGGACATGGTGCAGCCACGTTATTGCATGCCTTTGTTCACGCAAATGCATGATTTGCCGACCTGGCGCAATGTGATGGGACCGGCCCTGAGCCTGGAAGGTCACTGGGAACTGCCAGCGACCTCCGTAGGCGTGGTTTAAGCGGTGTAGCGCTCCAGCAAGGCCTCGCGTCGGGCGGGGCTGAGCTTCAAGGCGTTCTGAAAGAAGTTCTCCAGATTGCCGTACGTTTCATCAATCGTCTTGAAGGCGGTTTCCAGAAACTCGGGCTTGACGCCCCATAGAATATCCAGCACTTCGTCACTGATGCCACGGTTGTCGGGCAGATCGGGGCGGCGGAAGAATTGATTGGTCAGCAGATAGTCGTGCATGACATCGTCAGGGTGCACCCCGGCAGCGCGGTGCAGCAGGGCGACGGCAAAGCCGGTGCGGTCTTTCCCTGCCGTGCAATGCATGACTACTGGCGTATCAGCTTGCAGCAGTTGATCAAAGACTTGGCCAAAGGTGGCGGCGTGCCCGGTCACAAATTCGGTGTAGGTCTTGTTCATGGTGCTGTGTGCCGCATCCACATCCACCTGACCTTTGGCCAGCATGTCCATAAAGTCCGGCAAGACGGTGGGCTCGACGGTCAGTGCGTGGCTGGTCAGAAAGCTGTACTGGTAAGGCGAGCGTTTGCGCTCGTGTGCTCCGCGAAAGTCCAGGGAGCGGGCAATGCCCAGCTCTTGCAGGGTGTCCAGGTCCTGGCTGCTCAGATCCGCCAAATGGTCTGAACGATAGACGCGACCCTTACGAAAGGAGCCGGAGTCTGTGGCATAGCCGCCTATATCACGGAAGTTGCTGGCCCCTTCTAAAGGGCAGGATAGGGAACTGGGCAGCGGCGATACGGACACGGCGGACTCCTGTTGAAACGGTGAAAGTCCCATGTTAACGGTCTTGGACGGGATCTGCATATGACAATGCGGTGACAGTTGGGGAGTGCGGGAGGACCGAAAGCACAATGAATGCAAGTGCACGGTTCTGTATCCTCAGAAAGCCATGTATATTCTTTGCTGGCAAGGCCCAGGCAGACAGGCTGGTACACCGCGTTCACGTTCTTGAGGCTTCGGTTTGCTGAAAATGTGAACAGACTTCAAGGTGACGCTGGCGTTTGACAGCCTGCACCGACTAGACAAGAACAGGTGCCGTGCCGAGCCAAGGGGGGACAAGTCTGATGACGCATTCACGCATCGCTCGCGTGCTCATGTGCTGCAAAAAGAGCCCCAGGATATTGGCTAAAGTAGGCCCAAGGTATAAGGTCAATGGTTATTTGAATAGACCGGCGATCAGCCCGGGCGGCCCACAACCGTAATTTTTCAAGGAACAAGCATGTTTGAGCATTTGCAGGCCTATGGTGGCGATCCGATTTTCCGTTTGAACGAGGCATTTCACGCCGATCCGCGCGATCGCAAGGTCAACCTGACCATTGGTTTGTATTACGACGATCAAGGCCGTCTGCCTTTGCTGGATGTGGCTCGCCGGGCTGAAGAACAATGGGCGGCCAAGGGCCAGCCCCGTGGCTATCTGCCTATTGAAGGTTTGGCTTCCTACCGCAGCGCCGTGCAAAAACTGGTTTTTGGTGCCGACAGCAAAGTGCTGCAAGAAGGTCGTGTTGCGACCATTCAGACATTGGGCGGTTCGGGTGCCTTGAAAGTGGGTGGCGACTTCCTGCACGAAGCCTACCCCAATAGCGAAATGTGGATCAGCGATCCAGCCTGGGATAATCACCACTCCATCTTCCGTGGATCGGGCATTCCTACCCACACTTACCGTTACTACGATCCAGCCACGCGCGGTCTGGATTTCACCGGCCTGATGGAAGACATCTCCGTCCTGCCCGAGCACAGCATTGTCTTGCTGCACCCCTGCTGTCATAACCCCACCGGGGCTGATCTGAGCGACGAGCAGTGGCTGCAACTGATCCCTGTGCTGCAACAGCGCAAGCTGATCCCTTTCCTGGACATGGCTTACCAGGGCTTTGGCCGTAGCCTGGATGAAGACGCTTTCGCCGTGCGCGCCATGGTCGATGCTGGCCTGACGTTCTTGCTGGCCAACTCCTTCTCCAAAAACTTCTCCTACTACTCCGAGCGCTGCGGCGGCTTGTCGGTGGTGTGCCAGAGCGCGGATGAAGCTGATCGCGTTTTGGGTCAGCTCAAAGCCGTGGTGCGTCGCATCTACTCCAACCCGCCATCGCACGGTGGTCAGGCCATCGCCACCATTTTGTCCGACGAGTCCTTGCTGGCTGAGTGGACTGCAGAAGTGGAAACCATGCGTCAGCGTATCGCTGCCATGCGCAAGCGTGTACACGATCGTCTGAAAGAACTGGCTCCTCAATACGACAGCAGCTACTTCGTTAAACAGCAAGGCATGTTCTGCTACACCGGCCTGACGAAAGAGCAGATCCAGAAACTGCGTGACGATTTTGGCGTGTACGTTCTGGAGTCGGGCCGCATCAGCGTGCCAGGACTGAATCAGTCCAATGTGGATTACTTTGCGGAGTCGCTGGCTGCTGTCGTGGCCTAAGACGCCGAGGTCTTTCCTGCAGGATTAAAGAGCGTGTTTATGGCCCCTTCGGGGGCGGTAAACACGCTTTTTTTAATGCTGAAAATGCATCCGCAGCTGCGTTGATCGTATGGTGGAAGCCGCTTATACGTACCTGTCTGATTGATGCATTCGACTTGTTCTGGCCACTTGGCTGGGGGCTTGAACCTGAACTGAAAAGCGGAACGGTGTCGAGCTAAACCATTGCATAGCCCTGCGCTTTCATAGCTGAAGCACTCAACGGTTCATTAGTGCTTAGCCATGGTCAGGCAAGCAGGTCAACCGGCAAGCTGACCGTATTTCGTCGTATTGCGACATTGCTCAGGCTAATGCTTGCAGGAGCAGTTCCTTATTGATCTGCTCCTGCTGCCGCGCCCGGTTCAATAAGTAGCGATGAAAATCCTGGCTATGAGGTGACTCAAATGCACCCGCTCGTCGAGTCAGCACATAGGGCCAGGGCAGGGGCAAGGAATGGGAAAAAGGCAGGATCAACTGCCCGCTGCGCACTTCCTTTTCTATCATCGAGCATTGCGCCAATACAAAACCCTGACCGGCCACCGCAGACTCCAGCGCCATATGCGACAGGGAAAAAACCCGGAAGCGGTCCAGTGGCGTATCGCCTATATCTATCTCCAAGGACTCAAACCAGTCGCGCCAGGAGGGGGGCGAGGTAAAGCGTGGCTGCCAGTCCGAGGACAGCAAGGGATAGTTCAATAGATCACGAGGATGTCGCAAGGCGGCTTGCCCTTGGAGCAGGGTCGGGCTGCAGGCGGGAACGACACGGTCTGTATACAGCTCGGTAAAGCTGCGGGGGCGGGCGGCGGCCTGACCGTAGGTAATCCGAAAGTCGATTTGCTCGGCTTCCAGATCGGGCTCGGCATGGCTGCCTTTCAGATGCAGTGTCAGCTCCGGGTCATACTGTTCCTGCCATTGAAATGCCAGCGGTGCCATCCAGGTTTTAAGCATGGACGGCAAAGCGCTGATCGAAAGCAGGCTGGTGTTGCGCGACCGCTCCATTTCTTGCTGGCCGTCGCGCAATAGCTCAAATGCCTGGGTACAGATTTCATGAAAGCGCACCCCCGCCGCTGTCAGTCGCAAGCGTTTGCCTTCTTTGTAGGTCAGGCTGCAGCCCAGCGAGTCTTCCAGCAAACGTAATTGCTGGCTGATGGCACCGGGAGTAATTTTCAGACGACGGGCGGCTTCTTGCAGGCTTTGGCTATGGCCCAGCGTCTCAAAGACTTGCAATGCACGTAAGGGAGGCAAGGTATCCATGATGGTCAGACCCCGTCCAGAAAAGTAATTTAACTTTAGAAATTCTAAACGATATGGATAGTAGGCTGAATTTGATTGCGACTATCATCACAAACAAGAGAGCATGAATGGGCTCGTTCAGCCATCATGCACCGTATTCAGAGTTGGGGGTAAATCATGTTTGTACGCAATGCCTGGTATGTAGGCGCATTGGCTACGCAGCTCGGTCGCAGCTTGCAGCCTGTGCGTATGCTTAGCGAGAACCTGGTGCTGTATCGCCGTGAGGACGGCCAGCCAGTCGCCCTGGAAGATTCCTGTCCGCACCGTCGCCTGCCTTTGTCCAAAGGCCGCTTGATTGGCGATCAGGTGGAATGTGGCTACCACGGCCTGACATTTGATTGCAGCGGCTCCTGTACCAAGGCACCCGGTGTGGCGCAAATCCCTAAAAGCGCGGTGGTGCGCAGCTACCCCTGTACGGAGCGTTTTGGCCTGGTCTGGGTCTGGATGGGTGATCCTGAATTGGCTGATCCGTCCAAACTGATCGACATTCCCGAGTGGGACAATCCCGAGTGGGGTGTGAACCGTGGCGACGCCATGGAACTGGACTGCAATTACCTGTACGTCACCGACAATTTGCTGGACCCCTCGCACGTGTCCTGGGTACACCAAAGCTCATTTGGCAGCCCCGACATCATTGGTCTGCCCTTGACTGTCAAGGTTGAGGACAATGGCGTGACGGTCTCGCGCTGGTCCAAAAATGTGGAAGTTGCGCCGTTTTACAAGCAGTTTGTGAAATTTGAAGGCAATTGCGACCGCAAACAGCAATACGAAGTGCGCTTCCCGTCGCTGGCCGTGATCAAGGCCATCTTTCTGCCCGCCGGTGCGGCTACCGAGGAGCCCAGCGAGTACCACCAGGACGTTTTTCTGATGGATTCCTATAACTTCCTGACGCCTATCGACGAAGAACACACCCGTTACTTCTGGTTCCAGCTGCGCAATTTCAGCCCGGATGACGAGGCGATCTCCAAGATCTTCAACGAAGATGTACGCCACGCGTTCCTGGAAGACAAAGTGGTTCTGGAAGAAGTGCACAAAGCCCTGAAAGAGCGTCCTGCCGCGTTGGATTTGCCCTTGGATTCAGGCCCCTTGCGCTTCCGTCGCAAGATCAGCCAGATGATCCAGGTCGAACAAGCTGTCGCCAGCGAGACAACAACGGCTTGAGCGTGATGAATACGACTGCATCACCTGTGTCCACCGAAGCCGCGGCCAACCGCCGTTTTCGGGACTATCGGGTACTGGAAAAGCTGCGCGAAAGCGACGTGATTACTTCGTTTGTGCTGGAGCCAGTGGACGGTGTTGTGCCACCTTATCAGCCAGGCCAGTATCTGGTGTTCCGTCTGGAGATTGACGGGCAAACTGTGCTGCGCAATTACAGCGTGTCGGGGGATCCCGACTGCACGGATCGTCTGCGCATTTCCGTCAAACACGAGAAGGCCCCGGCAGGGTCAAGCGTGGCGGATGGTTTGGCCTCCTCCTATCTGCACCAACAGGTGCAGCCGGGCGATGTGCTGAGCGCGGCCGGGCCGATGGGCGAGTTCGTGCTGGATGAGAGCAGCCAGCGGCCTGTGGTGTTGCTAAGCGGTGGCGTGGGCCAGACCCCTTTGCTGGCCATGCTGCATCGTCTACTTAAACGCAGCCAGCGTAAGGTGTATGTGATTCATGCGTGCGATAACAGCGTGGTGCATGCCTTTGCCGATGAGATGCGTGAGCTGGTGGCACAACGCGAAGGCGTGCAGCTTTACTTCTGCTATCGCAACCCGACTGAACATGATGAGCAAGCCGGTTTGCACCATGTGGCGGGACTGATTACACGTGAGCAGTTGCAGCGTTGGCTGCCACTGGATGATTACGAGTTTTACCTGTGTGGGCCCAGTGCCTTCATGCAGAGCAATTATGGTGTGCTGCGTAGTCTGGGTGTGGCACGTGAGCGCATTCACTACGAGTTTTTTGGCCCGGCGACGGTGCTGGAAAACACCTTGGCGGATGATGGTGCAGCCAGTGCGGTTCAGGATCAGGTCCAGCCTGCCCCCTCCAGTCGTGTCGATGCGAATGTGTTGGAGCTGGATTCGCCTGTAGAAGCAGTAAGGGGAGCCGCGACAGCAGCGGAAGATGCGGCGCAGACGGTGACATTCCTGCCCGATGGCCGCCAGGCCCAATGGCATGAGGACTGCCCCTCCTTGCTTGATCTTGCGGAAGAAACGGGCTTGAGTCCGGACTTCAATTGCCGGGCGGGTCTGTGCAATACCTGCATGTGCACTCTGGTATCGGGCGAGGTCGACTATTTTGAAGAGCCGCTGGACCCTGTGCCAAAGGGCAAAATCTTGTTGTGCTGTTCCCGTCCCCGTGGTCCGGTGGCCGTGGAATTACCTTAAGAGTTTTTCAATTGCTTGTTGAGGTTTGCCCCGTCCTTTTGGGACGGGGTTTTTTTTCAAAAAAATCATATGCTTCCTTGTTGGAAGTCAGGCGGATTTTCGATGTCTGGAGCAGGGGGCGTGGACATGAGGACTGTTGAAGTGGTGGTACTACATAGACTGGCTACCTTGCTATAGCTGGGCTTGTTCGCTTATCCAATCACTAAAGGCACGGACCTCTGCTTTTTGTGTCGCATCGGGCAAGGTCACCAGATAGTAGGCAAAGCGGGCGGGCCGTTCCTGCGCTGGATTACGGCGCAGGACAATGTATAGGCGCGCAGGCTATACGATGGTTTGACTCAGGCAACAGCGTGGGTGACGTATGACTTGAGTTTGGGGATGGCTGGCGACACACAGAATTGAGTACGTCTGATTGCATTGTCGTCCGCCGTAGCTCGCTCCTGACATTACTCATGAACAGTGACGACGGGTGATCTAAATGAAGGGAAGGCTTATCGAAAGCCTTCCTTTTTTAACCTTAAACCTCGCGTTTGGGCCTTGCCTCCAGCAACATCAAAGCAAGCAAAACCACACTGCTCATTCCCAGCCCAAAGACCACCAGTGGCCATGCCGTATCCCCACCCAGCAAGGTCACAGCTAAGGTACCGAACACGCTAACAATCAGGCTTTCCACGCAAAAGTAGATCGCCACGGCGGAACCGGCCACATCATTGAACTGGGCCAAGGCGCCATTGGCGGTGACGGATACCGTCATCACAATGCCCATGGCGGCTAGCCACATGGGCAGGATAAAGCTGCTAAAGGAGGGTTCCAGCAGGAGTTGTCCTGTTGCCAGCAATAGGGCGGCCAGGGCGATCAAGCCCATGCCGCGTTTCAGGCTCCCGGCAGTGCCCCAACGAGCCACGAAGGTTTTGGACAGGCGGGTGGTGGCAATCATCACCAGGGCAACGCTGGCAAAGGCCAGGCTGAAGCTCATTTCTGAATAAGCCGCTTGTCCGATCAAGACTCGTGGCGCGGTCGAGAAGTAGACAAAAAATGTCCCCATCCCGGTGGAGAAGCCCAGGGTATAGACCCAAAAGGCCGGACTCTTGAAGACGGCCAGTGCGCACTGCTGTGAATGCAGCGGTTTGGCAGGTCGGGTCTCCTGCCATCTGCACAGCGCATGGATCCAGGCTATGAGCCCCATCGCCGCCAAACTCAGGAAGATGGCTTGCCATCCTCCCATGCGGGCAATCAGAGCACCTGCAATAGGCCCCAAGGCGGGAACGAATGCCAGGATGGAACTGAACAGGCTGTAGATCACTACCCCTTCGGGGCGGTCTGCATACACATCGCGCACTGTGGCAAACAGGGCCACAAGGGTGGCCGAAGCCCCCAGTGCCTGCAGCACCCGAAAACCAACAAAAGCCCAGGCGGAACTGGACAAGGCAGCGGCGGTTGAGGCCAACACAAACAGGGCGGCCCCTGTCAGCAAAACAGGTCGTCGGCCTATGCGATCCGACAGGGGGCCAAAGATCAGTTGCCCTGCACCTAATAGCAGCATGTAAAGGCTAAGGGTCAGCTGGATGATGGCTGGGGTCGTACCTAGAAGTTCCGGCATGGCCGGGACGACGGGCAGGTAAATATCCATCCCCAGGGAGGCGAGGATGTCAAAGGGCGCCATCAGCAGCAGGGCAGCCGGCAGCGTATAAGCCCAGGAAGAGCGTGAGGAAGACATAACAAAATTACCACTCGAAAAAGAAATCGGGCGGCGTCTGTTTGTTATCAATCAGCGGGATTGGAAGTACAGAACGCCGCAACAAGACAAGAGCTTGTTGCGGCTTACTCAGTTGCTGACTTAGTGCTCGTCATGCAGACGGCTCCTCTCATCATCGTTTGTTGGTGTGTCGCGGATTGGATGCTTTAAGGCGGCGGCTGGCCTGGCCTTGCTGCGACAACTGCTCATTATAGGGGGAGGTTCTTACAGCCTTGAAGCGTCGGCTTGTGGTGGTTGTTTTTGTACCCGACACCGTTTTGGCAAGATGCGACATCGCTTCTTTGGAGCCGCTGGTCTTGTTCTTCTTTACCCGGATGGCGGCGGCTTTCAGCAAACGCTGGAATGTCGGGCACTGCGTATGGTTGGCGGCCGGGCAGTGCGCGGCGTGGCGCAAACCTTCGCTCATGGTTTTCAGGCGCTTGATGGTGGCATCCAGTTGATCGGCCTTGGATAGCAGCAATTGCCTGTCCACCTGCGCAGAACCATCGGGAGGCAGCATGGCCCGTATTTCTTCCAGCGACAAACCGCCCGCTTGCCCCAAGGCAATCAAGGCCAGTTGATCCAGCACTTGGGGCGTAAAACGACGCCGTTCTCCGGGGGCGCTGACTGCACGGATCAGGCCTTCTTTCTCGTAGTAACGCACGGTGGAGGAGGGTAAGCCGGTTTGCTTGGCAACTTCTGAAATATCCATCTTGTACCTGTTGACTTGAAGTTGACTTCAACTTCTATGATTACTCAAAAATAAGGTGCTTATCAACGGAAAGGATTGCCAATGTTGTCGATCAATGAATGGGTGCATGTGATTCTGATCGGGGTCGGAGCCACTATTTTCATGGATATCTGGGGCCTGATTCAAAGGGCGATGGGCGTTGCCACGCTGAACTACGCCATGGTGGGGCGCTGGGCCGGGCATTTGCTGCGTGGCCGGATCGCACACAGCAGTATCGGCAAGGCTGAGCCGATTGCGGGAGAGTCTGCCTGGGGCTGGTTCATTCACTATGCTGTGGGCATTGTTTTCGCCTTTTTGCTGCTTGCGGTTTACGGCACTGAGTGGCTGCAAGATCCCCGCTGGTTGCCCGCCGTCATGGTGGGCATGGCTACGGTCGTGATGCCCTTTTTTGTCATGCAGCCCGCCATGGGAGCCGGAGTGGCGGCCTCGCGTACCCCCACGCCTTGGACTAACCGTTTGCGCAGCCTGCTGACACACGCGGTTTTTGGTTTGGGCATGTACCTTGCGGCCTTGCTGATCAAGCAGGTGGCTTAAGGAGATGTCATTTGTTGGGGCCTCTGTCATGGGTGGCCTGCTCTTTTTGTGCGTCAGCCAGTCCCAGGATGCCGCTTCCGAGCTGACCGGGGACTGAGCAGGAGGCACTAGCAGTATGTGTTTGGTTAGGCCTGGAAAACCGCCTCGCTCATGCAATTAATAAAGGCGCGCAGCTTGGGCGACAGGTTGCGGCTGGCAGGCCAGACAATCCACAGTGGCACGGTGTTATGGGTGCATTCATCCAGAATGGTTTGCAGCCGTCCGCTGCTTAAATGTTCCCCCACGGTGAAATCTGGCAGGCAAGCGATGCCTTGCCCTTGCAAGCTCAGATGCACCCGCATTTCCACGCTATTGCAAACCAGTGTGCGGGGCAGCTCGGGTACGTCCTGAGTTTCGGAAATTGGCCATTGTTCCAGCCGCCCGGTATTGGGGAAGCGGTAGTGCAGGCAGGCATGGTGTTGCAGATCTTTGGCGTGCAAGGGGCGACCATGCTCTTGTAGATATTCGGGGGAGGCAGCCAGGACGCGACGGAACGTGCACAGACGGCGGCGCATCAGGCCGGAATCACTCAAGGCGCTGGCACGGATGGCAGCATCAAAACCTTCGCCAATCACATCGACCAGACGGTCAGAAAAGTCCAGATCCAGTTCTACAGCCGGATAACGCTGCATGAAGTGGCTGATGGCCTGCTGAAACAGGCCGCTGTAGCGCGGCAAGCTGATTCGCAAGGTGCCACGCGGCATTTCACTGGCTTGGGACATTTCCAGTTCTGCCGCTTCGATTTCACTCAATATGCGTCTGCAGCGCTCCAGAAAAACTTTGCCATCGGCAGTCAGGGCCAGAGTGCGGGTGCTGCGGTGAAACAGGCGCACTTTCAGCCGCTCTTCCAAGCGGGCGATGGACTTGCCTACTGTGGAGGGCGACAGGCCGGACTCGCGGGCCACGGCCGAAAAGCTCAGGCGTTCCGCCACGCGTACGAACAGGCCGATATTGCTCAGGTTTTCCATCATGGTGCCAACTCTATTTAAGAATTTACTTCCTAAGTATTAATAACTGTAGTGTATTTTTCTTTGATGGGGTGACGCTTAAGCTCCTGAAATCGACCCCGATCATGCGGGTATTTCACGCCGTGTTCATTTCTGTTGGGCACGCACGCTTTAGCAGTCAATGAGAACCATGCTTTCCTCTTCTTCATCGCCGGCCATGCGTCGGCTGCAATTATTGTCAGCCTGTTTAACGGCTTTATTGATCCCCTTGTGCTTCACCGGTCCAGCAGTGGTGCTGTCGGCCATCAGTGCAGAGTTAGGTGGTAGTGCCGCCCAACTGAGCTGGATCATGAACGCGTACATCCTGAGTTACGGCGGTGCCATGATGGTGTCAGGCAGCCTGACGGACATTTACGGCCAGCGCCGCATCTGGCTGATTGGCATGCTGTGGTTTTGCGCCTTTACCATTGCCATTCCTTTCATGCCCTCCGTGTTCTGGATTGATATTTTGCGCATGATGCAGGGCCTGGGCGGTGCCGCCGCTTTTGCCGCTGCCATGTCCTCCCTGGCTCCCTTGTTTGAAGGACGTGCACGGGCGCGGGCGTTCAGCTTGTTAGGCACGTCTTTCGGGCTGGGGCTGTCTTTTGGTCCCTGGTTTTTCGGCTGGATTGTGGAGGCGCTGCAATGGCAAGGCGTGTTCTACGCGACCGGGGCTATTGGCGTGGTCGGTTTGTTGCTGGTTCTGATCAGTACCAAGCCCAGTCAGGGCGGCTCGCAGGGTGCATTGGACTGGCCGGGTGCCATCAGCTTTACGCTGGCTTTGGGCCTGTTTACTTATGGCATGTTGCTGATCCCGGAACGGGGCTGGTCCGATAGCTGGGTGCTGTCCACCCTGCTGGCCTCTGTTGTCGCCTTTGTGGGCTTTGTCTGCATAGAGCGCCGCGTTGCGCAGCCCATGATTGATTTGAGTTTCTTTCGTGACCCCGGCTTTGTGGGTGTGCAGGCTTTGGCTGCAGCCCCTGCATTCCTGTTCATCGTGCTGATTGTGTTGTTGCCCGGTCGCTTTATGGGTGTTGATGGTTACGGTGCATTGCAGGCCGGGCAGATGATGGTTTGGCTGGCTGCGCCTTTGTTGATCGTGCCTTTTGTGGCGGCCTTGCTGACTCGCTGGCTATCGGCAGGCACCTTGTCCAGCCTGGGTTTGCTTCTGGTGGCCGTGGGTTTGTGGACTCTGGCTGAAGGCTTTGAGGCAGGTGGCGGTCCAGCCCTGCATCTGCCTTTATTGCTGATCGGCGTGGGTATCGGTTTGCCCTGGGGCTTGATGGACGGGATGGCGGTCAGTGTGGTCAGCCCGGATCGGGTCGGAATGGCGACGGGTATCTTCAATACGGTGCGGATCTCTGCGGATGGTGTGGCCATTGCCGTGGTCAGTGTGCTGCTGGCTACCTTGATTCAGCAGCACCTGAGTGTGGGCAGCACTACGTTTACACAAGCCGCAGTTCTGGAAGCGGCCAGTCGGGCGGCTTTGGGTGAATTGCAGTTGGCCGCGCAACAGCTGCCTGGTTTGGAAGCGCAATTGACTGCCAGTTATGCCGCTTCATTTTTGACGGTGCTGCATGCGCTGGCAGGCCTGGCGGCCTTGATTGCCGGTCTGCTCTTTGTCTTGTTGCGACAGCCCAAGCACGCTTTGCAAACGGCCTAGAAGACACCGCGTGCGCTGCACGCGATGCCCAAGGTGAACGGGCCCCAAACGCCTGGGACAGGTATCCAGGTTTTGGGGGCCGTTCTACACCCAGAGCGGCGGCGTGGGTGTGGGTTACGACAGGTGTTCAGGCCTGTTGTTTGGGCAAGGCCAGCCATTCCTGAGCTGTGATGCGGCTGATATGTTCAGTTCGGTAGTCCTGCAGGAACGGGTTGTACCTGTTTTCCTCGGTGTGATGATGGCGAAAGCCACACTTGGTTTGCGCAATCTGCGATTGGGCATTGTTGGCAAAGTAGCCGCACCACAGGGCCTTCAGCTTCAGCGTTTCAAAAGCGTGTCGCATCACTTCGCGCATGGCCTCGGGGATCAAGCCCTGGCCCCAGTAGGGGACGCCAATCCAATAGGCAATTTCGCCTTCTTCTTCGCCGATCTCGAAGTTGCTGTTCTTGCCGATCAGGATGCCGATGCAACCGACAGCCCGGCCATTATCTTTGTGCTCGACGGCATACACTTCAGGCATATTGAAAACTGTGCGGATAATTTCGGCACTTTCCTCAACGCTGGTATGCACCGGCCAACCTGCAATCGGGCCGACTCGCTCGTCTTTGGCGTATTCGTACAAGTCCTTGGCATCGGTGTCCTGCCAGGGGCGTAAAATAAGTCTTTCTGTTTGAAGTGTCATTTTCTTTACTCACCATTCATCAGAAAACAGAATAGAAGCTGGCTGGTTTGGCGAACAGAGCAGGACCTTGGTAGTTTCGGTACTTTTAGCAAGTCCTGTCGGTTGCCGGGCCATGAAGGGCAGAGGAACACCATGCATCAGATTCCACAACTATTCAGCGCCAAAGATAGCTGGCTGACAGGCCAGACCACGCTGGCTGAAGGCGTGGGAATGCCTTTGTCTTTCGGTCATGCCTATATGGCCTTGATGATCTGCCTGTCGGGTCGTGCTTTGGTCAGCTTGAATTTCAAGGATCAGGTCGTACGGGCCCATGATGTGCTGGTGCTGGCCGAAGATACGATTACCTTGCTGAGACGGCGCTCACGCGGTTTCAAGGTGTTTTTTCTGCTGATGCCCAAGAACCTGGCGTCAGAAGTGGCTTATCAGCTGCCTAATTCCTTGTTCGTGTTCTTGCACGACAATCCGCTGTGTGTGCCTCCGCAGAAAGATCGAGCTTTACTGGCGGCCTGGTTGCTGCAACTGTACGAGATTGTGCAGACCAGCACGCTGCATCAACACATCATGCTGCGTAATCAGCTGCAGAATTTCTTTCTACATATTGCCGAGCAGATTCCGTCCGAGTATCAGGGCGGCCAGCCGTTCAGCCGTCAGGAAATGATCAGCTGGCGGTTTTGGGAACTGGTTGGCCAGCAATGCCGGCAGCACAGAGAGGTGAAGTTTTATGCCGATGCGCTCAACATCACCCCGTTTTATCTGTCCCAACTGAGCAAACAGTTTTTTAACGACAGTCCCAAGGCCTTGATCGACAGGCAAGTGGTCCTGGAGATCAAGGCGCTGCTTTCCTACAGCCAGCTGGCGATCGGGCAGATTGCCGATCAGCTGAATTTTGAGGATCCCTCTTATCTGTGCCGGTACTTCAAGCGCCATACAGGCTTGTCGTTGACCCGCTATCGCCAGCATGAGCAGGCTCGTTCCGGTGTGGTTGGCAAGTGATCAGCTCAAGGGTTGGTCGTGCCAGGTCAATGCGACAAGAAAATGGCGATGGTGTATGACTCAGGAGGCCAGAAGCCTGTGCGCCTGATCGATGCGTTTGGGAGTCAAACTCTAGGCAGAGCAGATTTACGGCCTACATCTTGCCGGTGAATTTGTAGCGATCCCCTGGATGCCACAGTCTGGCGTGCGTTGTGAACTGCTCGCTGGAAAAAGTGCGGCGGTCCATCACCAGACAGGGTTGCTGCTCTTTCATGTGCAGGGCCTGCGCGATTCCGGCGGGCGGCACCAGCACTTCAATGCTGTAAAAGCCGGTTGGCAAGGGGGCAACGCGCACCAAGTACTCATTAGGCGTGATCTGGCTCCAGTCCTGCTCCATGTAATCCGGCGCCATTTGCGCGTCCACCAGACGATCTTCGTACTGGATAGGCAAGCCGTTTTCGGCATGAACAATAATGGAATGAAACAGCGCTGCGCCCGGTGCAATGCCATATAGCCGTGCTTGAGCCGGGCTGGCCTGCAGCCGCTCCATGCTCAGCACTTGGCAACTGTGTTGGTGGCCGCGCTCCCGTATGTCTTGCGCGATGCTGCGTATCTCGATCAGGGTGGACTGGAATTTGGGCTGCGCGACGTAGGTGCCCGAGCCTTTGATGCGGATCAGCAGCTCATCATTCGTCAACTCCCGCAGCGCGCGGTTGACCGTCATGCGCGACACGCCAAATTGTTCGCATAAAGCCAGTTCAGTGGGGATCAGATCACCTTCACGCCATTGGCCGGACTGGATTTTCTCCAGCACAAAATTCTTGATTTGCAGGTAGGCGGGCATGCTTGGTTCAGTTGACGAATGACTCGTCTGGGGGACATCCATTTTTATGCTTTCCTGTAGGACGTGTTCACACTCAAAAGAGTTTCGCGCAGGCCAGATCTGAGGTCGTGCACCAGGCCGCGAGTGATGCCTTCCCATGTTCGCATTCACGGGCTTATGCAAGGCTCTCTTTTATATGTATAGACAACTTGGAAAAATGACTATACATTGGCATGAGCTTACAAGAAAACCGTTGTTTTGTCGGCGCCAGGACCTGCCCTTCGGGTGTGGAAACAGCCTGCCAGATAGAACCAGCGCGTATCCAGAGACACCTCAGATGGAGGACATCACCATGCCTGATCATCGCTCTTCGGCGGCCAGCCACGATCCTCGCTTCGATCCTGCGCGGCAGATTCATGCCCCTACGGGTACCCAGCTCAGCTGCAAGAACTGGGTGGCGGAAGCTGCGTACCGCATGATTCAGAACAACCTGGACCCGGCCGTGGCCGAGAACCCCCAGCATCTGGTGGTGTACGGCGGCATCGGGCGTGCAGCCCGGAACTGGGAATGCTATGACCAGATTCTGGCCAGCCTGCGCCAGTTGGAGGATGACCAGACCTTGCTGATTCAGTCCGGCAAGCCGGTGGGTGTATTCCGTACTCATAGCGATGCGCCACGTGTGCTGCTGGCCAACTCGAATCTGGTGCCCAAATGGGCTACCTGGGAGAAATTTCACGAGTTGGATCAAGCCGGTTTGTTCATGTATGGACAGATGACGGCGGGTAGCTGGATCTACATTGGTAGCCAGGGCATTGTGCAAGGTACGTATGAGACTTTTGCTGAAGCAGGTCGTCAGCATTTTGGTGGTTCGCTGGCCGGGCGCTGGATTCTGACTGCTGGTCTGGGTGGTATGGGCGGCGCACAGCCTTTGGCGGCGACTTTTGCCGGGGCTGTATCGCTGACGATTGAATGCAAGCAAAGCAGTATCGACTTTCGTTTGCAGACCCGTTATCTGGATAAACAGGCGCGGGATCTGGATCATGCGCTGGAGTTGATTGCCCAACACACGGCCGCCAAGGAAGCGGTGTCGATTGGCTTGCTGGGTAATGCTGCCGATGTACTGCCTGAACTGGTGCGACGTGCCCAAGCGGGTGGTTTGAAACCTGATCTGGTGACGGACCAGACCTCTGCCCACGATCTGCTCAATGGCTATTTGCCGTCAGGCTGGACGGTGGAACAGTGGCAGGCGGCGCAGAAAGACCCGGCCCAACACGCCCGCATTCAACAAGCGGCTGCCAAGTCTTGCGCAGTTCATGTACAAGCCATGCTGGATTTCCAGAAAATGGGTATTCCGGTTGTGGACTACGGCAATAACATTCGCCAAGTTGCGTTTGATGAAGGCGTGGCTAATGCCTTCGATTTCCCTGGCTTTGTGCCTGCCTACATTCGCCCCTTGTTTTGCGAGGGGAAAGGCCCGTTCCGTTGGGTGGCCTTGTCGGGCGACCCGGAGGACATCTACAAAACCGATCAAAAAATCAAAGAGCTGTTCCCTGACAATCAGCACGTGCATCGCTGGCTGGACATGGCGCAGGAACGCATTGCTTTCCAGGGCTTACCTTCACGAATTTGCTGGTTGGGACTGGGCGAGCGTCACCGCGCTGGTCTGGCCTTTAACGAAATGGTGCGTAAGGGCGAGCTGAAAGCGCCCATTGTGATTGGCCGCGACCACTTGGATACAGGCTCGGTGGCCAGCCCCAACCGCGAAACTGAAAGCATGCGTGATGGCACGGATGCCGTGTCGGACTGGCCTTTGTTGAATGCCTTGTTGAATACCGCAGGCGGGGCCAGCTGGGTTTCGCTGCACCACGGGGGCGGGGTGGGCATGGGCTACAGCCAGCATGCTGGCATGGTGATTGTGGCCGACGGTAGTGAGCAGGCTGCGGCCCGTCTGGAGCGGGTCTTGATTAACGATTGCGCCAGTGGTGTGATGCGTCATGCGGATGCAGGCTACGAGCTGGCGATTCAAACGGCCAAGAATTTCGGGCTGACATTGCCCATGATCAAGTAAGAAAAACAGGACAGATAAATGAGCAAGAGTATCGAGCTTTCTCCCGGCGCACTGACTTTGGCACAGCTGCGCCAAATCTGGCAGGAACCGACTGTTCTGACTCTGCCACCAGAGGCGATCGGGGCCATGGATGCGTCCTCGGCCATTGTGGCCAAGATCATCCGGGAAGGGAATCCGGCTTATGGCATCAATACCGGCTTTGGCAAGCTGGCTCAGCAACGCATTCCCGACCATGATCTGGAGCAACTGCAAAAGAACCTGATTCTGTCGCACTCCGTGGGGGTGGGCGAGCCGGTGTCCGATGCAGTGGCCCGCTTGATCATGGCCATGAAAATTGCCAGCTTGGCACGGGGCTTTTCGGGCATACGTTCGCATGTGGTTACGACCTTGCTGGATATTCTGAATGCGGGCGTGGTGCCTTTCATCCCGTCCAAGGGTTCGGTGGGCGCATCGGGTGATCTGGCGCCCTTGTCGCACATGACCTTGACGCTGATCGGGGAAGGACAGGCCAAGTGGCAGGGCGAATGGATGCCAGCCCAGCAGGCGTTGGCCAAGGCGGGTATCACTCCCATTGTGCTGGCTGCCAAGGAAGGCTTGGCGCTGATCAATGGCACGCAAGTGTCTACGGCTCTGGCCCTGAACGGCCTGTTCCGTACCCAGACCTTGTTCCGCAATGCGATTCTGGCCGGTGCCTTGAGCGTGGACGCCGCCAAAGGCAGTGATGCGCCTTTTGATGCGCGCATCCATGAGGTCCGTGGACAGCCGGGGCAAATATATGCGGCTCGCCTGTACCGGGAGCTGCTGGCTGGCAGCCAGATTCGTCAGTCGCATCGCGACAATGACAACAAGGTGCAGGATCCTTATAGCTTGCGCTGTCAGCCCCAGGTCATGGGTGCGATTCAGGATCTGATCACGCAGAACGAACGAAGCCTGCTGACGGAAGCCAATGCTGTTACGGATAACCCGCTGGTGTTTCCCGGCAAGAATGGCGAACCGGATCAGGTGATTTCCGGAGGCAATTTCCACGCCGAGCCGGTGGCGTTCGCTGCCGATGGCTTGGCTCTGGCGATTGCTGAAATTGGTGCCTTGGCAGAGCGTCGAGTCGCTTTGTTGATTGATGCCAGCATCTCTGGCTTGCCACCGTTCCTGGTGCCTTCTGCGGGTTTGAATTCGGGCTTCATGATTGCCCATGTGACCGCAGCGGCCCTGGCTTCGGAAAACAAGTCACTGGCACATCCTGCCAGTGTGGATAGTCTGCCTACTTCGGCTAATCAGGAAGACCACGTCAGCATGGCAACCTTTGCAGCGCGCCGTCTGGAAGACATGGCACAGAACACGGCCGCGATTGTGGCAATTGAATTGCTGTGCGCGGCACAAGGCATTGATTTCCATGCGCCCTTGCTGACTTCCGAGCGCTTGAAAAAGGTGCAAGACGCGATTCGCCAGGCCGTGCCTTTTTACGATCAGGACCGTTACTTGGCTCCCGATATCGAGGCCCTGAAAGCCTTGGTGCTGGATGAGAGCCTGGCGGCGACGGCGGCTGATCTTTTCTAGTTTTCATGAAGTACTGCTGATTGTTTTTGTCTCCACGAACTTGTCCCTGGCCTGGATCACCAAGCCGGGGATTTTTTTGCTTCACGACGACCCTAGCATTGCATTTCTCTGGGCTACGCCCTGCTGACATAAGTCCACGGTGAACACGACGGCTGCTGCGTCCCCTACGTAGGCAGGCACGGTATCTGTTATCGAGCGACGGCCTGTATTGCCAACTGAGGCGTGCCAATCAAGATGGATATAAAGCTCACAAGTCACATGGCTGTGGCGATGTGCATGCGCTATGTTCATAAGGAGGATAAGCCCGCGTGGGATGGGGCGAGCGGGTGGCGAATCGGCTGCTCCACGGCGAGAGATTGATAAGTGTATCCGATACGGGTATAGTTTGGAAGTCGATATGACGCGCGTTCTCAAGCGCAAAGACTTTGCGCGATGGCAGGCGGCGGAGAAGCTGCCCGATATTGCCTTGTGCAAGGCAGTTCAGGAGATGGAAAGCGGTCTGATCGATGTGGACTTGGGTGGCGCCTTATACAAGAAGCGGGTAGCTCGTCCGGGTGGTGGCAAAAGCGGCGGCTATCGCAGCTTGCTTTCGGCCAGAATAGGTAGCCGTTATGTGTTCCTGCATGGGTTCTCCAAGAGCGACAAGGGGAACATCACGTCGGATGAAAAGAAAGCGCTGCAATTTGTAGGGAAGGTGTTCCTGGGCTTGTCGCCTGAAGCCTTGTTGAATGCATTGCAGGCTGACGTGTTATTGGAGGTGCATTGTGAGCAAGATCATCGAATCGCTACGCGGCGACCTGGCGGCGCTCCAGGAGGCAGGAGCGATCGACAAGGTGACGATGCGCGAGTTTGACGCAATTTGTCCACCGCCAGTTCGGGAGTTCGATGCGGCCGACATCAAGCGGCTGCGGGAAGGCTTGAAGTTCAGCCAGCCGGTATTTGCGCTTTATTTGCATACTACGGCATCGACCATACGCAAGTGGGAGCAAGGTGAAACCCATCCCACTGGCCCGGCGCTCAAGCTGCTGAATATCATTGCTGACAAGGGCTTACAGGCCATCATTTGATTTTTTTGTAGCTAAGCCTTGTTCAGTAGACTGCTCAATGTTTTTTTATAAGCCGCAAATGCCGCCTCTTCCTGAGGATGATGGCCCTCTGTCACACAGGCCTTACCACTGACGAATACATCACGAATCGGATTGGCGTTGGCGCGTTCGGAAAAGACCAGAGCCGACAGCCAATGCTGCTTATCCAGCCCCGCCAGACTGGGGTGCTCCAGGTCAATCACCATTAAATCTGCCTGATGACCGGGGCTTAGTTGCCCACTGGCTCGACCGGACGCCTGTGCGCCACCACGTGCGCAGGTGTCAAACAAGTAGTCCGCGACGAAAGGTTGTTGGGACGAAGTCAGCACATTGCGTTGCTGGCTGGTCAATCGTTGACCATATTCCAGCAAGCGCAGTTCGGCGCGCCAGTCTACGCAGATATGGCTGTCTGAACCTAGGCCCATACGTCCTTGCTCCGCCAGAAAGGCGGCAGCAGGGAACAGGCCATCACCCAGATTCGCCTCGGTGCTTGGACACAAACCTGCTACGGCACCGCTGCGGGCAATTTGCTTGCGCTCCTGCTCGTCAATATGAGTGGCGTGGATCAGGCACCAGCGTTCGTCCACATTGAAGTTGTCATAGAGATAGGCCACCGGACTGCTGCCTTTGATGTCCCGGCAGGCCAGCACTTCGGCTATCTGCTCGGCAATGTGGATGTGAATCGGGTGGCGTGACGGCAGGCTGTGCAGGCCGTCGATCAAGGTACTGATGGAGCCGACGTTGGCAGCGCGCAGGGAGTGGGGCGCAACACCGTAACGCCGGTCAGCATTCAAGGGGTGGCTGTTGTGCAAGGATTCCAGCAGGTACAGCAACTGTGTAGGGCTATTCAGAAAGCGCTGTTGATCCTGACGCGGCGCCTTGCTGCCGAAATCGCTGTACTGGTACAGCACGGGCAGCATGGTAATGGCCAGCCCGCTGGCGCTGGCCGCTTCCATGACGCCTTGGGCCAGCAGGCCTATGGGTGCGTAATGCTGACCGTCGCGCTGGTGATGCAGATAATGGAACTCGCACACGCTGGTGTAGCCCGCTTTCAGCATCTGTATATAGAGCCATTGGGCAATGGCCTGCATGTGCTCGGGCTCCAGACGGGCAGCGAAGCGGTACATCAGGTCGCGCCAGCTCCAGAAGCTGTCCTGGCCTTGCCCCCGGAATTCAGTCAGCCCGGCCATGGCACTTTGAAAAGCATGTGAATGCAGATTGGGCATGCCCGGCAGTACGGCACCTTGCGCTGTGTGGACGGAACCCGCCGCGTCTATGGCCTGCTGACTGGCTTCGGGCAGAACGTCTGTCAGTGTGCCGTCCTGGTCCCAGCGCAGCAGTACATTCGCTTGCCACTGGCCGTCCAGATAGGCCCAAGGGGCCCAGAGCGCTTCATGTTTTCGGGGGATGCTCATGGCGATTCCTTACGCAGGTCACGGCTGATTGTGCCTTGGTATACGACCAGGGCGCAGCGTGGCAGGCCCAGCCAGTAGATCAGCTCGGGCAGGGAGTCTATGTCCCAGGCGACAAAGTCGGCACGGGCCCCGATGCTGAGTTCACCGTTGATGTCGGGGGCACCCAAGGCCTGAGCAGCATGGCGGGTGACACCTGCCAGGGCTTCGGGGACAGTCAGTCTGAAAAGCGTGCTGCCCATGTTCAGCATCAGTAATAGGGATGCACAGGGGGAGGTGCCAGGGTTGCTGTCAGTGGACAGGGCCATCGGCACGCCGTGTTTGCGCAGCAGTTCAATCGGGGGTAACTGGGTTTCGCGCAGAAAGTAGTAGGCTCCGGGCAGCAGCACGGCCACGGTTCCGGCTTTTTTCATGGCGATGACGCCTGCTTCATCCAGGTATTCCAGATGGTCGGTGGACAGGGCCTGGTAGCGGGTCGCCATTTCCGTGCCGCCCAGATTGGAGAGCTGCTCGGCGTGCATTTTGACGGGCAAGCCCAGCGCTTGGGCCGCTTTCAGAACGCGTTCGGACTGCTTCAGGTCGAAGGCAATACGTTCGCAAAAGACGTCAACCGCGTCGATCAGTCCTTCTTGTGCCAGAGTGGGCAGCATTTGATCACAGACCAGATCCAGGTAGGCATCGGTTTGCCCGGCAAATTCAGGGGGCAGGGCATGGGCACCTAAAAAGGTGGTGCGCACCGTGACCGGGCGCAGCTCGCCCAGACGGCGGGCGACACGCAGCATTTTGCGCTCGCTCTCCAGATTCAGACCGTAGCCGGATTTGATTTCAATCGCGGTGACGCCTTCGTCCAGCAAGGCATCCAGTCGGCGCAGGGCTTGGGCCAGCAGTTGGTCCTCGCTCAGGGAGCGCGTCGCTTTGACGGAGGACACAATGCCGCCACCCTGACGGGCGATTTCTTCATAGGAGGCCCCTGCCAGCCGCAAGGCAAATTCCTGGGCGCGGTTGTCGCCGTACACCAGATGAGTGTGGCAGTCGATCAGCCCAGGGGTGACCCAGCGGTTTCCCAGCTTGTGTTCTTGAGTGGCGTCTTGCCACTGCGCAGGCAGGTCATGACGTGGGCCCATCCAGGCGATACGGTCCGCCTGTACAACCAGGCAGGCATCTTCGATGACGTACTCGGGGTCGGCGGTGGGGGCCAGGCGTAAATCGGTCCAAAGTGTGTAGCTCATCATTTCATTCCGTGGGAGCGATATAGGCGTAGACCAGCGGGGCATCAGCAGGGTCGGCCTGCAGTTGCAGGGACAAGGGGGCGGGTGTGCTGCCTGTCAAGGCTTGTCCGGCGCCCAGGGTCCAGCTGTGTGTGTCGGCCTGGAGTTGATAGCCGCCTTGCGGTGCGTACAGAAAATGCGTACCAGCGGCCAATTTCATGGAGTCGTTCCGTCCTTGCCATGCGTGCAAGCTGCCTTGGGCTCGGCCCCGGCGCAGCATCAGGTTCAAGTCCTGTGTCGGACCGAGTGGTAACAAACAGGCCATCTTGTCCTCGCCAGCGAAGGCGTAGGGCTGGAATGGATGCAGCACATGGACGTGTTGGTCGTGAATCAGCTGCATGTTGTCGCCCTCGATCAACATGATGTGTCGGTCTATGCCGGGAAAGCGGGAAAAATCGCCAGAGGTCTGGACCTGGGCCAGGCTGATACGCCAGTCAAAGTGCTCATAGCCGGCATGTTCGGGATGGCACAGCACCTCGCGCGTGGTGCCGCCACCGTTTTTCCAGGGCTGCGCGGGCAGGCTGCTGATGTTTAGCAGACGAAGCAAAGTGGCAGGGTGGGGCTGGCTCATGGTGGCATGGCTCCGGGCGGTTTTTTAATTGTATATACAATAGCTGAGTATAGACAAAGCGCGACGATCGTCTTGAAGGGCAGGCTGTTTTTTCAGGGTAAATCCCGAGCACAAACCTTTGAGCTACTTGCGCTGCAAGCCGCTTGGTGGCAAGGTATACGCTAATAAACCCGAGTCATAATTCATTCAAAGGTGCAGGATGCCTGGTTTTTTCGGCATCCTGCGTTATTTATTGCAAGCTAGAAAGTTTGCATATGAAGTATTTAATCGTTCTTCTTCAGGACTTCCCCGAATCATGGATACCCTCTCGCAGTCTTTTACCTTTTCCCAACGTGCCCAGAAACTGAGTGGCTCCGCAATTCGTGAAATTCTCAAGGTCACTGCGCGTCCCGAGATTATTTCCTTTGCGGGCGGTCTGCCCACTCCAGTCGGCTTTCCTGTCGAGGAAATGCAAAGCGCGTTCAACAAGGTACTGAGCGAGCAGGGCCGTGTGGCACTGCAATACACCACGACGGAAGGCTATCTGCCCCTGCGCCAATGGTTGGCAGAGCAAATGAGCGCCGAAGGCGCTCCTGTGGACGCCGACGAAATCCTGCTGGTGAACGGTTCGCAGCAAGCCCTGGACATGCTGGGCAAGCTGTTCATTGATGAAGGCAGCAAGGTGCTGGTGGAGTCGCCCACTTACCTGGGCGCTTTGCAGGCTCTGTCTGTGTACGATCCTTCGTTCGTGGCTATTCCTACCGATGGCCAGGGCATGATCCCCGAGTACGTGTCGGCTCCTGAAGCTATGGGTGCCCGTCTGCTGTACGCACTGCCCAACTTCCAGAACCCTACCGGCCTGCGCCTGCCTCTGGAGCGTCGTCAGGACCTGGTAGAGCGATGTGCGGCTGCGCATATCCCGATCGTCGAGGACGATCCCTACGGCGAACTGCGTTACGCCGGCGAGCGTCAGCCCAGCCTGCTGTCCTTGGGCCGCAAAGCCGGTGCTACCGTGATACGCCTGGGTACCTTCTCCAAAGTGCTGGCTCCTGGCCTGCGTCTGGGCTACATCGTGGCTCCCGCCAAGATCATCGACAAACTGGTGCAGATCAAGCAGGCCACGGACTTGCATACCTCCACACTGACACAGATGGCTGTTTACGAAGCCGTCCATAACGGTTTCCTGGAAAAGCACCTGCCCAAAGTGCGCGATATTTACCAGAAACAGTGCGCCATCATGCTGGACGCCATGGACAAGAACTTCCCGACGACGGCTCAATGGACCCGTCCTGAAGGCGGCATGTTCATTTGGGTGACCTTGCCCGAGCATGTGGATGCGACGGTCCTGCTGCAAAAAGCCATTGAGAACCTGGTGGCCTTTGTTCCGGGCGAACCTTTCTACGCCGGCAAGGACGTCAAGCGCAACACCCTGCGCCTGAGCTTTGCCACCGTGCCCGAGGAAAAAATTCGCGAAGGCATCGCCATCTTGGGTAAACTCATCAAGGAAGCCTGATCGCCGTTTGGCAGGCAAGGGACGCAGACTGATGGGTCTGCGTCTTTTCATGCGCTGGCCCGGCCAGCGCTGTGGTTTTCAGCGCCAGCCATTGCGTTTTGCCTGCTCCCAGAGCATGAACAGGTTCCTGGAATCCACCGCATACCCTCTGCCAGAGGGTATGCCTGTTTTCAGTCTATGGCTTGAGGCCTGGATTTAGGTTTTACCTCTATGACATCTCCATCCGCTTCGGAATCTTCCCCGCGTCCTGATCTGTCCGATATGCGCCCCAACAATGACTGGGTGGCCCGCTATTTGCCAGCGTCCTGGGGGCCGTATGCCCGTTTGTGTCGGCTGGATCGGCCTGTCGGCACCTGGCTGACCCTCCTGCCCGCTCTGGCCGCTCTGGTGCAGGCAGCGGACGGTATTCCTACCCTGTGGCGTTTGGTGATCTTTTCTCTGGGCGCCTTGTTGATGCGCGGTATTGGCTGCTGCTTTAACGATATGGCGGACCGTAATTTCGACCATCAGGTTGAACGTACCCGTTTCCGGCCCTTGACCAGTGGCCAGATCACCATGCGTCAGGCGGTGATCTTCGTGCTGGCGCAAATGGCCGTGTGTGCCTTGCTGCTGCTGGCTATCAATGAGTACAGCCGTTGGCTGGCACTGGCCCTGTTCCCGATCGTGATGATTTACCCCCTGTGCAAGCGTTTTACCTACTGGCCGCAAGTGGTTCTGGGTATCTGCTTTAACTGGGGCATGTTGATGGCCTGGTCCGATACGCAGAACATGGTGCCTTTTGGCGCCATCCTGATGTGGGTGGGCGCGATTTTGTGGCAGGTGGGCTACGACTCCATCTATGCCTATATCGACATGGCTGACGATACCAAGCTGGGCCTGCACTCCACGGCTCTGCGTTTCCGCGATGCAGGCAAAACCTGGATTAGCGGTTTTTACATCGCCGCCATGGCCTGCTGGCTGGTGGGCGGTTTTCTGCTGAACGAGCGGATTTTGTATTACGTGGTGATGGCCGTCATCGGCATTCATCTGCTGTGGCAGATGCGGCAGTTTGACGTGCGCTATCCCGAACGAGGCCTGCGCCTTTTCCGTGCCAACATCTGGGTTGGTGTGTTGCTGGTGGTGGCCGCTTTGGCTGGCACGATCAGCCTGGCTTGATCCGCATTCAAGCAATTTACGTAAAGCTTTAAAGGTTTGAAGAATGGCCTCTCCTCTTGAGTATGTCGCAACGGCGCTATTTGCCATTGCCATCGTCCACACCTTCTCGGTTCCGGTATTCGCCCGCCTGGCCAATAAAGGCGGCAGCCACGCGGGGCTGTGGCACATGTTGTCCGAGGTCGAGGCCGTGTTTGGCGTCTGGGCCTGTGTGCTGGTGGCCTATATGGCCGTTTTTGTGGATTTGCAGTCCGCTATCGAGTATCTGGAAACCCGCAACTTCACCGAACCCATGTTCGTGTTCGCGATCATGGTGGTTGCTGCCAGCCGTCCGATTCTGGAACTGGTGAACAAGACGGTGTCGGTGCTGGCGCGTGCCGTGCCCGTGTCTGACAAGATTTCCACTTACTTCATCACTATTTCGATAGTGCCTCTGGCCGGTTCCCTGATTACCGAGCCTGCTGCCATGACGTTGGCGGCGCTGCTGTTGCACAAAGCCTATTTCCGTCACCAAGGCCATGCCGGTTTTAAGTATTTGACCGTGGGCGTACTGTTTGTGAACGTCTCTATTGGTGGCGTGCTGACTGCCTATGCAGCCCCCCCGGTCTTGATGGTGGCCAGCACCTTTGGCTGGGACACCGCCTTTATGGCGACGCATTTTGGTTGGCGTGCTGTCATGGCCGTCTTGATCAATGCCACCCTGGTCACCCTGGTTTGCCGTAAAGCCTTGATGGAAATGGGGCAGGGCATGCCTGAAACAAAACAGGCACAGCGTTCAGTGCCCATTACCGTCATGGCCATTCACGTGGCTTTCCTAGTGGCGATTGTGCTGGGCGCGCATCACCCCATTGTGTTCATGGCCCTGTTGATGCTGTTTATTGGCTACGCTCACTCCTACAAGCATTATCAAAATCCCTTGCTGGTGCGTGAGGGCCTGATGGTTGGCTTCTTCCTGGCCGGCCTGGTGGTCCTGGGCGGTCTGCAAAAGTGGTGGCTGCAGGATCTGCTGGGCGGCTTGTCGCCCACCGTGCTGTTCTGGGGGGCGACGGCCTTGACGGCAGTAACGGATAACGCGGCGCTGACCTATCTGGGCTCTCTGGTGGAAGGCACCTCGGATATCTGGCGCTATATGCTGGTGGCCGGTGCGGTTACGGGCGGTGGTCTGACCGTGATTGCCAACGCGCCCAACCCCGCCGGCTTCTCCATTCTGAAAGGCAGCTTCCCGGATGGTGCGATCTCGCCTCTGCGTTTGCTGCTCAGTGCCATGGTGCCAACCCTGGTCGCAGCCTGCATGTTTTTGATCTGAACCGGATGGCCGCCAGGGGCGGCCTGTCTGGCCGGGGCGAAGTTCAGTGCGATTGAACGCCAAAAGGGCTAAAATCACGGCAGAAGCGCCCCTGGGAACCCTTTGCGGTTGCTGATTGAGCGGGTCTCCGGCTTGAAATTGGCTGGTTTCGACCCTACTTATTTGTATCTCGAAGTTTGTTTCGGCTTTTTGTTAGGATGAGTCGTGCCTATCTATGCGTATAAATGCAGCTCGTGCCAATACGAAAAAGATGTGCTGCAAAAAATGTCGGACCCCGTTTTGGAGGTTTGTCCAGAATGTAACCAGCCTACCTTTACCAAACAGGTAACGGCGGCCGGATTTCAGCTCAAGGGTACGGGCTGGTATGTAACGGATTTTCGTAACCAGGGTGGCAGCAAGCCCGCGGACAGTGGCGCTACGTCCACACCCGCGCCTGCGGCGACACCAGGTTCCTCATCGTCCAGCTAACACCACTTCTTATGCGCCCCTTCAAGCGTTATTTCGTCACTGGCCTGCTCATCTGGGTGCCCTTGGTCATCACCGTTTGGGTGATGACTTTGCTGATCGAAACGCTGGAGAGCGTAGTGCCGGAGTTTCTGTCTTCGCAGGCCCTGTTCGGCCTGCGGATTCCCGGCTTTAGAATTGTGCTGGTGCTGGCCGTCTTGTTTGGCACGGGTTTGCTGGCGGCCAATTATCTGGGCCGTGCCGTTGTGGATCGTTGGGAATTGCTACTTGGGCGTATTCCTTTGGTGCGTTCCATTTATAATTCCGTCAAACAAGTCAGTGATACGGTGTTGGCACCCGATGGTCAGGCGTTTCGCGAGGCCGTTCTGGTGCAGTATCCCAGGGCTGGTTCCTGGACCATTGCCTTTTTGACCGGCACGCCGGGCGGACAAGTGGCGCAGATACTGGGAGAGGACTTTGTCAGCGTCTACGTGCCCACCACGCCCAACCCGACTTCCGGTTTTTTCCTGATGATGCCTCGGGCGGATGTACACAAGCTCGACATGACAGTGGATGCGGCGCTTAAATACATCGTATCCATGGGAGTGGTCAGCCCTACTGAGCCGATCGCTTTGCCCCCTGTTTCTGACCAGCCGGAGGGTCCTGAAGGGACACCCCCCTTGGCTGGAACCTGAATTTTCCAATTTGCAGTTTTTACTATTTCGGAGTCATCCTAGATGCGTACGTGTTATACCGGCGAGGTTTCCAAAGAATACCTGGGCCAGACGGTCAATTTGTTTGGCTGGGTACATCGTCGCCGCGACCACGGGGGTGTGATTTTCATTGATCTGCGCGACCGTGAGGGTCTGGCGCAGGTTGTCGTCAACCCTGACAACGTGCAGGCCTTTGAAGTGGCCGAACGTATCCGTAATGAGTACTGCCTGCGCATTACTGGCCGCGTTCAGGCTCGTCCTGAAGGCACCGTCAACCCGGACCTGCGTTCGGGCGAGATCGAAATCGTTTGCGACGAAATCGAGATCCTGAACGCTTCGGTCACGCCTGCCTTCCAGCTGGATGATGACAATCTGTCCGAAACCACGCGTCTGACGCACCGTGTGCTGGATTTGCGCCGTCCGCAGATGCAGAACAACCTGATGCTGCGCTACAAAGTGGCCATGCAATCCCGTCGCTACCTGGACGACCTGGGTTTCATTGATATTGAAACCCCCATGTTGACCAAGAGCACCCCTGAAGGCGCTCGCGACTACCTGGTTCCCTCGCGTGTGAACGCAGGCGAATTCTTTGCATTGCCCCAGTCGCCCCAGCTGTTCAAGCAGATGCTGATGGTGTCGGGCTTTGACCGTTACTACCAGATCACCAAGTGCTTCCGCGACGAAGACTTGCGTGCTGACCGCCAGCCTGAATTTACCCAGATCGACTGCGAAACCTCTTTCCTGAACGAAGAGCAGATTCGCGATATTTTTGAAGGCATGGTCACGCACATTTTCCGCACTGTGCAAAACGTGGAACTGCCCAAGTTCCCCACCATGAGCTGGACTGAGGCCATGCAGCGCTACGGTTCGGACAAGCCTGACCTGCGCGTCAAGCTGGAGTTCGTGGACGTGGCTGACCTGATGCGTGAAGTGGACTTCAAGGTCTTCTCCGCACCGGCCAACGACCCCTCCTGCCGCGTGGTTGCTCTGCGCATTCCTGGTGGTGGCGCCATGCCGCGTAGCGAAATCGACGCATACACCAAGTTCGTCGGCATCTACGGTGCCAAGGGGCTGGCTTACATCAAGGTCAACGATGTGACCTCGATTCCTGAAGGTCTGCAGTCGCCTATCGTCAAGAACATCAATGTTGAGGTTCTGAAACAGGTGATGGAGCGCACAGGCGCCCAGAACGGCGACCTGATCTTCTTTGGCGCTGACAAGGCCAAGATCGTGAACGATGCGATTGGTGCCCTGCGTATCAAGATCGGTCACAGCGAATTCGGTAAGGCGAACGGTCTGGTTGAAGAAGGTTGGAAACCTCTGTGGGTGGTGGACTTCCCCATGTTCGAATACGACGAGGGTGAAAACCGCTACTTTGCAGCTCACCACCCCTTCACCAGCCCCAAAGACGGTCACGAAGACCTGCTGGAAACAGATCCCGGCAAGGCCTTTGCCAAGGCTTACGACATGGTGCTGAACGGTTGGGAAGTGGGTGGCGGCTCGGTCCGTATCCACCGTGCTGACGTTCAAAGCAAAGTGTTCAATGCCTTGAAGATCGGCCCTGAAGAAGCACAACTGAAGTTCGGCTTCCTGCTGGATGCGCTGCAATACGGCGCGCCTCCACACGGTGGTCTGGCTATGGGTCTGGATCGTCTGGTCACCCTGATGGCCGGTGCCGATTCGATCCGTGACGTGATTGCTTTCCCCAAGACACAGCGTGCTCAGTGTCTGCTCACCCAGGCCCCATCGGCTGTGGACGAGCAGCAGCTGCGCGAGTTGCACATTCGTCTGCGGGCTGTTGAAAACAAGTAAGTCAGAACGGGGGACGGCGTGTCAGTGATTCGGGTAGTTAGCTACAACATTCACAAAGGCCGCTCGGCTTCGGGCAAACGGGAGTCTTTGGCGGATCTGCGCCTGGGACTTTACGGACTGTCTCCCGACTTGTTGTTTTTGCAGGAAGTGCAGGGGCGCAACCAGCTGCAAGGCAGTCTGGACGCCCAGCACGAATCCCTGGCCGCTGCCTTGCGCATGAATACGGCTTACGGGTGTAACGTGGTTCGCCCTCATACGGACCACGGCAACGCCTTGCTGTCGCGCTTTCCCATTCTGCAGTACGAAAACCAGGACATTTCTGACCATCGTATGGAGCAGCGCGGTTTGCTTCATGCCGTCATTGATGTCGATGGCCGTCCGGTGCATTGCATTGTGGTGCACCTGGGATTGTTCAACAGCGGCCGAGTTCGTCAGGTTCAGGCCTTGCTCGATCGCATCAAGCGCATTGTCCCAGCGGACGAGCCCTTGCTGATTGCAGGCGACTTCAACGATTGGAATAACCGCCTGGCACCTATCTTTGTGCAGCAGTTGAATCTGTACGAGGTATTTTCGTTCTCGCCTCGTGGTCAGGCCGATAACCGTTTCCGACTGCGTCAGCCCATCAAATGGCTGCGTACCATGCGCAAAAGCGGGCTGGTCGTGCCGGATCAAGGCATTCAGTTGGGCGTGAACGGTGCCGCACGCATGACGCCACCGCCTCGTACCTTCCCCGCGGCATTTCCCTGGCTACGTCTGGATCGCGTCTACCAGCGTGGTTTTGCAGTGCGTAATGCCCGTGTACTGGTGGGAGACCCCTGGAAACAGTTGTCCGACCATGCCCCCATCCTGACCGAGCTGGAGCTGCCGTAAAGGGGCGTTCAGTGGTTTCTTAACGCATAGGCCTAGCAAGCATGCCGAGTCTGAAGCGCGATCCACTATGGCACGCAGGTAATCAAATCACCTTGCTGCAAAACGGCCAGGAGTTCTTTCCGGCCATTTGCGAAGCTATCGATCAGGCGAAAAAGCGTCTGCATCTGGAAACCTATATCTTCAACCTGGATGACAGCGGTCACAGCGTTCTGGACGCCTTGCGACGAGCCTGTGAGCGGGGTGTACGCGTACGTGTGGTGATTGATGGCTTTGGCAGTGATGTGCATGCCTTGCAGATTGCCGAACAGTTGAAGGCCATGCGTGCCCGCTACCGGATTTATCGCCCCAAACCCCAAGGGTGGCGCGAACCGCGCTTGTCCTTGCGACGTTTGCGCAGACTGCACCGGAAAATGCTGGTGGTCGATGAGCGCATTGGATTTGTGGGGGGCATCAATATTCTGGACGACTTTGATGAGGTGCCCCTGATCAATGGACAGGGCAGGCCGCGCTTTGATTTTGCTGTACGCTGCGAAGGGCCCATTGTCGACGATATGGTGCGTGCTCAGCAGGCTTTATGGCTGCGCATGGCCTGGCGCAGACGCAAGGATTGGGACAGCTTCACCCAGCGCTTTACCCTGTGGCGTGAATGGCGCAAGCGGCGTCAGGCGCGCAAGAAGGCGGAGCAGGCCGGGCAGGTTTTTGAAGGAGTACGGGCCTGCTTGCTGCTGCGGGACAATGTGCGCCATCGGCAGCAGATTGAGCAGGCGTATCTGCACTTGCTCGGCAAAGCGCAGGAGCAGGTGGTGCTGGCCAATGCCTATTTCTTTCCGGGCCGTACCTTGCGTCGCCGTATCGAACAGACGGCGGAACGAGGCGTGCGGGTGCGTTTGTTGCTGCAAGGCCATGCCGAATACTTCCTGCAATATCGGGCCTGTAGATTCATGTACGGGAAGTTGCTGGATCATGGCATCGAACTGTACGAGTACAAGGCCAGCTATTTACACGCTAAAGTCGCCGTTATCGACGATTACTCCATGGTGGGCTCGTCCAATCTGGACCCGTTCAGTCTGCTGTTGGCGCGCGAGGCTAATGTGCTGATTCAGGATGTGCCTTTCACCCAGGACCTGCAGGCCAAGCTGGAGTACGAGATCGAGCATAATGCAGCGCGCGTCTACCCGGAGCAGTATCAGCGGCTGGGTTTGTTCAGTCGACTGGGCGATTATCTGGCTTATGGCATGTTGCGCTTGGGCGTGCTGCTGACGGGTAAATCGTCCTTGTATTGATGCCTGCCAGGTGATTTGTACGGGTCTTTACCCATACAAGGTGCCGCCAGCCGGGCAGCGCCTTATAAAATACTCTCTATACTTTAAGAGTTTGGTCCCGAAGGACCGAGTTTGCCGTAACCATAATTACTTTTACCCGGAGGGTGGACCACATGAAAACACGTGCAGCTGTTGCCTGGAAAGCGGGCGCTCCGCTAACGATTGAAGAGGTCGATCTGGCAGGTCCCAAAGCGGGCGAAGTGCTGGTCGAAATCAAGGCGACGGGCATTTGCCATACCGATTACTACACCTTGTCGGGTGCTGATCCAGAAGGTTTGTTCCCAGCGATTCTGGGCCATGAAGGTGCAGGCGTGGTGCTGGATGTAGGTGCTGGCGTGACTAGCCTGCGTCCCGGCGATCACGTGATCCCTCTGTACACGCCCGAGTGCCGCCAGTGCAAATCCTGCCTGTCGCGCAAGACCAACCTGTGTACCGCGATCCGTTCGACTCAGGGCAAGGGCCTGATGCCCGATGGCACCTCGCGTTTCTCCATTGGCGGCAAGCCAGTGCACCACTACATGGGCACATCGACTTTCGCTAACCACATCGTGGTGCCGGAAATTGCCTTGGCCAAGATTCGTAACGACGCACCTTTCGACAAGGTGTGCTACATCGGCTGTGGTGTGACCACAGGTTTGGGCGCTGTGCTGTTTACCGCCAAGGTGGAAGCGGGCGCTAACGTGGTGGTGTTCGGTTTGGGCGGTATTGGCCTGAACGTGATCCAGGGCGCCAAGATGGTCGGCGCTGGCAAGATCATCGGAGTGGACATCAACCCCGAGCGCGAAGCCATGGCTCGCCAGTTTGGCATGACCGATTTCGTGAACCCCAATGAGGTTGAAAACGTGGTCGACCACATTATTCAACTGACTGACGGCGGCGCGGATTACTCCTTCGAATGTATCGGCAACACCAAGGTGATGCGTCAGGCACTGGAGTGCTGCCACCGCGGCTGGGGCCAGTCCATCATTATTGGTGTGGCCGAAGCCGGTGCCGAAATCTCCACCCGACCGTTCCAGCTGGTCACAGGTCGCGAATGGAAGGGCTCTGCCTTTGGTGGCGCTCGTGGCCGTACCGACGTACCTACGATTGTGGACTGGTACATGGATGGCAAGATCAATATCGATGATCTGATCACCCACACTTTGCCGCTGGAGCGCATCAACGAAGGCTTTGACCTGATGAATGCAGGCAAATCCATTCGTTCGGTGGTGATGTACTGATAGACGTCGCTTGAAAAGGGCGCAGGCAGTCGCCTGCACCCTTTATCCCGGTTTCAGAGCTCGTATGCTGCCCTTGGGCGTGCCACGGGCTTTGGACCGGATCTGCAATTGAGAACACGAGGGGGCTATGACTCAGACACTGGAACTGCTCAACGAACACCGCTGTTTTAATGGTTGGCAGCGCTACTACCAACACGCTTCGCAGACAATTGGCCTGCCCATGCGTTTTTCTGTGTACATGCCGCCGCAACTACAGGCCAGCGCTCAGAAAGGGGCTGCCAGCCTGGCAGAGGCTATCGGGCAAGGCCGTGTGCCTGTGCTGTTTTTTCTGGCAGGGCTGACCTGCACGGAAGAAACCTTCATGATCAAGGCCGGTGCCCAGCGCTACGCTGCCGAGCACGGCATCATGCTGGTCACTCCCGATACCAGCCCGCGTGGCGCTGGTGTGGACGGGGAGGACGATGGCTGGGATCTGGGAACCGGTGCCGGTTTTTATCTGGATGCCACTGAGCCCGGCTGGAGCAAGAATTACCGCATGGAAAGCTATGTGACCCAGGAGCTGTTTGATCTGGTCACGACTATCCTGCCCGGCGACGCCCTCCGTGTCGGTATCTTTGGTCACTCCATGGGCGGGCACGGTGCCTTGACGCTGGCTTTGCGCCACCCTGGCAAGTACCGCTCCGTGTCGGCCTTTGCGCCTATTGCTGCGCCGACCCGCTGCCCTTGGGGCGAAAAGGCCTTTGGTGCCTATTTGGGTCAGGATCGCCAGGCTTGGGAACAACACGACGCCAGTGCCCTGATGGCCAAGACCAGTACGCCGTATCCTGCCGGTATCTTGGTGGACCAGGGCTTGAGCGATGGCTTTCTGGCCGAACAACTGTATCCGGAAGTATTCGAGCAGGCGTGCGAGCAGGCCAAACAGCCTTTGACCCTGCGCCGTCACGACGGCTATGACCACGGCTACTACTTCATCTCGACCTTCATTCAGGACCATCTGAATTTCCACGCCGAGCGACTGTGATCGCTGGATAAACAAGGTCGCACTTTGTTATTTTCAGGTGGGTGTTAAGGCGTTATTCTCGGGCAGCCACGGTTTTTTGCCTGTTTGTGGCGTCCTGCCCACCGATTTGCCGCAGTTTTCCCTCCAGTAGTGAACTTTTTCTTGCTGCGACGCTCTTATTCCTGTACTCGAAATTTTTAGCACTCCAGACCATCGAGTGCTAAACTCAATGATTGTTGAAATACGTTTTCTGCGGTTTGAGAGCCTTGTTTAGTGCTCTCGCCGGCTGACTTTTGAAGGATTTTCCATGACACAACAAGCGAACGCTTTGGCCCTGACGTCTGGTAATGAACTCGTCGCCGCCGTGTCTAATCCAGGCGCACTGGGGACGATCGAAGCGTATATTTCTGCTGTTAACCGCCTGCCCATGCTCAGCGCCGAACGCGAAACCGAGCTGGGTCAGCGCCTGCGCGACCAGGATGACCTGGATGCTGCGCGTGAACTGATTTTGTCGCACCTGCGTCTGGTGGTCTCCATTGCCCGCCAGTACCTGGGCTACGGCTTGCCGCATGCCGACCTGATTCAGGAAGGTAACGTGGGCCTGATGAAGGCCGTCAAACGCTTTGACCCCGATCGCGGTGTACGTCTGGTGTCCTTTGCCGTGCACTGGATCAAGGCCGAGATCCACGAATATGTCGTGCGCAACTGGCGCATGGTGAAAGTGGCCACCACCAAGGCCCAACGCAAACTGTTTTTCAATCTGCGCCGCATGCGTCCGGACGGTCAAACGCTGGATACGGCCCAGGTAGACGCGATTGCACGTGAACTCGATGTGCGTCCTCAGGACGTCAGCGAGATGGAAGTGCGTCTGTCCGGTCACGATATGGCCCTGGAAGCCCCGGCCAACGACGACGATGACAATTTCGCGCCTATCTCCTACCTGTCCGATGAAGGACACGAGGAACCCACACGCGTGCTGGAGCGTCGTGCCCAGGACATGCTGGAAGGCAGCGGCCTGGAAGAAGCGATCGACACGCTGGACGAGCGTTCGCAGCGCATTGTGCGCGCCCGCTGGTTGCAGGACGATGGCGGTGCCACCTTGCACGATCTGGCCGCCGAATTCGGCGTGTCGGCAGAGCGTATCCGTCAGATCGAAGTGGCGGCGTTCAAGAAGCTGCGCGTCGCCTTGGCGCCTGCGGCTTAAGTCGTTTTAAAGAGTTACAACTTTTCGGGGAATCTGAAGAACTTAAGCTGATCTTCGCGGACTAAACAATACATTTGCTGATTTTTGCCACCTATGCAATTCGGCATTTGCGCATCCGCTTCGGCTTCTCCTCTTCCCCTCCCTTTTGAAGCGGATGTTTACGGGACACCAGCTAGGTGTCCCTTTTTTTTGCCCTGATTTTTCAGCTATTTTGCCTGCCGAGTCAGACCGACCCGGCAGGCAAAAACGGTTAGAAGGTCAGAGCGGCACGCAGCCAGACGGTGCGGCCAGGGTCATTAAAGCGGCTTGCTGCGCCAAAACCAAAACCACTGTTCCCGGCCAGATTCAGGTGTTCGCCGTAAGTTTTGTCGAACACATTATCCACACCGGCTGTCAGGGACAGATTGCGGTTGATCTTGTAGCCGCCATACAGCGACAAGGTGTTGAAACCACCCGTAGGCCCGAAGTCGTAACCCACCACATTCCCTTGTCCCTGCGAATAGCGATTTTGCTTGGCCACAATGCGCCAGACACCGCCGGCAGACCAGGGGCCTTGCACATAATCCGCTGTCAAACGCAGATCCAGCGGGGGCATTTGCGGCAGTGCTCGGCCATCCGTACTGTTACGGCCCCAGGCATAGGCCAGGCTGCCGCCCAAGGTCCAATTGGGCGTCGCTTTCCAGTCCGCACCCAATTCGCCGCCCATGATGCGGGCCTTGACGTTTCTGGCCTGGGTTTTCATGCCCATCATGCCACCGGGCAGGTAGTCGAACAGGATGTAATCCTGGATCTGGCCAATATAGGCGGAAGCCCAGGCCGAGACCGTTTCATCCTTGTACTGAGCACCAAAATCCAGCTGTGTGGTCTTTTCAGGCTGAATGCCCAGGAAGGCACTGGCGCTACCTTGCGGGCCGCTGGCCGGGGAAATCAGCTCCCAGTAGTCCGGCATGCGTTGGACATGGCCAATACCGGCGTACAGGCTCAAGGGCAGGGAATTCAGATCATGCTCGATACGCAGGAAGGCACTGGGCAGGGTTTCTCTACGGCGCTCGTTCGCACCGGGGTTGGGTTTACTCATCATGCCACTGCCCAGGCTGGGTCGCAGGTCGCGGGCACTGGCCCAATCCAGACGTGCGCCACCAATCAAACGGCTGGCGTCGTTCAGATCCCAACGGGCTTCGGTGAACAGGCCAATATTGTCAAACTCGGCATCTTTCACCCAGTCCTGATCGCGGTAGTCCTGCATGCCCATACCGCTGCGTTTGCGATGGCGGCTGCGCATCAAATCAGCACCCGTGGTCAAGGTCAGGTCCTCGCTCAAGGCCCAATCCATGCTTAGACGGCCACCCCAGGTCAGGCGGTCCACATTGGAGGCCATAGGCATGGACATGCCACCACCCGGTTTGAAGGTGCGCAGCCCGTAGTTGTCCATCACGTGATCGGCGTAGTTGTAGTAGAGCTGGGCCTCTACATTGCGCAGCACGCCTTCGTGCATATCCTTCTTGAAACGCAGACCCAAGGTTTCACGCTTGAATTTCGTGCCATCCATGCCACGACCGGCGTAGCGGGCATAGCCGTCACCCGTACCTGCGCTTAACTCCAGCAAGGTATCGGCATCCGGGGTCAGGCCAATGGCGACGTCTGTATTCCACTTTTTCCAGCGCGAGGGCACACGTTCACCATCCCCGTCCTTGTAGTCCTGAGCGCGATCTTGATTGGCAGTCAGGCGGGCATAGTAAGAGGCATTGCCAGCCGCAAAGTCCACATTGCCTGCGTGACGGCCAGCCGAACCGCCCAGAATACTGGCGTCCAGCGTGGCGTCGTTCTCGGTAAAGCCGGGCGCTTTGCGTTCGAAGCGTACCGTCCCGGCAGAAGCACCCGGGCCCCAGCGCACGCTTTGAGGGCCCTTGATGATGGTCAGTTCATCAAAGGATTGGGGCGAAATGTAGGAGGTTGGCGCATCCATGCGTGACGGGCAGGCACCGGGCATGGAGCTGCCATTGGTCAGCACATTCAGACGCGAGCCAAACATGCCACGCAGCACGGGGTCCCCGTTGCTGCCGCCATTACGAATGGCGGCAAAGCCAGGAATGGTTTTCAAGTAATCCGTGCCGTCGCTGGCAGGCAAAGGCAAGCGGGGCAGTTTGGGGTTGGTGCTGAACTGCAAGGGGGATTCAGGAGCCACCCCGGTCACCACAATGGGGCTCAGTTGTTCAATAACGGTGGATTGGGCCAGGGCCATAGAGGGCACGCAGGCCAGCACACCGGCGCTGATCAGGCCGGGGTTTATTAATTTCTTCATGACTAAATTCCGAAGAGCAGCCGTCGTCCAGCGGCAAACCCGCTTGGGCGATAGCAACAAAGGAGAAAAGGCGTGGCGGCAGAGCCGAACGCGGGGAATCAGACAGGAAGAAGAGAGGGCGGGGCGCGTTGCCCCACAGGCGGGCCACGAATAAAGGCCTGCGCCAGAGCGGGGCTAAGAGGGGGAAGCAGGAAGGGCCGGAACTGACCCAGGCTCAAAGGCGTGACGATAGCAATCGGCGCGGGCGTCAATGCGGCTTGCAGCATGACGCAGAACGGACAGGTGGCGCTGGTGGTGGCCTCGTCCGAATGGGACGTGGCGTCCTCGCCTAACAAGGCCGCCCAGTGCTGAATCATTTCAGGGGGAAGGCTTTGTCCTGAAGGCAGACAGAAGGCCAGCGCATACCCCTGATCTGTCTGCTTGGGCATATAGCCCGCAGGGACCATGCCGCGCAGCACCACAGCCAGTAACAACAAGCACAGGCCCAGACGATGGGGCCAGTGAGTCGCAGCGAGGAAGGTGCGCGGGAAATTCATGATGCGAAAGTATAACGAGTTATGTCAGACGTGAACTTGCGCTGGCGCAGATTTTGGCTTGCCGCCGTATCACCGTCCATTTGTGTTTCTGAATGCGGGTCCATAGGCCAAAAAACGTAAATTTTGCGAGAAAAAGATAATTCGGCGGCTGTGTGTCCGGAAAAAGGCGCTATTCTGATTCATGCGGAAAGCGGGGGGATTTTCCGTGCCGATCTGGCCTGCCCATGCCTGAATGCGTATGTACATGCCGATCGACTCAATGCCGATGACAAAGGATGTCGCGATGCAGATTGGGCAGTTTGTTTTTGGGTTGGCAGGCCTGCTGGGGCTGGTTGCCTTTATGCCGCCTTTGGCTGGACGCTTGCGACTGCCGTACTCCGTACTTCTGGCCTTGATCGGCTTTGCGCTGGGCATTTTGCTGCACCTGCATGCCTGGGCGCCCAAGATGGTGTCCGACTTCCTGGATACCTTGCAGGCCTTTGACATCTCCTCCGAGACCTTTCTCTACGCTTTCCTGCCCATCCTGCTGTTCGAGACTTCGCTGGCCATGAACTTGCGCCGCCTGCTCGACGATATCGGCGCCATCTTGATGATGGCCATCGTGGCTGTAGTGGTCTGTACCTTTGCCGTTGGCTACGCCTTGAACGCGGCTTCGTCTTATGGGCTGGTGGTCTGTTTGATGTTGGGCGCGATTGTGGCCACGACGGACCCTGTGGCCGTGGTGGGCATTTTCCGTGAAGTGGGCGCACCCAAACGCTTGTCTACCTTGGTGGAAGGCGAGGCTCTGTTTAACGATGCGGCTTCCATTGCCTTGTACTCCGTGCTGTTGGCAGTCTTGACGGGGGGTGGGGAATTAAGTGGCAGCAAGGTGTTGGGCAGCTTCCTGTTCAGTTTTCTGGGCGGTGGTGTCGCGGGTTTCTTGATGGGGCGTCTGGCCAGCGGCCTGTTTGTGCTCTTGCGCGGTTGGCCGGCTGCTGAAGTCACGCTGACCATTGCCTTGGCGTACCTGGCCTTTTTTGTGTCCGAGCACTATCTGGGCGTATCCGGTGTGGTCGCCACGGTCATTTCCGGCCTGGTGGTGGGCTCGACAGGCCGCACCCGCATGTCGCCTGCGACCTTCGAGCTTTTGAGCAGCTCCTGGACTCAGATGGGTTTTCTGGCCAACTCCCTGATCTTCCTGTTTGCCGCCATGCTGATTCCACGCCTGATGGCTGAAATCACCTGGATGCAGATCGGCCTGGTGGCCTTGCTGTTTGTGGTGACCTTGCTGGCACGGGCCGTTATGGTGTTTGCCGTTCTGCCCTTGCTGGGGCGCACCCGCTTTGGCACCCGAGTCAGTCGCCCCTATCGGGTAGTGATTCTGTGGGGCGGCCTGCGTGGCGCTGTTTCCCTGGCACTGGCCCTGGCGGTTACGGAACAGCACGCCATTCCGCATGATGTGCGCCAGTTCATTGGTGTGGCCACCACGGGCTTTGTGTTGCTGACCCTGTTTGTGAACGGGATCAGTTTACGCCCCTTGATTCGTCGTTTAGGCCTGAATCAGCTGACCCCGCTGGAGCGCCACTTGCGCGATCAGGCGGTGAGTCTGGCCTTGGAAGAGCTGCGCGACAAGACCGAAGAACTGGGTCGGCAAGAGCAGATCAAGCCACAGGTCATCGAGCGCCTGTGTACGGTGTTCGATGCCAGCCAGGCCGGTGTGGCATCCGGCCAGATCCAAAGCCTGACCGAAGCACAGAAAGTAAAAATGGGGATGGCGATTCTGTCGGCCCGCGAGGTGGAGCTGTTTTACGAACTGCTGAAATCGCAGATTGTGGATTGGAAAACAGCCGAGTCCTTGTTGAGCCGCGCCGAACGCATGAATGATACGGTGCGTCTGGCTGGCTTGGCCGGTTTCGAGGCCGCCATTGCCAATGATTTGCGCTATTCCCGAGGTTTCCGGTCTGCTTTGCGCTTGCACTATCTGTTTGGCCTGCAAGGCTGGCTGGTGCGGGAACTGGACAAGCGTTTCTCGAACCTGATCGCCAAGCGCTCGGTGGCCCAGCGTCTGATACGTTTTGCCGAAACCGAGCTGGCTCCTTTACTGGGACAACAGGCTACGGGCACGATTGTGCAGGCTCACAAGTTGCGTCTGTCTCAACTGGAAGATGCCTTGCACTCGCTGACACTGCAATACCCGGTGTTCGCGCAGTGGCTGCAAGAGTCCTATTTGGCGCGCGTCGCCGCTTCGCAAGAACGTGCCCACTACCGCACCATGTTGTCCCACTCTCTGATTACCAGCGAGATGTACGCTGATCTGGTCAAGCAGATCACACAACGCTGGCGTTATCTGGACGAGCGTCCCACGCTGGACATGACCATGAGCGCCATGGAACTGATTGCCCAGGTGCCCATGTTCGATGGCATTTCCGAGCAAGCCAAGAAGGAGCTGGCGCGACGTTTACGCCCACGTCTGGCGCTGCCAGACCAGAAAATTCATCTGCGTTATGGTGGCATGCGTGTCATGTTCTTTGTGGCGTCCGGGGCGCTGGAACTGACTTTGCCTGATGGTAGCCTGGTGGAACTGGGGACAGGGCAAACGATTGGTGAAGTCAATGTCGTGGAACATAGCGACCACGTTGGTGAGGTGCGCTCCCTGGGCTATAGCCGCTTGCTGATGCTGACTGAGCGTGATTTCGATACCTTGCGTGGCAAAGATCCCATCTTCAGTGAAAAGATCGAGGCCGTGGTGCGACAGCGCCAACGCGCGTATCAAGTGTGGCAGGAGTTCGAGTCCGGCCAACGCCAACATGAGGAACTGCCACCGCTGTTTGGTTTGGCTCATGCCTTGAGCGAGGCAGAAAGTTTTGTAGGCCCGCCTTTACCCCCGGACTGGGTACGACAGGCGCAGCCCCCCGAGGGACAGGCATAAAAAAAAGCGAGCCGATCATGGCTCGCTTTTTTATTGGGCGTGATCAGATCAAGCGCACCCAGTGATCCAGCAGCAATGCCCCAAACAAGACCGCCAGATAAATAATGGAAAAGCGGAACAGCTTGCGAGACAGCTCATCGCTGTAGTTGCGGTGCAGTTGGTGGGCGTATTGAATGAAGCGTGCGCCCAGCAAGATCGCCGCAGCCAGGTACAACGGCCCGCTCATGCGGATGATAAAGGGCAGCAGGCTGGAAGCCATCAGGATGTAGCTGTAGAGCAGCACATGCAGCGTCGTAAAGGTCTTGCCGTGGGTGACGGGTAGCATGGGCAGGCCGGAGCGCTGGTAGTCGTGTTGACGGTAGAGCGCCAGGGCCCAGAAGTGCGGCGGCGTCCAGATGAAGATGATCAGCACCAGCAGCCAGGCTTCAGCCGGTACGGCATTGGCAATGGCTGCCCAGCCCAGGGCAGGGGGCATGGCACCGGACAAACCGCCGATCACGATGTTCTGTGGGGTCAGGGGCTTGAGAATCACGGTATAGATCACCGCATAACCAATGAAGGTGGCCAAGGTCAGCCACATGGTCAGCGGGTTCACCCAGTAATACAGCACCAGCATGCCCATGCCGCCCAGCAAGCCGGACATGGCCAGCACTTGCGGCGGGGTAATGGTGCCGCGTGCCGTACCGCGCCGAGCGGTGCGCAACATGCGGGCATCAATCTGGCTTTCGATCAGGCAGTTGATGGCAAAGGCGGCAGCCGCCAGCATCCATATGCCCAGCGTACCCGCGACCACGGTGCCCGGATCGGGCAGGCCGGGAGCAGCCAGAAACATGCCGATAACGGCACAGAAAACAGCCAGCTGGGTGACTCTGGGTTTAGTCAGTACCAGATACTGGCGCAGGAGCGAGGCGGGAGCCAGGGTAGCGGTGTTTGTCATACTGTATTCCTTGGGGGACAGTCGACTTGCGGGAAAGCCGTACCAACAGGGTGACGCAGCATAAAACGAGACCGGCAGCTCCCCCATTATGCAGGACGGCAATCAAAAGAGGCCATTGGAAAAAGATCGTGGTTAACCCCGTGATGAGCTGGGCCAGCAGCAGCAAAAGCACCAAAGTCGCGGGGCGACGCAAGATGGGATCGGCGCGTAATTTCCACGCAACGGAACCCAGAACCAGAAACACCAGAAAGGCCATATTGCGATGGACCCAATGGATGGCGGTCAGTGCAGCCTGGGAAATCATCTCACCTGAAGGCAGCTCGCCCAACGCGCGGAACAGCGAGAACCCGCCGTGCAGATCCATCTCCGGTATCCATTGACCGTGGCATTGCGGGAAGTCCATGCAGGCCAGCGCCGCGTAGTTGGTGCTGACCCAGCCGCCCAGACCAATCTGAATCGTCAGCAGGATAAAGGCCCCGATCAGCCAGGGTCGCCAACGGCGGGTTACAGGTGAGACTGGCGGTCCTGGGTTTTCGCGCACGGCCAGCCAGGTCATCAAGGCCAGCACGCTCATGCCACCCAGCAAGTGGGTGGTGACAATAATGGGCATCAGCTTGTGAGTGACGGTCCAGGCACCAAAGGCCCCTTGCACGCACACAGCCAGCAAGGTGAACAGAGCCAGCCGTGCCGAATGCCCCAGCGTATGGCGATGCCGCCATGCCATCCAGACAATGGCAATGATCAGCATGCCCAAAGCCGCGCCCACGTAGCGGTGGATCATTTCAATCCAGGCCTTGCCCCAGCTGACCGGGCCATAGGGCATGGCTTGATAGGCTTGTTCGATATGTGCGCCCGCGCCCAGCGGCGTGAGCTTGCCATAGCAACCGGGCCAGTCCGGGCAACCCAGGCCCGAATCTGTCAGACGCACAAACGCGCCGAACATGATCAGGTCCAGGGTCAGGAACCAGGTCAGGTAAACCAGCTTGCGGTAGCGTTGGCGGATATCGGCCATGAGCTTATCCGATGCGTGAATTGTTCAGCAGTTTGCGAATGTCGGTGCGAACCTTGAGCGGGTCGGCATCGTCGGGGAACAGCATCATCAAATTGCCATTGGGGTCGATGATCCACATGCCATTTTTGACAGCTTGTTCGGGGGCCTTGCCAGCGGCTTCAGGGGCCAGGAATTCGGCCAGCTGGCGCGGGTCCGCACGCAGCATATGGGTGCCTTGATAGGCCTCCAGAATTTGCTCTGAAGGCTGGCCCTGGTCAGTCACAAACCAGACGCGTGCCAGGCGTTCCACGTTCTTGCCTTGGCTGGCGTGGGAGTTGCGCAGAATGAACAGCTTGCGCACGCAGCTTTCGGGGCAGGCGCTTTCATCGGCGCTGACCAGTACCCAGCGACCTCGCAGTGATTGCAGATCAAAAGCTTCGCCTTGCAGATTGCGCAGGGGCAGTGCGGCAGGTTCAGGCACGCTGCGTTGAGGCTGAATCAACTGGCCGTAGGCATTGCTCTCGTCTGGCCGCAGTCCCAGTGATGGCATGTAGTAGGCAGCCAGTGCAAACAGTACCGGCGCCAGACTGATCGCCAGCAGCAGATACAGCGGAGTCATGGAACGCGGGCGGGTAGGGGGTTGAGTCGTGTCCACGTCAGGTTTTCCTTGTAGGGGCAGAGTTGAGCCTGGAGCGTCGCAGCCATTTCCACGCTACACCGATCCAGGCACACAGGGCAATCAGGGCAAAACCGAACCATTGCAGTGCGTAGCCACGGTTCTTTTCAAAGTCGATATTCGGGTCGGGCCAATTGGTTTGCAGCTCCGAGGCGGGGGCGGTCTGGGCCAGCACGCGCGGCAGCACAGGCAGATCAATGCGGCTGCGCAGATCTTCCAGGGCCAGGTTCTGCACGACGGGGGGCGTGCCAGACGGGTCGGGCAAGTGTGCAGGCAAGGGGCTGCTGCCCAGCTCAAATAGACGCGGCACGCGTTCCATCAACTCGCCGGAAATGGTTTGGTGGCCGGATGGTGCAGCCGGAACACTAGGGGTTTGCCCCGGTACGCGAGCCAACCAACCACGTAGTACGAGCAGGCTGGAGCCCGCCAAATCGCCCTCATCCAGCACAAAAGGGGTGGCAATCCAGTAGCCCGGCTTACCTTTGAAATTGCGATTATCCAGGAGTACAGTTAACTCACTGCGCCAGGAGCCGTGCACCGCGACAGACTGCCACAAGGCACCTTTATCCAGGCTGGCCTGGGAATCAATATGAAGGGGAGCTTGCTGGCGGCCTTGTTCTATTTGTTGTGCCAGGCTTTGACGTTCCTGCGCGCGGCTCAGTTGCCAGCGCCCCAGGCTAATGAACAGCAGCATCAGCAAACCCAGACAAACCAGGGCAAGCAGGGATCGAGTCGAAGAAGAACGAGGATTGTTGCTGGACATCAATTCAACCTGAAGCGGGGGATACGTAATGCGTGTGCTAGTCCTGATCGTGTTTCTGGGGATTATTGTTTCGCTGGGTTCGGCCCTGGTGTATTTGATGCGGGACCGGGGTAATTCCAATCGCATGGCCTATGCGCTGACCTGGCGAGTGGGCTTGTCCGTGGCCCTGTTCTTGTTTGTGTTGCTGGCCCATTATCTGGGTTGGATTGAAAGCACCGGCGTGCCCTTGACCTGAAGTAAAAACCCAGGCCCGAAGAAACGGGCCTGGGGCATGAATCACTAGAACCAGTAGACGTACAGGTACAGGCCCAGCCACACCACGTCCACAAAGTGCCAGTACCAGGCGGCCCCTTCAAAACCAAAGTGGTGCTCGGCGGTAAAGTGGCCGCGCATCAGCCGTATCAGCATCACCGTCAGCATGGTGGCGCCGATAATCACGTGAAAGCCGTGAAAGCCCGTCAACATATAGAACAAGGCCCCGTAAGCGCCGGAAGTGAACTTCAGGTTCAGCTCGGCGTAGGCGTGCATGTATTCGTAAGCCTGGCAGGCCACGAAGGCAAAGCCCAGCGCAACCGTCATGAACAGCCAGAAAATGGCGCTACTACGCTTGCTGGCTCGCAGCGCGTGGTGAGCAATGGTCAGGGTGACGCCCGAGGTCAGCAGCAAGGCCGTATTGATCGTAGGTAGCCACAGCGGGCCTACGGTCTGGAAAGGAGCAACAGTGCCCGCCGGGCCTTGATTCGGCCAGGTGCCGGTGAAGTCGGGCCAGAGCAGGGCGCGGTGATCCAGGTCGCTTAGTAGCGGCGTGGCAATTTCACGGGTATACCAAAGCGCCCCGAAAAAGGCCGCAAAAAACATGACTTCGGAAAAGATGAACCACGACATGCTCCAGCGATAGGAGATATCGACACGCGTGCTGTTCAGACCCGTTTCAGACTCGCGCACGGCGTCGCTGAACCAGAAGAACAGCACCAGCAAGAAGCTGAGAATCCCGACCAGAAACACCCAGAAGCCGCCCGGCCAGTTATTGATCCAGGTCGCCGCACCCAACAGCGTCAGGCACAGGGAAAGGCTGGCGCGTACCGGATGCCCCGACAAGCCGGGGACGTAGTAATACGGCGCCTTGGACGGGTGAGCCGTAGTCTCGACATGCATAGTGTTCTCCTTCGGGTCATGTGCCCTTGGGCGCAGTATCCGGCCAGGGTTCAGCTGGCCTGACCAATGAACCAGCGGGCCACCATAATCAGGCCCACAACGAAAACAACCGTGGCGATCAAGGCGGCAATAATCAGATAGACCGGATTGATCTTGGCAATGTCCTGCTCATGGTCGCGGCCACGACGGACTCCAAAAAATCCCCAGGCAATGGCTTTCAATGTCTGGAAAAAACTGAGCTTGCGCCGTGTGAGGTCCCGAAAATCGTCATCCATATCACTGTCCTAAAAATTGACTGCCTTTTAGAAAGGTCCAGGCCATGACGGCAATGACGAACACGGCCAGGAGCAATCCCAGACGGCGGTTGCGACGGCGTTGTTCGGGGGTCATACGGCGTTCCTCCAGTGTTACTTGACGACAGGGGGTACTTCAAAGGTGTGGTGCGGAGCGGGCGATGGAACAGTCCACTCCAGACCTTCGGCACCTTCCCAGGGTTTGGCGCTGGCCCCTTCGCCCTTGCCACGCGCCGCCTGGATCACGATGTAGATCAGCAGCAACTGCGACAGACCGAACCAGAAGGCACCAATGGTGGCAATCTGGTGGAAATCCGTGAACTGACCGGCGTAGTCCACATAACGACGTGGCATGCCCGCCAGACCCAGGAAGTGCATCGGGAAGAAGGTGACGTTGAACGAGATCATGGTGGACCAGAAGTGGATCTTGCCCAGACGCTCGTTGTACATGCGGCCGGTCCACTTGGGCAGCCAGTAGTAGGCACCGCCAAACAGGGCAAAGAGCGATCCGGCCACCAGCACATAGTGGAAGTGGGCCACCACGTAATAGGTGTCGTGTACCGCAATATCAATCGGGGCCACGGCCAGGATCAGGCCGGTAAAGCCGCCAATCGTGAACACGAAGATAAAGCCGATGGAAAACAGCATGGGCGTTTCAAAGGACAGCGAACCGCGCCACATGGTGGCTACCCAGTTGAAGATCTTCACCCCGGTCGGAATGGAGATCAGCATGGTGGCATACATGAAATACAGCTGCCCGGTTACCGGCATCCCGGTGGAGAACATGTGGTGGGCCCACACCAGGAAGGACAGAATCGCGATGGCGGCGGTGGCGTACACCATGGAGGCATAGCCAAACAGGGCTTTGCGCGAGAAGGCAGGCACGATGGCAGAGACAATGCCAAAGGCCGGCAAGATCATGATGTAGACCTCGGGGTGGCCGAAGAACCAGAAGATGTGCTGGTACAGAACCGGGTCACCACCACCGGCGGCGTTAAAGAAGTGTGTACCGAAGTGACGGTCCGTCAGCAGCATGGTCACGGCAGCGGCCAGCACGGGCATCACGGCAATCAGCAGATAAGCGGTAATCAGCCAGGTCCAGCAAAACAGCGGCATTTTCATCAGCGTCATGCCAGGCGCGCGCATGTTCAATACCGTCACCACAATATTGATGGCCCCCATGATGGAGGACGCGCCCAGAATGTGAACCGCGAAAATCGTGAAGTCCATGCCTGGTCCCATTTGCAAGGACAGCGGGGCGTACATGGTCCAGCCACCGGCAGGCGCGCCGCCCGGCACAAAGAAGGACGCGGTAAACAGAATCGCGCCCACGGGCAGCAGCCAGAAGCTGAAGTTGTTCATGCGGGCAAAAGCCATGTCCGATGCGCCAATTTGCAGCGGAATCATCCAGTTGGCAAAGCCCACAAAAGCCGGCATGATCGCGCCGAAAATCATGATCAGGCCGTGCATGGTGGTGAACTGGTTGAACAGTTCGGGCCGGAAAAACTGCAGGCCCGGCTGGAACAGTTCGGTACGCAGCAGCAAGGCCAGCACGCCGCCCTCCAGCAACATCACAAAGGAGAAGATCAGGTACATGGTCCCGATATCTTTGTGATTGGTGGCGAACAACCAGCGACGCCAGCCGCTAGGGGTGGCATGGGCATGATGGTGATCATCATGTCCGCTCGGGTTCGCTACATGGTCGACGGTGACGCTACTCATGCTTGACTCCTTGCTGCACTCCCCCTGGCCGTAGTCAGGGATAGATTGATAGTGTGATAGGCGGCGCGCGCAAAATTAGCGCTGTTCCTTGACGTCGGCGGGCATCACGACAGGGTCAGGCCCTTTGCCAGCGTTGCCCCAGGCATTGCGTGTGTAGGTAATGACCGCAGCAATCTGTACATCGGTCAGTTGATTGCGGAAGGCGGCCATTGCGGTGCCAGGGTGACCATTCAACACCGTGTCGATCTGGCCTTTCTTGGGGGCGAGCACGAACTTCGTATCGCCGTCCAGAGCGGGGAAGGTGCCGGGCATGCCTTTGCCATTGGCCTGGTGGCAAGCCACGCAGTTTTGCGCAAAGATCTGTTTGCCGCGCTCGGTCAACTCCTCCTTGGTCCACTCTTTATTGGGATCATCGGCCTGGGCAGTCATCAAGTCGTTCTGCTCCTGGGCCCACTTGTCGTAGTCTTCTTGCGCCATCACTTGCACCACGATGGGCATATAGGCGTGGTCCTTGCCACACAGCTCGGCGCATTGACCGCGATAGGTGCCGACCTTGTCCGCACGGAACCAGGTATCGCGCAAAAAGCCAGGGATGGCATCTTGCTTGACGCCAAACTCGGGCACCATCCAGGAGTGGATGACGTCCTCGGCCGTCAGCATGACGCGCACTTTCTTGTTAACCGGCACGACCAGTGGCTTGTCCACTTCCATCAGATAGTTCGGGCCAATGGGTTCGCGGCCTTCAATCTGGGCGCGTGGGGTGGACAGGTTGGACAGGTATTTCACACCCGTGGCTGGACCGTCCAGATACTCGTAGCCCCATTTCCACTGATAGCCAGTGACCTTGACGGTCAGGTCGGCGCTGCTGGTGTCCTTCATGGCCACCACGGTTTTGGTGGCAGGCAGTGCCATGCCGATCACGATCAGGAAAGGAATGATGGTCCAGGCCACTTCCACACCCAGGTGTTCGTGAAAGCGGGCGGCAATCGCGCCCTTGGACTTGCGGTGCCGGATGATGGAATAGAACATCACGCCGAACACGCCAATAAAGATGATGGTACAGATGATCAGCATCATCCAATGCAGCCAGGCAATGTCCTGGGCGATGGGGGTAACCCCGTTATGCAAATTGAGCTGATTGACACGGGGACCACCCTCCATGTGGGTGATCTGAGCCAGGCTTGGCCCTGCCGTCGAACAGGCGGTCAGAGCAAATAAACTTCTCCACATCTTCATTGTTGTCCCTCTTTTGGTGTTGCCATGCCAAACCGGGGTTCGGCTGCGTCAACGCTCCGAAAAATCCAACGCTGGAAGAAACTGCTGTGTTGCAGTGGCGGGCTTGTCGCATCTAAGTGCTGGTCCGCTCGAAGTTTTTAGTAGCTTATCTGTTCACGGAAATTATATAGAACTTGTTTTAGCCTTCAAGGGCAGGGTATGTCCCTAGAAGACAAGGTTGGACTAAACGCTACAAAAGCCGTAATGGGGCAAGGCTTGAATTACAATCGCCGACTATGACTTTGTTCCAGAACCGATCACTTACTCAGGCCCTGCGTCAGCGCATGGCCAGCTTGACCAGTCAGCTGCAACAATTGCCCCCACCGGGCAGCCGCCCTGTCACTGTTGATGGGCGCGTTGCCGGATGGATCACCCCCAAGGCCGCTCGTTGTATCGAGCCTTTGCCCGGGGTCTCGATTGAAGAAGATGTCTTGCGTCTGAGCGATTGCCCCAGCCAGGAATTGAGCTTGGCTCAGGTCCTGGATCAGGTCGCCTTGCGTTTGCAGGAAGGCGGTTGCATTCGGGCCTGGCGTGACGAGTTGCTGGACGTGGTCGGTGAAGGGCAATGCCTGTCACGCATTGAACGCGGTGCGGTGCGGCCCTTGGGTTTTTTGACGCAAGCCGTGCATTTGAATGGCTGGTCCACAGACGGCCGTATCTGGGCCGCACGTCGTTCACCCACCAAATCGACAGACCCGAATATGTGGGACACGCTGGTCGGTGGATTGGCGGTCAGTGGTGAATCGCTGCATACCTCTCTCATACGCGAAAGTTATGAAGAAGCGGGTTTGGCCGAGTCCGTGCTGGACAATTGCACCCCTTTGCGTGTGTCCTTGCGCATGCACCGTCGCCTGCCGGAAGGCTATCAGGTGGAGAACGCCCTGGTTAGCGATTGCGTGCTGGCCGACGATGTACGGCCCTGCAATATGGACGGCGAGGTTAGTGAGTTTCGCTTATTGACGCTGGATGAAGCCTGGCAAATGATAGAAGCAGATTTGTTCACCCTGGAAGCGCAAGTGGTGCTGATCGACAGCATCAAGCAGCATCTGGAACAGCTGGCCTGAACCTGGGAATCACCGGGCAGGCATCAACCCGATGGGAGCTACGCATGAACCCGAATCCTTTTGGTATACCTGATTTCAATGCCCTGGGCGGCGGCAACAATCCATTGCTGCGCAGCATGGACATGATGGCGCAGGCCTGGAAAAACATGGCCAGCGGCGGGGCGGGCGATTTGAGCTCGGGCATGATGCCCAGCTTGTCCCCCGATGATCTGGATCGTCGTATTCGTGACTTGCGTGCCGTGGAAAGCTGGTTGCAGCTGAACCTGTCCATGCTGAGCACGACCATCCAGGGGCTGGAGATTCAGCGCTCCACCTTGGCGGCCATCAAAACCATGGCACAGCAAGGTACGCAGGCTGCGGGCGGGAAAAATCCCTTTGAAGCCTTTATGGCCTTCAATCCCATGGCAGCGGGTGCTGCGGGTGCAGATAATGCAGCCGGTGCCAAGGCGCAGGCCAGCAAGCCGGAGGCGGCCGCGCATACGGCATCCCAGTCAGCAGCGGCTCAGCCCTCGCCACAGTCTCAACAAGCTGCGCCACAGCCCGAAGCGGCTGCCAAGCAGGACGCCCCAAAAGATAAACAGCCTGGTGCCCAGCAGGATGCCGGTGCAGGCAATCCCGCTGCACAAGCGTGGTGGAACATGCTGCAACAGCAGTTTGATGCCATGGCGACCGCCACAGCCGCATCAATGCAGCAGGTGGAAAACTATCGCCAGCAGGCGACCAAGGCCAAAGCGGCTGGCTCGGCCAAACCCCCTAAACCGGCAGCTGCCCATGCCCAGACTTCGGCCAAGACCAGTGCTCCGGCAGCAGCCAAGCCGGTGAAAACGGCAGCGAAAGCCGCCACTAAAACTGCGGCCAAGGCGGCCACCAAAACGGCGGCTAAAAAAACCGCCACGCGCAGCACCAAAAGCAGTACCAAAAAGAACTGATCGACCAACCTTGTAGGTAAATTTTTATGCTTAATATCGTGATTCTGGCAGCAGGCATGGGCAAGCGTATGCAGTCTGACCTGCCCAAAGTACTGCATCCTATCGCCGGCAAATCCATGCTGGCCCACGTGCTCGACAGCGCACGTGAACTGGAGCCGGAAAAAGTTGTGGTCGTGGTGGGTCATGGCGCCGAGCGCGTTCAGCAAACCTTCGCACAGGCCGAGCTAGCCTTTGCCTTGCAGCAACCTCAGCATGGTACGGGCCATGCAGTGCAACAGGCCGTGCCTGAACTGGTCGGTGGCGACCAGGAAGATGACGCCACGCTGGTTCTGTATGGCGACGTTCCTCTTGTCCAGGCTGACACCTTGCGCCGCTTGCTGCAAGCGCGTGGCCAAGGCGTGGCCGTGCTGACCGAAACACTGGCAGACTCTACCGGCTACGGCCGCATCATTCGCGGTGCAGACGGCACCGTACAACGCATTGTCGAGCACAAGGATGCCAGCGAAGCCGAGCGTGCCGTGAAAGAAGTGAATACTGGCATTCTGGTAGCCCCGACGGCGCGCTTGAAAGATTGGCTGACCCGCATCACCAACGACAATGCTCAGGGCGAGTACTACCTGACCGACATCATTGCCTTGGCGGTTGCCGATGGCGTGCCCGTGCAAGCTGCTCAGCCAGCTGCTGGTTGGGAAACCCTGGGTGTGAACAGCCGCATTCAACAGGCCGAGCTGGAGCGTCTGTGGCAAGCAGAACAGGCTCGCCGTTTGCTGGAAAAAGGCGTGACCTTGGCCGACCCGGCTCGCTTTGATCTGCGCGGCACACTGGAGTGTGGCCGTGATGTGTTCATTGATGTGGGTTGCGTGTTTGAAGGCAAGGTTGTGTTGCAAGACGGCGTGCGTGTCGGCCCGCATAGCGTGCTGCGTGACGTGACGATTGGTGCCGGTACGCAAATCGAAGCTTTCAGCCATCTGCAACAAGCCCAGGTTGGCGAAGAAGCCCGTATCGGCCCTTACGCCCGTCTGCGCCCTGGCGCTGTTCTGGCCAATCACACCCACGTGGGCAACTTTGTGGAAATCAAGAACACCCAGCTGGGCGAAGGCTCCAAAGCCAATCACCTGGCCTATATCGGTGATGCCGATGTGGGGCAGCGTGTGAACATTGGCGCAGGCACCATCACCTGCAATTACGACGGCGTGAACAAGTTCCGCACCGTGATTGGTGACGATGCCTTCATTGGTTCCGATACGCAGTTGGTGGCCCCGGTGACTGTTGGCCGTGGCGCAACAATTGGTGCGGGTACGACCCTGGTGCGCAATGCGCCGGATGATCAGCTGACCTTGTCGCGTTCGGAACAGCGCAGCGTGTCCGGCTGGAAGCGCCCGGTCCGCAAATCTTGATGTGTGTTAGCCCATCTTTGGCATCCCTCCCTTTGCATCGCAAGGGGAGCATTGCTGCGTACGCTTGTGGCACACAGTGCCCGGATGGGCTGATTCTGGATTTTCGCCATGCGCATTCTGCAGCTTAATTTCGAGCGCGGCTGGCGCGGTGGCGAGCGGCAAACCCTGTTGAGTATCCAGCAGATGCAGCAGGCTGGTCATCAGGTCAGTCTCCTGGCCCGACGTGATGAGGAACTGGCCAAGCGTGCTAAAGAGCAGGGTTTGAGCGTGGTGGAATGCGCCTCTGTAGGAGCCGCGTTGCGCTATTTGCTGGTGCACGGTCGTGGTTTTGATATCGTTCACTCCCAAACCGCGTCCTGCATGAGCTGGCTGGCCTTGCTGCATTTCTGGCTGCCCAAGCGGGTGGTCTTTACGCGCCGTACGGCTTTTCCGATTGACCGCAAACGCGTCGAGCAACGTAGCGGACAGCAGCCAGACAGTGCTTTGACTTCCAAGGAACGACGCACGCGTTGGAAGTGGCGCAAGGCGGATCGTTTGGTAGCGATCAGCCAGGCAGCAGCGGCAGAGCCGCGTCGCCTGGGCTTTTCCGTAGATGTGATTCCTAGTGCCATCGAGTACGTCGAGCAGGATGAGGCCTATGTGAACCACTTGCGGCTGCGGTGGAATCCGCAGGGCTTGCACGTTCTGGGGACGATGGCGGCATTGACGTCCGAGAAAGACTCCCAGACTTTGATACGCGCGGTTCATGCCTTGTATCAGCGTCGTCAGGACTTTGTGTTTTTGCATTTCGGTGCGCCTGGCTCCGAGACCTCGGCGGCAGAGGAACTGATTGCGCAGTTGGGGCTGGAAGACTGCTACAAGCTGGCTGGTTTTGAAGCCCGCCCCGAACAGGCTTATCGCTTGATGGACGGCTTTGTCCTGAGCTCCCGGCATGAAGCCCTGGGCTCCAGCGTTCTTGATGCGTTCGTGTACGGCGTGCCCGTTACGGCCACGATGGCGGGCGGTTTGAGTGAGCTGCTGGATAATGGCCGTGGCAAGTTATGCGCGGTAGGGGATGCACAAGCCATTGCACAGGCTCTGGATGACACTTTGAGCAATCCGACAGCAGCGCGGCAACAGGCAGCGCTGGCGCATCGCTGGGTGCAGCAGGAGCATGACCCCGCTGTCATGGTGCAGCGTTACTTGCGTCTGTATCAGCAACTGGTACAGCAACGTGTACGGACCTGAGCCCGGCTTACATCTTTGGTGCAGGTAAAGGCACCCGCGTCTCGAACTTGGCCTGATGAATCGAGAAGAAGCTGCGTATATTGCGGATATTCGCCTGGCTGGTGAATAAAGCGTGAGCCAGCTTGTGATACGCCGTCATATCGCTGACCTGCAGGATCACAATGAAATCCACCCCGGTCGAGACGCGATAGCATTGCGTCACCGCTGCTTCGGGGGCCATCAGGCGCTCGAATTGCTGCAGGTATTCTTCACCCTGACGGTCCAGCGTAATCTCCACAATGGCCGTCAAGCTGGGGCCCAGTTGCTCCGGGTCCAGCAAGGCAACCTGCCTGCGAATTACCCCTTGTTCGCTTAAACGACGTACTCGCCGCAGGCAGGTCGGGGGAGAGGCATGCACGCGCAAAGCCAGCGCTTGATTGCTGATGGAAGCATCATTTTGCAGTTGCTCCAGAATGCGTAAATCCAGCTCGTCCAGTTCAATCATGACAATGTTTATCTATCTATGATGAAATAAAATTCCGTTAAATAAAATTAATTTATCTTTTCTTTCATATTGATTATTAAATGAAATTTTAATTCATGTCAAAGAAAAAATAGACATAAAATTTTTCGTGATTCAGATCAGAATAAGCGGATTGAATTGATTAGTTGGCCCGCCGAAAGGGGCCATGAACAGGAGTTGGCTATGTGTGGAATTGTTGGCGCGGTAGCGCAACGCGATATTGTCCCCGTGCTGCTGGAAGGTTTGAAGCGTCTGGAATACCGGGGCTACGATTCTTGCGGCGTTGCTGTTCATGCGCAGGGCCAGTTGTTGCGGGCACGCAGTACTCAACGCGTGGCCGAACTGCAAGAACAGGTCAAGGCAGATCATCTGCAAGGCTTTACCGGCATTGCTCACACTCGCTGGGCAACGCACGGCGCGCCTGCGACTCATAACGCTCACCCGCATTTCTCCGGCAAGGGCAAAGCGCGTATTGCGCTGGTGCATAACGGCATCATTGAAAACCACGACGAATTGCGCGCCGAGCTGCAAAGCATTGGCTACGTGTTCGAGAGCCAAACCGACACCGAGGTTATCGCTCACCTGATCGACCACCTGTACAACGGGGATCTGTTCGAGGCCGTGCAGCAGGTCATCCGTCGCTTGACCGGTGCTTATGCGATTGCCGTGTTCTGTCAGGACGAACCTCACCGTGTAGTGGGTGCGCGCCATGGTTCTCCGCTGGTTGTAGGTGTGGGTCAGAACGAAAATTTCCTGGCTTCGGATGCTCTGGCATTGGCCGGCACGACCGATCAAATCATCTACCTGGAAGACGGTGATGTGATTGATTTGCAGATCAATAAAGTGTGGATCATGGACAAGGACGGCCGCGCTGTTGATCGTCCGGTACACACCGTACATCTGCACACCGCAGCCGCTGAATTGGGCCCATACCGCCACTTCATGCAAAAGGAAATCTTCGAGCAGCCCCGCGCTGTAGGCGATACCCTGCAAGACATTGAAAGCGTCACACCCGAGTTGTTTGGTGACCAGGCCTACAAGGTTTTCCAGGACATCGACAATGTGCTGATTCTGGCTTGCGGCACCAGCTACTACGCCGGTCTGACCGCCCGCTACTGGATCGAGTCTCTGGCCAAAATCCCCGTCAACGTGGAAATTGCCAGCGAGTACCGCTACCGCGACAGCGTGCCCAACCCGCGCACTTTGGTGGTGACGATTTCCCAGTCCGGCGAAACGGCTGACACGCTGGCCGCCTTGAAACATGCCCGCAGCCTGGGCATGGAACAGACCCTGACCATCTGCAACGTGGCCACCAGCGCCATGGTGCGTGAGTGCAAGCTGTCCTACATCACCCGCGCTGGTGTAGAAATTGGCGTGGCTTCCACCAAAGCCTTCACCACCCAGTTGACCGCCTTGTTCTTGCTGACTATCGCATTGGCTCAAGTCAAAGGTCACTTGAATCAGGAGCAGGAAGGCGACTACCTGAAAGCCCTGCGCCACTTGCCTACCGCTATCGCGGCTGTGCTGGCTCTGGAGCCACAGATCATGGCCTGGGCGGATCGTTTTGCCAGCAAGGAAAACGCCTTGTTCCTGGGCCGTGGCATGCATTACCCCATCGCCATGGAAGGCGCGTTGAAGCTGAAAGAAATCAGCTACATCCACGCCGAAGGCTACCCAGCTGGTGAACTGAAGCACGGCCCTCTGGCCCTGGTCACCGAAGCCATGCCCGTGGTCACTATCGCCCCACGTGATGAACTGCTGGAAAAGCTGAAATCCAATATCGAAGAAGTCCATGCACGCGGTGGTGAGCTGTACGTGTTTGCTGACGCCGATACCCGCATCGGCAGCAGCGAGCGTGTGCATGTGATCCGTATGCCAGAGCACTACGGCAAGCTGTCCCCCATCTTGCACACCGTGACCCTGCAATTGCTGGCGTATCACACGGCTTGCTCGCGTGGCACGGACGTGGATAAGCCACGGAATTTGGCCAAGAGTGTGACTGTCGAATAAGTTTTTCAGATTACATCGACCGTAAAGAGCCGCTTATGCGGCTCTTTTTGCATTCTTCGCCGTTTGGCAATTTTTGGGCGGTTTTCGTAGGGAAATAAATCCTGCGAAAGAGGGTGAGCCTTGCCTGAAAGCCAGTTTATGTGTCGCTGCAAACACACACCGCTAGCGGATTTTGCAGCTCACACTCTATAATTGATAACGATTCTCATTATCTAGCGGTGCGGAGTACCCTCGTGTCATCTTCAGTTCTTCCCTTGTCAGGCGTGTATTCGGCCGAGTCGGTCGAGTCACTTTACTGCGACCACCATAGTTGGTTGCAGCGCTGGCTGCATCACCGCTTGGGTGGCGCGGACCAGGCGGCTGACTTGGCGCAGGACACGTTTGTACGCTTGTTAAGCAGCCGTTCTCGCTGGCAATTTGCCAGTCCCGGCGAGGCCCGCGCCTACTTGCGTAAGACGGCACAAAACCTGTGCATCAATCTGTGGCGACGTCAGGAAATTGAGCAGGCCTGGCTGGATATTCTGGCTGCTACACCCGAGAACTTTTACCCTTCGGCAGAACGCCAGGCCATGATTTTGCAGGCGCTGGAAGAGATCAGCGCCATGCTCAGCAGCCTGTCTCCCAAAGCGGCCAAGGCGTTTACCTTGGCCGTCATTTGCGAGATGACTGATGATGAGGTCGGTGCAGAAATGGGCATTTCCGGCCGCATGGTGCGCAAGTACGTGGCACAAGCCATGTTGGGCTGCATCAGCCTGCATGCTTGCCAGACCGTCGCCGAATTGCGTCAGGAACCTCAATACTAAGCCTCATGAAGCACGGCTCCAGTTTTTCTTCTCCCGCTACACCTCCCCACGCCGTTTTGATGCAAGCCGCTGAATGGTATGCCTGCCTGCGCGATGGCAAAGCCAGTGCGGCGCAGCGCTCTGCCTGGCAGAACTGGCTCAAACAGGACGAGATGCACAGCACCGCTTGGCGTTATGTGGAGGAAGTCAGCCGCAGTTTTGAGCCTGTGCGCACCACGCCGGATTCGCGCCGTGTGGTAGAGAAATTGCATACGGCTAACGAGCGTTTGCATCAGCGCCGTCGCGCGCTGACCAGTGTCGCCGTACTGGCAGGCACGGGAGTTCTAAGCTGGCTGGGCTGGCGTCAGTCCTGGCTGCCCTCCAGTGTTCTGGCTTTGGCGGCTGACCACTCTACACAAACCGGAGAGCAGAACCAGATTGTGCTGGCAGACGGTTCCCGGCTGTGGCTGAACACCGCCTCTGCGATTGATGTGCAGTTCACTGCGCAGGTTCGCCATATTGTTTTGATCTCCGGCGAGATCTTCATTCAGACGGCCAAAGACGATACGGACAGACCGTTCACTGTTCAAACTCCGCAGGGCAATATGCGTGCCTTGGGCACGCAATTCAATGTGCGTATGGACAAGGACTGTACGCAGCTGGCGGTCTACGAAGGGGCTGTGCAGGTGTCTACGGCAAAAGGTCAAAACACCGCCACGGTACAGGCGGGCAAGCAGGTGCACTTTAGTGCACAACGTATCAAGCAAAGCATGGACGCCGATCAGGCGCGCGAAGCCTGGACCCAAGGCGTGCTGGTGGCTGACAACATTGCCTTGCGTAGCGTGATCAAGGAATTGAGCCGTTACCGCAAAGGCTATCTAGGTGTAGATGAGGCAGTGGCCGATCTGAAGGTCTATGGCAGCTTCCCCATTCATGACACGGACCGCGTGCTGAAAATGTTGGCTTCAGCATTGCCGATTCGCATCGATCAGCCCATGCCCTGGTGGACCAGTGTGCAAGCTCTGGATTGATTGAGCAGGGCATTTCACCAACGATGGTCATAAATAATAAAAATAAAAACCTATCAGATTCAAAGGCTTGCCGGATTTTGGCCAAAAAACCTCAAAAAAGATGCAAAAGCAGGTTCCGGGTTTTGGAGACTTGGTGGTTTTAGACAGTAAGAGGACCTGATTGGCGTGAGGCCAATGAAGCAGGAGGCAGCCCGCCGTGGCTGCTCAGTACTGAACATCAACGCAAGAACATCGTTCAGGTTCATCGTTTTTATTGTGACTGACCCGTGTTTTTGAAGGATGTCTCCTTATGCATCGTCGCCCCGATCCCCTTTCCCTGTCCAAGGATGCAGGATCGCATTGCGCCCCTTTGCGTCCACTGGCCTTGGCCCTGTATGTCTTGATGGCCGGTAGCGCGTTTATTGCCAGTACCTCGCCTGCCCAGGCGACCACGCAAAGCAGCCCGACGGCAGACAAGACACAGCGTTATGACATACCAGCAGGCCCCTTGAGCCGGGTGTTGATGCGCTTCTCGCAAGAAAGCGGGGTCTATCTGGTTGGCGCAGGCAGCGTGGCCGAAGGCAAGCAAAGCGCGGGCCTGAAAGGCAATTACAGCGTGACGCAGGCCTTGGATACCTTGCTGGCAGGCACGGGCATTCGCTACTCGCGCGATGCCAATACCGTCAATTTGTGGCCCGTCACGGAAACCACTCAATTGGCCCCCGTGCGTGTGCAGGGCACCTTGAATCGGGCGACTGAAGACACAGGCTTGTACACGCTGAACGGTACCAGCAGCACCGCGACGCGCTTGAACATGGACACCCAGCACACGCCGCAATCGGTCAGTGTAATGACGCGCCAGCAAATGGACGATTTCGGCCTGACCAGCTTCGATGATGTGATGAACTTTACCACCGGCGTGACGGCCAATACGGCTGCGGTGGGAGGCGGGTTTCAGTTTCAGGCCCGTGGCTTTGACATCAGCAATGTGCAAGTGGATGGCGTGCAAAGCAGCTACCGTGCTGCCGGGCGTGGAGCATTTAATCCTATTTCTCTGGATATGGATTTATACGACCGTGTGGAAGTCGTGCGCGGAGCGACAGGTTTGTTGTCGCCTACCGGCGAGCCCTCCGCCTTGATCAATTTGATTCGCAAACGTCCGCAAGCAGAATTTGGCGGCAAGTTAAGCGCCCACTATGGCTCCTGGAGCGACAAACGCGTAACGGCGGACGTGACCGGCCCGCTGACTGAAGACGGCCGTTTGCGTATGCGTGTTATTGGTTCGCGCAAGCAGGCGGATTCCTTCATGGATCGCCAGGACCACAAGAACGATTTGCTGTCCGGCATGCTGGAATTTGACCTGACAGACAGAACCTTGCTGACCGCTGGCTACGACTACCAGACCGCCAAGCTGCGAGGCGAAGGCAATATGGGTGTGCCCTTGTTTACCAGCGAGGGCGACCGTATTGACGTTTCGCGCTCCATGTCGCTGGTGCCGGATTGGACCTACTGGGACAAGAAGCATCAAAACGCTTTCTTCTCGGTCGAGCATGAGTTTGAAAACAAGTGGAATGCCAAGCTCAGCTACAGCCATCAACGTGACGATGGCGATGCCCTGATTACTGGCCTGGGGCAGGGCGTGAATCCGGTGGTGCGCCCGGACGGCTCCGGTATAGGCATCCGCGCCAACCTGGCCGCCAATGGCTATCGCCATCAGGACAACCTGGAGTTGTCGGCCAATGGTCCTTTCGAGCTGTTTGGCCGCGAGCACCAGCTGATGTTCGGTTTTAACGGCACTCGCAAGCGTGACACCACGTACACCATGCAGGTCAGCGATACCCGCAACTGGTTCATCCCCAATATTTACGACTGGGACGGCTATATGCCCGAGCCCAGCGTCAGCCGCACAGGTGAATGGAACCGGGTCCACACACGCGAATACGGTTTCTTTGCCGGCACGCGCTTGAACATTATTGATCCCTTGAATGTGATCATGGGCATGCGCTTGTCGGACTACAAAACCTACCGTGACAACTACGGTAAAACCGGCCAGTTCACCGGCGTGTCCAACGAGCTGCGCAATCGCAATGAAATTACGCCGTACTTTGGGGTGACGTATGACATCAACCCGAACCTGACGGCCTACGCCAGTTATACCCGCCTGTTCCAGCCGCAAAGCTACAAGGACATCAACGAGAACTTCCTGGATCCCATTACTGGGGTGAACCGTGAAATTGGTCTGAAAGGCAGCTTGATGGAGGAGGCCCTGCAGTTCTCCCTGGCCGCTTTCGAGACCCGTCAGAACAATCTGGCCGTGCTGGACCCTTCGGTGCCGGATGACTTCCTATTGCCTGATGGCAGCCGCCCCTACGTGTCTTCGGGCGCTGGCAACAAAACCAAAGGTTTTGAAGTGGAGCTAAGCGGCGCACTGACCAACAACTGGAATGTGTTTGCTTCTTATAGCTACGCCAGCACTAAAAACGGTGAAGGCGAGCGGATCAACACCTACATTCCCAGCCAAACCTTCCGTCTGGGCACCATGTACCAATTCTCCGGTGCGTTGCAAGGCTTGAGCGCCGGCGCCACCGTGAATTGGTTTGGCAAGCGTGATCTGTGGACGGCTGGCCGTCCTTACACCGCCAGCAACGGCAAGGTGCTGGAAGACACCCACAGCAGCTATGCCCTGGTTGGCTTACATGCCAATTACCGCGTGAACCAGCATTGGAATGCCAAGCTCACGGTAAACAATTTGTTCGACAAGCGTTACTACGACAACTTCGTGATCTTCCGGGCACGTTACGGCGCGCCGCGCAATGTGCATCTGTCCATTGATTACCAGTGGTAATTCCTTCCCCCACTTTTATCGAGCCTAAATTATGACGTCGTCTACTACTCGCCATCTTGTGCGTGGTCTGTACCTTGCTATTGCAATGAGCTTGTCGGCCGGCTACGTACACGCCAAAACTCCTGCCCCTGCAGGCTATCAAGCCGTTACCCAAGCACAGATCATGCAAAAACCGACTGCCGCCGAAGTTCTGGAAATCGTCTTCAGCCCTGCGCAATCCAGCTTGTACGTGTCCTCTCCCAACTGGAAGGACGAGACCTTGTCGCGCACGCTGGTGCTGGACCCCAAGACCCTGGAAATCAAGCAAGAGATTCCCATGGAGGCCAAGAGCTTTGGGGTAGCCCTGGATGATGCCGCCAACCGCCTGTATCTGACTCAAGGTTTCAACGGCACGATTGCCGTGGTTGATACCGTCAAGAACGAGGTCATCAAGCGCATTCGGGTGCAGGAAAAAATCAATTTTCAGGACACCATCAACGCGGCTGATTTTGGCCAGGCACGCAAAGACGGTTTGCTGAAGATGATGGAGCGTTTCAAGATTACCGAGGACTTCCAGTACAAGACGCGTGAACTGGTCGTGGACAAGAAAAACCACCGTGTGTTCGCGCCTGGCTTGGGCCTGGGTTTTGACAGTGTGCTGTTCGTGGTGAATACCCGGACATTGGAGCTGGAAAAAGTGCTGCCAGGCTTTGGCTATAACGTCGTGGGCATCACCCTGGACGAGGCCAATAACCGCTTGTTTGTCTCCAATATGCAGGGCCAAATCATGGTGGTAAATAGCCAGACCTTGAACATCGATCAGGTCTGGGAAATTGAAGCCGACCAGTTGCTGAACCTGGCGTATGACCCGGCGCAGAACCGATTGTTCGGGGTGGACCAGGGGATTGACCGTGATGACGCGCGTAACCTGCATCTGGAGCGTGAATACAAGCGCCGCAGCGCTGGTCATCAAGTGTTTGTGCTGGATGCATCCAACGGTAAAACCCTGGCAACCATGCCTACCGGCGAAGTGCCTATTGGTGTGCGTTTTGACGCCGAATCCCAGCGTCTGTTTGTCGCTAACCGAGGCGGTGTGCGCGAGAAAGAGGGCAAGGGTTCGGTCAGTATTTTCGATACGGTGAACTACAAGCCGCTGCAAACCATTGAGCTGGCTCCACACCCCAACAGTCTGGAATACATCCCCGCTGAAAAAGCCTTGTATGTGTCGGTGAAGAACGACGGCAACAGCAAGGAAAAAGGGACTAAAGAGCGTATGGTGCGCATCCAGTTCTAAAAGGCCAAAGCAGCCTGATTGATTGACAAGGTGGGATCCAAAGCCCGGGCTCGGCGTCATGCCGAACTCGGGCTTTTTTACGCGTATGGATTGCTTGCGAAATTTATTCGTAATCTATAAGATTAGATATCTAATCTTATGGCATGCTCCATGTGGAAAGGGTGAAACAGTGCTGCAGTCTTGCGCTGCACGCAGTTTCTTTGTTGCCCCACCTGTAAACGCTACATATCCAATTCTTCAGCCCCTATTACGTATCCTCAGTGAAAGGAAAACAGCCCATGTCTCATTATTTGATCGAGCTTTACACGCCTAATGCCAAGTGGAATGCCTTGCCCGTCGAGCAGCGCCAGACCTTCCTGGCAGGTCTTCAGGAGGCGATGGGCGGCCTCTCAAACCTTGGTATTGAGGTGCTGGCTCTGACCGCTACCGAGCACGATATTGACCAGGCCAGTGAGCACCGCTTTATGGGTGTGTGGCGCTTCCCTGATCAACAAGCTTGCCAGGCTTTGCTGGCTGGCATCAAAGCCAGTGGTTGGTACGAGTATTTCGACCATGTGAATGCAGCGGGTGCACAAGGGGGGTTTGCTCAACACTTGACGGAGCTGGCTAAGGATTCTCAAGCTGTTTGAGGATTAGCAAGTCAGGCGGGATAGTTAAAAAACGTTCATAGATTAGAGTTTATATGATATAAACGGTTATCTATGAACGATAATTGTTGTCTGCACCATGCCCAAGAAACTCGCTCCTACTCCGTTTTACCTGCCAGCCGTCGAGTCACGGACTCTGGTGTGGGGGCGCTGCATTCGTACTCAACGTGTTGCTCAGAAAATTACAGCTCAAGTCTTTAGTTCAAGAGTCGAGGTCTCAGAAAGTACATTACGCCGAATGGAACGAGGCGATCCGGCTGTGGCAATGGGGAGCTATTTGACTGCCTTGGCAGCGCTTGGTCTGCTCGAATCCATCGTGCCTATGCCTGATGCTCATTGGAGCAGTGGAGATATGAAGGGGCGCGCAAGACTGGACAGAGATGACGATGAGTATTTCTAAGCCTTTATACGTCTATTTGCAGCGGCCTGACACGGGGCAATGGGTGACCGTGGGTCGGTACAGCCACGACTCGTCAGCTCAGCTTGGCCAATTCATTTATGCGCCTAGCTATCAGGATGCAGGTCTGCCATGGTCAATTGATCCAGTGAACTTACCGCTGAGTGGCTTTGTTCCCATTCAGGCGAGTCGCTATGGTGGCCTGCATGATGCGCTACGTGATGCGTGTCCCGACGCCTGGGGCCGGTTACTCATTCAAAGGCAACACGGATTAAGTGATCGTTCTCCAAACCATGCCTATCTTCTGAAGGCTGGTAATGCGGAGCGCTGGGGAGCATTGGCGGTCGGCTCTTCGCCTAAACCCTCGATCGCAGAATTGTCCGCACCGCCCATCACAGAAATTGAAAAGCTGAGCGCAGAGCTGCAAGCAATGCAACTGCGCCGCCCTCCGGTGGACCCGTATTTACGTCGCCGGCTGATGGCCACACCCAGTATGGGTGGAGCCAGACCGAAAGCAACCGTTCGTGATGGTGATCAGTTCTGGCTTGTGAAACCGATTCTGCCATCTGATACCGAGGATATTCCGCGTCTTGAACATGCAACTCAAGAGTGGGGTCGGGCAGTGGGCTTGAACTTTGCCCAAACCGCGTACACAGGTTTGGGTGAGGACTCCGCCCTGAGTGTGATGCGCTCATTGAGGTTTGATCGCCAACATGGGCTTAGGGTCATGACATTGAGTGCGGCATCCTTGCTGCAGACGGAGTATCCCGGTCATTCAGGCTCATCGGCCTGGAGTTATCCCAACTTGGCCAGAACGTTGACGATGATAGGTGCCCCTCAGGAGGACGCCATTGAATTGTTCTGTCGCATGATTTTCAATGCGGTCATTGGCAATGATGATGATCATCCCCGCAACCATGCCATTCATTATCTTCATGCTCAGGGCCGATGGCGTTTGACGCCCGCTTTTGATGTCGTTCCTAATCCGGATTTCACCCCTCAGTATCTGGCGATGGAGTTGAGTCATGGAAGCCGCCAGATCAGTCGAGCCAATGCGTTACACGATGCAAAAGCCTTTGGCTTGTCAGGTGATGAAGAGGCGGCGGAGCTGCTTGATCGGCTGCTGGACAGGATAGAAGGGCAGTTTGATCAGGTGCGTCTCCTGCTCGGACCTCGTTTGGAGTCGCTCATGCAGGAGAGGTTGTCTGAAGGACTGCGGCGCATGCGCATTAGGTAGCTACTCGGACATGCCCGAGAAATGCCCCAAAGTTTTGATTTGAGGTACTTGCGAAGCCCTGATTCGGCGTCATGCTGAGCCAGGGCTTTCAATCGCACAAACACAGTGATCAATAAATCGCACGCGGTGCATCCGCCTAGCATGCAAAAGAAGCGTCCAGCCTTTCTTGTCTTGTATTCCCTATAACTCGATTGCTATGGCCCTTGCTATTGGTTGCATCGATAGCCAGTGCGAATTAATCGATTTGTCCCCCTTGGTATGCCTCTCTACGATGACTAGTAACAATAAGGAGGCAAACCATGACGGCGTATTTTTCCAACCCGGTTCGGACCTGCTTCGGCCCGGGAAGTTTGAATGAAATTTCTACCTTGGCGGCCAACAAGAAAGTCACCTTGGTGACCTTTCCGGAGGCTCGTGGGCTGGGTTTGGTTGAGCGTATCGGGAATTTGCTGGGCGACAGGCTGATTCATGTTGTCGAAGATGTGCAGCCAAATCCCGATGTCAGTTACTTGAAGGATGTTTACGAGTCCTTCTGGCAGCAAGCCGGGCAAACGGACATTGTGCTGGCCGTGGGCGGGGGCAGTGCCATTGATACGGCCAAGGCGCTGATTGTGGGGACTCAGACGGGCACCTTCCAGGAACTGCTGGATCTCTTGTCCACCGGCAAGGCTTTTACTCCTGTTCAGGCCAAGTCCTTGATTGCGGTGCCTACAACCGCAGGGACCGGCAGCGAGGTCACTCCGTGGGCCACGATCTGGGATCAGCAAGCACAGAAAAAATACTCTTTGCATCTGGAACAAACCTGGCCTGCCGTTGCGATTATTGATCCGGAGTTGATGCTGACAGTACCGGAAAAAGTGACAGTCTCGACCGGGCTGGATGCCTTGTCGCACGCCCTGGAGTCGATCTGGAATGTGAATGCCAACCCCATTTCCGACACCTTTGCGGTCTCTGCTATTCAGGACATCCTTACCTATTTGCCCTTGCTGCAGAAGGATCTGGGTAATATCCAGCTGCGCTCCAAAATGGCGCTGGCGGCCTTGAAAGCGGGCATGGCGTTTTCCAATACCAAGACCGCCCTGGCGCACTCCATCTCTTACGAAATGACCTTGCGTCACGGCTTGCCGCATGGCATTGCTTGCTCCTTTACCTTGCCCTTTGTACTGGGCCTGGCCTGGGGCTGTGATCCATCCCGGGATCTGGTGTTTGAAAGCCTGTTTGGCCCTGATCGCAAGCAGGCTCAAGCTCACTTGCGGGACTTCTTGCTCAGTGTGGGCGTCAAGACCGAGTTTGAGGACTACGGCGTAGGGCCGGACGAGCAGGCTGCCATGATTACTAATGCCATGCAGGGTGCACGCGGCAAGAACTTTATCGCCGCCTGAGTCATAAAAAAACGAGAGACAAACGAATGAAGGGAGAGAGGAAAGATTCCCCCCCTTCTCATACCGCATGAATAGAGCATTCCTCTGGCCTGGCTTGCCAGCAGCGGGGGAGTGAAAGGAGCTGGTTATGAATCACGCAACAAGTCTGTCGGGGGCCACGGCGGCATCCGGGTCTTCGTTTCGTCGGGCCCAATGGCGCATGCTGCTGGCCGCGATGTTCTGTTATCTATTTTTCTATACCGGGCGGCAGACTTTCGGGTTTGCAATTCCGGGCTTGAAAGAAGAGTTTGGCTTTAGCAGTGCTGCCCTGGGCTGGGTATCGGCCGCCTTGTTATGGGCCTACGCCATTGGACAAGCCATCAATGGCAATCTGGCGGACAAGTATGGCGGTCGTCGCATCATGTCTGCTGGCGCGATTCTGTCGTGTGGCGCGAACTGGGTAGCCAGCTTTGCCACCGGCTTTTTCAGCCTGATCATTCCCTGGGGTGCCAATGGCTACTTTCAGGCGCTGGGCTGGGCACCGGGTAGTCGCCTGATCTCCAACTGGTGGGGTGTGTCCGAGCGCGGCAAGGCTTATGGCTTATATGTGTTTGCTGCAGGCTGTGCGTCGATTCTGTCGTATGTCACCTCGATCGTGGTGATCGATGTCATGCATCTGGACTGGCGCTGGATTTTCCGCCTGCCCGTATTGCTGATGTTGCTGGGCGGAATCGTGTTTTATCTGGTTGCTCGCGAGCGGCCAGAGGATATGGGTTTTGAGCCTTTGGCCGATACGGGAGTGGCCAATGCCAACGATCAGGCCAAGGCGCTGGAGGGGGAGAAGGAGTCCTCTTGGGAGCGTTACAAGGCTGTTCTGAAAAACAAGCGCCTGCTGATCGCTGCCTTGTCCCTGGGCTTTCAGAATGCAGCCCGATACGGCTTGATCGTCTGGGTGCCGGTCCATTTTCTGGGCGCGGACTGGAAGACGGGCGACAGCCTGATTGATCCCAAGTGGATCACGATCGCTCTGCCAGTGGGCATGGCCGTTGGAGCGCTGAGCAATGGCTGGATTTCAGACCGCCTGTTTGGCTCCAAGCGTTACCTGGCCATCATGCTCTATACGAGCCTGGGTGCCTTGACCAGTCTGTGGATGTGGACCTTGCCGGTTCATAGCACTTTGGGCCTGGTGGCGCTATTTCTGTGCGGTTTCTTTGTGTATGGACCCGCTTCCAGCTTCTGGGCCTTGTGTCCCGATCTGGTGGGAGCCAAACGTTCGGGCACGGCAACCGGTGTCATGAACTTTTCTTCCTATCTGTTCGCCGGTCTGGCCGAGCCCATGATCGGGAGCGTCCTGGATTCGACGGGGGATACCTCGCTGATCTTTGTGATTGTGTTGATTGCGTGTGCCTGCAGTGCGCTGGTGGCACTATTCATACGTCGTTAATCATCACTCCTGAGGCTTGTCCATGCACCAGTACCACAAATGGTTGAGATCGTTTTATGCCGTCGCCCATACCGGCGGCTTCACCTCGGCCGCACGTTATCTCAGCATTGGGCAGCCTACCGTCAGCGAACAAGTCCGGGCTTTGGAAAAGCGTTTTGATGTCGAGCTGTTTTATCGCTCCGGCAATCAGCTGGAACTGAGCTCGGCCGGACAGCAGCTCTACGAGATCACCAAGCCCTTGTTTGATCTTGAAGAGGAAGCGGTGCAATTGCTGGAGAGTTTCAAGCAGCGTAAATCCGGCCTGTTGCGAGTGGGGGCGGTCTCGCCACCTATCGCGATGGATCTGATTTTCAAGCTGGGGCAGAACAATCCGGATATTGAATTGAAAACCTACTTTGCCTCGGCCAGCGAGGTGCTGGAAAAGCTGTACGACTTTGATGTGGATGTGGCCTTGCTGGCGCATCCCAAATCAGATCCAAGCTTGTACACCCGGCTTTACCAGCGCTATCCGGTGGTGGCTGTGGTGCCCGAAAAGCATCCCTGGTGCTCGCAGGGTCGGGTATCGGTTCAGCAGCTTCAGGATGAGCCTGTCGTGCTGAGGGAGCAAGGTTCACGCACCCGCCAGATTATTGAGGAGGGTTGCAGGCAGCATCAGATCAGGATCAATTGCGTGATGGAACTGAACAGCCGCGAGGCCATTGTGCATGCCATACGTAAAGGGCTGGGCATTGGTTTTGTCTCAGCGCCGGAGTATGTGGATATTCCCGGTACCCGGCTGATCACGTTCGACCAGCATCCTTTTTATATCGACTACTACCTGTGCTGCCTGGAATTACGAAAAGACCGACCACTTATTAATGATTTGTTCATGGATCTGGAATCCACCCATTAGCTTGTTTACACCGCATTTCGCGTTTGGAGAACGATGATGACGTATCAGCAACCTCAACAAGTACAGGCCGTTATTTTTGACTGGGCAGGCACTGTCGTTGATTTTGGCTCTTTTGCACCCACGCAGATTTTTGTCGAGGCTTTTGCCGAGTTTGGTGTGCAAGTGTCTTTGGAAGAAGCTCGTGGCCCCATGGGGATGGGCAAGTGGGATCACATTCGCACCTTGTGCAATGTGCCCGAGATTGCCGAGCGCTATAAAGCCAAGTTTGGCCGTGTCCCCAGCGACGACGATGTCACGGCGATTTACGAGCGCTTCATGCCTTTGCAGATCGAAAAAATTGCCGAGCACTCGGCCCTGATTCCGGGGGCATTGGAAGTGATCTCCAACCTGAAAAGTACCGGTGTCAAAGTAGGATCGTGTTCTGGCTACCCCAAAGTGGTCATGGATAAAGTGGTCGAACTGGCAGCGAAAAATGGCTACATGGCAGAATGCGTGGTCGCAACGGATGAGGTGCCCAATGGCCGCCCGTACCCGGCTCAGTCGCTGGCCAATGTGATTGCCTTGGGTGTGTCGGACGTGGCCGCCTGCGTCAAAGTAGATGACACTTGGCCCGGCATTGTGGAGGGGCGCAGTGCGGGAATGTGGACCGTGGCACTAACCTGCTCGGGCAATGCTCTGGGTCTGACCTACGATGAGTTCAAGAAGCTGCCTGCCGACAAGCTGCAAAGCGAACGCGAGCGTATTGGGGCCATGTTCAGCGATTCGCGCCCGCATTATCTGATCGATACCATTGTTGATCTGCCCGAGGTGCTGGCAGACATCAACCGCCGCTTGGCCAATGGGGAAATGCCTCAAAGCAGCTGATTTGCTGCACCGCATCTCAAGGAAAACCTCCATGTACGGCGGCTAAGCATGGCGGCACACTGAAAGATAGGCCACGCCCGCCCGGGGCTTGGCCTATTTTCGGGATGAGGTCTGATGCAGTCTTCACATGTGGCACACGTCCAAGAGATCACGGCTGTTTGGCAGGGCAGCCTGTCCCGGCGCGATCAGGCTGTGGTCCACAGCTGGAGACGATGCATTGAGCATCACAGACTGGACCCGGCGCAGGCTTGCGAGGCCTATATCGTGCCGGACTCCCAATTGCGCGAGCATCGTCAGCAGTCCGAAGCCCTGATCAATATTGCGCGCTCCGGGCTGGAGCGTCTTTATCAGCAGGTCTCCGGGCTGAATTACGTGCTGCTGCTATCTGATAACAAGGGCGTCACGGTTGATTTCCTGGGCTCGGATGGACAGCGTGATGCCTTGCGGCAGGCCGGTCTGTATATGGGCTCGGAATGGTCTGAAGAGCGCGCGGGAACGTGCGCGGTGGGTACTTGCTTGCACACGGGTGAGGCCCTGACCATTCACCAAAACGATCATTTCGATCATATGCACGCGCCCCTGTCCTGCACGGCGGCGCCTATCTATCATTACGACGGCGAGCTGGCTGCGGTGCTGGATTTATCCTTGCTGCAGTCGCCGCAGGCCAAGGCCAGCCAAGGTTTGGCCCTGCACCTTGCCAATGCGGCGACCCGCCGTATTGAGCTGGCCAATTTGATGGCCTGTCACCGTCAGGAATGGATTTTATGCTTGTCGCAGTCGCCGGAGTTTCTGGATATTGATCCGGAAGCGGCTATTGCGATTGATGGCTCCGGCCGTATCAAGGGCATGACGCATACGGGTGCTCGCATTCTGGCGCGGGCGGCGGGGGTGGATTGGCGTAATCCTGCGGGCTTGTTGGGGCAGAGCTTGATGCGCTTTCTGCATCTGGAAGTGGACCAGTTGCCTACCTTGATGCGTTACCGCCCCACGCAGGAGCGTGTCGTTATGGCACGTGATGGCAGTGTGCTGTTTGCCCATGCCATTGAACCCCGACGTGTGTTGAGCAACCGGTCTGTGGGGATGGATGGGGCAGCCGTGGATGCCGCCTTGCCACAGGCCTTGCGAGGTTTGGCAGGCACGGATGCGGCCATGCAGTCCATGCTATTGAAAGCCGCGCGTTTGGCAACGCGGGAAATGCCGGTGTTGTTGCAGGGCGAGACAGGTTCGGGCAAAGAGTATTTGGCACGTGCGATTCACACGGCTAGCGGCCGTGGCGGGAATTTTGTGGCCGTCAATTGTGCGGCCTTGCCCGAGAGCCTGATTGAAAGCGAATTGTTTGGCTATCTGGCTGGTACGTACACCGGAGGTGCTGCACGTGGTCGCACGGGTTTGATCGAGGCGGCTGATGGAGGCACCCTGTTCCTGGACGAGATCGGCGATATGCCGCTGGCCCTGCAAAGCCGTTTACTGCGGGTGCTGGCCGAATCCGAGGTGATGCCTTTGGGCGCACGCACTGGCAAGCGGGTAGATTTGCGTGTGATTTCAGCCAGCCACCATGATTTAAGTGCCTTGGTAGAGCAAGGCCGCTTCCGTGCGGATTTGCTGTATCGCTTGAATGCGGCAGTGCTGGCCTTGCCCGCTTTGCGTCAGCGTAGTGATCTGGAATGGTTGGTGCAGCAGATATTGCATCGGCGTAATAAAGGCGATGTGCCCGGTTTGTCTCCCGAGGCCTGGCAAGCGCTGCAAGCCTACGAGTGGCCGGGTAATTTACGCGAGCTGGACAATGCGCTGGTGCTGGCATTGGCCTTGGCGGAAGGTTCCTGCATTGAGGTGCAGGATTTGCCGGAGGCCTTGCGAGAGCGGCGTCTGGCCACATCTACAGGCAGCCCAACGGCCGCAGCCGTCTCTGCCGGAGAGTCGTCCTGGCAGCAGGTTTTGCAGGCCTGTGGCGATAACGTGAGTGCAGCGGCCCGGCAGTTGGGTATCAGCCGGTCCACCTTGCATCGTTATATCAAACGGGCAGGCGTAGCTCGCCAAGAGTCGCCCTCTGACACAGGTTGCGACACCTGATGCACCACCTGTGTCACCGCTGGCACAGTTTCACCGCCTTAAAACAGGCGGCACCCCTTTAAAACAAGCCACTCCCGGTTTGGCACGGTGTTTGCTATGTACTCCATAGCTGGGCAACAAAAGCCCGGCGCAACATTAAAACGATATGGAGACAAATCATGCAAACACAGCAGCAACTGCAGCCGTCTGCGCGACAGTTGGACACGGTTCTTGAACAGCTGACCCATGCGCTTGCCAGCAATGCACCGGACGATGCGGCAGCCCTGTTTGCCGAAGAATGTTTTTGGCGTGATCTGGTCATGTTCACCTGGAATATCCGAACCATGGAAGGACGCGACCAGATCCGCGACATGCTGACGCAGCAACAACAAGGTGCCGTGTCAGCCAGGTTCGAGCGCGACAGTGCCGAGCCGGTCAGTGACGACGGCCAAGGTTTGGTGGAGGGCTGGTTTCGTGTGGAAACTGACGTGGCGCGTGGCTACGGCCATATCCGCGTAAAGGACGGCAAGATCTGGACCTTTCTGACCACCATGTCGGAATTGAAAGGGCACGAGGAGCCTTTGGGTGTGCGCCGCCCCATGGGGGCCGAGCATGGCATTCGCCGTGGGCGTCAGACCTGGCAGGAACGTCGTCAACAGGAGCAGGCTGAGTTGGGCACGACCGAGCAGCCCTATGTGCTGGTGATCGGTGGCGGGCAGGGTGGTATTGCGCTGGGCGCGCGCCTGCGGCAGTTGAACGTACCCGCGCTCATTATTGATCAACATGCCCGCCCTGGCGATAGCTGGCGCAAACGCTACAAGTCGCTGTGCCTGCACGACCCCGTCTGGTACGACCACCTGCCTTACATGCCTTTCCCCGATAACTGGCCTGTCTTTGCACCCAAGGACAAGATTGGCGACTGGCTGGAAATGTACGTCAAGGTGATGGAGCTGAATTACTGGAGCAGCACCGTATGCAAGAAGGTGCGCTACGACGAGTCCAGCCAGACCTGGGAAGTGGAGATCGAACGTGATGGCAAGCCCATGACGTTACGGCCACAGCAATTGGTCTTTGCTACGGGCATGTCCGGCAAGGCGAATGTGCCCAGCATAAGGGGGCAGGATGTGTTCAAGGGTGAACAGCAGCACTCCTCGCAGCATCCCGGACCGGAAGCATATGCGGGCAAGAAAGTAGTGGTGATCGGGGCCAATAACTCGGCGCACGATATTTGCGCGGCGCTGTGGGAGGCGGGGGCAGATGTCACCATGGTGCAGCGTTCGTCTACCCACATTGTGCGATCCGACTCCTTGATGGAGATCGGCTTGGGAGATCTATATTCTGAACGGGCACTGGCATCGGGAGTCACCACGCGCAAGGCAGATTTGCTCTTTGCCTCTCTGCCGTACCGCATCATGGCGGACTTCCAGATTCCTGTGTACGACAAGATCCGCGAGCGCGATGCACAGTTCTATCAGAAGCTGGAGGAGGCAGGCTTCATGCTGGATTGGGGTGACGATGGCTCCGGTTTGTTCATGAAGTATCTGCGTCGTGCTTCGGGCTATTACATCGATGTGGGCGCTTGCGAGCTGATTATTGATGGCAGCATCAAGTTGAAGTCTCGGACCGGTATCAGTCATTTGACCGAGAACGCTGTGGTGCTGACAGACGGTACGGAATTGCCTGCGGACCTGGTGGTGTATGCCACCGGCTACGGCTCCATGAATGGCTGGGTGGCCGATCTGGCAGGCCAGGAAATGGCGGATAGGGTAGGCAAGTGCTGGGGTTTGGGTTCGGAAACCACCAAAGATCCAGGGCCCTGGGAGGGCGAGCAGCGCAATATGTGGAAGCCAACGCAACAGCCGAACTTGTGGTTCCATGGCGGCAATTTGCATCAGTCGCGTCATTATTCCCAGTACCTGGCCTTGCAGCTTAAAGCGCGTCAGGCGGGCTTGCCGGTGCAGGTTTACGGGATGCAGGAGGTGCATCATCTGCGTTGATCGATAGTGACTTTGTTGTTTGGGTGAGAGTGCGCAGTCTGCACCTTGTTCTGATTTTGGCCAGATTATCAATTCGATGATCTGGCTTTTTTTTCCGCTTGTTAGCTGCGGTGGGCGTGTTTGCGCGGCAAGCATCGCGGCCCAGGCGGTGGTTTTGTTAGCAGCCCTGCTAAATTTTTTACTTTATGTATCTGCCCTGAGCGGCTCCTCTCCAGTGAGCGAGGCTCTGCTTGACTGCTCTGTTCGTGCCCAGAATTTTTCGCGTCAAAGGGGCCTCCGTTTCTTCGTCAGGAACGTATGGAAACCAGCCGTGCTGCGTCTCAGGGCGGATTTTGTCTAGCCAGCATGATGGCCAGGATTGGCCTGACACAAGCCGCTTGCCATAAGTGAGGTGAATAGGGATGTGTGAAATTTGAGGAAATTACTTATAAAGAAAACGCTTGTAGCATTTCGTAGTTTCCAGCCTGATCGGGAATGTTACGGTGGAACCATCCATCGCAAACAACGAAATTTTTGTTGATTGATTTGGACTCCTTTTAATAGCAGGGGTAAAGGGTTTTTTAAATTAAAAATTCCCTTTCTGATATTGGAGAACTTATATGAAAAAATCTGCCATCCTATCCAGTGTATTAATGGCTACCGCTTTGAGTTTTGGTTTGCAAAGCGGTGCAATGGCTAATGAGCCAGCCGTTAATCAGGATCACTCGGCAAGCGCAGGTGAAGCCGTCAGCGATACCTGGATCACCACCAAAATCAAGGCTGATCTGGCCAGCACCAAGGATTTGAAGAGCACGGATATCTCTGTTGAGACCAATAATGGCGTCGCAACATTGACCGGTACCGTGCCCAGTGAAATTGAGCACAAGAAAGCCGTTGCTGCAACGGAAAGTGTGAAAGGCGTTGTGAAAGTCGATTCGTCGGGATTGAAAGTAAAACCGGAATAAAAGTTCCGTCATCAATCCTAAATGTGAATTCCCGTTGAAACAGGAGAACGACTATGAATGAAGATACGATCAAAGGTAAATGGAAACAGCTGTCTGGCAAGATTCAGGCCAAATGGGGAAAACTGACCAATGACGATATTGATGTTGCCGAAGGCAATACCGAATATCTGGTCGGCAAAATTCAGGAACGCTACGGCATTGCACGTGAAGAAGCTGAAAAGCAAGTTCGCGACTTTAATGGCGGCGCCTGATCCTTTGGCTTGATTGCCCAGGACTACAAAACGCCCTGCATATGCAGGGCGTTTTTCTTTGTGCCTTGGCAAGGTTGCTGTCAGTCCTCATCCATCTGCTGGTAGCGTTCGACCAGGTAATCCAGCAATGCTCGCACAGCTGGCATCTGCCCCCGGCGGGAGGAAAACACGGCATGAATGATTTCGCGTCGTGGAGCCCAGTCCGGAATCAGTTTCACCAAAGAGCCGTCGGCCAATTGATCGCAGACTACCAGGGTAGGCAACTGCACCACACCAACGCCTTTTAGTGCTGCGCAGCGCAAGGCCGTCATATCGGTGGTAATCAGGCGGGGCGTGTGATGCAGCACGGCTTGTGCGCCATCGGGACCATACAAGGTCCAGGTATGGCTTTGTTGTGGCAGCCCCAATGCCAGGCTGGGATAGTCCGCCAGATCAGCGGGTGAGCCGGGCATTCCGTGGCGGGCAATCAGCTCCGGGCTGGCTATCAAACATTGGCTGCGGTCGGACAGAACACGCATCACCAGATCGCTGTCTTGCAATGGTGGCGGGCGCACGCGGATCGCCATATCCAGCGCTTCCCCGATCAGGTCCACGCGCCGGTTGGTGGCATCCAATTGCACCGTGACATGCGGGTAGCTGACCATGAAGTCGGCCAACATATCACTGACATGGGCGTTCAGTAAGGTGATGGGGCAACTGAGGCGCACCACACCGCGCGGCTCGGCACGTGTCAGTTCGATGGCTGCCTGTGCCGCTTCGGCCTCTACCAGCATGGCCTTGCAGTGCTCGTAATAGGTCTGGCCAATCTCGGTCACGGTAAAGCGGCGGGTGGAGCGCTGGATCAGCCGCACTCCCAGGCGCTCTTCCAGTGCAGCCAGCCTGCGGCTAAGCGTGGATTTGGGTAAACCCAGTGCGCGACCGGCCGGGGCAAAGCCGCCGTGATCCACAATCTGAACGTAGAAGTACAAGTCGTTTAAATCTTGCATGGCAGTTTTATCGTTCCATAAATGGAACATAGATGGCCGATTTAGGGGGCTACTGGCTTCGTTGTCCCGAGTTTATTCTGTCTCTTATGTTGAAACAAGGAGATGGACATGAAGAAAATTCTTGGTATCTATAGCGCTCCCCGTCCTCACTGGGTGGGCGACGGCTTCCCCGTTCGCTCCCTGTTTTCGTACCACACACACGCAAAACAGTTGAGCCCCTTCCTGCTGCTGGACTATGCCGGCCCTGCCGAGTTTGCTCCCAGCAACCACAAGCGCGGCGTTGGCCAGCACCCACATCGGGGTTTTGAAACCGTCACCATCGTCTACAAGGGCGAGGTTTCACACCACGACTCCACGGGTCAGGGCGGCACGATCGGCCCCGGTGATGTGCAGTGGATGACGGCTGGCTCGGGCATCTTGCACGAGGAGTATCACTCCGACGCTTTTGCTCGTTCTGGCGGCACTTTGGAAATGGTGCAGCTGTGGGTCAACCTGCCTGCCAAAGACAAGCGTGCTCCCGCTGGCTATCAGGCCATTACCGACCAGCAAATTCCTGTGGTCGCACTGCCTGATGCTGCTGGCATGGTGCGCGTGATCGCCGGAGAAAAGGACGGTGCCACTGGCCCTGCCAGGACCTTCACTCCCATGAATGTATGGGATATGCGTCTGAATCAGGGTGGCATTGCCGAGCTGGAAAGCCCTGAAGGCTGGACAGCCGCCTTGGTGGTGCTGCAAGGCACCGTACTGGTCAATGGTCAAAGCGTGGCTCGTGAAGGGCAACTGGTCGTGCTGGATCGGACAGGCAGCCAGTTCAGCGTGGAAGCCAATAATGACGCCGTTGTCTTGCTGATCAGTGGTGAACCCATTGATGAGCCCATTGTGGGACACGGCCCCTTCGTCATGAATAGCAAGCAAGAGATTTTGCAGGCTATGGATGACTTCAGCAGTGGCCGCTTTGGTGCGATGGCACCAGGGTCGGCATCGTAGTGCAAGGCCCGCGGGGGCCGCATTCAGGTGGCCCCCGTCTCTCATCCACAGGAGAAACATGATGACTATCCCCAGCAATGTAGCCAACTTTAATGGTGCCGCTGCCGTAATTGATCCCGATGATGCAGTCATGCTGCTGATCGACCACCAAAGCGGCCTGTTTCAGACCGTGAAGGACATGCCCATGACCACCTTGCGTGACCATGCGGCAGCACTGGCCAAATCGCCACCTTGAGCAAGTTGCCCGTGATTACCACGGCTTCCGTGCCACAAGGCCCGAACGGTCCTCTGATTCCCGAGATTCACCAGAATGCTCCCCACGCCCAATACGTGGCACGCAAGGGCGAGATCAATGCCTGGCACAACGAGGACTTTGTTGCCGCCGTCAAGGCAACCGGCCGTAAGACCTTGATCATTGCCGGCACCATTACCAGCGTGTGCATGGCTTTCCCTGCGATCAGCGCGGTGGCTGAAGGCTACAAGGTGTTTGTGGTGATTGATGCCTCCGGCACCTACTCCAAGATGGCCGAGGAAATTACCCTGGCTCGCATGATGCAGGCCGGTGTGGTGCCTATCGATACGGGTGCTGTTGCCTCCGAACTGCAGCGCACCTGGAACCGCCCCGATGCCCAGGAATGGGCCCAGGTCTACACCAAGATTTTCCCCGCCTATCAGTTGCTGATCGAAAGCTATGCCAAAGCACAGGACGTGCTCAAGAATCAGGAACAGCTGGATTCGCAGCGTTAATCAACGCCGCGCTCTTGCAGTACCGGGTGCAGTCCCCGCACCCGCCCCTTTCAATCATCGTTAAGGAAGACTGAGATGACTACGCCTTACAAACGTCTTGATAAAGACCAAGCCGCTGTACTTCTGGTTGATCACCAAACGGGGCTGCTGTCTCTGGTGCGTGACATTGATCCAGACAAGTTCAAGAACAACGTGCTGGCTCTGGCCGATCTGGCCAAGTACTTCAACTTGCCCACCATTCTGACCACCAGCTTTGAAGAAGGCCCTAACGGTCCTTTGGTCCCCGAGCTGAAAGAAACCTTCCCGGATGCGCCTTACATCGCTCGCCCTGGCCAGATCAACGCCTGGGATAACGAAGACTTCGTCAAAGCCATCAAGGCAACGGGCAAGAAGCAGCTGATTATTGCCGGTGTGGTGACTGAAGTGTGCGTGGCTTTCCCGGCCCTGTCGGCTTTGGAAGAAGGCTTTGATGTGTTTGTGGTCACCGATGCATCGGGCACATTCAACGAACTGACACGTCACTCGGCATGGGATCGCATGTCCTCGGCTGGTGCTCAGCTGATGACCTGGTTTGGCGTGGCTTGCGAACTGCACCGCGACTGGCGTAACGACGTGGAAGGTCTGGGTGCCTTGTTCTCCAACCATATCCCCGACTACCGCAACTTGATCAATAGCCACACCAAGTTCACATCCGGTAAGTAAATCGCTTCGGCGCTGCGCTGGTCACTTGAGTGGCCAGCGCTTTTGGCTGTTTGAAACCCAGCCCCCAGATCTGTTTTCAGGAGTTCGACCCATGAGTACACACAGTTCCGAAGTCTCTTCATCCTTTGATTGTCCCGAAGACATCAACGGCGAAAAACGTGTTCAACGTGTTGCCGGGCGCGGCGCACAAGTGGGTGGGGGCATTACCGTCAGCCGGATTCTGCCTTCCTCGCAACGGCGTATGGTGGGGGCCTGGTGCTTTCTGGATCATGCAGGGCCTGCCGTGTTCACGTCGGGCTCCGGCCTGCGTGTGGGCCCTCATCCACATATTGGCCTGCAAACCTTTACCTGGATGATTCAGGGCGAGGTTCTGCACCGTGACAGCCTGGGCCATGTGCAAGTGGTCAAGCCTGGTCAGGTGAACTTGATGACAGCCGGACGCGGTATCAGCCATACCGAGGAGTCCTTGCCCGGCCAGGACAAGCTGCATGCGGTTCAGCTCTGGATTGCCTTGCCGTCCAAGGACGCCACCTGTGAACCCGCTTTTGACCACCATCCTGACTTGCCTCATTGGCGTGAGGGCGAGTGCGACTTTACCCTGCTGGCCGGTACCTATGCACAGCATCAGGCACCCAGCAAAATGTATTCGCCTATGGTGGGGATGGATTTGAGCAGCTCCAAGGCTGGGGAAGTGAGACTGAATTTGAACCCCGAGTTTGAGTATGGCTTTTTAGTCGTGCAAGGCACCCTGGGTATTCAGTCCGAGCAGTTCGAGGCCAATGAACTGGCCTATGTGGGCCGTGGCCTGACGCAGTTGAGCTTGAGTCTGAGTGCCGGCAGCCGAGTCATTGTGCTGGGTGGCGAGCCGTACACCGAGGAGCTGGTGCTGTGGTGGAATTTTGTTGGTGAAAACAAGGAAGTCATCGGGCAGGCACAACGCGATTGGCGTGCGGCCCATGAGCGCTTTGGTGTGGTGCATGGCTATGACGGTGAACCCTTGATTGCGCCGGATCTGCCATGGGAAAGCAACTGATTTTCAGTGACGGCTGCTGGTTCTGATCGTCTATTGCGATGACGCTGGCGGTGGTTTGCTGGATGCCTGTCCTGGTTTCCGAGCAGGGCTATGGCGCATGTGTATTTCGCCCTTATCCCGTTGTTCAGATGGCCCCTTGCGGGGCCATTGTGTCTGTGTACAGTTTGCCTACCGTGACTGGCGGTCTGCCTGTGATCGGAGTACAAAACAGTGTGCTGGTGCAAGCAAGGCCACAGGAAAAGGTCTGTACGGCTGCGGTCAAGCCCTTTTGTTTGCACAACAGCGTTGAACAATTTCTAAAAGGTAGCTGGAATGCGATTGAAAGATAAAGTGGCCATAGTCACCGGTTCGGCAGCTGGAATTGGTTTGGCAACAGCCAGGAAGTTTGCCCAGGAAGGGGCGATTGTGGTGTTGTGCGATCGTAATGCGGATGCCGTCAATCAAGCAGCGCAGTCTTTAAGTGGTAATGGCGTTACCGCCGTAGGCTACACCGTGGATGTGACGGACCGTGCACAGATTGACGCCATGGTGGCGGATGTGACGCAAAAGTTTGGCCGCATTGATGTGCTGGTGAACAATGCCGGGATCACCAAGGACGCCAAGCTGGTGCGCATGACCGAGCAGCAATTTGATGATGTGATTGATGTGAACCTGAAAGCGGTTTTCAACTTCACTCAGGCCGTGGCCGCGGTGATGCTGGAGCAGGAAAGCGGTTCCATTCTGAACGCTTCCAGCGTGGTGGGTTTGTACGGCAATTATGGTCAAACCAATTACGCGGCCAGCAAGTTCGGGGTGATAGGCTTTACCAAAACCTGGGCCAGGGAGTTGGGCCCCAAGGGGATACGCGTCAATGCCGTCTGTCCCGGTTTTATCGAGACAGACATTCTGAAAACCATCCCCGAAAAAGTGCTGCAAGGCTTTCGTGATCATTGCTGGCTGCGCCGCATGGGCAAGCCTGAAGAGATCGCCAATGTGTATGCGTTTTTGGCCTCGGATGAAGCCAGCTTCATCAATGGCACGACGCTGGAAGTGTCGGGCGGTTTGACGGTTTAATACCGTGTTCTGAACGATGGCTTGGAGGATTCTTGTTTGAATCCTGAGCCGCCACAAAAAAGCCTGAATTTGCTTTAAGTCAGATTCAGGCTTTTTCTACGGGAACAAGCGGTTTGGCGTTGTCGCTGTGAAAGTTGCAGGGGGCGTTTCAGGCCCCCCATCCGACAGCATCTACCCTCTATATAGAGAGGACTGTTTTATTAATCCAGCTCGGGGTGGCGGTCCACCAGACGCTGGCGTTTTTGCTTCAAGGCTTCCAGTTCTTCCTCGGCCTTGGCAATGGCTTCTTCCACATCTTGCACGCTTTGTTCGATGTGGTCATACGCTTCTTGCAGCAGTTCCTTGGCTTCCTTGCGGTTGGAGGCGGTAGGTGTATCGCCGCGCAAGGGGCGGTTCGCCGTTTCGGGCAGGAACAGGGCGGTAATCAAGCCGATGACACTGGCAAACATCAAATAGTAGGCAGGCACCAGCAAGTTGTTGGTCTGCTCCACCAGCCAGGCGGCAACCGTAGGCGTCAGGCCCGCCACAATAATGGCGATGTTAAAGGAGGCGGCCAAGGCACTGTAACGTAGCCGGGTCGGGAACAGGGCGGGCAGGGTAGAGGCCATGACCCCGGTCAGGCAGTTCAGTAAAACGGCCAGAATCAGCAGCCCCAGGAAGATCTGCACATTGCTGTCGCTACCAATAAAGTGAAAGGCGGGAATCGCAAAGATCAGCAGGCCTAGACTACCGGCCATCAGAAAGGGTTTGCGACCTATCTTGTCGCTGACAAAACCCACCACCGGTTGCACGAACAGCATCCCTATCATCACCACCACAATAATGAAGACACCATGTTCTTCGGCATAGCCCAGGCTGCTGGACAGATAGGTAGGCATATAGGTCAGCAACATGTAATAGGTGATGTTGGTGACCAGCACCATGCCAATACAAATCAGCAGGGCTTTGCGGTACTTGGAGAAGATCTCGCCAAAGGAAACCGTGGGGCGCTCTGTCAGGGCGGCGCGGTCTTCTTTCTCCATCTTTTCCAGTTGCTCGGTAAAGGCGGGAGTCTCTTCAGCGGCATGGCGCAGGTACAAGCCCAAAATACCCAGTGGACCGGCAATCAGGAAAGGAATGCGCCAGCCCCAATCCTGAAAGGTCTCTTCGGTCAGGGACGTTTGCAGCAGCACGACCAAACCGGCGCCCAGAACAAAGCCCGCGATAGAGCCAAAGTCCAGCCAGCTACCCAGGAACCCGCGCTGCCGGTCGGGCGCGTATTCGGCCACAAAAACTGCCGCGCCAGTGTATTCACCGCCTACGGAAAAGCCTTGGGCCAGCTTGCACAGCAGCAGCAAAATGGGTGCCCAGATGCCGATGGATAGATAAGAGGGAATCAGGCCGATCAGGAAGGTGCTGATGGCCATGATGATGATGGTCAGGGAAAGCACTTTCTGACGCCCGAACTTGTCCCCCATCAGCCCGAAGAACACTCCGCCTAGAGGCCGCACCAAAAAGGGCACCGAGAAGGTACCCAAGGCGGCGATGGTTTGTACTGCGGGAGAGGCATCGGGGAAAAAGACTTTACCCAAGGTGGCGGCCACAAAGCCGTAAACGCCAAAGTCAAACCATTCCATGGCGTTGCCCAAGGCAGCGGCGGTTACGGCTTTTTTAAGTTTGCTGTTATCTACGACGGTAATGTCGTCAATGTGAAGCGGCTTGGCGTTGCTGGATGCCGCGGAGGACTGCGTCATATGGCTTCTCCTGGAGAGCAGGACAATGACCTGCAGGGTCGCCCTGTGTGCGATCGATACCAGAGAAGAAGCACTGGCATGACGGCATTCTGATCAGGCGAGGCTTGAAGGCGATTCTACGTCCGGCTTTGCTGTTCGTCTATCGAAGGGAAAGGGTCGAGCAGTCAGGGCCAAGTCGCGAGAAAAACGGGACGCGACTTGCCGTCCTTATTGTTACTGAGCCCAAGCCTGTCTCCCACCATATTTGCACATGCTTACAGAGCGCGGCATCCAGGCGGTAAAGGAGCTTTTTTCACGTAGGCTCGCACCTCATCGACCAATGCCGCCGCCGCGGGCGTCAAGTCATGTTCTTGGTGAAACATCAGACACAAGGTACGGACCAGCGTGGGGGCCTGCAGCAAGGAGAAGCTCAGACCGGGCATCAAGACCCGTTGTGCAGCCAAGGCGGGCAGCAGGGCAATGGCCAGACCACTTTGCACCAGCGCTGCTTGCGAGGTGGTGCTGGACGCTTCATAAAACGGGGCCGAGGTTTCGATGGGCAGGTCCGGACGGGACTGCAGCACCGCCATGATCCCGGTTTCGTCTACGACGCCGACCAGTTTGCGTTCATCCAGAGCAGACCAGCTGACCGTGTTGTTGGCATCCGGTTTGATCAGCTTGTCGTCGCTGCGATAGAGCACGCCAAACTGGTCTTCCAGCAAGGGTTGACTGTCCAACCCTTGGACATCCGCCCAGGGACTGGTCAGACCAAAGTCGATCTCCCCGGCCACGATCTGGCGTTGAATGCGTCCCGAGTTGTCATCCCGTAAATACAGACGGACCGCCGGATGCTGCTGGGAGAAATTGGCGGCTGCCGGTGCTATCAAATCCGTAATGGCCGACGGCGCTGCGGCCACACTGACCCGCCCGCTTTTCAATTCCCCATAACGCATGACATCGCTGATGGCGCCATCAAAATCTGCCAGCAGGCGGGTGATGCGCGGCAGGAACTCCTGACCAATAGGCGTCAGGGATACACGCCGACTGGTGCGGTTGAACAAGGTGGTGTTCAGGGCAACTTCCAACTGCTGGATCAGGCCCGTGACCGAGGATTGTGTTTGAAAAAGACGACGCGCGGCATGGGTGAAACTGGCCTCCTGGGCCACGGCGACAAACGCGTTCAAGTGCTTGAGCGTGATGTGCTTGGGAAGTCTGTCCATATCATTTTCTGATTAATCAATTAACTTAAACAATTTTTCATATTAATAATACCTTTGGATAATGCGGTCAACTCCCCTTTTTGTGGGAGGGTTAGTGGAGACGTAGATGCAGACAGACGACCGCAGGCTGGACGTCAAGATCAGCAATGGCTGGATTATTGATGGCTTGGCCACCCCGCGTTGGCGTGGTGATGTGGGTATTCGAGAAGGACGGATTGTCGCCGTGGGCGACTTGAGCGCCTGGCACGCCGATCAATCGGTGGACGCCAGCGGCCATGTGGTGGCTCCCGGGTTTATTGATACTCACGGCCATGATGATTTGATGTTCATCGAGCGGCCTGTTCTGGACTGGAAAACCAGCCAGGGCATTACGACAGTTGTGGTCGGCAATTGTGGCGTCAGCGCTTTCCCGGCTCCTTTGCCCGGTAACTCGGCAGCGGCTTTGGCCTTGCTGGGCGATTCTCCCTTGTTTGAAGACATGGCGCAGTACGTGCAAGCCGTGCGCAAGCTCAAGCCCATGATCAACGTGGCGGCTTTGGTCGGTCACGCGAATCTGCGCATGGCCGTGATGCAGGACCCCTTGTCCCAGCCGAATGCCGATGAACAAAAGGCCATGGAAGCTTTGCTGGCCAAGGCCTTGGAAGAAGGCGCCGTGGGCTTTAGCACCGGCCTGGCTTACGAGCCCGGCTGCATGGCCGAGCCGGCCGAACTGGAAGGTCTGGCCCGTGTTGCCGCTTCCAAAGGCTCTTTGCACACCAGTCATATTCGCAATGAAGGCGACACGGTGCAGGAGTCGGTAGAAGAAGTGCTGGCGGTAGGCCGCCAGACGCAGTGCGCCACCCTGGTGTCGCACCACAAGTGCATGATGCCGGCCAACTGGGGCCGCAGCAGCCATACCTTGGCCAATATTGATCGAGCCCGCGCCGATGGCGTGCAGGCCACCCTGGATATTTATCCCTATTCGGGCAGCTCCACGATCCTGATCCCTGAGCGCGCCCACACCATAGACCAGATTCGTATTACCTGGTCCGAGCCTCACCCCGAGTGCAATGGCCTGTATCTGGCCGAGATTGCCGAGCAGTGGGGCTGCGACCGAGAAACTGCCGCACGGCGTTTGCTGCCTGCTGGCGCGATTTATTTTGCGATGGACGAGAAAGAAGTCCAGCGCATTTTCAGCCACCCATGTTGCATGGTGGGCTCGGACGGATTGCCTGCGGATGCGCATCCCCACCCTCGTTTGTGGGGTAGTTTCACGCGCATTTTAGGGCGGTACGTACGCGAAGATGGCCTGATGTCCCTGGAGCAGGCGGTTGCCAAAATGACAGCCATGCCTGCCTCGGTCTTCGGGCTTGAAAACCGAGGCGTGTTGCAAGTCGGCGCCTGGGCGGATCTGGTGGTGTTTAATCCCGAAACGGTGCAAGATTGCGCCACCTGGGAAGAGCCCACCTTACCGTCTCAAGGTGTGCAGACCGTGTTTGTGAATGGCGTACAGGTTCACCCTGTTGCCCCGGAGCAGCGGCCCGGCCAGGTGCTTGATCGCGCCTTTGCCGCTCAGGCACAAAGCCTGGATGCGCCGATTATCCCGCTATAAGCGGCGCGTCGGACAAGAAAACAGTCGCTGTGATCTGGGGCGGTCAACCAGGGCAGGGCGATTGCATCACATGCAGGTCGGTTTTTGAAAACTGGCCAGGAAGGATCGTTAAGGAGACGACATGAGTGTCATTCAGCAACAAATGCCAACGGGCAAGCGCAATGCTGCCATGGTGGTGTTTTTAATTGGCATGGCGATTGCCTTGTACACCCACTTTTACATGCCGGGTGAAAGCTCCCTGTGGGGCTTGACGCCGGTAGTGGTGTTTGCGCTTATCGCCTTGTTGGGTGTGGATATTGTTCTGGCCACGATTGGTGCGATTGTATTGGGCGCCATCATGACCAGTACGACGCCCATTGCCATGGGCAAACTGCTGGCCGAGTCCCTGGGCTCGTTCATTGCCGTGGTGGGTTTGATTATTGTACTGGGCGCCGGGGTGGGTGAAGTGGCTGCCCGTACGGGTGCCGCCGAGCAATTGGTGCGAGCCATTGTGAAGCGTATTGGCTTGTCCAATCCGGTGCGTGTGCGTCTGGGCATCATGGTGGCCTCCACCTTGATCTGTGGCGCTCTGGGTACGCTGGCTGGCGGTAACGCCATTATTGCTGCGGTGGTGATTCCAATTGCCGCGGCCGTGCGTCTGTCCCCTCCTGCTGTGGCTGCCTTGTTCCAAAGCGCCGGTTCCGCCGGTCTGGTGCTGGGCCCATTCACCCCTAACGTGGTGACCGTGACGGGTCTGACCGGTTTGAGCTACACCGATTACCTGCTGGTTGCCGGTCTGCCCATGGCTGCTGCTACCTTGCTGACGGGCTGGTTCATGTCCGGTCGTATTCAGAAGATGACCAAGGATCATTTCCAGTACGAAGAAGCCTCGCAAGGTCAGGCTGCTTTTGACGTGAATGCCAAGGCCTCCCCCAAGGCCGTGCGTGCTGCCTGGGCTTTCTGCATCACCATCGTGGGTTTGGCTGCGGTGGGTATCGCCTCCAAAGCCGGTTTTGCCTACGCCATTATTGTGATGGTGTCCCTGGGTGCTACCACCGGTCTGGCCGGTGGCATGAACCCACGTGAAATTTTGCAGGCCATGTATGCCGGTGCGGGCAAGCTGATCTGGATTTTCTTCCTGTTCTGGCTGTTCAACCCGGTGCTGGTGCTGGTGGATCAGTTGAACGCCTATCACGCCTTGCTGGATTCGGTGCAGCCCTATCTGGTCGGTATTAGTGGCGCCGTGCTGTGCATGTTGATTGTGGCCTTTAACGTGGTCGGTCACATTCCGGGTGCTGCCGTGGCGCAGATGACTTTCACCGCCAAGATCTTTGGTCCTGTGCTGGCGGCCGCCGGTGTGGGCCCCGCAGCCACTGCCGCCGTGATTCTGGGCAGTTCGCAGATTGACTGGTTTGGTCCTTTCCCTTCTTCAGATATGTTCGGCCAGATGGGCCTGGCGCGTTCCACTCAGCTCAAGTACATGTTGTATAACGGCTGGGCGGTCATGGCGGTCAACTTGTTGATGTTCGTCGGCCTGTTCCTGATTCTGGTCTAAGTATTGAAGGAGTGTTTGTATGTTTACCTTAGGAAGCGAGTTGCTGGATGCGCCACTGGTTCGTGAGCGCCTGCAGGAACGACTGGAGCCTTTGCTGACCCAGGAGTCCGCCCGTATTTCGATGGCGGTCTACGCTACCGACGGTACCTCCTTGTTCGAGTGGCAGGCGCAGCGCGTCATGCCCTCGGCCAGCCTGATCAAGACGCCCATGCTCCTGTGCCTGCTGGAACAGGTGGCACAGGGCAAGCTGTCGCTCGATACGGTTTACCCTTTGCCCGAGGGCGACCGTACCCCTGGCACCGGCATTTTGAGTCAGCTACCCGGCGTGCCCAGCCTGAGCCTGCGCGAGTTGGCTCTTTTAATGATTATTCTGAGCGATAACGTCGCTACCAATGCCCTGATCGATTTGCTGGGCATGGATAACATCAACGCCTGGAGCGCCCAGGCCGGCTTGAAACACACGGATTTGCAGCGCCACATGATGGACATGAAGGCGCGCGAGGCCGGTAAAGACAACTGGACGACTGTTCAGGATGCCTGCTCGACCTTGCTGTATCTATTGCATTCGCCTGCCCTGCCGGAAAACCTGCGTCAGCAGGGGCTGGACATGCTGGCGGATCAGCGCGAACGAGGTCACTTTGCGGCAATTTTGCCTTCTATCGCCCAACTGGCGCACAAAACCGGCTCCTTGCCCGGCTTGCGTCACGATGCCGGTATCTTGACGATGGGCGAACGCAGTGTGGTGCTGGCTGTGATGGCCGATGGCTTTACCGATGGCCGCACCAGCACCTCTTTATACGGTGGCCAGGGAGCGGGTGTCTTGTCCCGTCTGGCCTTGGAAACGGCCCGCGCCCTGCAGTATTGAGCCGGTCCGAAAGGATAAAAGTATGTCTACGACACGTGTTGCCTTAGTTCAATTGGATAGCGGCCGCGACCGCCAAACCAATCTGGACCAGCTAGAACATTGGGTGCTGGCCGCTGCCAAAGACGGCGCACAACTGATTGTGACTCCCGAGTACAGCGATGTACGTGGTGATACGGAATGGTTGCAGCAAAATGCCACGCCCATTCCGGGTCTGGTGACGGATCACATGGCCAGCCTGGCGCGCCGCACCGGTGCCTGGATTCATTTGGGTTCCATGCACGAGCGCCGTCCTGATGATCATCGCCTGGGCAACACGAGCGTGACGTTTTCACCAGAGGGCGAAATCGTGGCGCAATACCGCAAAGTGCATTTGTACGATGCGGTGGTGAACGGTCTGGAATACCGCGAGTCCGACGATTTCTGCCACGGTCAGCATCTGCAAAATGTGCAGGTCGGGGATCTGAATCTGGGCCTGAGCATTTGCTACGACATGCGCTTTGCCGAGCTGTTCCGTACCTTGCGTGCCCGTGGCGCGAATGTGCTGGTAGTGCCCGCCGCCTTTAATGTGCATACCGGCCGTGACCACTGGGAAGTGCTGTTGCGCGCCCGAGCCATTGAAAATCAGTGTTACGTGCTGGCCGCCGCGCAGATTGGCGGTCCCGGTCCCGCCATGCCGTGCTTGGGTCGCAGCATGATTATTGACCCTTGGGGCACCGTATTGGCCTGTATGCCTGATCATCCAGGCTATATTTGCGCCGATCTGGACCCCGCTCGCGTGCAGCGCATGCGTGAATCACTTCCGGCCTGGCAGCACCGCCGGGGTGATCTGTATCCTATTCCTTCTTGATTGTGTGCTGAAACAGACTGGAGTCTGCCATGACCGTACCTGCTGCCTTTGAGTTTTATCCGGGCACTGCCCCCTTGTTGATTTCCATGCCCCATTCGGGCACCTACGTGCCTTCGGACTTGCTGGCGCGTTTTACGGAGTCAGCGCGTCAGGTGCCGGATACGGATTGGCATATTCCACGCTTGTATGAGTGCGCCCAGAAACTGGGTGCGTCCGTGCTGGTGGCGACGTATTCGCGGTTTGTGGTGGATCAGAACCGCCCGCCGGACAATGCCAGCCTGTATCCCGGTCAAAGCGTCACCAGCCTGTGTCCCGTGGACACGTTTGGCGATGAACCCATTTACCAGCCTGGCCAGGAACCGGACGAGCGTGAGGTTGCCCAGCGTCGCGAGACCATCTGGTTGCCGTATCACCAGAAGCTGGAAGAAGAGCTGACGCGTTTGCTGGCCCTGCATGGCCGTGTGGTCCTGTGGGATGCGCATTCGATTCGTTCGGTCGTGCCGCGCTTTTTTGAAGGCCGTCTGCCGGATCTGAATTTCGGGACTGCCAATGGTCAGAGTTGCGATCCAGCCTTGAGCGAACGTCTGATGAAAACCGCCTCGGCCAACAAAGACTACAGCAGCGTGTTGAATGGTCGTTTCAAAGGTGGTTACATTACCCGCCACTACGGACGTCCCGAGCAGAACATCCATGCTGTGCAGCTGGAAATGGCGCAGTGCTGTTACATGGAAGAGCAGTGGCCCTTTGAGTACAAGGAAGAGGCGGCCCGTAACATCCAGCCCCTGATCGAGGCCTTGCTGCGCGACGCGCTGGCTTTTGCGACCAAGTCGTAAATTCATCCTGAGCCCCGGCATAGACAGGCCGGGGCGCTACACTATCGCCTTGGCCACGGTGGCCGTAGAGCGATTCATTTATGTCTGACCTTTCCCCGCCCCTGTTCGAGAAACTGTGCTGTCCTTTGGACGGCTTGCCGCTCTCGTTTGAGGCTGCCAGCTGGCGCTGCCCCTCGGGCCATTGTTTCGATACGGCCAGCCAGGGCTATATCAATCTGCTTCCTGTACAAAACAAGCGTTCACGCGATCCGGGCGACAGCAAGGAAATGGTGGCGGCGCGGCGTCGTTATCTGGAGTCCGGGGTGTACGAGCCTATTGCCGCCGGCGTGTGGCGTGCCTTGATGGATGGCCTGGAAGGAGAGGCGCCTTATGCCTGTCTGGATGCGGGCTGTGGCGAGGGCTATTACCCGCGTTATTTGCGTCAGCAGGATCAGAATGGGCAGTTGGCTCTGATTGGTCTGGATATTTCCAAGTGGGCCGTCATGGCAGCGGCGCGCAGTTCCTCGGACATACGTTGGCTGGTGGGTAGCAATGCGCAATTGCCCGTGCCGGATGGTGCTTTGGATGCCTTGCTGTGCATGTTTGGTTTTGCCGTGCCCGAGGAGTTCTTGCGCGTGCTGAAGCCGGGCGGTATCTGGGTGCAGGTTGAAGCGGGCCCAGACCATTTGCTGGAGCTGCGCCGCATTATTTATCCGACCTTGAAAGCCGACAAGGACGAGACTCCGCAGTCCCCGGTCGGTTTCAGTCTGGAAGCTGTTGAACGTGTTCGTTGTCAGATCAGCCTTGATTCACAAGAGAAAATTGCCGATCTGCTCTTGATGACGCCCCATTTGTTCCGAGCCAGCGCGCAAGGGCTGGAGCAGGCTCGTCAATTGACGAGCCTGGATCTTCAGGTGGATGTGCGTATCAAGGTCTTGCGCCGTCTTTAAGCTGATCTGCTCTGAGCGTCGCTGGCGGCCGGATCGCAAATTTCTACGCGGTTGCGTCCATTGCGCTTGGCCTTGTAAAGCGCTTCGTCCGCCAGTTTCAACACTGTGCTGTGTTCTCGGGCATGCAAGGGCCAGTGCGCCAACCCAATGGAAATCGTAATGGGTGAGCCAGTTGGGCTATTGGTTTCGCTGATCAAAATGCGCAGGCGCTCGGCCAGTTGCACGGCCTGGTCTACATCCTGATCGGGCAGAAAAATACAGAACTCTTCACCCCCGACCCGACAGATCAGGTCCGTATCGCGGGTGCAGGCCCGCATGGTGTCGGCCAGAAAGCTCAGCACCAGATCGCCCACATCGTGCCCGTAGGTGTCGTTCACGCGTTTGAAGTGGTCAATATCCACCGTCAGCACGGAAAAGGGGGTGTCCGTTTCCTTCCATTGTTGCAGCACAACAGCCATGCCCCGGCGGTTGTTCAGGCCGGTCAGCGGGTCGGTATTGCGCTCCACATCCATGACGCCCATTTTGCGATTAACACGTTTCAAGCCCAGCAACATGGCCAGCTTGATCTGGCGGGACTCAAAATACCAGGCATGAACTTGTTCGATGCGCGAGCTGGCCTTGGCTGAATCCAGATGCGGAGCCTGACGAGCCAGTTGTCGCAAGGGTTTGGCGATCAGCATGGCCAACATCCAGATCAGGATCTGCACGGCCAGGAAAAAGGGGATGGAATTGCGCAGTACTTTGCCCAGCAGGACCGTTAATTCATCCAGCACCACTTTGGTGGGGCTTTGCACCACGACTCCCCATTTCACATCGTTGCTGGGCGCGAAACCGGCCAGCATGTCTACGCCCTTCACGTTGCGCAGGGACAGAGCGTCACTCTCGCCCTGGCTGACAGCGTCAATGGCCGGGTTGCCGTGTATGACTTCGCCAATCCGGGCGACGTCACGGTGAAAAATCAGCCGTTTGTGCTGGTCGACTACATAAATGTAAGAACCATCACGGTAAAAGTGCTCGCCCAGCAAGGCGTTCAGGCTATTGGGCTCGTGCAGGTAGATGGAACCACCTACCAGGCCTTTGTAATTGCCTTCTGCATCAAAAATCGGGTGCGAAAGGAAGATCAGCAAGCGCCCGGTGGCGGACAGATAGGGTGGGCTGACCACGGGTTTCCTGGTTTTCAGTGCCAGTTGCGTGCCTTCCCCCCGCAGTGTCGTGCCAAGCAGGTTGAGCTGTTGGGGAGCATTGGCCAGAACCCGGCCCTCGGTATTCAGAATCAAAACCGAGTTAAAGCTGTTGTTTTGTTCTTTCAGGCGTCTGACTTCGTCACGTAGCATGGGCTCGTTGCCCTGATTCAGGGAACGGGAGAGTTCGTTGGCGCTATAACGAAGTTGCTGTTGCAAATTGGCGATGAAGGCATCGGTGCTGCTGGCCAGTTTCAGCGCGTAGGCGCGGTTCTTTTCCAGAGCTTGCTCGATCAGCAAGGAACGCTCCGCTGAATAGGCTCCATACAAGGTGTAGCCCATGGTCAGCAGACTGCTGGCAGTAGCCAGCAAGAGAATCAGCCGGCGCAGATCAACAAAAAACATGAGGATGGGCGAACGCTCGAAGTAAAGGGAGGGGCGGGGGAGGCCGAACAGACGGGCGTAAGACGCCTAAAACATTATACGTAAAGAATGTTTCCGAGTTTGAGGAGGTGTGACCTAAGGCCACAGGAAGGACGTCGCGCAGGGCAGGGGATTACGCCAGAGTGTAAGATGTGGAATGGTCTAGACCAATAGACAGTTACCACATGTGTATCGCTGGCTGGGTAGATTGGATGGTATCGGCCGGCACTTTTCCATGGAGATCCCGATATGAAAAGCGTAGATAGTTTTAAGGCTTTGCACCAGTTGGATGTCGGCGGGCAGTCCTACGACTACTATCGGTTAGATGCGGTTCGTGGAGATGGCCTGGATGTTGCCAGCCTGCCTTATGGCTTGAAGATCCTGCTGGAAAACTTGCTGCGCACCGAAGATGGTGGCGATGTCACGGCCGATGATATTCGCGCCCTGGCCGCCTGGGACCCTGCTGCCGAGCCCGATCGTGAAATCGCCTTTACCCCCGCACGCGTTGTGCTGCAGGACTTTACTGGTGTTCCAGCCGTTGTGGACCTGGCCGCCATGCGTGAAGCCATGCAGGCCTTGGGCGGTGACCCGCAAAAAATCAACCCCTTGGCCCCTGTCGAGCTGGTTATCGACCACTCGGTGATCGTGGATGACTTTGGCAAGCCCAGCTCGTTTGAACGCAACGTGGAAATCGAATACGAGCGCAATATGGAGCGCTATCAGTTCCTGCGCTGGGGCCAAAGTGCTTTTGATAACTTCAAGGTCGTGCCACCGGGCACCGGTATTGTTCACCAGGTGAACCTGGAACATTTGGCCCGCGTGGTCTTTACGCGCGACGAACAAGGCCGTCAGCTGGCGTATCCCGATACCTGTGTGGGCACGGACTCGCACACGCCTATGGTGAACGGTCTGGGCGTGGTGGCCTGGGGCGTAGGCGGTATCGAGGCCGAAGCCGCCATGCTGGGCCAGCCCATTTCCATGCTGATCCCTCGCGTTGTGGGTTTCAAGCTGACGGGCCAAATGCCTGAAGGCACCACGGCTACTGACCTGGTGCTGACGATTACCGATATGCTGCGTCAGCATGGGGTGGTCGGCAAGTTTGTGGAGTTCTACGGCCCCGGCGTCAGCGCTGTGCCGTTGGCCAACCGTGCCACTATCGGCAATATGAGCCCTGAATACGGCTCCACCATCTCCATGTTCCCGATTGACGAGGAAACCCTGCGTTATATGGAGCTGACGGGCCGCAGCAAAGAGCAGATCGAACTGGTACGCGCCTACGCCAAGGCTCAGGGCCTGTGGCACGATCCGCAGCACGAGCCTCGCTACTCCGAGCGCCTGGAGCTGGATCTGTCCACCGTTGTTCCTTCGATTGCTGGCCCCAAGCGTCCCCAGGACCGCATTGCGCTGTCCTCGTCCAAACCTGCATTCCGTACCGCTGTGCGCGACTTGCTGGGCGACGATGTAGCGACCTACGATGAGGCCGTGGAAGAAAGTTTCCCCGCGTCGGACGTGCCTTCGCACAAGCCGCCAGCACCCCGTAAAGCTGCTGTGAAATTCACCTTGGCCGACGGTAGCCAGTGTGAGCTGGATCACGGTTCGGTGGTGATTGCCGCCATTACCTCGTGTACCAATACCTCCAACCCCAGCGTCATGATGGCCGCCGGTCTGTTGGCCAAGAAAGCCGTGGAAAAGGGCTTGAGCCGCAAGCCTTGGGTGAAAACCAGTCTGGCCCCCGGATCGCGCGTGGTCACGGACTACTACCAGCGTGCAGGCCTGACTTCCTATCTGGACAAGCTCGGTTTTGATCTGGTTGGCTATGGGTGCACTACATGTATTGGTAACTCTGGCCCCTTGATTCCAGAGGTCAGCCAGGCCATTAACCAGAACGATCTGGCCGTGGTGTCCACGCTGTCCGGTAACCGCAACTTCGAGGGCCGTATTCACCCCGAAGTGAAGATGAACTACCTGATGTCGCCACCGCTGGTGGTCGCCTACGCCTTGGCGGGCACCATGGATATTGACCTGTACCACGAGCCTTTGGGGCAGGGCAGCGATGGCAAGGATGTATTCCTGAAAGACATCTGGCCGTCTGCCGCTGAAGTGCAGGATGTGATCAGCAAGGCGATTGCCTCGGATATGTACCGTGATGGTTATGCCGATGTGTTCGCCGGTGACGAGCGCTGGCGCTCTCTGCCTACCCCCAAAGGGGATCGTTTCGAGTGGCAGGATGATTCCACCTACGTGCGCAAACCGCCTTACTTCATTGACCTGAAGCGCGATCCAAGCCCTGTCTCGGACATTCGTGGTGCTCGCGTGCTGGCCAAGCTGGGTGATTCGGTGACAACCGACCACATCAGCCCCGCCGGTTCGATTGCGCGTACCTCGCCTGCGGCAACGTACTTGATGGATCACGACGTCAAACCGCAGGATTTCAACTCCTACGGCTCGCGTCGCGGTAACCATGAAGTCATGATTCGCGGCACTTTCGCTAACGTGCGTCTGCGCAACCAATTGGCTCCGGGTACAGAAGGCGGCTATACACGCGACTTCACGCAAGATGGCGCACCAGTGGCCACGATTTACGATGCCTCGCGCAATTACTTGAATGCCGCTGTCCCGCTGGTGATTCTGGCCGGCAAGGAATACGGTTCGGGTTCTTCGCGTGACTGGGCGGCCAAAGGCACGGTGCTCTTGGGCGTCCGTGCAGTCATTGCCGAGTCCTACGAGCGTATTCACCGCAGCAACCTGCTGGGCATGGGCGTGATGCCTTTGCAGTTCCCGGCTGGCCAGAACGCCGAAACCTTGGGCCTGGCGGGGGATGAAGTCTTTGATATCGAAGGCATTACCGCCCTGAATCAGGACAAGATTCCCGAGAAGGTCAAAGTGCGTGCGGGCGATATCGAGTTCGAGGCCCTAGTCCGAATTGATACGCCTAGCGAAGCGCATTACTACCGTCACGGCGGTATCATGCAGTACGTTTTGCGGGGCTTGTTGAAAGCGTAAGCCCGGCAGCAGGTCAAGGCGTGTGCATGCACGCCCAACAGTGCGTCAGTTGTGCCCTGTGCAACTGGCGCACTGGTGTGTTTGAAGGGCCGGCACGGTTGCCGGCTCTTTGTTTGGATAAAGAAAAATGGCAAATACCCAAGAAGCGTCTTGGTCTGAACTCCTGTCTGGCCGTAATGGCTTGCGCTCACTGGCCTTGGCCGGGGGCGTGGCCGTTCATGCGATCAACGTCTACGTGGCGACCACGATTCTGCCCTCGGTGGTGGAGGATATCGGCGGGCTGGAGTACTACGCCTGGAATACCACGCTATTTGTGGTGGCCTCGATTCTGGGCTCGGCCCTGTCGCCACAAGTTCTGGAAAAACTGGGTCTGCGTCACAGCTTCTTGATGTCCTTGCTGTTCTTTGCCATTGGCACGACCCTGTGCGCGGCAGCGCCTTCCATGCCTTTCCTGCTCTTTGCCCGCACGATTCAAGGTTTGGGCGGCGGCTTGCTGCTGGGCCTGAGCTATTCTTCGATCCGGCTGGTATTTGAAGAGCGACTTTGGCCGCGCGTCATGGCCTTGGTATCCAGTATGTGGGGTGTGGCAACCTTGTCGGGTCCGGCGATTGGTGGGGTATTTGCCCAGATGGGACAGTGGCGTCTGGCCTTCTGGAGTGTCCTGCCATGTGCCGCTTTGCTGGCGATTCTGGTCTGGACGCAATTGCGCGATGCGCGTGCGCCTGAAACTCGTAAATCCGGTTCCACTTTAGGCAAGGTATTGCTGCTGACCGCTTCTGTGCTGGTCATGTCCGCAGGTAGCCTGTCTACTTCCTGGATGATCAATCTGGGCGGTGTGCTGGGCGGGGCGATTCTGGTTTATTTGATGGCGCGTGTCGACAGCAAGTCCACCAGTCGCCTGTTTCCGCAGGGCACTTACTCCATCAGCACGGCCTTGGGCAGTCTGTATGCCGGTATTGGTCTGGTCAGCGTGGCCGTGGCAACGGAAATTTTCATTCCCTATTTCCTGCAGATCATCCACCACATGAGCCCGCTGAAAGCAGGCTACCTGACGGCCTTGATGTCAGGCGGCTGGACCCTGGGTTCTATTGCCAGCTCCAGCCGGGGGCTGAAAACCGGGGATCGCATGATTATTGCCGGGCCTGTGCTCTCGGGCTTGTCATTGGCTGCCTTGGGCGTCTTTATCCCGTGGGTAGGCTTGGGTGAAGGCACGGACTATTCCTGGGCCTTATACCTGTCTTTATTGGGAGTCGGAGTGGGGATTGGTCTGGCCTGGCCGCATTTGCTGACGCGGGTATTTCATTCCGCGCCCAAGGGGCAGGAGAATATTGCCTCGGCCGCCATTACCACCTTGCAGTTGTTCACGATGGCATTGGGTGCGGCCTTGGCAGGAATCATTACGACAGCCTCGGGCTTTGTGGACCCCGGTGGGGTGCAGGGCGCACGCCAGTCGGCGCAGGCTCTGCTGTGGTTGTTTGCCCTGGCGCCCCTTCTTGCAGCCTTCTTGTCCGGGCCTGCGCGTCGGGTGCGCCCCAAGGCTTAGTCCTGGACGGTGCTTTTGGGCAGGCGGAACAGCTCTGGATCCGGGCCAAGACGGCCGTCGGCCTGATCCAGGCTGGCAATGGCGGCCATATCGGCTTCGCTTAGCTCAAAGCTGAAAATGTCCATATTGTCGCGCTGGCGCTCGGGGGAGTTGGACTTGGTAATCACCATATTGCCCAGCTGAATCTGCCAGCGCAGCATGATTTGCGCCACGGAACGGCCATGTTCCTTGGCAATCTTGTTCAACACCGGGTTGTCCCACAGCGTGCCCAATCCCAGCGGGCTCCAGGCTTGCGTCTGGATGGCGTGGTCTTCGTGGTAATGGCGCGATTCAGCCTGCTGAAAGCCGGGGTGCAGCTCGATCTGGTTCAGTACAGGCAACACACCTGTCTTGTCCAGCAAGGTTTGCAGGTGCTGGGGCAGGAAGTTGCACACCCCAATCGACTTCACACGACCTTCATTGCGCAGATTGATCAGCGTTTCCCAAGTCTGGATGTACTGGCGGTTCTTGGGCACGGGCCAGTGAATCAGGTACAGATCCACATAATCCAGCTGCAGCTTGTCCATGCTTTCTTCAAAGCCTGCACGGGTATTGTCGTGGCCATGCATGTCATTCCACAGCTTGGTGGTCACAAACAGCTCTTCGCGTGGCACCTTGGACTGACGAATCCCTTGGCCCACCTCGGCCTCGTTACCGTAGATGGCGGCGGTATCGATCAGGCGGTAGCCTGCTTCGATGCCACTGCACACCACATCGGCCGTTTGCTCGGCAGGTACCTGCCACACGCCCATGCCCAGTTGTGGCGCACGGTTATCGTCGTGGAAGGTGATTGTTGGGGGGGTAGTCGACATAGGTCTCTCCTCGGTTGAGTGCACGGCAAAACAGCCAGGACATGGCTGATGAAACCACCGCGCATTGGGAACGATCGGGCTCTAGAGTACAGGCGGTGTCAAAGCAAAAGTCCTTAAAAGGACCTGAATCCGCATGGGATGGACACGCGAAGCTTGTACGTAGGCAGGAAATTAGCTTATTGTTTTTTGTCCTGCGGCGATTATAGAGGCGTCGACTGGATTTTTTCTTAAGATGTTGCAATCTGCATCATTCATAATCCCATATAAGCTTTAGCTCTATGGGATTCCAGCTGGAGTAAGTATGAGCGTACATACCACGCAGGTCCGCGTTAGCGTACCCGCCTTGATCGCCTGCAAGGGCAAACAAAAAATTGCTTCATTAACAGCCTACATCGCGCCTATCGCACGTATGCTGGACGAGCACCTGGATATGATTCTGGTGGGCGATTCGACCGCTATGGTGGGCTATGCCATGCCCGATACCTTAAGCATTACGGTCGATATGATGGCGGCCCATGCTGCTGCCGTGGTGCGTGCGACTCAACATGCTTGTATTGTCGTGGATATGCCGTTTGGCAGCTATCAGGAATCACCCCAGCAGGCATTTGCCAATGCATCGCGTATGCTCGCCATCAGCGGTGCCCAATCGGTGAAGCTGGAAGGCGGTCAGGCCATGGCTGAAACCACGCGCTTCCTGGTCGAGCGCGGTGTGCCCGTGCTGGCACACGTGGGTTTGATGCCCCAGTACGTCAACACCATGGGCGGTTACAAGGCTCAAGGCATGACAGATGCGGCTGCCCAACGTGTGCTGGAAGACGCGGTGGCTCACGCACAGGCGGGTGCCTGGGGGGTGGTGCTGGAAGGGGTGGCAGAAGGTCTGGGCCGCCGTATTACTGAAACCATCGCTATTCCGACCATCGGTATCGGTGCTTCTCCCGCATGTGATGGCCAGGTTCTGGTGACGGAAGACATTCTGGGTCTGACCAATGGCAAGATCCCCAAGTTCGCCAAACCCTACGCGGATGTGGGTGCCTTGATCTCCCAGGCAGCCGGTCAATACGCGGCTGAAGTGCGTGATGGTTCTTTCCCCACGCTGGATCAATGTTTCGGTGTGAAACGCTAGTCCGGCTAACTATTCCGCATTAGAATATTCCGTGTTGATAAATGCGGCATTCACATAGAACGACATGGAAATTCGCCAATTAGAAGCCTTTGCAGCGGTAATGTCTGCTGGCAGTGTTACCGCTGCTGGCAGACTGCTGGACCGCTCTCAGCCAGTGGTTAGCCGCCAGATCCAGGAGCTGGAACAGGAACTGGGCTTCAGGCTTTTTACCCGCACCCGTCCGCAGGTCACCTTGACTGAACAAGGGCGCGAGTTCTATCTGGAAGCCCGGCCCGTGCTGATGAATCTGGAGGTGCTGCAAAGCCGCGCTCTGGAAATCGCCCGTGGGGGCCTGCGACCCCTGCGCATCGTGACTACTCACGCCTTGGCGATTGGCTTGGTGCCGCAAGCGCTGGGCATCATGGAGCAGCACGATCCGGCCTTCAAGCAAAAGCTGATTATTGATACGGTAAAGCCGGAAGAAGTGGTGCAAGCCATTGACGAAGGACGGGCCGATCTGGCGGTGACCAGTTTGCCGCTGGACATTGATGGCTGCACCTTGCATTGGTCAGGTCAAAGCCCCTGCCTGCTGGGCATGGCCGTCAATCATCCCCTGGCCAAACAGGAACTGGTGCGTCTCAGTGATATTCAGGGTACCCCCCTGATTTCCATCCAGAACCGCCACCGCTTGCGGCATACCCTGGCAACCGCCTTGCTGCGCGCCAGTCCGGAAGCCCCGGAAGATATCCGTCATATCGAGGTTGCCTCCTCGTTGGAAGGCCTGGTTCTGGCCAGCCAAGGGGTAGGCGTGTCCTTGATTGACCCCTTTACCGCCCACGGCCTGCCACTGCCCAACGTCGTGTTGCGCCCGATTGATATCCACGTTCCTTATATGGTCGGTGTGGTGTCTTTGCGATCCCGCGAACTGCGTCCGGATGCGCAGCGCCTGGTCGAAGCCATGCGGCAGTACGTGCTGCAATTCATCCCGCGCTTTGTGCTGGGGGATGACACCGGCTTGCCAAGCACCCAGGATCCGTTTGACTCGCTGTAATCAACACGCTTGTTGATCAAGGCTCGGGCGGCTTTGCTGGATGCTCGCCCGCCTCTGCAGGGCTTAGGGGATCATTGCGTACGCCAGAACTTCCAGCTTCATGCCCGGCTCCACCAAGGCTGCAACGCCAACACTGGCGCGGTTGGGGAAGGGCGCAGAGAAAAACTCCCTGTACACCTTGTCGATGCTGTCCATGTCGGCAACATCGGTCATGTAGATCAGCACTTGGGTGACATTTTCCAGGCTGCCACCGGCCGCTTGCGTGGCCCGTTGCAGATTGGCAAAGGTCAGGCGAGCTTGCTGCTCGATGCTTCCCGTATCAATGCTGCCGTCCGGCCGCACAGGTCCGTTTACCGTAAACAGCATTTCCCCTTTGGCTTTGACTGCCCAGGAAAACGCTTGCTTCAGGGGTGGCAGTCCGACGTCGACAACTTGTTTCATCACTTGCTCCGAGTAGAGGTGACCGGCAAGGACGCAAAGAGCGCGTGCGTGGCATCTCCCAAGCGGGTGTTGGGACGAGCCTGGTCAAGAATGACATCGAAGTGGTTGCGTGCTGGCATTTCGATGGGGGGCAGATACCGGGCTCCCACTGCATTAAGCGCATCGGCAAAAGCCTGACTCTGGCGTTTGAACTCCGAGGTTTCGATTTCTCCCCAGCTGATGATGGCGGGCGGAAAGCCCGTCAGATCAAGCAGTTGGGGGCTGATCGCTTGTGCGCTCGCCGTGTCCAGAGACAGTGCCTCATTGATGCTGGTGCCAATCAGGGGCTGCAGGTCGTAAATGCCTGAAACGAGTACCGCCGCTGCGGGTGCCCCTACGGGTAAATCGGCATCATCTTTCCATCCACGCAAGCAGCACATGGCAGCCAGATGCGCGCCGGCAGAACTGCCGGACACGACGATACGTTGCGGGTCAAAGCCCAGTTCTTCGCCATGTTGATGCAGCCAGCGCAGAGCCTGGCGGCACTCCAGCACCATGTCGTGGACAGAGGCTTGCGGTGCCAAGGTGTACTCAATGGCGGCAAAGGCAATGCCGGCCTCGGTGCAGTCCGGGGCCGAGAATAAAGAGGAAGCCTTGGAAAGCTCCTGCCAGTAGCCGCCATGAATAAATAGCAGCAGCGGCGGGAGGGATTCCGAGTCGCGGGGTGCAGGTAAAAAGAGGTCAAGCTTATGCGCGGCGGCATTGCCATAGGCAAGCTCGGCATGCCGAGCTCCGCTTTGCAAAGCTGCTGCGCTAAGTGTGGCGTAGTCCTCGATATAGGGTGCGTAGTTCCCGCCTATACAGGAACTGGGCGAGTATTCACGTTCGCGCTCCTGCGCGGAGAGTAAGTCCTGTGGGGCTTGCATTACAGCGCGGTCCGAACAGTCCAGATCTCGGGGAACAGCACCACATCGAGCATCTTGCGCAGGTAGCTGACGCCGCCTGTGCCGCCCGTGCCGCGTTTGAAGCCGATGACGCGCTCAACAGTCGTGACATGGCGGAAACGCCAAAGACGGAAGGCGTCCTCAATGTCGGTCAGCTTCTCGCCCAGCTGGTATAGATCCCAGTGTGCATGCGGGTCACGGTAGACCTCCAACCATGCAGCTTCCACCTCGGGGCTGGCTTCGTAGGGCTGTGTCCAGTCACGGGCCAGGTGATCGGCGGGAATGGCAAAGCCCTGGCGGGCCAGCAGGCGCAGCGACTCGTCATAGAGCGAAGGGGCACGGTACGCCTTGTCGACCATCTGGAGCAGGTCTGGCCTATGGGCATGGGGCTTGAGCATGGCCGCATTCTTGTTGCCCAGAGCAAATTCAATGCAGCGATACTGCGCGCTTTGAAAACCGCTGGAGCTGGCCAGATAAGGGCGCATCGCCGTGTATTCCGGCGGGGTCATGGTCGAGAGCACGGTCCAGGCACTGACCAGCTGCTCCATGATGCGCGAGACCCGCGCCATCATCTTGAAGGTGTCGGCGTAGCGGTCGGCTGCGATGGCTGCAGTGGCGGCGGTCACTTCATGCAGCATCAGTTTCATCCAGAGTTCGCTGGTCTGGTGCTGGATGATGAACAGCATTTCGTCGTGGGCAGGCGAGAGCGGGTGTTGAGCGCCCAGCACCTCGTCCAGGTGCAAGTAGTCGCCATAGCTCATGGATTGGCTGAAATCCAACTGCGCTTTTTCTTCCGAAACAATGCGCTCTGTCTCGCTGATTCCCTTGTCAGCCGATGCTTTGGAAGCATTCATTTGTTCTGTTCCCGGTACGTTAATAATGATCTGCGCGACCTGTGGAACAGGTCGCGTGGGTCGATAGAAAATCAAAGTCGCGTTGCGCGCCGAGGGGAGTTTGCAATACATCTTGCCCGAAGGTCTCCATCAGCGGCAGGATGCGGTCACCTGAGTAGGCGGGCATAGGGGTAAAGCTGAAATGGGTCTGTGGTTTCATAATTTCATCCCACTTAAATTTATGCGTTGATCTTATGGATTTAAGGGTCTTGCGCCAAGCTGTTTTTTATAGAAGCATAACTTTTTCTGAAAAACTTAAAAAACGGGTTTTTTTATGCAAATAGAACTGGATCAGGTGGATGGCAGTTTGCTGGCCGAGCTGCAAGGAAACGCCCGGCTGACAACAAGCGAGCTGGCGCAAAAAGTGGGTATATCGCAGTCGCCTTGCTGGCGCCGGATTCGACGCATGGAAGAAGCCGGGCTTATTTCAGGCTACCACGCCCGGCTGGATCGTCGTGGCCTGGGTTATGGCGTGGTGGCCTTTGTCAGCATCAGTGTGGACTTTCAAAATGAAGAGCGTTCGGTGCAATTTGTGGAGGCCGTGCGCGATATTCCGGAGGTGGTGATGTGCCACGGCATTGCCGGTCCGGCGGATTTTTTGCTGATGGTCGTGGCCAAGGATCTGGACAGCTATTCGGAATTGTTGCAACGAAAATTGCATCGTTTACCCGGTGTTCGGCAAGCGCAGACCAGTTTTTCCTTGCAGGAATTCAAGGGCCTTAACGCACTGCCAATCCCAGCAATGGCCGGCCCTGCAGCCTGATCAAGTGCTCTGCAAAAGCTGATGCGCGGCTCGCTCACAAAGCGTGTCGAGTCGCTCATCACGAATCAGGTGGCTAAGGGTTAGCTCTGATTTGTTGTCGTAGAAGTCCGTCCTTAGAATTGATCAAAAATCACAAATCTTTGCTCGAATTCACGTTGTGACGGAATTTAATGAAACATTCAGATGCTGCAAGCACAAGCGCTCCGCTCGAAGCTTTTCAACCCATCGTTCGGCAATCCGTCAACGAAGCGGTCTATCAAGCCCTACGTAACAAGCTGATGCACGGTGAGTACCGTGCGGGCCAAGTGCTTGGCATTCAGTACCTGGCCGATGCGCTGGGTACCAGCACCATGCCCGTGCGCGAAGCACTGCGCCGTCTGGTGGCACAGCAGGGGCTGGAGCCTTTGCCTAACGGCACTACCCGTGTTCCTTTGATCACCAAAGCCTGCCTGAGCGATATTCGCCGCGCCCGCGTTTTGATCGAAGGCACCGTCACCGAATGGGCGGGGCCTTTCCTGACTCCGTCCGTGCTGGATCAGCTGGAGCAACTGGCGCAAGAAATCACCCAAGAGCGCCGCACGCCCAAAGGCGTGGCCAGCAGCCTGGAAAAAAACCGGATCTTTCATTTCACGATTTACGGAGCCGCTCAGTCTCCCGTCATGCTCGCCATGATCGAGAGCCTGTGGCTGCAGTCGGGCGCTTACTTGCGTGAAACCCGCGAGCAGCTGCACAACGAAGACTCTGCCGATCACCTGCACGAATCCACCGTCAAAGCGCTGCGCGCGGGCAATTTTGCCCAGGCGCGCCAATACATTCAGGAAGATGTTTCCTGGATCTTTGATCGCTTGGACCTGGCCGATTAAGTCGATCTCTTAACTACTCATCACCACCAAAGACCATGCTAAAAAAACATAGATCAAAAGCAGTGACCGAGGGCGTGACTCGCACCCCACACCGAGCCTTTCTGCGTGCAACAGGCCTGGACGATGATGATCTGGACCGTTCGATGGTCGCCATCATTGGAACCGCCGGAGACAACACACCCTGTTCCAAATCGCTGGGCCCACAAGCAGACAGCGTGCGCCTGGGTGTAGCCCAAGGTGGTGGCGTACCCGTCATGATGAACACGATTTCCGTGTCCGATGGCACCTCCATGAACCACGCTGGCATGCGCATGAGCCTGGTCTCGCGCGAGATGATTGCCGACAGCATGGAAATAGCCGTGCGTGGCCATGCCTATGACGCTTTGGTCGGTTTGGGCGGTTGCGACAAGACGCTGCCCGGCACCCTGATGGCCATGGCGCGCCTCAATGTCCCTTCGGTTTTCATTTACGGTGGCTCCATGTTGCCGGGCTACTCGCCCGATGGCACTGAAAACACGGTGCTGACTGCCATTGAGGGTGTGGGTCGTTATCAGACTGGGGCGATTTCCCTGGAGCAACTGCACGGCATTGAGCGCACCTGTGCCATGACCGTGGGCTCCTGTCCGGGCCAGTTCACCGCCAATACCATGGGTATGGTGGCAGAGGCTTTGGGCATGTCCTTCCTGGGTTCGTCGACCACCCCGGCGGTTTACAGCCAGCGGCATGCACTGGCTCGCCGAGCTGGTCGCCGCGTGATGGAGATTCTGGAAAACGGTGGTCCTTTGCCGCGTGATCTCATCACCCGCAAGAGTCTGGAAAATGCCGCAGCGGCTGTTGCAGCGACTGGCGGCTCGACCAACGTGGCCTTGCATATCCCTGCTATTGCGCACGAAGTGGGCATTCGTTTCACCATGGACGATCTGGCCGAAGTGTTCAACCGCACGCCACTGATTGCCGATTTGCAGCCCGGCGGCCGTTATCTGGCCCGCGATCTGGACGTGATTGGCGGGGTGCCTGTAGTGCTCAAGGCACTGCTGAAAAGCGGCCACCTGCACGGCGATGTGTTGACCATTACCGGCGAAACCTTGGCCGAAGCCCTGGAGAGCTTCCCCGATGTGGATGGCCGTATCGTGCGTAGCAGCGATCAGCCCATCCATGCGTCGGGCGGTCTGGTCGTGCTCAAGGGCAATCTGTGCCCCGATGGCGCCTTGCTGAAAATTGCCGGCTTGAAGTCTCTGGTTTTTGAAGGCCGCGCTCGCGTCTTTGAAACCGAGGAAGACTGCATGGCCGTGGTGTCCAAGCAGGCCTACGAGACTGGCGATGTACTGATCATTCGCAACGAAGGACCCAAAGGCGGCCCCGGCATGCGCGAGATGTTAAGCGTTACTGCGGCTATTTACGGCCATGGCAATGGCGAGAAAGTGGCACTGCTGACCGATGGCCGTTTCTCCGGTGCGACACGCGGCATGTGTATCGGCTATGCCAGCCCCGAGGCAGCAGCCGGTGGGAACATCGGCTTGGTGCGCGACGGCGACCGTATCACCATCGATGCCACGCAAAGCAGCATGCAGCTGCATGTGTCCGACGAGGAGCTGGCTGCACGCAGAGAGCAATGGAAACCCTTCGTACGAGATCGTTTGGCTGGCGCGCTGGAGAAGTACGCACGCCTGGTTGGACCGACCAATGAAGGGGCAGTGACTCATTCGGGGGCTGCCGAGTGGCCGCAAGAGCAGCTTGAGGACGTATAAGATGAAACTCGGTTTTTGCGGTTTGGGATTGATGGGTGCTGCCATGGTGCAGCGCCTGCTGAAAGCGGGTCACGAGGTCAAAGTCTGGAATCGCTCCAGGGAAAAGGCCGAGCCGCTGGCAGCGCTCGGCGCGCAGATTGTGGGCACGCCACGTGAAGCGGCTGAAGGCACCGACGGCGTCTTGTTATGCCTGTTTGATGCCAAGGCTGCCGAGGCCGTGGTGTTCGGTGCGGACGGGATTGCTCAGGCTGTGGGCCTTAAATGGCTGGTGGATCATTCCAGTATTGACCCTGAGGCCACACGCAAATTGGCCGCCCGTTTGCTGGAAAGTTGCGGAGCGGACTGGATTGATGCTCCGGTGTCTGGCGGTATTCCAGGTGTGGAGGCCGGTACGCTGGCCATCATGACGGGCGGCAGTGAAACCCATATGGCTGAAGCCGAGGCCGCCATGCGTGCCTATGCCGGCAATATTACGCATATGGGGCCTTCCGGTACCGGGCAGGCGACCAAGCTGTGCAACCAGGCCATCGTGGCGACCTCGATTGCGGCGTTGGCCGAAGCCATTGGCTTTGCCCAGCGCAATAACATCAATGTGGACAAGCTGGCCCCGGCGCTGGCGGGCGGCTGGGCGGACTCCAAGCCTTTGCAGATCTTTGCCCCGCGCATGATAGAAGCCCAAGCGAAAAGCATCGGTGCGCTGTCCACCATGCTCAAGGATATCGACACCTTGATCGCCAATGCTCAACACAGCGGTGCGCCTATGCCGGTTGCGGCCAGCGTGCAGCAAATGTTGCGCGTGGCAAGCGCCATGGGTTTGGGTCAGGCCGAAGTGTCTGCCTTGGTCAGCGTTGTGCTGCCTGAGCAGCGTGACGCCTTCCTTCGCCAGATAGACGCATAAGACAGGCGGCCCCATGCAACTATCCGCTAATCTCAGCTGGTTGTATCGGCATCTGGACTGGAGCGAACGTTTTGAGGCTGCAGCGGCTGACGGTTTTCAGGGCGTCGAGATTTTACTGCCCTATGACTATGCACCCGGCTGGTACGCCAGTCAGTTGAAAGCCGCCAAGCTGGAACTGACACTGATCAATACGCCGATAGGCGAGGGGCAGGGCCGTTTGGGCTGGGCGGCCATTCCCGGCGCACAAGCGCAGTTTCAGGAAGCCTTTGATCGCGCCCGTGCTGTGGCACAGGCTACCGGCTGCCGCCGTATTCATGTGATGGCGGGTGACGTCAGCCCTTTTGCACAGCAAGACTGTCGGGCCGCACTGCTCAGTAATCTGGAACAGGCTTTGGCCTTGGCTGAAGCGGATGATCTGGTGCTGACTCTGGAGGCGCTCAACCGCAGCGATATGGCCGGGTACTTCTATTATTTGCCCGAGCAGGTCATTGAGGTGCTCCAGCATTTCAACTCCCCGCGCCTGCGTCTGCAGTTTGATTACTACCACTGCGTCAAAGAAAGTCTGGATGTCCCGTCCAGCGTGGCAGTCTGTGCTCCCTGGATTGGCTATGTGCAGATCGCGGGCGCCGATGGTCGCTACGAGCCTGATCTTGCACAGCATGATTTGCTGGCAGGCGTAGCCGCTTTGCCCGCCTTGGCTTACGACAGCTGGCTGGGTTGCGAGTATCAGCCTCGCGGCTTGCCTTCAGAAGGTTTGGCTTGGTGCCAGCCCTTGCGTGATCGTGGTGTGCTGGCTGCGCCACGTCAGCGTGATGCTGCTTGCATGCAGGCTGCCGGGAGATAAGCCATGAAGCACGTCTTGATTACCGGCGCCAACGGCTACATCGGTCAAGCGCTTGCTCGTGCGGCGGCCAAACTGCTTGCGGCTAATGAGATTCAAAGCCTGACGCTGACGGATTTGGCTTTTGAAGAGCAAGGCTATCCCCACCTGCCTGGACTGCGTTGCATTAGTGGTGACTTGTCCGATAAAGCCGTGCTGGGGGCGGTGCTAACGCCAGCACCCGACACGGTTTTCCATCTGGCCTCGGTGACCAGTCGGCTGGCTGAAGAGAATTTTGCACTGGGTTTGCGCGTCAATATAGACGGCACGATAGGCTTGTTTGAGCATCTGCGACAGCAAGGCCAGTGTCCCGTTGTGGTGTATGCCAGCAGTATCGGTGTCTTTGGTACGCCACTGCCCCAGCAGGTGGATGACAACACGCCCGTCGCACCCACTTTAAGTTACGGAACGCAGAAGCGGATGGTGGAACTGCTGCTTGCCGATTACAGCCGCCGGGGTTTTCTGGATGGCCGCTCGGTTCGTTTGCCTACTGTGGTTGCTCGCCCCATGACTGCTGAAACAGCCTTGTCTTCATTTGCCAGCTCTTTGATCCATGCCTTGGCTGCTGGAAGCACTTACGAGTGCCCCATCGGCCCCCAAGGCTGGATCTGGCTGCTTTCCTTGCCCGCCTGTGTGCGGCACCTTCTGACAACAGCGAGCCTGGAAGCCGCTCGCTTGCCCGCTGGTCGGGTGTGGAATCTTCCCGCCCAGCGTCTTCAGGTGGCAGACCTGGTACAGGCTGCCAAATCCCGCTATGGCCGGGGGGCCGATGCGGGATTGAGCTTTCAGTCCAACCCTCAGTTTGACCAGCAGTTTGCCCAGTGGCCGCCTTTGACAACGGCAATCGCCACGCAGTTGGGTATGCATCATGACGGCGATGCCGAAACCTTGATTGAGCAGGCCCTTGTCTCCTGACGGGCCTGGCTAACTATACCTATAACGAACTACCACCAAAAAAGGATTTCCCCATGAAGAACCGATGGATTTCTCGCCTGTTGGGTATGGCCTTAACCAGCCTGGCAGTGGCAGCTGGTCCCGCAAAAGCGGACAAGCCTGTGGAGCTGACTTTCTCTGCCTGGATTCCGCAAACGCATGTGCTGGTGGCGAACTTCATGAAGCCCTGGGCCAAAGAGGTGGAGCAGGCCACTGAAGGGCGCGTCAAGATCAACTTTCTGACCAAGGCCGTGACCAACCCGGTAGGGCACCTGGATGCGGTACGCAATGGGATTGTGGATCTGGCCTTTATTTCCTATTCCTATTACCCCGGCAATTTTGATTTGATGAAGTTTGCCATGCTGCCGTTCTCGGGCAATAGCGCCGAGTCTACTTCGCTGGCGGCCTGGGACATTTATAGCAAGTACCTGCAAGATGCCAAAGAGCATCGCGGTATCAAATTGCTAGGCATTTATGGACACGGCCCAGGCAGCGTCTACACCACTGACAAGCAGGTACAGAACATTGTCGACTTCGAGGGCCTGAAGCTGCGCATTGGTGGTGGTATGCAGGCCGACTTGTCCAAGGCCCTGAAGGTGAACGCGGTTGTGAAGCCCGCCTCCGAATCGTATGAGCTGCTGAGCACCGGCGTGGTGGACGGCGTGCTGTTCCCGCCCGAGTCCGTGGCCTCTTTCCGCCTGGATACGGTGGTCAAGCACGCCACGGTTTTCCCCGGTGGCCTCTATGCGGATCTGCACGGCATCATCATGAACCCGAGCGCCTTTGATCGTTTGTCTGAAAAAGACCGCGAGATTCTGATGAGCCTGTCCGGTGAGCATATTGCTCGCCTGGGCGGCAAGGCCTGGGGTGATGCAGACGTGGCCGCCATGAAGGTCCTGGAAGAGCACAAGGTGCAGTTTCATCCTGCCAGCGATGAGCTGATTGCCGCCGTCAAAGAGCGCACAGCGTCCTTCGAGCAGGCATGGCTGGATGCCGCCAAGGCCAAGGGCATAGACGGGCCTGCTGTACTGGCCGAGTTCCGTGCCGACCTGAAGCAGCGGGAAAGCGCGAATTGATCAGTACACGCAGACTGTCTTGAACCTGCTGTGCGCCTCGTGCGCCAGCAGCCCCGGAGCTACAAAGCATGAACTCCATTCTCTCTTTATTAAGAGCGGGTCTTCGACGTTTGACCGAGTTATGCATGGTCTCGCTGGCCTTGCTGACTCTGGCTGATGTATTAGGGCGCTACATTTTCAACGTATCGGTCATGGGGGCGGTAGAGCTGACCGAAATATTGATGGTAGGTGTCATTTTCTGCGGCATCGTTTTTGCCACCATGGAGCGTGAACACGTTGTTGTTGATTTAGTGCCTATTCCTGGTGGGGAGAAGGGTGTCCGTGTCGTCCATGTCACCAGCCACCTGCTGGCTGCTGGAATCAGTGCCTTGCTGGCCATGGTCAGCTGGACACAAGCCGAGTCGGCGGCCGAATACCTGGATCAGACCACTTTGCTGGGGCTGCCATTGGCTCCGGTTGTTTATTTCATGAGCATCATGCTGTTCGTCAACACCATCGTGGAGCTGGCTCAGCTTCGCCGGGATCTGAACGCAGACACCGCCCATCTGGAAGAAGAGGCACAGAATGACTGAAGCACTGATTGGCTTTGCAGCCATGCTCCTCTTGATCTTCCTGCGGGTGCCGGTGGCGTTTTCCATGGCCCTGGTGGGCTTTATTGGCGTTGGCATCATGCGCAATTGGCCTTCTGCCTATGCCATGACCGGCGCAGTCGTGCGTGAAAGCGGATTTCAGTATTTGCTGTCCGTGTTGCCGCTGTTCATCTTGATGGGTAATTTCATTACTCAAGCCAAGTTGTCCAAAGAACTGTATGCCGCGGCGTATGCCTTCCTGGGCCATCGTAAAGGCGGTTTGGCCATGTCTACGGTGGTGGCCTGTGGTGGCTTTGGTGCGGTGTGTGGCTCCAGCCTGGCAACAGCGGCCACCATGTCCAAGGTGGCTTATCCGGAAATGCGCAGACTGGGCTATAGCCGTGCGCTGGCTTCCGGTTCCATCGCCGCCGGTGGCACGCTGGGCATTCTGATTCCGCCCTCTATTGTCATGGTGGTCTATGCCATCTTGACCGAGCAAAGCATCGGCAAGATGTTTGCTGCCGGTATTTTGCCAGGCCTGCTGGCCATTATTTTCTATCTTCTGGCGGTGCGCTGGACGATCTGGCGTGACCCCAATGCGGGCCCTCCCGGCGAGCGCATGAGCTGGAAAGAGCGTTTGCTTGCGTTGCGCGATGTCTGGGGCGTGCTGGTGCTGTTCATCATCGTCATGGGCGGTATTTACGGCGGGATCTTCAGTTCTACCGAAGCGGCGGGGATTGGTGCGTGTGGTGCCTTCCTGTTCGCGCTGTTGCGTGGCCGTTTGACCTGGCAAGTGCTTTCCAACGTGCTGGTCGAGTCGGCGCGTACCACGGGGATGCTGTTCATGGTGCTGATCGGAGCCTTGCTGTTTTCCAGCTTCATCAACTTCACCTCCATGCCTGGCGATTTGCAGGATTGGGTGCAACAGTTCGATATGAGCCCGATCGTGGTGATTCTGCTGATTTGCGCGATTTACATCGTGCTGGGCAGTGTGTTGGAAAGTATGTCCATGGTCTTGCTGACCGTGCCTATTTTCTACCCCTTGGTGCAGCACCTGGGCTTTGACCTGATCTGGTTCGGCATCATCGTGGTGGTGGTGACGGAAATCAGCTTCATCACCCCGCCCGTGGGCATGAACGTGATGGTCCTGAAAAGCCTGCTGCCCGACGTGAAGATGAGCACGCTGTATCGGGGTGTGATTCCCTTCGTGGTAGCCGACGTTTTCCGCCTGGCGGTGCTTTTGGCCTTCCCGGTCATCTCGCTGCTTTTGCCCAAATACCTTGGATAAAAACGGATTCGCAATATGATTATCGACCAAAGAACCTACACCATCCCCACCGGCCTGCTGCGCGATTTCCTGTCCTTGTACGCGACGGAAGGACGTGCCATACAGATCGAACATCTGGGCCCTTGCCACGGCTACTACACCACGGAAGTAGGCGAGTTGAATCAGGTGGTGCACCTGTGGGCATACGAAGATATGGCTGACCGAGAGGCCCGTCGTAATGCCTTGGAGGCTGACCCCCGCTGGTTGGCCTATCGCCGTAAAGCCGCCGCTGCGGGGCATGTCATACGCCAGAGCAATGCACTGTTGAAACAAGTCGATTTCGACGTTTTTACGAGCGAATGATGACCATGAGCCAGAAAATTCTTCAAGCCTGCCCCTTGCCACCACCACTGGCGGGCAAACTGCCCGCCTTGTGCCCGGTCGAAACCCTGAGCGATGCGCCTGATCAAGCGGCGTTCTTGCGTGAGCACGGAGCTGAATCCACGGTGCTGATCACCACCGGAACGCAGGGCGCAGACAAGGCACTGATTGATGCCTTGCCAAACCTGAAAGCGATTTGTAGCTTGGGCGTTGGCTACGATGCCATCGACCTGGATGCCGTCCGTGCGCGTGGGGTGATGCTGAGCAATACGCCGGATGTTCTAAACGATTGCGTGGCCGACTTGGCCATGGGCTTGCTAATCGATACGGTGCGGGGCATTTCTGCTTCTGACCGTCACGTTAGGCGTGGTGACTGGCCGCGTGTCGGCCCCACCATGCCAAGCACGCGGGTCAGCGGCAAGCGTCTGGGCATGTTGGGCATGGGCCGAGTCGGACAGGTGATTGCACGTCGCGCGATCGGCTTTGACATGGAGATCCGCTATCACACACGTAGCGCCAAACCCGAGTTGCCTTGGCAGCACGAGCCTTCGCTGCTGGCCTTGGCGCAATGGTGCGATTTCCTCATCGTGGCGTGCCCCGGCAGCCCGGAAACCTACCACCTGGTGTCTGCCGAGGTCTTGAACGCTCTTGGGCCCCACGGCTACCTTATCAACGTCGCCCGTGGTTCTGTCGTGGATGAAAAAGCCCTGGTCGCCGCTCTTGAAAACGGCCAATTGGCAGGAGCAGGGCTCGATGTGTTCGAGAACGAACCTGAAGTGCCAACTGAATTGCTCAGCAATGATCGGGTCGTAGTATTACCCCATGTAGGGAGCGCGACCCGTGAAACCCGAGCGGCCATGTGTGATTTGGTGTTGAAGAATGTGGAGCGTTTCGTCAAGGAAGGGGAGTTGGTGACGCCGGTGAGGCTATAAGGTGGGGCGGCGGGCTGGCGGCCTTATGTCGTCCGGCAGATTTGGCCCAATGTCTTGTATCCTCTATCGAGTAAGGCGTTCGACGCCCGCTTAAATCAGCGGCGAGAAATTTACTCTTTGGAGGTATGGCTTGTGAGAGGAAGCTGTCTTTGCCAAGGCGTGGTCTTTGATATCACCGGCTCCATTACGGATCTGCTCTATTGCCATTGCCGTATGTGTCGCAAGTCTCATGGTTCTGCGTTCAGGGCGCGGGGCAAGGTAAAGACTAAAGACTTTCATTGGCTTCGCGGGCAGGAGCTGTTGCGCTTTTATGAGTCCTCGCCAGGGGAACACCGTGGCTTTTGCTCTCGGTGTGGATCAAATATTTTGACCAAGTTTGATCAGAAGCCGGGGGAGCTAGGCTTGGCGCTAGGTGTATTGGATGATGACCCTGGTGCGCGTCCGACATGCCATGTGTTCGTAGGTTCGAAAGCATCTTGGCATGAGATTACTGATGATCTGTCTCAGTACGAAGCATTCCCGCCAGAGTAAAGGCAAGATTCCGACAGCAGAAAAACAAAACGCCAAGCTTTCAAAAGCTTGGCGTTTTGTTTTATTCGTGGTGCCGGCTAAAGGAGTTGAACCCTCGACCTTCGCATTACAAGTGCGCTGCTCTACCAACTGAGCTAAGCCGGCGAATTGACGATTATAGCCGGGTTTTTCGCCAAGAAGCAATCACCAGAAAAATATTGCTGTGGTGCACACCACGCCAGCCCAGCCAATAGATAGGTTCTGGTTATAAGAGCATGATTAAAATGTCGTTTTAAATGCCTTTTCCCCTACCCATAATCTGATCTATCCAAGCTGCGCTTATATAGATAGCACGCGATTGAACATCAGTGACGGGCTCCGAAGGCCGCGTCCGGGACCTTTGGGGAACACCATGAAATTGAAGTCTGTTGTTGGCTCTGCCTTGTTGTTGGCATCTTTGCTGGGTGGCACGGCCAGTGCCCAGGTTTCTTTGCTGAACGCCTCGTTTGACGTGGCGCGCGAGACCTTTGCGGCGATTAACCCCAAGTTTGTTGAACACTGGAAAGCGACGACTGGTGAAGACATCAAAATTGACCAGTCTTTTGCCGGTACCTCCCGTCAGGCCCAGGACATTATTCAGGGCAAGAAAGTAGACACCGTGACCTTCAACCAGGTTACCGATATTGAGTTCCTGGCCGAGCGCGGCGCGGTGGTCAAGGACTGGGCCAGCAAGTTCCCGAACAACAGCTCGCCTTACTACAGCACCATCGCTTTTCTGGTGCGCAAGGGCAATCCCAAGAACATCAAGTCCTGGGACGATCTTGTGCGTGACGATGTGAAGCTGGTGTTCCCGAACCCCAAGACCTCGGGTAATGCCCGCTATACCTATCTGGCTTCCTGGTTGTACGCCAACGAGGCTTTCGGCGGTGACGAAGCCAAGATCAAGGAGTTTGTCGGCAAGGTGCTGGGGAATGTAGAAAGCTTCCCCACAGGTGGTCGTGGTGCGACCGTGGCGTTTGCCCAGAATGGTCAGGGCGACGTTTTGCTGACCTTTGAATCCGAAGTGATCAATATTGCTGCCAGCGATGAGTTCAAGGGCAGCGAGCTGGAAGTGGTGGTGCCCCCTGTCAGCGTATTGGCCGAGTTCCCGGTAGCCGTGGTGGACCGTGTGGTCGACCAGAAAGGCACTCGCAAGGAAGCAACCGAGTACCTGAAGTTCCAGTACACCCCCGAGATTCAGCGCCTGCTGGCTGGTTTCAACTACCGTGTGACGGATCCTGCCGTGGCCAAGGAGTTCGAGTCCAAGTACGCGCCGGTCAAGCTGATCAATCCTACTGATGTTCTGGGCTCCTGGACTGACATCCAGAGCCGCCACTTTGCTGCTAACGGGGTGTTGGACCAGTTGCTGGCCAAGTAATTCATGAGTCGTACTCTTGTGGGCGGGGCGCAGGATTCCGGGGCGAAGGCTGCGCTAAAGCCCATCTTCTTTCTGCGCCGCCCCGTCATGCCGGGTTTTGGACTGAGCTTTGGCTTTAGCGTCCTGTACCTGTCCATTATTGTGCTGCTGCCTTTGTCGGCCTTGTTCATGTACGTCAGTGACATGAGTCTGGCCGATTACTGGCGTGCGGTGACTGATAAACGCGTTGTCAGCAGTTATCAGGTCACGATCAGTGCCGCTTTTTACTCCACTGTGATTGCCAGTGTGGTGGGCTTCATCATTGCCTGGATTATCACGCGCTTTGAGTTTCCGGGGCGCCGTCTGATTGATGCTTTGGTGGACCTGCCGTTTGCCTTGCCAACGTCGGTAGCAGGTTTGACCTTGGCGACGCTATTTGTGCCTGGTGGCTGGTTTGGCCAGTTTCTGCCGGAGGGTTGGAAGGTTGCTTATCAATACCCCGGTATTGTGTTGGCCATGACGTTCACCAGTTTGCCCTTTGTGGTGCGTATCGTGCAGCCCGTGATTGAAGAGCTGGGTGCCGAGTATGAAGAGGTTGCCCACACCTTGGGTGCCAGTGGCTGGCAGACCTTCAGCAAGGTGGTGTTCCCACCGCTGATTCCTGCTCTGGTGACTGGAGCGTCTCAAGCTTTTATTCGTAGCCTGGGTGAGTTTGGCGCAGTCATCATGATTGCGGGCAATATTCCCTTCAAAACTGAAGTGTCGTCCCTGATGATTTTTGTGCGGCTGCAAGAGTTCAATTACCCGGCCGCTGCCGCGATTGCCTCGGTGATCTTGATCGCATCCTTGCTGCTCTTGTTCACCTTGCAGATGGTGCAGAATCGTCTATTAGGCTGGCAGCGGAGGGCACCATGAGAAAAACACCTAAAAGCACGGCAGACCGCCTGATTTTGGCCTTGGGCATTGTGTTGGTGCTGGGGCTGCTGGTAGTCCCCTTGGTACTGATTTTCTCCAAAGCCTTGGGCGATGGTTTGCCTGCCTTGTGGAGCAATCTGCAAGAGGACTATATGCTGCATGCCATCGGGTTAACTCTGTTTGTGGCGGTGCTGACGGTGCCCCTGAATATGGTCTTTGGCATCTTGCTGGCCTGGTGTCTGACGCATTACCAGTTCCGTGGTCGTCGTCTGCTAAGTACCTTGGTGGATTTGCCTTACGCGGTCTCTCCGGTGGTGGCGGGCCTGTGTTACCTGGTGGTCTACGGTGTGGAGTCGTCCCTGGGGCAATGGCTAAGCGCGCGTGATATTCAGTTGATGTTCGCCTGGCCGGGTATCTTGATGGTCACTATCTTTGTGACGACGCCTTATGTGGCTCGTATCCTGATTCCCATCATGCAGGCTCAGGGCTCGGATGCACAGGCGGCGGCTTTAAGTCTGGGTGCAAACGGCTGGCAGATCTTCTGGCATGTGACGCTGCCGGATATCAAATGGGCCTTGCTCTATGGCGTGGTGTTGACCAATGCCCGTGCGATTGGGGAGTTTGGGGCCGTGTCCGTGGTGTCGGGCACCATCATGAATCAGACTTTGACCTTGTCCTTGCTGGTGGATCAGCTGAACAACGATAACAAGGCAGCAGCGGCCTTTACAGCGGCTGCGCTGCTGGCGGTGTTCGCGATTGTGTCTGTGATGCTCAAGAGCCTGCTGGAGTGGCGAGTGGCGGCTGGACGTCGCCGTAATCAAGCGGAGGCAGTACAAGGGTAGATGGTGGGCTGGAGGCTTGGGAAATATTTTCAGTGGCGTTAGGTGGCTGAGTATTCCCTGAGGTGGTTTAAGTAGCTGATACTGATCTGCCAAGCCAAGCCAAGCCAAGCCAAGCCAAGCCAAGCCAAGCCAAGCCAAGCCAAGCTAAAGCCAAAGCATGGGTGAATGCCGAGCTTGGAACCCAAATAAATAGAGCCCCATGCGGGGCTCTATTTTTGTCTGCGTCGAACGCGCCTTATTTGACGATCTTCAGGTGCGAGACCTTGTCAGCGTCTTTCTTGGCAGCGGGAGCTTCCGGTGCAGCTTCAGGAGCGGCGTCCGGTGTGTCACCTTCTGCGTAAGGCTCGGACTCCACCACCTCAAAACCCATGCCAGCGCCTGTTTCGCGTGCGTAGATGGCTGATACAGCTGCCACGGGTACGAAAATGTCTTCCGTGACGCCGCCAAAGCGGGCCTGGAATTCAATGTAGTCGTTGCCCAGGATCAGGCCATTGGTGGCCAGATGTCCGATATTCAGGGTGATTTGTCCATCCTGAATATGGCCGCGTGGAACAACCGTGTTGGCGTCTACCGTGACCACGATGTGTGGGGTGTATCCGTGGTCGGAACACCATTCATGTAGAGCGCGCAGCAGGTAAGGCTTGGTCGAGGTTTCTTGCATAGTGGATTAGCGACGCATGACTTTTTCGGAAGGAGTCAGTGCTTCAATGTAAGCAGGACGCGAGAACACGCGCTCGGCGTACTTTTGCACAGGAGCAGCGCTCTTGGGCAGTTCGATACCGTAGTGGTCCAGGCGCCAGAGCAGGGGAGCGATCGCCACGTCCAGCATGGAGAATTCTTCACCCAGCATGTACTTGTTCTTGAGCAAGATGGGAGCCAGCTGCGACAAGTGGTTGCGGATTTGTTGACGGGCCAGTTCTTGTGCCTTGGCATCCGCGTTGCGGCGGTCTTCCAGGGCGGCCACGTGCACAAACAGTTCCTTTTCGAAGTTATACAGGAACAGACGTGTGCGGGCGCGCATGGTGGGGTCCGCAGGCATCAGCTGAGGATGCGGGAAACGCTCATCAATGTACTCATTGATGATGTTCGATTCGTACAAGATCAGGTCACGTTCTACCAGGATTGGCACCTGTCCGTAGGGGTTCATGACGGCGATATCTTCAGGCTTGTTGTACAAGTCGATGTCGCGGATCTCGAAATCCATGCCTTTTTCAAACAACACGAAACGGCAGCGCTGTGAGAATGGGCAAGTTGTTCCAGAGTAGAGCACCATCATGGTAGGAGATTCCAGTCGTAGAAATAAAAACAAGAGCCTCACGGCTCAGAATTTAAAACCCTGCAAGGGGTTTTAACAATAAAAAGCCGGGCAGGCTAGTTAGGCCTGCCCGTCTAGCATAGCGTTTTACTTGATGTCTTTCCAGAAAACGCTGTTCAGGCGCCATGCAACGGCAAAGAACAAGAGCAGGAACAGGATCACGCCCACGCCAATTTTCTTGCGCTCCAGCTGCACAGGCTCGGCCATCCAGTCCATGAAGTTGGCCAGGTCGGCCACGTCGCTGTCGTATTTGGCAGCAGCCTTGGCGTTAACAGGCTCAAGCTTGACGGTGTCAGTAGCGTGGCCGGTGTAATCGGCCAAAACTTCTTTCTTGACGTCGGAGAAGCCGGCTGGATCGTAGGTGGCTGTGGTCTTGACCCATTCCTTGCTGCCATCGTCCTTGGCTTCCTGAGCTACGGTCGTGCGGTGCAAGGTGACGCCACCTTGGCGCTCCCACATGGCGTGAGGCATACCCACGCTTGGGAAAACCAGGTTATCCCAGCCGGTTGGGCGGGATGCGTCACGGTAGAAAGTGCGCAAGTAGGTGTAGATGTAGTCTGCGCCGCTGGGGCCCAAGTTGGTGGACTTGGCACGCGCAATCACGGACAGGTCCGGAGGAGCGGCACCAAACCACTTCTTGCCCATTTCAGGGGTCATGGCGATCTTCATCAGATCACCCACCTTGTCCGAGGAGAACAGCAAGTTTTTCTTGATGTCCTCTTCGGTCAGGCCGATGTCTGTCAGCTTGTTGTAGCGCATGGAGTTGGCGCTATGACAGTTCAGACAGTAGTTCACAAACAGTTTTGCGCCATTTTGCAACGCCGCCATGTCATTCATGCGGTCGGGCGCGCGCTCCAGGGCATAGCCACCTTCGGCGGCACCAGCCACCGTGCAGGTAAGGGACAAGGCCAGAGCGCCAAGCAGTTTCTTAATCATGGTCATTCCGTTTCGTGTTGGGGGCCTAGTGAGGGCGGAAAGTCACGCGATCAGGTTCGGGTTTGAACGTACCCATGCGGCTCCATACTGGCATCAGCAGGAAGAAGGCCAGGTAGATCACCGTACCGATCTGGCTCAGCAGGTTGAACAAGTCGTTCGGAGCCTGTGTGCCCAGGTAACCCAAGATCAGGAAGTTGATGATGAAAATCGCGTACAGCACTTTGTGCCAGGTAGGACGGTAGCGAATCGACTTCACAGGCGATTTATCCAGCCAAGGCAGGAAGAACAGGATCACGACCGTACCACCCATGGCCACCACGCCCCAGAACTTGGCGTCGATAACACGCAGCAGCACAGCAACAGCGATCAGGACAGCGGGTACGACCAGGCGCCAGATACCGGGCAGCTTGCCTTTGACGAACAGCACCAGAGCACCCAGCACGGAAGCACCGGCCAGAACCCAGGTAAAGTCGGCAGTCGTGGCACGCAGCATGGAGTAGAAAGGCGTGAAGTACCAGACAGGAGCAATGTGCGGAGGAGTCTTCAGTGCATCGGCAGGGCTGAAGTTGTTGAACTCCAGGAAGTAGCCGCCCATTTCAGGGGCAAAGAACACAATCGCGGCAAACACAATCAGGAAGCCCGCCACACCCAGGATGTCATGCACGGTGTAGTAAGGGTGGAAGGGGATGCCATCCAAAGGACGACCTTGAGCGTCTTTGGGGCCTTTCTTGATTTCCACGCCGTCGGGGTTGTTGGAACCCACTTCGTGCAGCGCGATCAGGTGAGCCACAACCAGACCCAGCAGGACCAGGGGCACCGCAATCACGTGCAGAGCAAAGAAGCGGTTCAGGGTGGCGTCGGACACCACGTAGTCACCACGGATGAAAATAGCCAGGTCAGGACCAATGAAAGGAATGGCCGAGAACAGGTTAACAATCACCTGGGCGCCCCAGTAGGACATCTGGCCCCATGGCAGCAGGTAGCCCATGAAGGCTTCAGCCATCAGACAGAGGAAAATGGCAACGCCAAAGATCCAGACCAGTTCACGTGGCTTGCGGTAAGAACCGTAGAACAAGCCGCGCAGCATGTGCAGGTACACCACCACGAAGAACATGGAAGCGCCTGTGGAGTGCATGTAGCGGATGATCCAGCCACCGGGCACTTCACGCATGATGTATTCAACCGACTCAAAGGCCAGCTTGGCATCAGGCTTGTAGTTCATGACCAGGAAAATACCCGTCACGATCTGGATAACCAGCACCAGCAGTGCCAGGGAGCCAAAGAAGTACCAGAAGTTGAAGTTCTTCGGCGCGTAATATTCTGACATGTGCTCTTTGTACATGGATGTCAGGGGGAAACGCCTGTCAATCCATCCCAAGAGTCCTGTCGTTTCGACGGTTTTCTCGCCAGCCATGAAACGGCTCCTTTATCTTTTTAAATAGTACGTATTGGGTTACAGCCGCCTTAGGCCTTGTTGTTTTCGTCTACGCCGATGGTAACCATCGTGCCGTCAGCCGAGAACTCGTAGGGCGGGATTTCCAGATTGTCTGGAGCAGGCTTGTTGCTGTAGACGCGGCCGGCCAGGTCGAACGTGGAGCCGTGGCAGGGGCACAGAAAGCCGCCTTCCCAACCACCGGGCAGACCAGCGCCAGCGCCAGCAGCCAGATGCGGGGTAGGGGAGCAACCCAGGTGGGTGCAGATACCGATACAGATAAAGATTTCAGGGCGACGCGAACGGTATTCGTTCTTGGCGTACGCAGGGGTGTAACCGGGGCGATCCGAGTCAGGGTCGGCCAACTGGCTGTCCAGCTTGGGCAGTGCGTCCAGCTGCTCTTTGGTGCGGTGCAGAATCCAGACGGGTTTCCCGCGCCATTCCACGGTGCGCATCTGACCGGGGGCGATACCGGAAATATCGACCTCTACGGGAGCGCCGGCCGCTTTTGCTTTCTCGGAAGGAGCAAAGGAGCTGACAAAGGGAACAGCTGTCGCCACACCAGCGACACCACCTAATGCACAGGCGGTGGCGACCCAGGTGCGGCGCGAAGGATCGGGCGGAAGATTGAAATCAACCGCGCCTATGGCATCGGGCTGTGTCGTATTCTGACTCATTCTAGTATCCTTATTCCTGCCCGACTCGGGCAATACCACAATTTACGGATTTGGGCCTGGGTATATTATTCAACCGCACATTATACGCGTTACCCAGCGCAGCATAACTTGATCAAAGGTGAACATATGAACAAGGCTCGAGGTTTCCTGAACGAATTCCGGGAGTTCGCAGTTAAGGGCAACATGATGGACCTTGCGGTCGGTGTCATTATTGGCGCTGCTTTTGGCAAGATTATCGACTCGCTGGTAAAAGACATCGTCATGCCCGTCATCAGTTTCATCCTTGGCGGCGAAGTGGATTTTACCAACCAGTTCACGGTCTTGCGTACACCAGAGGGCTTTACCGGCCCAGAAACCCTGGAAGCTCTGAATGCGGCCGGTGCTGTTGTTTTGTCGTGGGGTAACTTCCTGACCATTTTCATCAACTTCATCTTGCTGGCCTTCGTGGTGTTTTGCATGGTCAAGATGATTAACCGTATGCGTGCCACCGTGGCCAAGGCTGAAGCTGCTGAGGCCGTACCCGAACCAACCCCTGAAGACGTCATCTTGCTGCGCGAGATCAGGGATTCGCTGAAAAAATAAAAGCCCAGACTTATCAAAGCTTTAAGGTGCCTTTCGGCACCTTTTTGTTTATGTAAACCCACCGGCAGGGTCAAGTTTGCCCGCGCCGGATGCCTGATTTTAGCCTTTCAGGGCCTGGGCTTGTCTAGCCTGTGGCGCTTTAAAGCTTGTTCAAGGTCATATGTGCGGGTTTTTGATGAAATCAGATCGGGTTGTCCAGATCGATGAACTCCACTTCTATGCCAAACTGGCGAGCGATTTCCTCGCCCAAAGCCTTGGCCCCATAGCGTTCGGTTGCATGATGGCCGGCTGCCATGAAGGCAATATTGTTTTCCTGTGCACTGTGAAATGTCTGCTCCGAAGCCTCGCCGCTGATGTAAAGATCGGCCTGCGCGGCGATGGCGCTATCAATAAAGCCCTGTGCCCCTCCTGTGCACCAGGCTATTCGGCGGATTTTCCGTTGTAAATCGCCAACAACCAGTGGTTGCCGTTGTAAATTATTGCAAACTGTCAGGCTGAATGTTTCCAGTGAAACTGGGGTTGGCAGTTCACCCAGCCAGACCAGTCCATCCGGACCACAGGTTTGTGCCACGCCGTCTGCGTCGCGCAGCACCTCGATGCCTAACTGGCGAGCCAACTGGGCGTTATTGCCCAGGACAGGGTGAGCGTCCAGGGGCAGGTGATAGCCCAAGAGGTTAAGCTGATGCGTCAGGACGCGTTCTATACGAGTTTTTCGGGCGCCTACAATGCACGGGTTTTCGTTTTTCCAGAACCAGCCGTGGTGCACCAAAATTGCGTCCGCCTGGCGGGCAATAGCGGCATCAATCAGTGCCAGCGAGGCCGTCACGCCGGTGACGAGTTTGCCAATATAGGGCTTGCCTTCGACCTGAAGCCCATTGGGACAATAGTCCTTGAAACGGGCGACATCCAAGGTGCTATTGAGCCAGCTGGCCAGTTCGGCTGTTGAAACCTGAGTCATGGAAATCCTTATCTGAAAGAGTGCTATGCGTCGATTGTGGCTAGTGTTTGCTCAAGCGGTGACAATTTGTCTGGCGGGCTTTTTTATTGTAGTGACGCTGCGACCGCAGTGGGTGGGCGCGCCCGAGGCTCCCGTCCGCTCTACGAATACGGTGGTTTTGCCTGCACCGGTTCCGCCCCTGATCCCCGCGGCTGCTATGGAGCAGGATGGCCCGCTGTCTTATGCCTCGGCTGTCACTAGCGCCGCGCCGGCGGTCGTTAATGTGTACACCAGCAAGCATTTGGAAGGCAATTCTCCCTTGCTGGAAGATCCTGATCTGCAGCGCCTGTTTCGCGAACTGCCCGACTTGATGGGTCGCCGCTCCACAATCAACCTGGGTTCGGGCGTGATCGTACACGAGCAGGGTTATATCCTGACCAATTACCACGTGATTGAAGCGGCTGATGCCATCGAGGTGGCATTATCGGATGGACGTCAGGCCAAGGCGCGTCTGATTGGCTCGGACCCTGAAAGCGATCTGGCCGTGCTGAAAGTGGATCTGCCCAAGCTGGCTGTGATTCAGACCCAGGAACAGGATCAGTTGCAGGTGGGCGATGTAGTGCTGGCCATTGGCAACCCTTTCGGAGTGGGTCAGACCACGACGATGGGCATTGTCTCCGGCTTGGGACGCAATCGCCTGGGCATCAATATTTACGAAAACTTCATTCAGACCGATGCCGCCATTAATCCCGGCAACTCGGGTGGGGCTCTGGTGGATGCGGTTGGCCGTTTGGTGGGAATCAATACCGCTATTTATTCCGAAACAGGGGGTTCGCTGGGTATCGGTTTTGCCATTCCGTCCTCGACTGCGCTGGCCATCATGAACGAAATTATCCGTAATGGTGAAGTGACACGCGGCTGGCTGGGCCTGGAGCCACAGGACATTACCCCGGACCTGATCAAGTCTTTCAAACTAAAGAGTGATGCAGGTGTGATTATTGCCAGTGTGCAACGTCACGGTCCGGCTGCCGAGGCGCATTTGCAGGTGGGCGATATTGTGTTGCGCTTGAATGGTCAGCAAGTGGCCGATTCAATTGGCCTGCTTAATCAGATTGGGCCAGTACAACCCGGGCAGACCGTGACATTAAGCGTATTGCGCGATGGCAAGGAGCTGGACGTTCCCGTCAAGGTCGGTATGCGACCTCAGGTGCGCAAATAGGGCCAGCAGCTTCTCCTCTTCGCTGGAGTTCACTGAAAGAGCGTAGAGATGCGTTCATGGCCTTGCAGGCCGTACAGGCTCTTGTAGTGTGTTGATGCTTGTGTGGTCAGGCGATTTGCATTTGGCTACGCTGTTTTGCAGATCGTAGTGGCGCGAAGGCTTGGCAAGGTATCTAAAAAAAATGGCTCTCTGGGCTACTCCTTTTGGAGCAAGGCAAGAGAGCCATTTTTGGGTCTGCACGCCATGTGACGCGTACAAACAGGTGTTGCTTTGATCGTTTTACAGATCCAGCTCGCGGCCTTCGCTGTTTTCCGCTTCCCGTTTCTTGATCAGGCTGGCGGCCAGAATCCCTAATTCATAAAGCAGGCATAGCGGGGCGGCCAACAAGATCTGGCTGACCACATCGGGCGGGGTCACGATAGCGGCGATCACAAACGCGCCTACAATTACATAACCACGGATTTCGCGCAGTTTGGCTACCGTTACAACGCCTGTTTTCACCAGCAAAATTACGGCGATAGGCACTTCAAAGGTAATGCCAAAGGCCAGGAACATGGTCATGACAAAGCCCAGATAGGCTTCGATGTCCGGTGCTGGTGTAATCGATTGCGGGGCAAACGAGGCGATGAAGTGAAACACGGTGCGGAACACCACGAAATAACAAAACGCCATGCCGGCAATGAACAGCAAGGTGCTGGTCATGATCAGCGGCAGAGCCAGCTTCTTTTCGTGGTTGTACAAACCTGGCGCAATAAAGGCCCATGCCTGGTAGAGCACGATAGGCAAGGCCAATACGAACGATGCCATCAAGGTGACCTTGACCGGCACCATGAAGGGGGTAATCACCCCGGTGGCAATCATGCGCGTACCCTCGGGCAGAGAGCTCATCATGGGCTGGGCCAGCACATCATAAATGGCCGAAGCGCCCGGATACGTAAACAGCACGATAAAAATCCCGACCACGGCAATGACCGCGCGCAGCAGGCGTGTACGCAGCTCGACCAGGTGGGAGATGAAGGTATCTTCTTGAGGCGCTTCGGTGCTCATGCCGTCGGTCCTTTAGAGGGGTGGGCGGGAGCATCCGTAGGACGGGGAGCGTCGTCACTGGCTGGCGCACTGGGCGCTGGCTGGGCGGCTGCATCCGTATCGGGCTGACTGGCAGCCGATTCTTTCGCGGGGGTGGCGTCGGGGCTCGCCTTGACGCTCTCGGCGGTATCCGAGAAGGCCTTGCGTGCGGACTCCGACGCGTTTTGCAGGGTGTCGCGGGCTTCTGTCAGAGGCTGGCTGATGCTTTTGCCCGTGTCCTCGACCGAACTGCGCACCGAGCGCGCGGCGTCCTCCATCTGGTCTTTGAGCTTGTTCACCTCATCCAGATTGATTTCGCGTTGGATATCGGTCTTGACCTCGTTAACGTAGCGCTGCGCGCGGCCAAGCAAATGGCCGACGGTGCGCGCTACTTTAGGAAGACGTTCGGGACCGATGACGATCAGGGCAACCACTCCAATCAGGAGCAGTTCACTAAAGCTGACATCAAACATTCAGACTCACACAAGAAGGGGATCAGGCGCGATCGGATTTTTCCTTGGCCTGCACGTCGATCGTTTGAGGATCGGCAGCGCGTTGGCTGACGGTTTCGGGTGTTTTTTCTTCTTCACCCACGTCTTTCATGCCTTCTTTGAAACCTTTGACTGCACCGCCCAGATCCGAGCCGATATTACGCAGTTTCTTGGTGCCGAAAACCAGGGCAACGATGACCAGAACGATCAGCCAGTGCCAAATGCTAAAGCTACCCATAATGTATCTCCCTTAAGCAGCCATGGCTGCGCGTTGTTGCCATGGGCGCTCACCGCCCAAGATGTGCATGTGTAAATGGTTGATTTCCTGCCCGCCATCCAAACCGTTGTTGATGACAATGCGGAAACCGCCTTCAGGGCCGGGGCGACAACCAGCCTTTGCGGCCAGGGAAGGTGCCAAAGCCATCATTTTACCCAACCATTCGCTATCCTGGCCCGATACGTCCTGCATGGATACGACGTGTTTCTTGGGGATTACCAGGATATGGATAGGTGCAGCTGGGTTGATGTCGTGAAATGCCAGAAAGTCCTCGTCCTCGTACACTTTTTTGGACGGGATCTGATCGGCAGCAATTTTACAAAACAGACAGTTCTCGCTCATAGCAACCTCGGTAGCGAAGCACTTGCTGGGCAAGTGCCAAAAATCTAGGTATCAGGACAGTGTAGCGCGTCTAAATGACAGAATTACACCTGGTCCTTAGGGCGCGAAGCTTTTTCTTCCAGGCCTGATGTACCTTCGCGGCGCAGCAGTTCTGTCAGGACATCGCGGGGCTCCAGACCGTAGTAAGTCAGGGCCACCAGGCTATGAAACCACAGGTCTGCCGTTTCGTAGACGATGCGCTCGCGTTCTTCATCCTTGGCAGCCATGACCAGCTCGGTCGCTTCTTCCCCGATTTTCTTCAGGAATGCATCCGGTCCCTTGGCCAGCAGCTTGGCGGCGTAGGAAGAGGATGGGTCCCCGCCTTGTGCAGGTAGGCGGGACTTCAGGGTGCGGCCAAGATGATCAAGGATGGTCTCGACAGTAGGTTGTTCGCTCATCGGTAAATATGCTCCGGGTCTTTCAGGACGGGGTCAACCGCCACCCATTGTGCCTGATCGCTCTGGCCTTGCAGCTGGCGATAAAAGCAGCTTTCACGACCCGTATGACAGGCGATCTGGCCAACCTGTTCCACGCTAAGCAAAATAACGTCGCCATCACAGTCCAGGCGCAAGTCGCTGACATGCTGTACGTGACCGGATTCCTCGCCCTTGCGCCACAGGCGCTGGCGGGAACGCGACCAGTACACGGCGCGGCCGGTGCTGACGGTCTCTTGCAGGGACTCCTGGTTCATCCAGGCGACCATCAAGATTTTGCCCGTGGCCTGGTCCTGCGCAATCGCGGGGATCAAGCCTTGTTCATCAAAGCGGATTTCAGCCAGCCAGGCCGGTAAGTCAGCCATTAGCGTCGCACCTGAATACCTTGCGCAGCCATGAAATCCTTGGCTTCGGCAATAGTGTGTTGACCGTAGTGGAAGATGCTGGCGGCCAGTACGGCACTGGCGCCGCCCTTGATCACGCCATCGGCCAGGTCTTGCAGGCCGCCCACTCCACCAGAGGCGATAACGGGAACGGAGACCGCCTCGGACACGGCACGAGTCAGTTCCAGATCAAAGCCGGATTTGGTGCCGTCGCGGTCCATGCTGGTCAGCAGCAGTTCGCCGGCGCCGTATTCGGCCATGCGGACTGCCCATTCCACCACGTCCAGGCCGGTTCCACGACGACCGCCGTGGGTAAAGACTTCCCAGCGTGGTGCTTCGTTCTCAGCACTGACACGGCGTGCATCAATGGCGACGACCATGCATTGCTTGCCATGGTGATCGCTGGCGGCACGCACCAGGTCCGGGTTGCTGATGGCGGCGCTGTTAATGGACACCTTGTCCGCACCGGCATTGAGCAGGCGCTGGATGTCGGCCACTTCGCGCACACCACCGCCCACTGTCAGGGGGATGAAAATCTGACTGGCCACCTGCTCGATGATGGGCAAGATCAGATCACGGTTGTCCGAGGTGGCCGTAATGTCCAGGAAGGTCAGTTCGTCGGCACCCTGGTCGTTGTACTTGCGGGCGATTTCGACAGGGTCTCCGGCATCGACCAGATCCACAAAGTTGATGCCTTTGACCACACGGCCAGCGGTCACGTCCAGACAAGGAATGATGCGGCAGGCTAATTCGTTGGTGACGTCCTGGCTCATGCCTGGTACTCGTCAGCGAAGGTTTGCGCCTCGGCAAAATTCAGGGTGCCTTCGTAAATGCTGCGACCCAAAATCACACCTTCGATGCCTTCGTGCTCTACGGCACACAGGTCTTCAATGTCTTTCAGGTTGGTGACACCGCCGGAGGCGATGACGGGAATCTTCACGTGCTGGGACAGCTTGACGGTGGCTTCGATGTTCACGCCAGTCAGCATGCCGTCGCGGCCAATATCGGTGTAGATAATGGACTCGCAGCCGTAGTCTTCAAATTTCTTGGCCAGATCCAGTACGTCGTGGCGGGTCAGCTTGCTCCAGCCGTCGGTGGCGATTTTGCCGTCACGGGCATCCAGGCCAACAATGATGTTGCCAGGAAAGGCGCTGCAGGCGTCTTGCAGGAAACCAGGGCTTTTGACAGCGGCAGTGCCAATAATGACATAGCTCATGCCAGCGTCCAGGTAGCGCTCGATGGTATCCAGGTCGCGGATACCACCGCCGATCTGTACGGGAATTTCACCGTCGATGGCAGCAATAATGGATTTGATGGCTTCGCTGTTCTTGGGCTTACCGGCAAAAGCGCCGTTCAGGTCCACCAGATGCAGGCGCCGGGCCCCTTGTTCCAGCCATTGTGTTGCTATTTTGGCCGGATCATCCGAGAAAATAGTGGCATCGTCCAGGTCACCCTGGCGAAGGCGCACACAACGCCCGTCTTTGAGGTCGATGGCGGGAATCAAAAGCATGGTCTTTAGCCGTAAAAAACGTAAGAAATACTGGGTCGGAAAAAGTCAGAACAACGCCGGGAAGCTTGCTTGAAAAATCATGGCTTCCAGTTGGCGAAATTCCGGAACAGTTGCAGGCCGTTGTCTGCGCTTTTCTCAGGATGGCATTGCAACGCAAAAATATTAGCGTTTGCTATCGCCGAGGTAAAGCGTTGGCCATAGTGCGTCGAACCACAAGTTTGATCTATATGCAGCGGATCGACAAAGTAGCTATGAACAAAGTAAAAGAACGCGCCATCCTCAATGCCAGCCCATAAGGGATGATCCTGAGTCTGGTGTACGCGGTTCCAGCCAATATGGGGCACTTTCAGCCCGGGGCCGGAGGCGTGGTCGCTGCTTTTGTAGTTCGGGCCCTCAAAACGGCGCACTTGGCCGGGAATCAGACCTAAACAGGGGACATTGCCTTCCTGACTGGAATCGAACAGCATTTGTTCGCCTACGCAGATGCCCAATAGGGGCTTGTTGCGGGCGGCTGTCAGCAAGGCATCGCGCAAACCGGATTGGTCCAGGTGGGCCATGCAATCGGGCATGGCACCCTGGCCGGGTAAGACAACCCGGTCCGCATCCAGAATGGCTTGAGGGGTTTGAGCAAGAACGATGCGCGCATCAGGTGCGGCGGCATGCAGTGCTCGGGCAACCGAGAAAATGTTGCCCGAACCGTAATCGACAATAGCGATAGTGGTCACGATGTGTGTCCGAAGGGCGTTTACAGAACCCCTTTGGTCGAAGGCACCACGCCTTCGCTACGTGGGTCCAGCTCCAGAGCCATACGCAATGCTCGGCCAAAGGCTTTGAACACGGTTTCGCACTGGTGGTGTGCGTTTTCGCCGCGCAGGTTATCGATGTGCATAGAAACCAGGGCGTGATTGACAAAACCCTGGAAAAACTCGCGTGCCAAGTCTACATCGAACTGGCCGATTCGTGCGCGGGTAAAGGGCACAAAATAAAACAGGCCGGGGCGACCGGAGAAGTCCACCACTACGCGCGAGAGCGACTCGTCCAAGGGCACATAGGCATGGCCGTAGCGGCGCAGACCGGCTTTGCTGCCTACGGCCTTGGCAAAAGCCTGGCCCAGTGCAATGCCGATATCCTCGACAGTGTGGTGATCATCGATGTGGGTGTCGCCCTCACAGTGCACGTCCAGGTCAATCAGACCGTGGCGGGCGATCTGGTCCAGCATGTGGTCCAGAAAGGGCACGCCGCTGTTGAGCGAGTGACGGCCGGTGCCGTCCAGGTTAACGGCCACGCGGATGCGGGTTTCATTGGTATTGCGGGTAATCTCGGCGGTACGCATATCAGTGCCGGCGGCAAGGCCGGTATCAGGATTGGTTCAATCGGAATTGCGCGCTGGCAGCGTGGGCGTACAGGCCCTCGCCTTGTGCCAGCGTAGCGGCTATGGGTCCCAATGTTTGGGCGCCTGACTCTGAAACCTGAATAATGCTGCTGCGTTTCTGGAAATCGTAGACGCCCAAAGGTGACGAGAAACGCGCAGTGCGTGCCGTCGGCAGGACATGGTTAGGCCCGGCACAGTAATCGCCCAGCGATTCGGAGCTGTAGGGGCCCAGGAAAATGGCGCCAGCATGGCGGATTTTGCCCAACAAGTCCTGGGCGTTACGGGTAGAGACTTCCAGGTGTTCCGGCGCGATATGGTTGCTGATCTTACAGGCCTCGTCCAGATCGCGGACGTGGATCAGGGCACCGCGACCAGACAGGCTGCGACGGATGATGTCCGCGCGTGGCATGGTGGGGAGCAGACGTTCGATGGCCGCTTCAACCTGGTCCAGGAAGTCCGCATCGGGACACAGCAAGATGGCCTGGGCCAGCTCGTCGTGTTCCGCCTGGGAGAACAGGTCCATCGCCACCCAGTCAGCAGGAGCACTGCCGTCGCTGATGATCAGGATTTCGGACGGGCCGGCAATCATGTCGATGCCAACGACGCCAAAGACGCGGCGTTTGGCAGCGGCGACATAGGCGTTGCCGGGGCCGACAATCTTGTCTACCGGCGGGATGGTGTCCGTACCGTAAGCCAAAGCGCCTACAGCCTGCGCGCCACCAATAGTGAACACGCGATCGACACCGCCCAGGGCGGCAGCCGCCAGCACGATGGGGTTGCGCACGCCATCGGGTGTAGGCGTGACCATGATCAGTTCTGGAACACCAGCCACTTTGGCAGGAATGGCGTTCATCAGAACCGAGGAGGGGTAAGCGGCCTTGCCACCGGGGACATACAGTCCCACACGGTCCAAGGGAGTAACTTGCTGACCCAGCACGGTGCCATCGGCTTCCGTGTAGGTCCAGGTTTCAGTGCGCTGATGCTCGTGGTAACGACGCACACGCTCGGCGGCCTGTTCCAGTGCCTTGCGCTGATCGGCAGGCAGGCTGTCCAGAGCCGCAAACAGTTCTTCTTTGGAGATTTCCAGTGCCGAGGCCTGTTCAACAGCCAGTCGGTCAAAGCGCTGGGTGTAATCCAGCAAGGCCGTGTCCCCTTCATGCTGGATACGATGCAGAATTTCGGCACAAGCGTGCTCGATAGACGCGTCTTCGGACGCTTCGTAAGCCAGTAGAGTGCGCAGTTCGGCATCGAACTGGGCGGATTGGGAGGTCAGGCGATGGATCAGTGACATGTCGCTATAGGAAAAAGCTAAGGTTCAAGGGCCAGTGTATAACATTTCGCTTAGGCAAAAGGCGGTCTGCGCCTTTTGCGCAAGCAGGATTGTCAGGCTGTTTATCCCCCGCCCGTGGCAGGGGAAGTTTTACTCGTCTACCGAAGCGCGAGAGAAAGCGTCGATCAGGGGTTGCAACTGGGCACCACGGTTCTTCATGGCAGCCTGATTGACGATCAAGCGCGAGGAAATGGGGGTGATGTCTTCCACTTCCACCAGCTTGTTGGCACGTAAGGTGCCGCCGCTGGAGACCAGGTCCACAATGGCGTCGGCCAGACCGACCAGCGGAGCCAGTTCCATGGAGCCATACAGCTTGATCAAGTCCACATATACGCCTTTGCTGGCGAAGTGTTCGCGGGCAGCGCGGGTGTATTTGGTGGCGATACGCAGGCGTGAACCTTGCTTGACGGCCGAATGGTAGTCAAAGCCTTCGGCCACGGCCACACACAGGCGGCAACGGGCAATGTTCAGGTCCACGGGCTGGTACAGACCGCCGGGGTGCTGTTCCATGTGCTCGTACAGCACATCCTTGCCGGCAATTCCGATATGGGCGGCACCGTATTGCACGTAGGTTGGCACGTCGGTGGCACGCACAATAATCAGACGCAGGTCCGGGTTATTGGTGGGCAGGATCAGTTTGCGCGACGTTTCGGGGCTTTCCAGCACCTTGATGCCTGCCTCTTCCAGCAAGGGCAGGGTTTCGTCAAAAATCCGGCCTTTGGACAAGGCCAGCGTCAGAGGTTGATTTAAACCGGCGGGACTCATTGGGTTTCCTTGCTGCTGATTCGCTCGATGTTGGCGCCTACGGCTTGAAGCTTGGCTTCCATGCGGTCGTAGCCACGGTCCAGATGGTAGATGCGTTCGACGGTAGTGTCACCCCGAGCCGCCAGGCCTGCAATGACCAGGCTGGCCGACGCACGCAGGTCGGTTGCCATGACGGTGGCGCCAGTCAGGTAAGGAGCGCCGGTAACGACGGCCATATGGCCTTCGATATCGATCTGTGCACCCAGTCGGTTCAGTTCCTGTACGTGCATGTAGCGATTTTCAAAGATGGTTTCCACGACCGAGGCGGTGCCGTCGGCAATGGTGTTCAGTGCCATCAATTGAGCCTGCATGTCCGTGGGGAAGCCGGGGTATTCGCTGGTACGGAAGCTGACCGCCTTGGGGCGACCATTCATGCTGGCCTTGATCCAGTCCGGGCCGGTTTCAATCTGCAGTCCGGCTTCGCGCAGCTTGTCCAGCGTGGCGCCCATGGCGTCAGCATCGGTATTGCGCAAGGTCAGTTCGCCACCGGTAGCGGCAACGGCGCACAGGAACGTACCGGCTTCAATACGGTCGGGGCAGATGGTGTGTTTGGCACCGTGCAGGCGTTCGACACCGTCAATGACGATACGGTCGGTACCGTGGCCCTGGATTTTGGCACCCATTTTGATCAGCAGCTCGGCCAGATCAATAATTTCCGGTTCGCGGGCTGCGTTTTCCAGAATGGTTTGGCCTTCAGCCAGAACGGCGGCCATCATCAGGTTTTCGGTGCCGGTCACCGTCACCATATCCGTGCGCACCACGGCACCGCGCAAGCGTTTGGCGCGGGCATTCACAAAGCCGTGCTCGACATGGATTTCTGCACCCATGGCCGCCAGACCCTTGATGTGCTGATCTACAGGGCGCTGACCAATGGCGCATCCACCGGGCAGGCTGACGCGGGCCTCGCCAAAGCGGGCCAGCAGGGGGCCCAGCACCAGAATGGAGGCGCGCATGGTTTTCACCAGTTCGTAGGGCGCTTCCAGATTGGTGATGTTGCCTGCATTCAGCTCCAGCGTGCCATTGCGCTCCTGGGAGACACCCAACTGTCCCAACAGCTTCAGGGTGGTGTCGATGTCACGCAGACGCGGGACATTGTCCAGGTACACCGTGTCGGCAGTCAGCAGACTGGCGCACAGAATGGGCAGGGCGGCGTTTTTGGCGCCAGAGACGGTGATCTCGCCATTCAGGCGTTGTCCGCCCGTGATGCGTAATTTATCCATTCGGATTGGCCTTGTATTCGTCGGGGGTAAGCGTGCGCATGGACAGGGCGTGGATTTCGGCTTTCATCCGGTCGCCCAGGGCTTTGTAAACCAGTTGGTGACGCGCAATCAGGCGTTTGCCTTCAAAGGCGGTGCTGACGATCAGGGCCTCAAAGTGCGAACCATCGCCTTGCACTTGCAAGTGTTCACAGGGCAGGTTGTCGGCAATGTATTGGTGAACTTGTTCGGGGGTCGGCAACATGAAATCAATTCCGTAATTTATAGCCTGAGGCAAGCAGGCGTAGCGAAATCAGACACAGCGCAACAAAGACGCTGGCGACAACGGTCAGGCTGAACCAGGGAGAAATATCCGAGGCGGCAAAAAAACCGTAGCGGAACCCGTCAATGGTATAGAGCAACGGGTTCCAGTGTGAAACAGTTTGCCAAAACGGCGGCAGGCTATGAATCGAATAGAACACGCCCGACAGGAATGTTGCAGGCATGATCAGAAAGTTCTGGAACGCGGCCAGTTGGTCAAACTTTTCAGACCACAGTCCGGCGATCAGACCCAAGGTGCCCATGATGCCGCAAGACATGACGGCAAACACCAATACCCATAAAGGCTTGGCCACAGGCAGGGAAACGAAGAACAGCGACACCAGCCACACACAGAGGCCCACACAGACACCGCGGGCGATGGACGCCAGCAGATAGGCGGCGAAAATCTCGCGGTGCGACAGCGGTGGCAGCAGGATAAAGACCAGATTGCCAGTGATGCGGCTTTGGATCAGTGATGAGGACGGGTTCGCAAAAGCGTTTTGCAACATGCTCATCATCATCAGGCCCGGAATCAGGAAGGCGGTGTAGGGCACGGAGTCGTATACCGTGACGCGGCCTTCAAGGACGTGGGCGAAAATCAGCAAATACATCAGCGCCGTCAAAACGGGCGCAGCAATGGTCTGAAAGCCCACTTTCCAGAAACGCATCAGCTCTTTGCGCAGCAGCGTAGGAAAGCCCGAGCCCATCTTGGGCTGAGGGGGCAGGCTCAGGGTGCCGATCTTGGCAGCGGGGGCGTCCGTGTTTTGAGGCACGCCCCAGTGTTTGGGAGAATTGTTCTGGTTCACAGTGCGACTCCCATTTTTCCTTCGTTGTGCATGATGCGCACAAATGCATCCTCCAGATCGTGGCCGCCTGCGCGCTCCATAATGGCTTGCGTGGTATCCAGGGCGACGATCTTGCCACTTTTAAGCATGGCCAGGCGACCACAGAGGGCCTGGGCTTCTTCCAGATAGTGGGTGGTCAGCAAGATGGTGTGACCTTGTTGATTCAGGCGAATGATGAACTCCCACAGCGTGCGGCGCAGGTCCACGTCCACACCGGCAGTGGGTTCATCCAGAATAATGACAGGGGGGCGGTGCACCAGCGCCTGGGCGACCAGAACGCGGCGCTTCATGCCGCCGGACAAGGCGCGCATGTTCACATCGGCCTTGTCGCTCAGGGCCAGATTGGCCAGAATCTCGTCGATCCAGTCGTCATTGTTTTTCAGGCCAAAGTAGCCCGATTGCAGACGCAAGGTTTCACGGACGGTGAAAAAGGGATCGTAAACAATTTCCTGTGGCACCACGCCCAGCGATTGGCGGGCTTTTTGATACTGGGTGCGCACATCGTAACCACAGACACTGACCTGGCCGCTGGTGGGACGGGTCAGGCCGGCCAACATGGAAATCAGGGTTGTTTTGCCGGCGCCGTTAGGGCCGAGCAAGCCGAAAAATTCACCATGTTCGATAGTCAGGCTGACCTGATCGACGGCCAGAAAACCGGCATCGGAACGGGGAGGGGAAAACAGGCTTTTGAGTCCCCGGCTTTGGGGAGCGAAGCGTTTACTGACGTTATCGAGTTTGAAGGCGGACATGGCAATTTGGGTTGGCCTGACGCGGGTGTGGCGGTGTAAGTCGTCGCTGTAGCGTCTTTGTTAACTAAACAGGCCTACGCATGGGCGTAGACCTGTTTGGGGGTGATCAGGCTCTTTATTATAGAGTACGACTCTGGTCTGCTTAAGAATGCCCGACCAAAGCGCCCGTGCTTGCCACGGCCTGTCTTAGCTGTTTTGCTTGTTCAGCGCCTGAATCAGGCCATCAATGCCACCTTGCTCAATTTGCTGGGCAAACTGGTTGCGGTAGTTTTGAATCAGCCAGATGCCTTCCACGTTCAAGTCGTAGATTTTCCAGCCTTCAGGTGTTTTTTCCAGACGGTAATCCACGCCAACCGGGCCACCGTTGGATTGAGTCAGCGAGGAGCGCACCACCACGTCGTCTGCAGTGGCATCGCCACGGAACGGCAGGATGGTCAGCTGTGTCTTGTCATCCACGCGGGACAAGGCTCCGCTGTAGGTACGCACCAAGGTGCCCTTGAACGCTTCGACCAGCTTCTGACGCTGTTCGGGGCTGGCTTGACGCCAGTAGCGGCCAGCGGACAGACGTGTCGTCTTTTCCAGGTTCACGTAGGGCATGATGTTTTCGTTCACGGCAGCCAGAATGGCAGCGCGGTCACCCTTGCGGATGGCGTCGCTTTCCTTGACCACTTGCAATGCTTGATTACCGACCGATTCAACAAACTTGTTGGGCTCCCCTTTGGGATCTGCAACTTGTGCCTGGGCTGCGACGGCGTGCAAACACAGAGCCAGGGCCGCACAGACGGTCAGGATCCAGGAAATCAGGCGAGAGGGGGAGGACTGCAAAGCAGTCCCGCCCAAGGCGGGACGGGAAATCATAAAAAACTCCAGAAGAATGTTCTGCGGGCAGCGCGTTTTTATTCGTCTGCGTCCGAGTAGTCAGGCAGGTCCTGGCTGGTGTCGCCACCGGTGCGGCGGGCTTGCACCATCGCATGGCGTCGTTGCAGGTAAGCGTCGCGTATGAAGCTGTAGCGGTCAAGGGCGATGTCGTTAACAAGTTTTTCTGCATCCAGCACGCCAGCACGGGCATCCAAGGCCCACAAACCCAAGATGCTGTTGCGTACCGGTACATCCTTGATCGCCATGATCGGACCCGTGGAGGAGAAGCCTTCCAGGAAGCTGGTGCCACGTGCCACACCGTCGCGAACGGTGCTGGGGCCAAAGAAGGGCAGAACCACGTAAGGGCCAGATTTGACGCCCCATACGCCCAGCGTCACACCAAAGTCGTTGGGGATGCGCTTGGAGCCGTTCATGGTGGCAACGTCAATACAACCGCCCAGGCCCATGGTCGAGTTGAACAGGACGCGACCCAGGGTGTTGAAGAAGTCAACGTGCTCGCCTTGCAGGAAGCTGTTGACGGCCGACCAGGCATCGCCCAGGTTGTTGAAAATGTTACTAATACATGTGCGTGCAGGCTGAGGCGTCAGGGCGTTGTAGCCTTCTGCAATCGGTTTGATCAGCGCGCCGTCCACGGTTTCGTTAAAGGCGTAGATGCCACGGTTCATGCCTTCCCAGGGGTCCTGGGGGTTGGGGTTGGGCACACTGGCGCAACCGGCCACAAGCGCAGCACTGGCACCGATCAGGCTCAAACGGACTCCACGAGGCAGGGAGTAAGAGCGGCGAGTTGTTGTATTCATGGTTGTGTCGTCTGTAATGAGCATGAACGGGCGGGTTTGCTTACTCCGATTTGGAGCCGCCGTCCTTGGAGGCCGTGTTGTAGAGGAACTTGCTGATCAGTTCTTCCAGCACAACCGCGCTTTGAGTATAGGTAATGGTGCTGCCACCTTGCAGGTCCTTGTCGTCGCCACCCGCAGTCAGGCCAATGTACTGTTCGCCCAGCAGGCCTGACGTCAGGATGGAGGCCGAGGTGTCGACAGGAAACTTGTAGTGCTCGTCCATATCCAGGGTGACCACGGCTTTGAAGTCCTGGTTGTCAAAACCAATGGAGCCAACCCGGCCAACGACCACACCGCTGGCCTTGATGGGAGCGCGTGGTTTCAGACCACCCAGATTATCGAACTTGGCCGATACCTGGTAGGTCTTGGCAAAGGAAAAAGAACTGAGGTTACCCGCACGCAGGGCCAGGAATGCCAGTGCGACCAGCCCCAGCAAAACAAACAGGCCAACCCAGAAATCGGTTTTCTCGCGATTCATAGCTGAGCAATTCCTAAATAGTTAACTGAACATAAGGGCGGTGAGCAGGAAGTCCGTGCCCAATACCGCCAAAGCGCCGCTGACGACCGTGCGTGTGGTCGCGCGAGAAACGCCTTCGGGCGTGGCCTTGGCATGCCAGCCCATATACAGCGCAATCAAGGTCACGATCAGGCCAAACACCAGGCTTTTGATCACTCCGTTGAGTACGTCATCAATCACATCGACACCGTTTTGCATTTGCGACCAGAAGGCGCCCGCATCAATGCCGATCATCTGCACACCGACGACATAGCCGCCCAGAATGCCGACCATGGAGAACACGGCGGCCAGAATGGGCATGGCAATAATGCCGCCCCAAAAGCGCGGTACCAGCAGGCGGCGCAAGGGGTCCACCGCCATGACTTCCATGGCGGCAATCTGTTCACCGGCCTTCATCAAGCCGATTTCGGCGGTTAATGATGTTCCGGCTCGGCCTGCAAACAGCAGGGCCGTGACAACCGGTCCCAGTTCACGTACCAGAGACAGGGCGACCAGCAGGCCCAAGGCCTCTTCGGAACCATAGCGGTTCAGTGTGTAATAACCTTGCAAGCCCAGCACAAAACCCACGAACAGCCCGGAAACGGCAATGATCAGCAGCGAATAGTTGCCAATAAAGTGGATTTGCTGGGAAACCAGACGGGGGCGACGCCACAGCAGGGAAGACCGGGCCAGCAAGGCCACGAACAGGCGGCTGAAGGCACCCAGGCCGTAGATGCTATTGCGTATCGCAGCGCCTAGCGCGCTAATCGGGGCGGTGATGAAATTCATGAGCGCGTCGTCCGATTCTGGAGCCAGGCTTCAAAAGCCGGGGTGACGGGATAGTTAAAGGCGATAGGGCCGTCGGGTTCACCACGCAGGAACTGCTGCACGTAAGGATCCTTGGAAGCGCGCAGCTCGGTGGGCGTGCCCTGGGTCAGCAAACGTCCCTGGCCAACAATATAAACCTGGTCGGCAATCGCAAAGGATTCGGCCACATCGTGCGTAATCAATACTGAAGCGCAGTTCAGGCGGTCGGTCAGGTCGCGAATCAGCTGCGCGGTAATGCCCATGGAAATAGGGTCCAGGCCGGCAAAGGGTTCGTCGTACAGAATCAGCTCGGGCTCCAGCACAATGGCACGGGCCAAGGCAACCCGGCGAGCCATGCCGCCAGAAATTTCATTGATGCCCAAATGGGCAGCCGCGCGCAGGCCAACGGCATCCAGCTTGTCCAGTACACGGTCCTGAATGGCGATTTCGGAGTCGTTCGTCAGCTCCCGCAGGGGAAACGCCACGTTTTCAAACACGTTCAGGTCAGTAAACAGGGCACCCTGTTGAAACAGCACACCCATGCGTTGACGCGTCTGGCGCAGAGCCTCGCCGTCCAGCTTGGCCAAGTCCTGGCCAAAAACCGTAACACTCCCTTTCTGAGCACGAATTTGTCCGGTCGCAGCACGCAGAAGTGTTGTTTTTCCGGAACCTGACCCCCCCATCATGGCGACGACCTGACCTTTCTGAACGGTCATGGACACGTCCGCGAGCACGGTAAAGGCACCGTAGCCCAGCGAGGCGGAGTCCAGATTTAGTACGGCTCGGTCAGTATTTACAACCATGTCGCGGGCAAAAGGGGATAAAAGGACCTGCTATTGTACCGCTTGCAGCTCCGGCGTCTCAATGTCTTGCGCGCTATGGGGGCGGGATCGTGGCGCTTTTATGAGCCATTTTGTGGCTCTTGATACAGCCACTTACTTCAAACCGGCTTTGGTGGTGAAGTCGCCCTTTTTTGTGTCGAATTTGTTTTAGATAGCGGGTTGTATCAAGGCGAACAGCAATCCGCCGCCTGCCAGCAACCATAAAGGGTTGATGCGACTTAGCAGCAAAATGGCCGTACAGGCCAGAGCCGTGCCCCAGGCCCACAGTCCGCCCTGGGCCGCTTTCAGAATTGTGCCGCTGGCGGCCAGGATCATGCCGGCGGCAATGGGCAGCAGACCAATTTCAATGGCGCGGATGATGCGTGTGCCCTCATAGCGCTTCCAGATTGTTGCCAGGTAATAGATCAGCAGGGCAGAGGGCAGGAAAATGGCGACGGATGCGGCCAGGGCACCGGCCCAGCCAGCCGCCTTCCAGCCCACCAGGGTTACAAGCAAGGATTTCGGGCCGGGTGTCAGGCGCGACAGGGCGAACAGATCCAGAAATTCCTGATTGCTGAGCCAGCCATGGATTTCTACCGATTGCCGGTGAATCTCCGGGATGATGCTTTGCCCGCCCCCTATGGTCAGAAAAGACAGGGGCGCAAAGACGCGCATGAGCTGGAGCAAAACCGTGATCATGATTGCTCCACCGCTTTGTCTCCAAGTTGCAGCCAGGCATACCAGACGGACAGCGGTGCACAGATCAGAATAACGGGGATCAGGCTCCATTCCATGACGAAAATGCCGACAAAAACGGCCAACATGAGGGCAATGGGCACGATTCCGGTGGCGGCGCTGCGCGCCGAGCGTACGCCCATTTCAAGAGACAGGCCAATAGCGGCGGCGGCAATTCCGGCCATGACTTGAGGCACCAGGGTAGAGCCCGTCAGTTGTTCCAGACCAATCAGCATCAAAATGGCCAGCAGTAGCGGGGGAAGCACCATGCCCAGCGTGGCAACTAACGCCCCAGGCCCGGCCAGCAGACGATAACCAATCCATATAGAGAGGTTCACCACATTGATGCCGGGCAGTGCTTGGGACAGCGCCAGACCGCTAAGAAAATCTGCCTGGCTCATCAGGCGCCGCTGAACAACAAACTCACGCATTAACCAGCCACTCAAGCCCCCACCAAAGCTGGTCAGGCCAATGCGGGCAAAGATCAGAAATAGAGCGCTTAAGGATAAAGGGGCAGCTTCTTGAGACCGGGTCATAGAGCAATGAAGGCGGATAGGGCTCGTCAAAAGTGGAAGTTTGAACATTCTGGCATACAAATTAAGCCGTTTTTGCCCTCTTGTGCGCTCGGGTGGCGGCCTGATCCTTCTTGCTGGGGGTGCGGCGTGGCCTTTATTGGCAAGAAAACGGCTGTCGGGCAGCGGTCGTTCAAATTTTTTTCTACCCTCAAGCGCTGCTTATTTGTTTGAAATATTTAAAGATAAAAATTAATTAAAGTGGGTGCAAAAATTAAATAAAAAATGAATTGAAATAAATAAGAAAAGAATTAAAAAAATAACTTGAAACCATGTGTGATGCCCACTTGAGGGGACGGGGGCTTCCGGCGGCTAATGAAGGGTGTAATGAGCTTTTTATGGGTTCAATCTGTTGAAATAAAAGAGATTGAAACGATCGTTTGAATTTATGGTGGCTTGCTGGAGCGGCTGATCAGCCCGATCCGGATCCAAACATGGACAGTTTCATGAAGATGGATTTGATCTATACCCATCTTTGATTGAAAATAAAAAAGACTTTATGGTCGTAAAAGCGGTTGTGCGTGTACGATTATTCGATTGCCTCGCATCGTAGAGCGTCCGTTTGGGACCTTATGCTGCGTGGGGTTTCAGTTTCCTGGAGACAAACCTATGACATCTAGTTCAGCCAGTGCAGTGACGGGCAGTGCCCGTACCTTGCGTCGGGTCGCCGTATGCGGTGCCGGCGTCATGGGCGCGCAAATTGCCGCCCATTGCGTGAATGCAGGCATACCAGTAGTTCTGTTTGATCTGCCCGCCCGCGAGGGGCCCAAAAATGGCATCGCCCTGCGTGCCATTGCCAATCTGCGCAAAATGAATCCCGCTCCTTTGGGTACGCCAGACCTGGCCGACCTGATCGAGCCCGCCAACTACGACGACAATCTGGACCGTCTGGCCGATTGCGATCTGGTGATCGAAGCCATTGCCGAGCGTCTGGACTGGAAACAGGATCTGTACCGCAAGATCGGGCCAGCACTGAACCCTAATGCCATCATCGCCAGCAACACGTCCGGCCTGTCCATCACTTCCCTGGCAGATGTTTTGCCGGAAGCGCTGCGTCCACGTTTTTGCGGCGTGCACTTTTTCAATCCGCCACGCTACATGAGCCTGGTGGAGCTGATCCCCACGAAATACACCCAGCCAGAGCTGCTGGATGTTCTGGAAACCTTCCTGGTATCGCAACTGGGCAAGGGCGTGGTTCGCGCCAAAGACACCCCCAATTTCATCGGTAACCGCATTGGTGTTTTTGGCATTCTGTCCGTGTTCGAGCAGGCTCGTCGTTTCTCCCTGACTTACGAGCAGGTTGATGAATTGACGGGTACACGTCTGGGTCGCGCCAAATCGGGTACTTACCGTACCGCTGACGTGGTTGGCCTGGACACTCTGGCACACGTGATCCGCACCATGCAGGATCAGCTGCCCGATGACAGCTTCAAAGCACACTTTGGCCTGCCACCAGAAGTGCAGGGCCTGATTGATGCAGGTGCTTTGGGTCAAAAGACCGGTGCCGGTTTCTTCCGCAAGAAGGGCCGTGAAATCCAGCGTTTCGATGCTCAACAGCGCGATTACGTGGCCGCTGACCAGAAGATCGATCCCGATGTCGCTGCCATTCTGGCTGTACGTGACCCGGCTGAGCGCCTGCGCCAGCTGCGCGAGTCCGACAAGCCTCAGGCTCAATTCGTGTGGGCGGTGCTGCGCGACACCTTCCACTACAGCGCCATTCATCTGCAAGACATTGCCGACAACGCCCGTCAGCTGGATCTGGCCTTGAAATGGGGCTTTGGTCACAAGCAAGGCCCGTTCGAGATCTGGCAGGCTGCCGGATGGCGTCAGGTGGCCGAATGGATCAACCAGGATATTCAAGACGGCAAGACACTGAGCAGCCAGCCGCTGCCAGACTGGGCGACTCGTGGTCCTGTGTGGGAAGCGCAAGGCGTGCATACCGCTGCCGGTTCCTGGAATCCGTCGCAAAGCCGCTTTGAAGGCCGTAGCGATCTGCCTGTTTACCTGCGCCACATTGGCACACCTTTGCTGGTGGGCGAGGTCGAGTCTCTGGAAACCACCACGGTTTTCGAGGATGAGTCGGTACGCTGCTGGACGCTGCCTGCACCGCACCCGCAAGACGTGCTGATCGTGTCCTTCAAGACCAAGATGCACACGCTGAGCCCTGGTGTGGTCAATGGCATGTTCAAGGCGATTGAGCTGGCTGAAGCCTCGTATCAGGCTCTGGTGGTGGCCCAGGATGGTGATCCATTCTCCGCTGGCGCTGACCTGAAAGCCATTTTGCCCGTGTTCGAGAAAGAAGGCGTGGCCGGTGTTGAGCCTGTAGAGCGCGCCATGCAGGACATGGTTCTGCGTATCCGCTACGCCCAGGTGCCTGTGGTGGCTGCGGTTGCCGGTCTGGCTCTGGGTGGTGGTTGCGAACTGGCTGTGCATTGCGCGCACCGCGTCGCTCACTTCGAGTCCTACATTGGTCTGGTTGAAGTGGGTGTGGGTCTGGTTCCAGGCGCAGGTGGTCTGGCTTACTCGGCTCGTCGCTCGGCTGAACTGCAAGCCATGGGTGCACCTGATGCCCCGTTGCTGGCCTACCTGAAGCGTTTTGCTCTGGCTATCGCCAGCGCACAAGTGTCGCGCTCCGCTCTGGATGCGCGTCAGCTTGGCTTCCTGAAAGAGTCCGACACCATCGTCATGAACCGTCAGGAACTGGTTTACGTGGCCGTTCGTCAGGCACAGGCTCTGGCCAGCGCCGGTTGGCGTGCTCCATTGCCACGTCGCTTCCCGGTTGCTGGTCGCGATGGCATTGCCACGCTGAAAGCTCAGCTGGTGAACATGAAAGAAGGTGGTTTCATCTCGGAATATGACTTCCATATTGCCGAGAAGGTCGTAACCGTGATCTGCGGGGGCGATGTGGATCCAGGCTCGCTGGTGGATGAAGCCTGGATGATGGCGCAAGAGCGGCAGGCCTTCCTGGAGCTGCTCAATTCCCCCAAGACCCAGGAACGTATTACTGGGATGCTGACCACTGGCAAGCCAGTGCGTAACTAGAGCGGATCAAGGAGTAGACATGACTGTACAACAAGCTTATATCGTCGCTGCCAAGCGTACGCCCATTGGAAAAGCGCCTCGCGGTGTGTTTTCGTCCTACCGTCCTGACGAGCTCTTGGCAGAAGCCATTCGCGGCATGCTGGCCGATGTGCCCAAACTGGACCCTGCCGCCATTGAAGAAGTGGTGGCTGGTTGCGCCCTGCCTGAAGGCCCGCAAGGTTTTAACGTTGCGCGTATTTCTGCCTTGCTGGCAGGCCTGCCTCATACCGTGGCCGGGATGACCGTCAACCGCTTCTGCGCCTCGGGTTTGAGCGCCATTGCGATTGCTGCTGACCGTATCCGTACGGGCCAGGCAGACATCATCGTGGCTTCGGGTGTGGAATCCATGAGTCAGGTGCCGGTGATGGGCGTGAATACCACGTTCAGCCCCGAGATTTTCACTTCGGACGAGAACTACGGGATCGCTTACGGCATGGGTCTGACCGCTGAAGAAGTAGCGCGTCAGTGGAAAGTCTCCCGTGAAGATCAGGACGCGTTTGCCCTGGCTTCACACCAGAAAGCCGTCAAGGCGTGGGAATCGGGCGAGTTCACGGGCGAAGTTCTGCCTGTGACGGTGACACGTCGTCAACCCAACCTGAGCACGCAGGAAATCTCCGTCAAAACTCAAGTGGTTGATCGTGATGAGGGTCCACGCCCTGATACCAGCCTGGAAGTGCTGGGTAAGCTGCGCCCCGTATTTGCGGCGCGTGGCTCGGTCACGGCCGGCAACAGTTCGCAGACTTCGGACGGGGCAGGTGCCTTGCTGGTTGTTTCCGAACGCGCCTTGCGCGAGCACAATCTGACTCCGCTGGCCCGTTTCGTGACTTTCTCGGTCCGTGGTGTGCCGCCAGCAATCATGGGTATCGGTCCTAAAGAAGCCGTGCCTCATGCGCTGGCCTTGGCTGGCCTGAAGCAAGACCAGATGGACTGGATCGAGCTGAACGAAGCCTTTGCTGCTCAATCTCTGGCGGTGATTCGTGATTTGGGCCTGGACCCCGAGCGCGTCAATCCGCTGGGTGGTGCTATTGCCATGGGTCACCCTCTGGGTGCGACTGGTGCCATGCGTGCCGCCACCGTGGTTCATGCCTTGCAGCGTCGTCAGCTGAAATACGGCATGCTCACCATGTGTATCGGTACAGGCATGGGAGCCGCCGGGATTTTCGAGCGGACATAATTTCTGATCTGCTGCTGTTTCTATCGTTGCTGGACAAAGCCGCCTTCGGGCGGCTTTTTTATTGGGGCGTCCCCCGCATCGGTGGGCAATAGCACAATACGTGTAAGCAAATTTGCTTAAAACCCGCTAAATGTCAAAAAAGTAAAGTTTTGTTGTTGTCATAGAGTAGACATGGGCTCGGGCCATAGTCCTTTTCATTGTGTTGAACAGCTCACACGGAGGATGTATGGGATTGCCCTCGCGCATGGTGTCCAGCCTGCACGTTCCCCCCATGTTCTGGCAGGGACGGGTCAAGGCTCGTCTGGAGTCGGGGCAGTTTGAAGTCGACTGCGGCGAGCGCTGCTGGATTGTGCCGCAGGCCGTCAGTTGCCTGGTGCAGCCGCAAGTGGGCGACAAGGTCTGGGTAGGCGGTGCCGATGGCGAGCAGGCCTATGTGTTCGCCGTGCTGGAGCGACCCGAGGGCGGGGCTTTGCATCTGATCGCCGAGCAGGGCTTGCATGTGCAGGCGGCCCAGGGTGGGGTACATATCCAGTCCGAGGCGGACCTGACTTTGCAGGCAGGTGGCCATTTGCGCCAGTCTGGCCGGGAGATGAGCCTGACCGCAGGCACGCTGCGGATTTTGTCGCGCGTGCAGGAAACCGTGGCGGATCGCCTGTCCCAAGTGTGCAATCACGTATTTCGTCTGACTGAAAAAGAGGAGCGTTGGCGTGGGGGCCGCATGGATGTGCAGGCCCAGCATCAAATGCGTTTGCATGCCCGCCATACCTTGATGACTGCGCGCGAGCTGGTCAAAGTCGACGCTGACCAAATCCATATGGGGTAAGCATGCTGACAGAACGCCTTGTACAAGTGCATAGCCCGCTCGGGCCGGAAGTCTTGCTATTTCAGGCTCTGCAAGGTCGGGAAGCCTTGTCCCAGCCTTTTGAATTGCAGGTGGATGTGGTCTGCAATACCCCCTTGCTGGATTTGCGCAGCTTGCTGGGCGAGTCCCTGAGCCTGGAAATCAAAACACCTTTTGCAGTGCCGCGCTTTCTGGATGGTCGTATCAGCGCATTTCGCCTGATGGGTAAAACCGGCCGCAGCGACCGCTTCTACACGTATCGGGCCACCTTGCGCCCCTGGCTCTGGTTCTTGAGCCAGAACATGGACAGCCGGATCTTTCAGGAAAAGACCGTGCCCGAGGTTTTGCAGGATGTGCTGGGCCGCTACCCCTTTGCCTGGGAGTCGCGCCTGACGCAGGACTACCCGCGTCAAACCTATTGCGTTCAGTATCAGGAAAGCGACTTTCAGTTTGTTAGCCGCTTGATGGAGCGCGAGGGGATTTACTACTGGTTTGAGCATCGTAATGGCGCCCATACCTTGGTGATGGCCGACGATGTGGGTCAACATGCGGCTGCGCCCTGGCTTTCTGAGCTGCCCTTTGTTTCCCCCGATCGGGTAGCGCATCCCGATGTTGAGCATATCCATGCCTGGCACCCGTATGAGCAAGTCACTCCGGGCCGCTACGCGACCGCTGACTACGACTATTGCAAGCCGGGAGCCAGCCTGGACGCCACGCGTAGCAACCCGGCTGAACACGCCTTGGGTGATCTGGAAGTCTACGAATGGGCGGGTGGCTACACCGAGCCTCAACATGGTGAACATTACTCCCGCTTGCGGCTGGAAGCCTTGCAGGCAGTACGTAGCCAGGCACAAGCCCAGACTAATGCGCGTGGTGTCGCGCCGGGTTATTTGCTGTCCGTGCGCAATCATCCGCGCCCCGAGGACAACCGCGATTATCTGGTGACCCAGGTCGATTACGACTTTCTGGATGTAGGCCATACCGGCGAGAGCGGCATGGCCAGTCACTACTTCATTGATTTTCTGGTGATCCCGTCCAGCCAGCCGTATCGCCCTTTGCGACGCACACCTATTCCGCGTACCTACGGCCCGCAAACGGCCAAGGTGGTGGGCAAGAGCGGCGAGCAACTGTGGACTGATCAATATGGTCGCATCAAGGTGCAGTTTTTGTGGGATCGCTACGGGCAGGCCAATGAAAACAGCTCCTGCTGGCTGCGTGTTTCCAGCCCGTGGGCAGGTGGCGGCTTTGGGGGCATTCAACTGCCCCGAGTGGGCGACGAAGTGATTGTGGATTTTCTGGGGGGTGACCCGGACCGGCCCATTGCCGTCGGTCGTGTGTATAACGCCAGTAATATGCCGCCCTGGAACCTTCCGGACAATGCCACACAAAGCGGCTTTTTAAGTCGTTCCAAAGACGGTGATCCCAGCAACGCCAACGCCTTCATGTTCGAGGACAGAGCCGGGCAGGAGCGTATCTGGCTGCATGCTGAGCGCAATCTGGATACGGAAGTCGAGGGTGATGAAACCCATACCGTCGACGGTAACCGGACTACTGTGGTCACAGGCCACGATACCTTGAGCGTCATGGCAACCCGCACGACAACGGTGCAGGATCTGGAAACCGAGACATTTAATAGCGGCGTCGTACGTACGGTCATCGGGGATCTGGTTGAAACCATAGAAGGCGAGCAGACCCGAACTCATACCGGTGATGTGACGCGTACCGTGACGGGCAATGTCACCGACACCTTGACCGGTGATTTGACCCGAACCATCACCGGCGAGGTCACTCATACGGTCACGGGCGATGTCACGGATTCCATCACCGGCACTCGCAACTCCACCCAAACCGGCGATTACACCCGCACGATTACCGGCGCGGTGGATTACACCGTGACTGGCGATGTCAAAGAAACCATTACAGGTGATGTGGACCTGACCACCACCGGCAATATCACTGACACCCTGACTGGCAATCTGACCAAAAGCATTTCCGGTCCTGTGGACATTACCGCCGCAGCGGGCGTGAACATCACCACGCCTAGCTGGAAGGTGAATGTCACAGGTATTGAAAAATGGTGGATTCCGCATACCGAAAAAGTGACGGGGTTCCGCCTGAACGGCACGATTTCCTCGCTGGATGCCTGGGGTATTCGGGCGCAGGGCTATCTGGTCAATTTCCAGGCTGCCGTCATGAAGATGGACCACTCGGCCTTCAAGGACGAGAAAGCCTACGCCGCGATCAAGACCAGTGCGGTGTATCTGGGCAAGCAGGCGGTGCGCGTCGGCAGTTCGGCTCTGCGTTTGGCCAAGTCCGGCTTGCACATCTTTTTTTAAGGACGTCCGCGACGATGCTGGGACAGATTATATGGATGGCTTTCAGCGCTTTGATGGGAGCCATCATGATTTCGATTGGTATTGCCCTGGAATGGCGAGATTGGCTGCCTTATCTGGTCATCTTGCCCATGCTGATCGCAGTGGGCGGTTTTGTGGCGGGGTACAGGGGTTTTACGCGCTATTGGCGTGCCCGTCCTGAAGAGCTCTTGTATCAGCGTCTGCATCGTGCCGAAGTCGTCCCCCAACAGGCAATGATCGTCTCTCAGGACGAGCTGCTGCCAGAAGTCTTCAAATCTGCTTATCCGCTAGTGCGCCTGGGCCTGGACGTGGATGGTCAGAAAACCCATGTGGATGTGCTGGTGCAGCCCGAACTGAACAAGCGATTCAAACCGGGTAATTGGGTCAGCGTACTGTGCGATCCGGCCAATGCTCAGCTGTGCGCCCTGAACCGTGAACAGGTGACCCTGCAGTTGAAACCCGCCGCCAACTCCTATGGGGATTGATTGATGGTGGCGCTGGCTTCGCAGTTGATCGGGGATGACGCACACGCGGGTCCGGAGCAGTCGGACAGTGCTCCTGCTCCAAGTCAGTCCTGCTCGTGCTCTCCCAAAGGACAAGTCCCATGCGCATCGTAAAGCCCTTGCGCTTGGGTGTTTTGGCACGCCCCTGGAGCTGGCGCGGACAACACGCGCTAAGCGTGTCGGTACAGGCCTGGTGTTCCATGGATGCCCCGCATGTCTTGAGCACCGATGCACGTATGTGGCAAAGCGTATCCGGCCTGATGCAGGGCGACGATGTGCTGGATCTGGCCTTGCCCAAACCTTGTGCAGAGTTTCTGGTCTCTGGCCATGCCTGCGCTCCTGGTGGTGAGCCGGTATCCCAACTGGCAGTACAAGCACGTGTCGGCCCGATAGAAAAGCAGCTGGCTGTATTTGGGCAACGTCAGTGGCGGCAAGGCAGACCGGGGGAGGCAGAGCCTTTTACCCGCGTGCCTTTGGATGGCAGCCGTAGCTGGGGCGGGCCGCAGTATCCCGATAATCCCGCCGGCATGGGAATGGAAGCAGCCAGTCCGGGCGAACCGCTTTGCTTGCCGCAGGTAGAGCCTTGGGAAGGGCGCTTGCACCGTTCTGGCCAGCAGGGCCGTCCAGCGGGTTTGGGGCCGGTATCGCCTTTGCGACCACGTCGCTTTCGTTTGGCGGGCCGTTATGACCCCGCCTGGCAGCAAGGCGATCCAGGCATGATGCTGGACAGCCTGGACCCACATTTTTTCAATGCTGCTGAACCGGACCAGTGGTGGCGTGAGCAAGGTCATTGGCCCGCAGACAGTTCTTGGGAACTACACCATCTGCACGCCCAGCGACCCCGGTGGAGTGGCAGCTTGCCGCAGTGGGAGGCGATCTGCTGGTATCAGGATCGTCGTCTACCTGGTCTGCAAAAGCTGGACCTGCGGCACACCACCGTTTGGTTCTTTCCTGATTTGGGCCACATGCTCCTGCTGTACCAAGGGAGCGTGCCGCTTCAGGATGCGCAGGCGCAAGATGTGAACTTATTAATGCCTGCCCTGGAGCCCTTGGGCCAAGCGCGTGGCCAGGATCATTACGAGCAAGTGCTGCGCTTGCGTAGCGAAGGCGATCAGGCCGGATTATTTGCCTTGCGCGACCAGGATTTGCTACCCGCTGACTGCTGCGCACCTTTGGATGATTTTCAGACTAGCGCAGACGACCCCTTGTCCCTGACCATGCGGATGCGCCTGGAGCGCTGGGCGCAGGACGCGGCACAGGAACACCCGGCTTGGCAGAACGAGCTGTTTTCCTTGGCGCAGGCTGGGCCTCCCAAACCTATGGATGTGGACCGAACGGATTGGGTGCAGGAAGTGCGCCAAGCCAATCGCCAGCAATGGGATGCGCGTCAGCAGATGGAAGAGGGCATGGCGAAAGTGCAGGACTTGCAGCGTGAATCTCCCTTTCAGGATCAGGCCGGCACTCGTGTGACGGCTCGTGATACACAGCGCATGTTGTGCGAGCTGGATGCAGCGGCCAGCGACCAGGCGCCTGTGTCCGGCTTGCTATCCAAACCTATGGAGCAGGCCAGACGTGCGATGCAAACCTATGCCCCTGCACCGCCTGCTGCCTCTGATCTGCGTCAGCAGCGTTTGCGCAGGCGAGTGGAGTTGATTCTGGCCGGAACTCGCAATCTGTCTGGCCTGGACTTGAGCGGTTTGCATTTGCAGGACTTCGATTTCTCCGGGGTGCGCTGTGTTGGCACCTGCTTTAACGATGCGGTTCTACGGCAAGGCACGTTTGCAGGAGCTGATTGCTCGGGAGCCACATTTGTGCGGGCGCGATTGGAGCAGGTTCAATTCAATCAGTCCCAATTGGATGATGTGGATTTCAGTGCGGCAGTACTGCAATCCGTACAGTTTCGTCAGGTGCAGGCGGCCCGATGGCAGCCGCGCGAGTCCAGTTGGCAGGATGTCTTGTTCCAGCAGTCGAACCTTCAGGAGCAGGAGTGGCTGGATGTGGACTTGCTGCGCTGCACCTTCGAGACCTCGCAGTTAAGTGGCGTGCAATATTTGATGCGCTCGCGCTTGTCCGAATTGTCTTATCTGGATTGCCAGTTGCAGCAATGCGCTTGGCTGGACTGTGATCTGCGGGACCTGTCCTTGAGGGGCTCCAGCCTGGAGGACACGTCCTGGCTGCTGGGTCTGTTGGACGGTGTGCTCGATTGCCGTGACAGCCGCTGGCGTCAAAGCGTGGTGTCCGGCGTGGCTATGCCGGGGTCGGACTGGCGCGGTGCCCGCTTGGAAGAAAGTAATTTGCGTGGGCTGGATTTGTCGCAATCCTGTTTTGAACAGGCCCAACTGATTCGCTGTGATTTATCCGGTGCCAATCTCCAGGGGTCGCAATGGACGCAGGCCCGCCTAAGTGACTGCATTCTGATCGAGACTGACTTTAGCCAAGCCATCATGAACAAGGTGGATATGAGCAATAGCCTGGCCGGGGGCGCGAATGTTCAAGGCACGATGCTGGATACCGTGAACTTCTTCCGCGCTGATTTGATGGGTTTGCAAACGGATGCGCGTACCCGCAGCCGCAATCTGTATTTACGCACGGCACGTCGCGATCCTGCCGGGGGACAAGCCTGATGGACGCACATGCTTTGCGTTTGCGCATTCGGCAAGGCGAGCCTTTGCTGGGACTGGACATCAGCGATCTGTATTTGCCACCGGGCGATTATTCAGGAGCGGTGTTCATCGCTTGCCGCCTGCCGCGTGTGCAAGCCTTGGGCGTCAATCTGGCGGGTAGCCGCTTTCATCAATGTGACTTGAGCGGAGCAGTACTGGATGCCAGTGTGCTGGATGGCTGCGCCTTTATGGAATGCGTGTTGATCGGCTTGTCCTGCAAGCATGTCCAGGCTAGGGAGGTAATGTGGCAGGACTGTGATTTACAGGGCGCTATCTGGCAAGGCGGAGCCTGGAGCGACACTCACTGGGCGCAATGCATTTTGCAATCGGGCAACTTCGACCAAGCTCTTTTGCAGCGTTGCACTTGGACTGGCTGCCGCGCAGGGGACTTGTCCTTGCAGTCGACCCGTCTGGAAGATGTGGTGGTCACCGAAATGGATTGGCGGGGCAGCACTCTGGCCGGTAGTCGCTGGCACAGGGTGACGGCCAAAACCTGCAATTTCCAGGGCATGGATCTGTCGGGGCTGGATTTCAGCGGCAGTGTCTTGATGGAGTCCGACTTTACTCAAGCGGATCTAAGCCACGCTCGTCTTTACGGCACCAATTTCAAGTCTGCCATCTTGAATCAGGCCGTGCTGAACAAGGTCCAAGCCAAGCAGGCTTTATTTGTTCAGGCACAGGCTCAAGGACTGCAGATTCGGGAGGCGGATCTGACACAAAGTCTGTGGGCTCAAGCCCACGCTCCCGAGGCAGATTTTCGTGGCTCTTTTTTGCAGCAGGCCTACTTCGCGCAGGCAGTGTTGGAGCGGGCCCGTTTCGAGCATAGCCAACTGCGCTATGCGGATTTCTCGTATGCAGATTGCCGTCGTGCTCGCTGGGATGGCGCACATTTTGAGCGCACCCAGTTTCATCGTTGCTTGCTGGACAAGGCCGGGCAAGAACAGGCCGCAGGCTGCCTGCCCAATGACCCGGCCTTGCACGAGTCTGAGAGCTGGACCGCGCGTCACATGAATCTTGAATAAGGAGCCCTGATGTTTGCCAATTGCCAACGGGGCGGCATGGATATTGCCTTTCCCGACATCTGCAAGACACCACCGGCTCTGTTGCCGATTCCTTACCCGAATTTTGCGACGGGCCTGATGGGTATTCCCAATGCCTGGAACATCCTGTTGCAGGGTGGGCCTGCCCATAACTTGCTCACAACGATACCCTTGAGTAATGGTGACAATCCGGGTGTGGCTTTGGGCTTGATCTCGCAAACCGTGATGTCGCGTTCGCGCTCCATTACCTGTGTGCCTAATGTGCTGTGGAAGGGAATCCCGGCGACCCGTCTGACTAGCTTGAGCATGCAGAACACGGTGAATACGGTGGGCATGCGGGTAGTGCCCAGCCAGTTCAAAGTGCTGTTGCTAGGTGGCGGTGGAGCCGGGGGTGGCGCCGGTAAAGGCGGCAAGGGCGTGTCGGGCAGCGGGCCGGAGGCGGCGCGTAAAGCGGCAGCACGTGAAGCCAAGCGGGCGCAGCTTAAACGCAACCGGCGTCGGGGTGCGCAGCGAGAGCGCGAGGTCGAGGCCGAGCTGAAGCAGGAAGGCCACGAGGTCATGGGCACGCAGGTGTCTGCGAAAACACCATTGACCCGCCGTGTGATCGATATACTGATCAAGGACAAGAACACGGGCAAAATCCGGGCGGTCGAAGTCAAGAGCGGGGGAGCGCGCCGCTCCGCAACCCAGAAGGCCAAGGACAAGGCAATGGAGAGCAAGGGCGCAGAGTTGATTGGCAAGAATGCACCCAAGCAGCCACTTCCCAAGAACATACGCATACCTACGGAGGTTCGACATTGAAAACGCACACTGATCCCGTTAAATATGACGCTGTGGACTGGCATGTGGGCGGGGACTACCCCTCTGATCTGGGCCCGCAAGGTGGTCGCACGCACATCGGCATGTATCTGGCCTGGCTGGTGGAAAAAGGCCTGCTGGCCAATGCTTTTATGGACCGCTACCCCAACGAGGTGCGCCAGTGCCGTGATCACATGATCAAAGGCTCGCAACTGCTGCAAGAGTGTTGCGACGATGTGCTGGTCAGCGAAGACATGTCCGAGCAGGGCAAAGCCTTTAGCGATTTTTACTACGACGAGCTGTATCTGGATGATTACGTGGATACGCTGGACGACGAGGTTTTGCCATCCATCTATCACGTGCCTGACGATTGGGACAGCTACGAAACCTTGCGGCCGGTTCTGGAGCAACGCTACCAGCACTGGCGACAGGAGCAGGGGTTGGACGACTAGCTTCTCGCCAATTTTTTTCCTTTGAAAAGCGCTGCCTGCGGGTAGCGCTTTTTCTTTATTTGCTTCAAAAAGAGCGTAAATACATCCATTTTGCAAAATAAGTAAGGAAAAATTTTCGTCAAAAAGGTGTCACCTTCAGTTCCTAGACTGGCTCCGTGATCAGTTATCCGAGACGACAGCTATGGTCGAAGGAATACAGGAGCAGTGGCAGCCAGCCTGGATTTTGGCTCCCGAAAACGCCCACTACGGCGAGAACCTGGAATACGAGGCAGACTTTCTGGCCTTGATGCAGGCTTTGCAAGTACAGGGCGAGCAGCAGTTTGGCCAAACCATCATTCCGGCCCAGGTGCCGGACTGGACGCGCATCGTGCGCCTGGTGCAGGATTTGCTGGACCGCTCGGCAGATATTCGCTTGCTGGTGGTGCTGGCCCAGGCGCGTTTGCAGACAGGTGGGCTGCCCGCTTTGGTGGAAGTGTGCGACTGGCTGCTCAGCGCCCTGCAACAAGGCTGGGAGCACGCTCACCCGCGTCTGCACGAGGAGGGTGAGCTGGACCCATTACCGCGCGTCAATGCGTTGGCCGGGCTGTCGGCCATTGATGGTCTGGGCCGCCTGATGCGTGAAGCTCCCGTAGTCAGCCTGGGGCATCGTCAGCTGAATTTACGTGAAGTCGGCCACGTGCTGGATGGCAGTCAGAAAGATACTGGCCTGCCCGGTCGGGATCGACTGGTCGAAGAACTGCGCCGTGCCTTTGCGGCGGGCCAAAGTCAGACAGTGGCCTTGAACCGTTTGCGCCAGTTCCGCCAGGAGCTGGAGGCCTTGGTGCATCACCATCTGGATGCCGAATGGTCCGTGCGTCTGGACGGGGCCTGGGACACCGTGGAAGCCGCCTGCGCAGTGCTGGACGCAGCAACCTCACTCTCTGCTCCTTCCGCTCCCGAGCCTGTGCAGGCAAGCCACCCCACCAACCCTGTGTCGCCACAGCCTGCCAATCAGGCCGCCCCGGTGATGGGCTTGGCGAGTTGGCAAAACCTGCATGTTTCATCCCGCGAAGAGGTGGTGTTGTTGCTGGACAAGCTGGTGGCGTATTTCGAACAGCACGAACCCAGCCATCCTGCCCCTTTGCTGCTGCGTCGTGCCCAGCAACTGGTGCCCATGGGTTTTCACGAGCTGATTCGTGACCTGGCTCCCGGTGCCTGGGATCAGATCCAGGTTTTCATGCCTCGATCCGAAGTGGCGACAGCCGCTTCTTAATTCCATAAATCAACTGGAGAAGACCTGATGTCTGTGAAATCCAATTCTGGCAGCGGCCAGAAATTCCTTGGGCGCAATCGGGCTCCGCGTGTGCAAATTGAGTACGACGTTGAACTGTACGGCGCCGAGCATCGTGTGCAACTGCCTTTCGTGATGGGTGTGCTGGCGGATCTGGCCGGGCACAACACGGAGAGCCAGCCGGAGCTGGGCGAGCGCAAGTTTATGGAAATCGACGTGGACAACTTCGATGACCGCATGAAGTCCATCGCACCCAAGCTGAACATGCAGGTTCCCAACAGCCTGAAGGGCGATGGCGTGCTGGGTGTGGAAGTGTCTTTTGACTCCATGGACAGCTTTTCCCCGGCTGAACTGGCCCGTCAGATCGAACCTCTGGCCCGCCTGCTGGAAGCTCGTACACAGCTGGCGAATTTGCTGACTTATATGGATGGCAAAAGCGGGGCGGAAGAACTCTTGTCCCGTCTCCTGCAGCAGCCCGAACTCTTGCGCGCCCTGGCTGGCCGCCCGCCCCAGGCCCTGACGATGGACGAGTCTCAGTCCGATCAGGACAACGAGCCCAAAGCATAAGGAGCCCGCCCCATGACTTCCACCCAGACCTTGACCGCCACTCGCGATACGGCCCAACTGGATGAACTGTCCAGTCTGTTGCAGCAGGAGTTTCGTCCCAAAACCGAGCAGGCCCAGCAGGCGGTTGAATTTGCCGTCACCACGCTGGCCGAGCAGGCGTTGGACCAGTCCGTGACCTTGAGCGACGACGCTTATCAAACCATTCAGGCAGTGATTGCCCAGATCGATCAGAAGATGACCGAGCAGATCAATCACATCCTGCATCACCCCGAATTTCAGCGCCTGGAAGGAGCATGGCGTGGCCTGCACCATCTGGTCAGCAATACCGAAACTGATGAGCTGCTGCGTATCCGTGTGATGCCTGCCACCAAGAAGGAATTGGCGCGCAACCTGAAGCGCTACAAAGGCGTGGCTTGGGATCAAAGCCCCTTGTTCAAGAAAGTGTACGAACAGGAATACGGCCAGTTTGGTGGCGAACCCTTTGGTTGCCTGGTGGGGGATTATCACTTCGACCACAGCCCGCCTGATGTGGAAATGCTGGGTGAGCTGGCTCGTATCGGCGCTGCCGCGCATAGCCCCTTTATCGCCGGTGCTGCGCCGTCCGTGATGCAGATGGAATCCTGGCAGGAGTTGGCCAATCCGCGTGATCTGACCAAGATTTTTTCCAATACCGAGTACGCCGCCTGGCAAAGCCTGCGCGAATCTGATGATGCCCGTTATCTGGGCCTGGCCATGCCGCGTTTTCTGGCGCGCTTGCCCTATGGCGCACGTACCAACCCGGTTGATGAGTTCGACTTCGAGGAAGACACCGACGGAGCCAGCCATGACCGCTACACCTGGGCCAACTCGGCCTACGCCATGGCGGTGAATATCAACCGATCCTTCAAGCATTTTGGCTGGTGCACGGCAATTCGCGGAGTGGAGTCGGGCGGTGCGGTCGAGAACCTGCCTTGCCATACCTTCCCCACGGACGATGGTGGTGTGGACATCAAATGCCCCACGGAAATTGCCATCAGCGACCGCCGCGAGGCCGAGCTGGCCAAGAACGGATTCATGCCCTTGGTACACCGCAAAAACTCCGATTTTGCGGCTTTTATCGGTGCTCAGTCCTTGCAGAAGCCCCAGGAGTACTACGACGCAGACGCTACCGCCAATGCCCGTTTGGCTGCGCGCTTGCCGTATCTGTTTGCCTGCTGCCGTTTCGCGCATTACCTGAAGTGCATTGTGCGCGACAAGATCGGTTCCTTTCGCGAGCGCGACGATATGGAGCGTTGGCTGAACAGCTGGATCATGAATTACGTGGACGGCGACCCGACCAACTCTTCGCAGGAAACCAAGGCACGCAAGCCGCTGGCCGCCGCCGAAGTCTCGGTGCAGGAAGTGCCGGACAACCCCGGTTATTACGCTGCCAAGTTCTTCTTGCGTCCGCACTACCAGCTGGAAGGCCTGACGGTTTCCCTGCGCCTGGTGTCCCGTTTGCCTTCGCTCAAAGGCGAGCAGAACTGATTCCCACCCTGGCCTTTTGATGGCCTTATTCGACCTCCAAGGAGAAAAGCGTGTCTGTTGATATGTTCATGAAAATTGAAGGCGCCAATGGCGAATCCAAAGACTCCAACCACAAGGATTGGACCGATATCCAGTCCTTTTCGTGGGGTGCCTCGCAACCGGGCAGCATGAGCTCGGGCGGTGGCGGTGGCCAGGGCAAGGCCAATTTCAACGATCTGCATGTGGTCGCCCGCATCGACAAGGCTGCGCCTGCCGTGATGAAGCACTGCGCTAGCGGCAAGCACCTGGGCAAGGTGGAGCTGTCGGTGTGCAAGGCCGGTGGCGAGCAGGTGGAATACTCCAAAATCACCCTGGAAGAAGTGCTGGTGACTTCAGTTCAGCTCAATGCCGAGCGCGATGTGGAAAGCGTAATGGTCAATTACTCCTTCCAGGCCGCACGCGTCAAACAGCAGTACTGGGAACAGTCCGACCGCGGCAGCAAAGGTGCTGAAACGCTGGTGGCCTGGGACATCAAGCAAAACAAAGAAGCCTGATCGGGCTTGGGTTTTCAGGCAGGGCCGCTATGGACCGCTTTCGCTTACCGGGACGCCGCGGGGCCGCGCTGATGCGCGGTCAGGCGGATCGCTTGCAACCTTGTCTGCTCGACAGGCTGACCGACGAGCGGCCCGATCAAACCTGGGAGCCTCCTCAGCCCATGAGCCAGTACCAGATGCGTCAGGCGGTATTGCGCGATCTGGGCCATTTGCTCAACACGCCCAATCAGGGGGCCACCCCCTTGATGCAGGCCTTGGCTCATGTGCGCCGCTCCTGCCTGAATTACGGCATGAGCCCGCTGGCGGGCAAGACCATGAGCGAGGTGGAGTGGCTGGATGTGGAAGAAGCGCTGCGTACCGCCATCCTGCATTTCGAGCCTCGCATTTTGCCCGATACCTTACAAGTGCATTGTCTGGATCACAGGGCTCAGCGCGATTTGCATAACGTCTTGAGCTTGCGTATTCAGGGCCATGTCTGGTGCGAGCCGTATCCGCAGGAATTCTTGCTGCGCACCAGTATTGATCTGGAAAGCGGGCAGTTGGACCTTGAAGAGAGTTACGCGTCGGGATGAATCCGGAGCTGCTGCATTACTACAACCGTGAATTGGCTTACCTGCGCGAGCTAGGAGCCGAATTTGCGCAAGCCTACCCCAAAGTGGCGGCCCGTCTGGGTGTGCACGATACGGCGGTGGCTGACCCCTATGTCGAGCGTCTGCTGGAAGGATTCAGCTTTCTGACGGCTCGCATTCAGATGAAGATGGACGCGGAATTCCCCCGTCTAAGCCAGCAATTGCTGGATGTGATTCAACCTTCCTGGTTGATGCCCACCCCCAGTATGGGACTGGTGCAGTTTCGTCCCAGCATGAGCGAAGGTGCTCTGGCCAAAGGCTTTACCATGCCGCGCCACACCGCCTTGCGCTCCCGTATTCCAGCCGGAGAACAAACCGCCTGCGAGTTTTCTACTTGCCATGCCGTGGACTTGTGGCCCATGAGCTTGTCGCAGGTACGTTTAGGCGATGTAGCAGCTGATCTGCCCCTGGCGGCTTTAGGTAGCCGGCAGGCCGCGCAAGCTCGTTCGGCCTTGAAACTGGACTTCACGGTGCATGGCGGTTTGACACTGGAGGAGCTGGCTCTGGATGAGCTTAGCCTGCATCTGGACGGCCCGGAATCTGACAGCAGCTTGCTGCTGGATGCCTTGCTTCGGCAGGCGTTGGGGGTGTTCATCCAAATGGAGGACGAGGCCCCACAATTTCTGGCTACGTCTGATTGTCTGACACACGATGGCCTGGAAGATGATCAAGCCATCTTGCCCATGGTGTCTCACGAGTTCTCCGGCCATCGCTTGCTGCGGGAGTATTTCGCCTTGCCGGGCCGTTTTGCTTTTGTACGGCTGCGTGGTCTGCAAGCAGCTATCGCCAGAGGACGTGCGCAGGAGCGAAAAAGTCGACGCTGGAGCCTGCATATTGTCCTTAAGCAGGCTTGGCCCGATCTGGCGGCACGCGTTGGCCCTGGCCATGTGCGTTTGTATTGCACGCCTGTCGTGAATTTATTTCGTCGACGCAGTGAACGCATGGCCTTGCGCCCTCAGGCAACAGATCATCATGTGGTCATGGACAGAACGCGTCCCATGGACTTTGAAGTTTGCTTGATGGAGCAAGTGCAAGGACATGGCCGGCAGGGAACAGACGATGTGCTGTTTCGACCCTTGTATGCCAGCACGGCGCAGGATGCAGGACGCTATGGCAGTTACTACACTGTGCGACGCGAACCGCGTGTCGTGTCTGATACCCAGAAACGCTGGGGTGGCCGCAGCAGTTATGGTGGTAGCGAAGTGTATTTATCGCTGGTGAATCAGCACGAGCAGTCCGAGTTTTTTGGCATGAATCAGATCAGTGTTACGGCCTGGTGCAGCAACCGTGATTTGCCCTTGTTGCTGCCGCGCTCGCCCGAGTCTGACTTCAGCCTGCAAGTCTCGGCGCCCGTAGCCGGTGTCAGTTTATTGGGTGGTTTGACCCGTCCTCGACCTGCGTCAACCGGCGGTCGTCAGGCCTGGGATTTGATTTCACAGATGAGTCTGGCCCAGTTGGGTGTGGCCCAGTCCGACCCTAAGCAGGCTGCAGGTCGCTGGCGTGCCTTGCTGGCCCCGCATGTGGACAGCGCGGATGCCGGTGCCTTGCGTCAGTTGGCTTCCATTGTGGCGGTGCAGGCGCGGCCTGTGCAGAGGGCCATGCCGGTGCCAGGACCCTTGGTGATGGCGCGTGGCGTGCATTTTGAGGTCACGCTGGACCAAAGCGGTTTTCCTGGTGGCCGTCCCTTTGTTCTGGCCGCCGTGCTCAGTCGTTATCTGGCCCGTCATGTCAGCCTGAACAGTTTTGTGTCTACCCAGTTTCGTTCCGAGACAGGGGTGGAGCTAGGTGCCTGGGGACCGCAAGCAGGTACGCGGGCAGTGCTGTGAACCGGGCCGAGCAGGAGCAGCTAAAGCCTCAGGCTTCTTTGGAAGAGCTGGGCCGGATCATTCAGCAATGGCCTTATGGCCATGATCTGTTTCGGGTTTTGCGGGCCGTCGATGCCTTGCAAGCCGCCCAGGGCCAGCCCCGTTTGGGAACCGCGCCTACGCCTCGCCAAGAAAATGTGCGGGTAGGTCAGCCGCCTAGTTTGGCTTTTGCGGCCTCCAGTGTGCAAACCGCTCGTTGGGACGATGAACAACTGTATCTGGATGTGCAGGGTTTTGGTTTGTGGGGGCCCAATGGCCCTTTGCCGCTGCACATGACGGAGTACTTTTTTCAGCGTAGTCGCAACTTTGGTGACCGCGCTGGTGTGGCCTTTCTGGACCAGTTTCATCACCGTCTGTTTTTACTGTTTTTCAGAGCCTGGGCACAAGCGCAAGCGGTCTGTGACCTGGAACATGATCAGGATGGTTTTACGCGCTGGCTGGCCAGCTTGGTCGGAGTCGGGAGCCCGAGCGAATCGGCTCCCATGAGCGACCATGCGGTCCATTTTCAGGCACCCGCGCTGGCGTCTCAAACCCGTAGCGCGCCTGCTTTGCAATCGCTTCTAGCCAGCTATTTCCAACTGCCCGTCAGCATTCAGCAGAACGTGCCGGTTTGGGTGCCGCTGGATGATCAAACTCAGATCAGCCTGGGTCGCAGTTGTTCGGGGCTAGGGAAAAATTCCGTTCTGGGTGCACGTATTCTGGACGTGCAGCAAACCATACGAATACGGATTGGCCCTTTGAGTCGGCAGGACTATGGCCGCTTCTTGCCAGGTCGTCCGGCCTGGCGGCAATTGCGCTATTGCCTGGCTTTGTATCTGGGCTTGGAGTGGTCGGTTCAGTTGCAACTGGTGCTGCAAGCCAGCGAACAGCCTGATCTGGGTTTGGGGGCGGGCTTGGGCCTGGGTCAGGAAACCTGGCTGGGCTCGCCCGGCACGCAGGACAGAGCGGATCTGTGCCTGTTTCTGGACAGCCGTCCAGATTGGCAAGATCCGCGCAGCTAAGGCCTAGGCCTGACGCATTCCCTGCAAAAGATCGAACTCGTTTTCCTTGTCGGACAAGGTGCTAACCCACTCCGGGGCGTGGCCCAACTCTGGCTGCCAACTGGCTGCCGGAATGGTGCTGTCGGTGCTGGGTGAACTGGCTGGTTTGGCTGCTGTATCGAAGGGATGCTTGTCCGAGGGCGCAGGCACGGGACCACCGACCGGGACCATGCCGGGAACATGCAGATCTGCGAAAGGATCGGCCGCCGGCGCAGCTGCCAAAGGCGTTTCATCCTGTGTGACGGGGCTGACTCCCGATTCCACCCGGTAGTGCATTTCCCCCAAGGTCAGGCGATCCCCATTCTGCAAGGTCTTGACCTGTGCCAGTGCCAATTCGATGCCATTCACGGCGACCTGGCCGTCTGAGCTGGCTCGTTGAATCGTCAGCACATCGTGCTGGCGACGCAGGTAAGACAGCACGGGCGGCGTCTGATTGTTATCGGGCAAAACCAGATCAGCCTGAGTCCAGGAACCGCAGACCAGACCGGGTTCAGGAACAGGGCGCGGGGCTCCGCCGGACTCTGCTTGCAAACGCCAATCTACAGCTGTGCTCATGGCTGTGCTCCTGCCACTTTTTCATACACCGGGCCCCAGGTGGGGTGACCGCGCTCGGCCTGGGCCAGGGTAAAGCCAGGGTCTACAGCCCGTGCCTGCTTGAAACGCTCTTCACACAAAAAAGTGTAGTCGCGTACGCAAAAGCTGAAGGCCTGCAGTTTCAAGGCTTCGCTGTATTGATTGGGCGCGGCAGCGGGAAGGGTGCTGGAGCGGCCCACTTGCCGGATCACGGTGCTGTAGTCGCCTTCATTGAAGGCAGAGCGTATTTGCTCCAGTTCAGCTTCGGCAGCCGGGCTGAAAACAGCCACTGGTTTGTGCTGGGTTTGGGCGCAGGCTGTCAGTAAAACGGCCAGGGCCGGAACGATCAGGCGGGCAGGTAAATACATGGCAGGAAAAAGAAAAGTTGTACTTGCCCTCAAGACTAGGAAAGGAAAAAGACAGCCACATGACATGACGCGGACGGTTTTGTAAGAGTTGTTGCGCAAGGGTAAGCACCGAAACACCCCGTGTCCTTAACAAAGTTGTCGCATTCATGCTTTTAGATGGGGCGCATTGCCATTCAAGGAGACATCGTGACCGTTCGCCGATTGCTTCGTTTGTGTTCGCTGCTGATGCTGGGTTTGCTGGCCTCGTGTGCGTCCACCTCCAGTCGCATGGCCGTGCCCTACGAGATTGTTCTGACTGCGGATGAGCAGCTCAACCCGGATGCCACGGGTCGGCCCTCCCCGGTACAGGTGTTTGTGTTCGAGCTGCGCTCGGGCAGCACCTTTGAAGCCCGGGACTTCTTTGCCTTGCAGTCTGACCCGCAACAAGCCTTGCAGGCGGATCTGCTCAATGTGGAGCAGATCGTGCTGCGCCCCGGCCAGACTCATACCTTCAAAAGGCCAGGCGATTTGCAAGCCACTGCTGTTGGCGTGGTCGTAGGGTATCGCGAGCTGGATGCCAGTGTGTGGCGTGTCCTCTTGCCGCTGCCCGAGTCGCGCACCACCAATATCTACAAGTTCTGGCAGTCGGCCCCGGACGCCGTCCAGGTCAGTCTGCAATTACGCAAGAACGCCATTCATGTCGTTGATTGATGGGCGTGGAACGGATTATTTCAATGGATAAAGTCATTTGGACCGAAGGGCTGTTTTTACGGCCTCAGCATTTTCAGCAGATGGAGCGCTATCTGGAGCACTATGCCCACGCCGGAAGGCGGGCTACGCAGCCGTTCTGCTGGGGCTTTGAAACCTTGAGTCTGGACGAACAGGCCCTGAGTATGGGCAGTGTCGCCTTACGCGAAGCGCGCGGCTTGCTGCCGGATGGCACGCCCTTTGATTGCCGGCCGGGAGCGATGCAGATTGTGGCCTGGACAGCCCCTGAAGTGGTGCGTCCCGAGCGTCTGATGCTGGTGCTACCTCGTCGTCAGGCCGGGCGGGCAGAGATTCAGTTTGATGGGCACAGCTCGCGTCGTTCGCGTTATGTGGTCAGCGAGCAGGATTTGTATGACAGCAGTGGTTTGTCACCTGAACCGTGCCTGTCGCAACTGGGGCGTTTGCAGCCTGTTTTGCTGCCCGAATCCGAGGTGTATGAAGACAGTGTTGCCATGCCCGTGGCCCGCATTCTGGAGCGCAGACCCGACCGCTCGCTGGTGTTGGACCCGGATTTCATTCCCCCTATCTTGTCCATTCAGGCCCATGCCCGGCTAAGTGCTCTAAGCGCGGATGTGCAGGCTTTACTGCAGGCCCGTGCCCAAGCTCTGGCAGAACGCCTGGGGCCGGGAGGGCGCGGGCAGGGCGATGTGGCCGACTTCATGATGCTGGAGCTGGTCAATCGCTATCGGGCTGCCTTGTGGGCCATGGAGCAGCGCGTACACGTACATCCTGGCGAGCTGTATCAGGCCTGGATGGAATTGCATGGTGCTTTGGCTACCTACACCCAGGACGGGCGTCAGCCGCTGATCTGGCCTTCCTATCAGCATGACGATCTGGCCCAGACCTTCTTGCCGCTGATGTTGGAGTTGCGCCGTGCCTTGTCCGTGGTCCTGGAACAGCAGGCAGTGTCGATTGCGCTGGAGGACAAGGGGCAGGGCGTACGTCTGGCCCAGATTGCGGATCGTGCGCTCTTGCGGCAGGCGGGTTTTGTGTTGGCCGTGCAGGCCGATTTGCCCGCCCAAACCGTGCGGCAGCATTTTGCGGCACAGGTGAAATTGGGGCCGGTAGAACGCATCCGCGATCTGGTGCATCTGCAATTGCCGGGCATCGGTTTGCAGCCTTTGTCTGTCGCGCCACGAGCCTTGCCGTATCACGCAGGATTCACCTACTTCGAGCTGGAAAAAGGCGGCGAGCTGTGGCGTCAGCTGGAGCAGAACGGCGCATTAGCCCTGCATTTGGCCGGAGACTTTCCTGGCCTGCAACTTGAGTTTTGGGCGATACGCCGCTGATCCGGAGCATGGCTATGAATGAGACAGTTTCCTGGAGTAACGGCCCGGTCCCGGACGAGCGCCGATCGCGGGCGGATGCGCCGCGCTTTGTTCCGCAGGGGGCCAATCCCCTGTTGGAGGCCGCCAACCCTTTGCTGGTGATGGTGTCCGATATACGCCGCAGCGCCCGACATGCAGACCCGGCAGGTCTGCGTGCCAAGCTGGTCGCTGAAATCCGTCAATTTGAATTGCGCGCCCAGGCCGTGCCCGTGGCCAATGAAACCATTTTGGCGGCTCGTTATTGCCTGTGCACGACCTTGGATGAAGCGGCCGCGCTAACCCCTTGGGGGCAAGCCGGAGTCTGGTCCTCGCACACCTTGCTGGTCACTTTTCATAATGAAACCTGGGGCGGGGAGAAGTTCTTTCAGCTTCTGGACAAGTTGATGCAAAGCCCGGCGGCGCATTTGCAGCTGCTGGAGCTGATGTATTTCTGCCTGGCTTTAGGTTTTCAAGGCCGCTATCGCGTGCATGAGCAGGGCGCCAGCCAGCTGGAAACCGTGCGCCAACGACTGTACATGAGCTTGCGCCAGTATGGACAGACGGTGCCAGCCGCTCTGTCCCCGCATTGGCGCGACAACCCGGCGCAGAAAGTTGGCAAGCCTTTACCTGTGCCTATCTGGGTGGCCGTTTGTGTGGCCTTGCTGCTGTGCTTGTTGATGTATCTGGGTACCAGTCTGTTGTTGAACCGGCAGTCTGATCGGGCTTTCGAGGACATTGTGGCTTTGCGCCTGCCGGCCTTGCAGACACAGGGCCAGCCGCCGTCTGGTGGCGTCGCACCGCCAGCACCTTTGGCCTTGGCAGAGCTGCTGGCCCCCGAGGTGGCCGAGGGTCTGCTGACCGTGCGAGATCAGGCCGATCGCAGCGTCATTATCCTGCGCGGCGACGGCCTGTTCGATTCAGGAGCTGACCAGATCCGTGCGCCGTTGCTTCCCGTTATTGCACGTATCGCCGATGCGGTGGAAGCCGCGCCGGGCTTGGTGCTGGTAGATGGCTATACCGATAACGTCCCCATACGCAGTGTGCGCTTTCCTTCCAATTTTCATCTCTCGCAGGCTCGTGCCGACTCGGTCAAGGCCGTCTTACAGGAGCGCTTGAGTCAGCCTGAGCGTGTGCGCGCACAAGGCCGGGCCGATGCTGCGCCTGTGGCGGACAATGGCACTGCTCAAGGTCGGGCACAGAACCGTCGGGTGGAGATCACGATTGTGCCCTTGAGCAAGGAGGCCGGGCAATGACACGTCTTTTGAGTCTGGTCTTCAGCCGCAGCGTCTGGACCTTTGTGGGTGTGCTGACCCTGCTGGTGCTGATCTGGTTGCTGGGGCCTTTGTTGGCGATTGGCCAAACCCGGCCATTGGAAACCGAGCTGTCACGCTGGATTGCGATGGCTGTGGTGGTGGTGTTCTGGTTGCTGCGCTTGTTGTGGCGCAGTTGGCGAGAAGGTCGCCTGAACGCGCAGTTGCTAGGCCAATTAAGCCGCCCGGCGCAGAAGGCGTCAGCATCGAGCAATACGGCTACGCCGCATCCTTTGCAAAGCCAGTTTGATGAGGCGATCGAATTGCTCAAGCGGATTCGCTTCGGTTCGCATATGGGCGGGCGTTTGCGTTCCTTGTTGTCGCGTCAGTACGTGTATCAGCTGCCCTGGTATGTGTTCATCGGTGCACCCGGAGCGGGTAAAACCACAGCGCTGGTCAATTCCGGCTTGCAGTTTCCCTTGTCGGAGCGCTACGGAAAAACGTCGCTGCGAGGCGTGGGTGGTACGCGCAATTGTGATTGGTGGTTTACCGACGAAGCCGTCTTGCTGGATACGGCAGGCCGCTACACTACACATGAAAGTGATCCGGTGGGCGATGAACAGGAATGGCGTGGTTTTCTGGGCTTGCTCAAACGCTATCGCCGCAGGCAGCCGATTAATGGCACCTTGTTGACCATCAGTGTGCCGGATTTATTGTCCAGCACGGCCGCGCAACGTCACGATCATGCGCAGGTCTTGCGCCAGCGCCTGGCCGAATTGCGCGAGCGTTTGGGGATTCAGTTTCCTATCTATGTGCTGGTCACCAAAATGGATTTGCTCCAGGGCTTTCAGGAGTATTTCGACCATTGTGATCGTCAGGAACTGGAGCAGGTTTGGGGCTTCACCTTGCCTTATGAAAGCTCGCGCGAAGCGGGATTTTCCTTGTCGCATACCTATGGGCGCGAGTACGAAGCCTTGCATCAACGCCTGGAGCGTGGTCTGGCGGCCGTGATGGCCGAGCAGCCCAACGAAAGCGTGCGTGCCGAAGCCTATCTGCTGCCACAACAGTTTGCTCGCCTGGGGCCGGTGCTGGAGGAGTTTCTGGAACAGGTGTTTAGCCAGTCCCGCTTCGAGGCACCCCTGTTGCTGCGCGGCGTGTACTTCACCAGTGGTCGGCAAGGAGGTGTGCGTCTGGATCAGGTGCGGGACTCCATGCGCGAGTATCTGGAAGTGGATGTGCAGGCGGATCAAGCGCAGCCGGTGGCCGGTCAGGGCCGCAGCTATTTTCTGACCCAGCTGCTGAAAGAGCTGATCTTTCAGGAGGCTGGTGTTGCAGGCCGCGACGAGCGCTGGGAGCGCCGCGTGCGCTTGCGTCATTTTCTGGTCTACGGTCTGGTGGCGGTGGGTGTGTTGCTATTGGGGCTGGCCTGGAGTCGCAGCTTTCTGTTGAACCGCAGCTATGTGGAGCAGGTTGAAGGACGTGTTCCGCATGCTCAGCAACAGGCGGACCAAACACAGGTGCTGGATACCACCCCGGCGGTCGGCTTGCTGCCTTTGCTGGATATGTTGTCGTTGCTGCCGCAAAGCGATCAGTTTCCCTTGAATGCGCCCGGTTTGGAGCGGCGCATGGGCCTGTATCAGGGCGACAAGATGAAGGCCGCCGCCGATACCGTTTATCAACGCGCCTTAGAAAAACTGCTGGCCCCCTTGCTGGCGCGTCGTATCGAAACCGTGTTGCGTAGCGAGCAGGCGCAGGATCTGGAGTACGGCTACGAGGCCCTTCGCGCCTATCTGATGTTGTACGACACGCGACGTTATGACGCGGCCCATTTACAGACGTGGTTGCTGGGTAGTTTGAAACAGGACTTGCCGGCAGGCTTTACCCAGTCGCAATACGACAGGCTGGAGAGCCATGTCCGTGCAGTGACGCAGGCGGGCTTGCTCTTGAATCCCTTCCCGCGCAATGAAGCCTTGATTGAACAAAGCCGGGAACGTCTGGCGCGTATCAGTCTGGAGCAGCGCACTTACAGCCGCATGCGCCGTATTCTGGCGGCCACGCCTGGACTGATGCCCATGTCTGTTGCAGGCATGGCCGGGCCGTACGCGGCCTCTGTGTTCAAGCGTGAAAGCGGTAAACCGCTAACCGAAGGGGTAGACGGTCTATACACCTACGAGGGTTACTGGACCGTGGTTGAGCCACGCATCGACAGCGAGTTGCAGCAGATGCGTGAGGATGATCGCTGGATTCTGGGGCTGGATACGGGAGCCGGACAGTCCGAGGCGGCGCGTCGTGCGGCAAGCCAGGAGCTGCGTCGTCTGTATCTGCTGGATTATGTGCGTGTGTGGGATGAGTATCTGGCTGACTTGCGCCTGTTGCAAGGCGGCAGCTTGCTGGAAAACATTCAGCTGGCCCGCACCCTGTCCATGGCCGATTCTCCCTTGAAGCAGTTGGTCCAGCAGGTGGCTTTGCAAACTCGTCTGTTGCGAGAGGATGCGCAGCAGGGGGCCTCTTTGGGGGTACAAGCCAAAGTGCGGCTGGACGATACCCGGCAGGCGCTGGAGCAGATGTTTGGCCCGGTCGGGTTGGAGGGTAGTCGTCGTAATGAGCCTCAGGCCAAGCAGGTAGAGGCCATCGTGGATCAGCACTTCGAGCCTTATCACCGCCTGGCTTCCAGTAGTGGCGGGGCACCAGCGCCTATTGATGGCACCCTGGAGTTGCTGGATGAGTTCTATGCTTTTTTGACCTCCTCGGATGCTGCTCTGCGCAGCGCGGGTACACCGCCGCAGTCCAATGTCTTGACCAAGTTGCAGGCAGAGGCAGGTCGGTTGCCTGGGCCTTTACGTGATGCGCTGGATCAGTTTTCGGTAGGTGCTTCTGCCGAGATCGCGACGCGGACTCAAGCCAGTTTGGGGCAGTTGGTAAACGCCACTATCGGTCAGTTTTGCCGTAGTGCGATTGCGGGGCGTTATCCTTTCGCCGCTCAATCCAGGCAGGATGTCGCACCTAACGATTTTGCCCGCATGTTTGCGCCGGGTGGCTTGATGGATGCCTTTTTTCAAGAGCATCTGATGCACCAGGTGGATATGTCAGGTGGGCGCTGGCGTTTCAAACCGGGCATAGATGGGCAGGCGGCGGCCAACTTCCGTTATCTGGATGCGTTTCAGCGTGCGGCTGTGATTCGGGATGTGTTCTTCCCGGCAGGCAGTAATCAACCGCGTATTGATATGGCGTTCACCCCGGTTCAGCTGGATGCAGAACTGTCGCAAGTGCTGCTGGATGTGGATGGCCAGGTGCTGCGTTATGCCCATGGCCCGCAGGTCGCCATGGGCGTGCAGTGGCCGGGGCCGCGTGGGGGCCGTCAGGTCAGTCTGGAGGCACAGCCACAATCCGAAGGGTCAGGGATGAGGGCGACAGGTGCCTGGGCGTTGTTGCGATTGCTGGACAAGGCACAGCCTGTATCGGGTGCGTCTGCTGGGGCACAGCGCTTGTCTTTTGCTTTGGGGAGTCGTCAGTTTGTGGTGGATGTGGTGGCCAATAGCTCCAGGAATCCGTGGCGTTTGGCGGAGATGAGAGGGTTTAGCTGCCCAGGGAGCCATTGAGATGCGCCAGGATGATTTCGACTCCAGCCCGGAGGTGATGTGGTACGGCAAGATTCCGGCCATGGGGGACTTTGTGCGCAGACGTATGCCCGAGCCGATTTTGTTGCCGTGGGAGCGCTGGTTCAGCAGTGGTGTCAGCCAGATTCGTTCGCCCAGCAAGACGGCTGGAGCCAATATGCCCAGCTCGCCCGTCCATGCCTGGGGATTTCTGATGTCCTTGCCGCATGGGGGGGTGCAAGCAGGGGCGGTCATGCCCAGTCAGGACCGGGTTGGGCGCGAGTATCTGGTGTGCGCTTTGGTGCCTTTGAATGCCGAGCAATGTCGGCGTGTCCGTCTGCCTGTACTGGCCAATATGGTTGAGCAATTGGGCCTGTCCTTGCAGCAAGGGGTGCGATTTTGCTGGGCGGCAACCCAGTTGGATCAGACTTTGTGTAGTGCCGTGCCTTATGCCGGTTTGCTGGCGGAGAGTGCCGCCGCCCAGTCCGAGCAGCGTGATGCCGGGCAGGACATTCTGAATGTTTTGTATGGCTCTCGTGCGCCGTCTGTGCCACAAGACCCGTGGGCTGTCCTGCAGCCTTGTCTGGAGCCCGGCTCCCACCGTAGTTACTGGTGGTGCCTGGGCATGAACAATCCTAGCTGGTGCAGCGTGACGCACAGTGGCGAGCTAAGTCTGGCCCTGTTTCGGCGCTTGTTCGTGTCAGCAGCAGCGGCAGATGCAGCAAACCGCGCCTATCAACCATGGTGAGACCTTTCATGAAACGTACAAACTCTGCCAAGGATATTCAAGGTCGCCCTTTGGGGCAGATTCTGGACTCTTTGCTGCTGGGCCAACGGCTGGTGATTCTGGATCAATTGGCTTTGCAACTGGCCGAGCTGCATGAGCATCAGGAATGGTATGGCGTGCTGGGGCTGGATACGGTGGTTTTGAGTGATGAAGGTCTGGTTCAGTTATTGCCGCTGGAGCAGAACATGCACAAGCGCAGTCTGGCACAGGCGCGTGCTCAGGGTATGGCCTTTGATGAGCCTTGCGCGGCCCCCGAGCAATATGTGGATGATCCTGTGCGGCCTGCTGGCCCTTGGACGGATGTCTACGCTTATGCGGCCTTGCGCTGGCAACTGACAACGGGCTTTCCTCTGATGGCCGCCCCTTGGCGGCAGTTGAAAGATCCTGTGGTGATGGACGAGGACGCGGACGGTCCGACGCAGGCCATGTTGCAGGGGCTGGCCCTTGACTGGGTGCAGCGGCCTCAGTCCATGGCTTCTTACCGAAGGCTGGAACGATTGGGGCAAGTGCCAGAGCCTGTGCCCGCACATGCTCCCGCTGCGCAAACTGTGCTGCCGATTACGCCTGAACGCCGGTCTTCCTTGCCATTGTGGCTGGCGGGCTTGGCAGTAGTCGTTCTGGCAGGGCTGGGGGCGGCGTATTGGAGCGGTGATGGCGATACTTCCGGGCCCGCTGTTGCATCGTCTGATGCCGATCGTCCGGCGGTGGTGGGCGCCACGCCTGAAGAGCCCACAACAAGGCCGGGACCAACTACGTCGGAGTTGCAGGGCGGGCTGGTGGCGGGTGGGGAGTCCAAGCCGAATGATGTGGCTGCTTTGGGTGCAGGGGTGGGGTCTGCTTCTCAATCGGGGCAGCCTTCGGTGGCAGGATCAGATCAGCTTGGGTCGCAGTCGACAGGTGCACAAAATGACTCGGTGGCAGGGCAGCAATTAGCCCAGGCTTCGGGCTCGCAAGCCGCGACAACACCGGAGTTGAAACTGCTGGTCGAGTCGGGAGCTTTGCAGCCTGCTTTGCCAGTTCAAACACAAAACACATCGGATGATGCAGCTCGCCTGGTTTTGGCCGATCATGCTGCCGGAACAGCCGGAACAGCCGGAACAGCCGGAACAGCCGGAACAGCCGGAACAGCCGGAACAGCCGGAACAGCCGGAACAGCCGGAACAGCCGGAACAGCCGGAACAGCCGGAGCCGCTGGAGGGGGAGCAGCAATAACAGGCGCCTCCGGAGTTAATGAAACTACCGGGGCTGCGGGAAGTGCCGGAGCAATGGGAATTATCGGGACTGCTACGGCCACTGCATCAGGGGTGGCCGCAAGCACGCAAACCGACTCCTCTGAGCCTTCCGCGCAAGTCGATCATGTGGAACAACTGGAGCCGGTCGCTGCCAAGCCTGCGCCACCTGCCAAGGGCACAATCGCCCTGGATATACGGCCTTGGGGGGAGGTCTATGTGAATGGCCGAAAGCAAGGTGTCAGCCCGCCTTTGAAGTCCTTGTCACTGGCTCCAGGCTCGCACCGCATTGTTGTCAAGAATGCGGGATTGCCAGAGTTCAGCACAACCATTCGAGTGCGCTCAGGAAAGACGGCCAGCGTCAGTCACGAGTTCAAATAGGCTGCGAGAACCGAGAACCGAGAACCGAGAACCGAGAACCGAGAACCGAGAACGAAGACGCTTGAAGGCGGCGTAGCTGACTTACGTCGTCTTGCGCTTGCCGATCAGCCCTGTAGCCAGCAATGTCCCGAACAGAACGGTACTCATACCGATCAGCATCTGCGCGGTCAGGGCCTCGTCCAGCAGCAAGGCACCCCACAACACCCCAAAAGGCGGCACCAAAAAGGTCACCGTAATGGTTTTGGAGGGGCCGACATTGGACAGCAGGCGGTAAAAAATCAGGTAAGCGACTGCGGTACACAGCAAGGATAAGGACAGCGCAGCCCCCCAGGCATGCAGGCCCGGAAACTGTGCGGGCCACCAGTAAATGGCTGCGGGCAATAGAACCAATGTTGCGCTGACCATGCTGCCTGCTGCTACTGCCTGTGGCTGCACGCCGCGCAGATAGCGGGCGGTAAAGTTGGCGGCAATACCGTAAAACACTGTGGCCAGCAAAGATGCCAGCACAGCCCAGCCTTCGGCGCCTTTATTGAAGCTGAGCTTGTCGTACACCAGAATCAGAATGCCCAGGAAGCCCAGACACAGGCCCAGAATGCGGCTGGGTGTCAGGCGCTCTTTCAACCAGACTCGTGCCACCAGTGCGCCGAACAAGGGAGCCATGGCATTCAAGACGGCCAGCAAGCCCGACTCCAGTCGCAAGGCTGCGAAGGCGTATAAGGAGAAGGGCACGGCGGCATTCAGAATGCCCAGCGCAAAGATGGGTTTCCAGTTCGCCAGAAAGATGGGCAAGCGTCCCGTGACGGTGATGTAGCTCATCAAGGCCAGGGCGCTGACACCGACCCGTATGGCGGTCAGGGGAAAGGGGCCAAAGTCGGGGACCGCTTGCAGCGTAAATAAAAACGAGCCGCCCCAGATGGCGGCCAGCAGGAATAAATCGCGTAAGTCTTTGGGGGACATGGGAGTCAGATTGGTGGCGGCGGTCCGCATGGGCCGCATAACAGAGCCGATTGTAATCCTCTGGTCGCGACCAGGACACTGATGCGGGGCGTTCAAGTGGAAGGTCTGAAATCCCTTGATGCTTTAAACAGACAGCTCGTTGTTCAAAGCCCGTTTCAGGACGTTGAAGACGCGTTTGTCCCCGCATTGAGCGACGTTGAAGCGCAGAAACTGGACAGCATCAGGAGCTTGGCTGAAAACAGGGCCAGGGGCCAGCACGATGCCATGGGGTAGACAGGCGCGTGTCAACGTCAGGGCATCATGCCCGGCGGGCAGGCGCACCCAGAGAAACATGCCCTCGCGGGGGCGCAGCCATGGCGTCAGGCCAAGTTGCTGCAGCTGTGTCACGGCGTGATCCATGGCTTTGGAGAGCCGGTATCGAACTCGTTCCAGATGTTTGCGATAGCCGCTGTCGCCAAGCGCGCTGTTCAGAATATGTGAGGCCAGGCGGTTGCTGCTGAAACTGGTGGCGGTACGCAAGTCGACCAGGCTCTCGATCCATGGAGTCTGGGCCGCGATATAACCGCAGCGCAAGGCGGCCGACAGTGTTTTGGAAAAACTGCCTATCTGTACTACGCGGGACAGCCCATCCAGTGCCGCCAGTCGGGTAGCGGGTCGGGTCTCCAGATCCCCGAAAATATCGTCCTCAATAATGTAGAGGTCGGCGCGTTGCGCCATGGCCAGCACGCTATGGGCCGTCATGGCCGAAAGGCGTGCGCCGGTTGGATTGTGTATGCCTGAATTGGTGATGTACAGGCGGGGTTTGTGTTCTTTAAGGGCAGCCTCAAAGGCCGCCAGATCAGGGCCCTGATGGGTATAGGGCACGCTGGCGATTTTGGCCCGATGCGCTCGCAGCAGCGCATGGAAATTGAAGTAGCAGGGGTCGTCCACCAGGACCGTATCGCCTGGCTCCAGAAAGAAGCGACAAAGCAGGTCAATAGCTTGAGTGCCCGAGTCGGTCAGCATGATGTGATGCGGGGCAGCATCTATTTCGGACTGCACGAGACGACGGGCCAGCATTTGTCGCAAGGGCTCCAGGCCCAGAGGCGAGCCGTAGTCCGTCAAGTCCGCGCTGGGGCTACGGGCGGCCTTACGTAAACCGCGGCGCACTCCTTGGTCATACATCCAATCCGAGGGCAGCCACCCGCAGCCGGGCATCAGGACATCGGCCTCGGCTTCCAGAGATTGGCGCGAGATCCATAAAGGATCGATATCCTTTTCCAGAGCTGGTTCCAGGGCGGCCAAGCTGAGTGGAGCCAAAGGAGCCGTCACATAAAAGCCGGAACCTGCGCGAGCCTCGATCAGACCTTCGGCGGCCAGCCTGCCATAGGCTTCGACAATCGTGGACACCGACACGCCCGCCGATTTTGCTTGTGCGCGTACGGATGGCAGGCGGGTGCCGGGCGGGTAGGTCCGTGCCGCGATGCGTTCACGTACGGATTGCATGATGTAGTCGATACGGGTCAAAGCAGACATGAGGCGGGCTCGGGTGCGGTGTATGGGTCCGGTGAGCAGTACAGTTTTTTAAAACTGTACTGGACTGTGCCTGTGTATGCTGGCATAGCTGTGTTGTACTGACAAGCATCTTTGTTGGAGAGTGAATGATGGATAGCAAGGCAGTCAGCTGGCTAAATGGCTTTATAGGCGTAGCAATCTTTGCCGGATCTCTGCCGGCTACACGTGTTGCTGTGCTGGGCATGGATCCTTTTTTCCTGACTGGCGCGCGAGCGGTAGTCGCTGCCTTGTTGGCAGCTGTCTGGTTGCTGATCGGGCGTGTGGCACGGCCAAAGCGATCAGACTTGTTACCCCTGGCCGTGGTTGGTTTTGGTGTCGTGCTGGGATTCCCCTTGTTGACGGCGCTGGCCTTGCAGTACATCACTTCGGCGCATTCTATTGTGTATGTCGCCTTGCTGCCTTTGTGCACAGCCCTCTTCGGGGTGGTCTTGGCCGGAGAGCGGCATAAGCCCGTGTTCTGGCTGTGCTCTGTTTTGGGCTGCTTGCTGGTGATGGCCTATGCCGCGCGAGAAGGTCTGGATGCGGCCTGGCAAGGGGACCTGTATATGCTGGCCGCCGTGGTGGTGTGTGGCTTGGGTTATGCCGAAGGTGGACGTCTGTCGCGTCGTTTGGGTGGCTGGCAAGTTATTTGCTGGGCCTTGGTGCTCTCCTCGCCTTTCATGTTCGTCATGATGCTGTGGTTCTGGCCGCAAACATTCAGCAATGTGAATACAGCAGCCTGGTTAGGTTTCGGCTATGTGTCAGTGTTCAGCATGTTCCTGGGGTTTGTGTTCTGGTATCGGGGGTTGGCGCAGGGCGGGATTGCCGCAGTGGGGCAACTGCAGTTGTTGCAGCCTTTTATGGGCCTGGGATTGGCTGCCGCCTTGCTGGGTGAGTCCGTCAATGCCAGCATGATCTGGGTGACTTTAGGCGCTGCCTTGTGCGTGGCGGGGGCGCGGCGCTTTGCCTCCTGATGGCAGAAGCCGGACGATAAAAACCGGCCTGTCCCATTCATGGACAGGCCGGTTTCAAGACAAGCTGAGCAAGCGTTTTAGGCTTCCGCGTGCTTGGCTGCTTCTACCGCTGCATGCGTATCTTCTTTAGCACCATTAAAGAACAAGTTCAGCAGAACGGCAGCAATCGAGGTTAGCAAGATGCCCGATTCGATCAGCGGGTGAATGGCGTGAGGCATCCACTGCATGTAGTTGGGCGCAACCAGCGGAATCATGCCGACGCCAATGGAGATGGCCACGATCATGGAGTTGTTGCGGTTGGTTTTGTAATCCACGTTGGACAGGATGCGGATACCGGTGGCCGTCACCATACCGAACATCACAATCCCGGCGCCGCCCAGCACCACTGTGGGCAGGGACTCAACCAGGGCAGCCATTTTGGGCAGCAGGCCCAGAATGATCAAAATCACACCCCCGGCCACGCAGACAAAGCGGCTGCGCACGCCTGTCACGGCAACCAGGCCCACGTTTTGCGAGAAGCTGGAGTAGGGGAAGGTGTTGAAGATACCGCCCAGCAAGGTGCCCAGACCGTCGGTGCGCAGGCCGCGTGCCAGATCTTTCTGATCCACTTTCTTGCCTGTCATGTCGCTAAGAGCCAGGAACATGCCGGTAGACTCAATCAGCACCACAATCATGACCAGTGTCATGGTCGCAATGTGCAGGATATTGAACTTGGGCATCCCGAAGTGGAAGGGCAGAACCAGATCAACCCAAGCTGCATTGGCGACTTTCTCGTAGGTCATGATGCCCATGGCCGAGGCCACAACGGCGCCAATAACAATACCCAGCAAGACGGCCACGTTAGCCAGAAAGCCTTTGGCAAATTTGGCGATCAGCAGGATCGAGGTCAGCACGATGGCGGCAATGCCCAGGCCAGTCAGGTTGGCGTAGCGCGGGTTCGGTACCGTTGCTTTCAAGGCCAGACCTTCTGGAGGTGGGGGCAAGGCCGAGCCGGGCATTGCTGCGGCCGATTGTGCGTGTTGAATCCAGGCCAGGTGGTCGGGGTTGATGACCGTGGGGGCGGTAGGGCCAACAGGGTTACCGAAAATCCAGTTGATCCCCACTCGCATCAGCGTAATGCCGATCATGGCAATAATGGTGCCGGTGACCACAGGCGGGAAAAAGCGCAGCATGCGGCTGACGGCAGGGGCGATGATCATGGTGATGATCCCCGCCCCGATGACCGTGCCAAAGAGCAACTGGGCTCCTTCCTGGCCGGGGTTGGCCTGTGCCATGGAGACCATGGGGCCGACAGCGGCAAAGGTCACGCCCATCATGACGGGCAGCTTGATACCAAAATACTGCGTAAAGCCCATCGATTGGATGATGGACACGATGCCGCAGACAAACAGGTCAGCAGCAATCAGGATCGATACTTCTTCAGACGTCAGGTTTAATGCCCGGCCCACAATTAGTGGAACCGCGACGGCACCGGCGTACATTACCAGAACGTGCTGCAAGCCCAGTGCAGCCAGCCTGCCGTTCGGTAATCGTTCGTCGACGGGTGCGGTGGTCGCGTTCGTACCCATGAAATGTCTCCAGAGTGGATTAATTATTAGATGAAGCCATTTCAATGTAACGGCGTGCGACAGTCCTGTCATAAGACAATTCGTATAGAGCCTAGGTGGACCTAGCTATAGATGAGGGATAACCCCCAAAAAAAACGCCCTGATTTGGGCGTTTTTGATGCGGCTAAGGGAAAACACTGCTTTGGTGACACATGGTCAGGCCGTGAGGGAAGACCGTTGTATACCGGCACCAGTAACGGGTTTGCGCTCGTCGCGCGTATGTCGTGTTTGTATCAAAAATGAGTTTTTCACTACGACTTGATGGTTGTATCAGGCCTATTGGAACGTCAGCAAGTGTCAGTTATGACTACCTTGTAAGCTGCCTGATAGTCCTGAAAAAGCTCGTCTGGCGGCTTTAACACAGCATCGGATTGTTACAGTGCGGCCCTGCTCGATTTCAATTCTTTATAGATTAGAACAACTGCGTAATGGTAACATTCGCAGCTGCTAATCTTTTTGCAGTGCAGCAGGCTACCGCCAAGTAGGCAGGGTTTTTTGGCGAGGAACAGTCTTTGCTTAATGTCGAATTGAAGTTTTTATTTCGCTAAAGGTGGCGACGGAATAAAAAAACCTTTGATATTTTGCCTAGTGTCTTGATTAGACAGCCTTGGTGAATATACCCAAGGCTTTGTTATTTTTCAAACACTCGTTTTTTGTGCTTAACAATAAATAGAATAATATCGTCAGTGAATATTTAATTTGGATGTTTTGTTTTTGGCATGATTGCTTAAATAAAAATCGAAAATAAATATTATCGGATTACATGGAATTTATATATATTCCATGTAATTAGGGTTTGTAAATCATAGTAACGGGACGTAAGTTTCGCCATTGTTTACTGGTGTGCTGCCTGCGACACGGCTATGTCAGAAGTCGTTGTCCGAAATAGCGTTTTATCAAATATGACTATTCCGTGCTCCGCGGTGACAGGGCAAGTCAGTAAAGATCGAAAGGGTAGGGTGCGTGTCTCAAAATACAGGCAAGGGTGCTAAGGAGTTAGAAGCATCCCGTACGGATATTAATAAAAGCAATACTGCGTCTGGAGCAATCGCCATTATTGGTATGGCGTTTCGCTTTCCGGGTGACCTGTCGCAGCCCGACCAGTTCTGGAATGCCTTAATTGAAAAACGCGACCTGGTTACGGAAATCCCCGCGGATCGCTGGGCGACGGCCGAGTTGCAACACGATAAAAGGTCCGAGCCGGGTCGTAGCATTACTTTTTCGGCCGGTGTCTTGTCGCGCATCGACGAGTTCGATGCGGACTTTTTTGGCATTTCCCCTCGCGAAGCCGCCTGGCTGGACCCCCAGCAGCGCTTGTTACTGGAGCTGTCCTGGGAAGCCATGGAGAATGCGGGCGTCTTGCCCTCCAGTATGGCCGGTAGTGACTGTGCGGTTTATGTTGGTATTTCCGGCCTGGATTACGGCATGCGCGGTCTGGACGATTTAGCCAGCCTGACAGCCCATATGATGACCGGCAATACCATGAGTATTGCCGCCAACCGTCTGTCCTATATCTACGACCTGCACGGTCCGTCCATGGCGGTGGATACCGCCTGCTCGTCTTCTTTGGTCGCTTTGCATCAAGCCTGCTCAAGTTTGCGCAATGGCGAGGCTTCGACCGCCTTGGTCGGTGGCGTCAATCTGTTGCTGCACCCTTATCCCTTTGTTGGCTTTACCAAAGCGTCGATGCTGTCGGCAGATGGCCGTTGCAAGGCGTTCGATGAAGCTGGTAATGGTTACGTGCGGTCCGAAGGTGGCGCGGTACTGATGCTCAAGCCCCTGGAGCAGGCGCTGGCCGATGGCGACCAGGTACAGGCCGTCATTTTGGCAACGGGCGTGAATGCTGATGGGGCTCGCAAGACCGGCATTACTATTCCTAGCTGCCAGGGACAAATCGAGTTGATGCGCTCCGTGCTGGAGCGCAGTGGCCTGACAGCGGCTGATGTGGACTTTGTAGAAGCCCACGGTACCGGTACAGCCGTAGGCGATCCTGTTGAAACCACCGCCATCAGCGCGGTGTATGGCAAATCGCGCGAGCAGCGTTTGCCTATTGGTTCAGTCAAAGCGAACTTGGGCCATATGGAATCGGCCTCCGGCATGGCTGGCCTGGTCAAGACAGTGCTGGCATTGCAGCACCAAGCCTTGCCGCCTGCTTTGCACTTGAATACCCCCAATCCCGCCATTGATTTTGATGGTTTGAATCTGGAGCTGCTGCCTCAGGGCCGCGAGTTGCAGCGTACCGATGGCAAGCCTTTGGTCGCAGGACTTAACTCGTTTGGCTTTGGTGGTGCCAACGCCCACGTCTTGTTGCAGGCTCCTGTAGCGACAACTGCCCAATCGGCAACGGTGCCGAACTCGGGTTTGCCGCCTTTGGTCTTGTCGGCCAAGACAGAAGCCGCTCTGCGTGAGCATGCGGGTAATTATGCGGACTTGCTGGACGGCAAGACGGCACAAGATTTTTACGATGTCAGCTACGCGGTCACTCACCGTCGTCAGACTTTGGCTCGTTGTTTGATCATTCAGCCCGAAACGGTTGAAGAAGGCGTGGCGCAATTGCGTGCTTACGCGCAAGGCGGCCAAGCCCCACAAGGTTTGCAAACCGTAGACGCCCCGAGCAAAGAAGGCCAATTAGCCTTTGTCTACGCCGGTAATGGAGCGCAGTGGCTGGGCATGGGCGTGACCTTGTTGCGCGAGTCCCCTCGTTTCGCGGCTTTGCTGTCTGAGCTGGACGCCATGATGAAACCCTTGGCGGGCTTTTCGCTGCTGGAGCAATTGCAAGCCGAGCCAGCCGCTTCCCGCATGGATGACACAACAGTCGCTCAGCCCTTGTTGTTTGCTGTGCAGGTTATTGTGACGCGCATGTTGCGCGAAGATGGCATTGAACCTGATGCCGTGGCTGGCCACAGTGTGGGCGAAATCGCTGCTGCCTGGGCCGCTGGTGCCTTGGATCTGGAACAAGCCATACGCGTTATTTGTGCCCGTAGTCAGGCTCAAGGTCTGACTCGTGGCCAAGGCCGGATGGCCGTTATCGGTCTGTCGCACGAAGCGGTGAACACCTTGCTGGAAGGCTTGGGTGCGGACTTGGGCGTGAATGTGGCGGGGGTAAACAGCCCTTCCAATATCACTCTGTCCGGCAGTCTGGAAGGCTTGCAGCGTATTCAGTCTGCTCTGGAAGGACAAAGCGTTTTCTTCCGCCTGCTGGATTTGGATTACGCCTTTCACAGTCCCTATATGGATGGCTTGCTGCCGCATCTGGAAAAGAGCCTGGGCGATTTGCAGCCCGGTCAGCAGGCTCCACAAGCCCGTTTTATCTCGACCGTTACGGGTGAAGAACTGTCCCCGCAAGAGCTGGGCGTGGATTACTGGTGGCGCAATATTCGCGAACCCGTGCAGTTCGAGCAGGCTATTGCCTGTCTGGCGAACCAGGGCTGCCGCGTATTTCTGGAAATTGGCCCGCACGCCATTTTGCAGCGCTACATTCGTGAAACCCTGGCTCAGTGTGAGGTTCAGGGTGTGGTGTTGTCCAGCTTGCGCAAGCATGACGATGGCCCGCAGCGGCTGACTGATACGGCCTTGCATACCCTGGCTTTATTGCCGACCCAATTGAAAGCCCGTTTCCCTGTGGCTGGCAATCCAGTGGAGCTGCCCGTTTACCCATGGCAGCGCGAGCGTCATTGGTACAAGAACAGCACAGAAGGGATGCGCTCCATCGAGCGTCGTCGTGTGCATGATTTGCTGGGTTGGCGTTTGCCGGATAGCGATCTCAGCTGGGAAAACGTGCTGGACCCGGTGATTTTGCCTTGGCTGGCGGATCACAAAGTGGGTGGTGCCATGGTGTACCCAGGTGCCGCTTATCTGGAAATGGCTTTGGCTGCAGCTCGTGAGTGGCTGGGCGAAGCATTGATCCTGGTGGACGAGCTGGATATTCTGGCTCCGCTGGTTTTTGATGGTGAACATGCCCGCAGCCTGCGTTTTGTGCTGAGCCCGCGTGATGGCAGCTTCCATATCAAGAGTCGCCAACGCTTGAGCCAGGACGAGTGGGTGGTACACGCCAGCGGTCGTATTCTGGCTTCGGATGAACGCATGCCCGTGGCGGAGCTCTCGCCCCTGGCCTCGGCTGAACTGCAGATTGATCGCGATCGACACTATCGCTTGGCGCATTCCCTGGGTCTGGATTACGGTCCGGCCTTCCAGGGTTTGAAATCATCGCAGGTGCAAGGTACTTATCTGAGTGCCGAACTGGAGATGCCCGTCAGCCTGGAGCAAGATGGCTATCTGTTGCACCCGGCCTTGATGGACGTGTGCTACCAGTCCCTGGTGGATTTCTTCGCACAAGATATTGAAGCAGGCCAAGGCGTGGCCTTGCTGCCTGTGAAAGTAGGCCGTTTCACCCTGTCTACAGAAGGACAGGTAACGCATTTCCGTGCACACCTGCGTCGTAGCAGTGCCCGTTCGGTACTGGCGGATTTCGAGTTGTATGGAGCTGATGGCCGTTTGCTGGCCAGCGCCCAGGCCTGCCGTTTCCGTGCTGCGTATTTCTTGCGCCAGGATCGCCACGCGGTGTCGAACTGGCAAATTACCCCGTATCTGCGTCCTCATCCTCGCGATGAGCGAGTTGCTGTTACGCTCTCGCCTGAGCAACTGGCCCAAAGCGGCTGGGCAGCACTGGCTGACCAGCAGCAAGAGCGAGAAACCTGGTTCCAGCAGACTTTGCCTTTGCTGGATGCCTTGAGCCTGTCCTTTATTTATGAAGCCTTCCAGAACGTAAAGCCTTCCGAACTCAGCACCGAAGTATTGAATAGCCCGTATGGCCGCTGGCTAAGCGAGCTGCTGCGCGCTGAAGAGCTGCTGCAAGATGACGAAGGCTATCGTGTGGTGGAGCAGGCCGATATGCCTGCCGCCCAGGACTTGTGGCGCACAATTTTGCAGGATTCGCCTAGCAGCTTGCCGCAACTGACCCAAATTGGTTCGGTCGGACGCCAATTGCCGGCCTTGTTGCGTGGCGATATTTCAGGCGAAAAACTGCTGGCTTCCTTGCGCCGTTCCCCCGTGGTTGAAGTGCTGTATGACGATGACCCCATGTATCTGGGTGTGCGTCTGGCACTGGAAACTCAGTTGCGAGAACTGGCTGCGAACTTGCCTGCCTCCCAGCGACTGCGCGTGCTGGAAGTCGCCGTAGGCCCAAGCGATTTGCCCAAGACTCTGGCTGCTTGCCTGTCCGAAGACCAGTTTGAATACGTATTGGCTTTGCCAGATGCTGATTTGCAGGCTCGTCAGGCGACGCAGCACCATACTTTGGCCAACGTGCAGGTGCTCGGTTTTGATCTGCAAGACTGGCAACTGGAGCAAGTCGATAAGCCCCAGTTTGATGTCGTGATTTTGCGCCACAGCCTGCACCGTACCGTACATGTTCCTCCCGCCCTGATGCGTAGCAAGCAATGGCTGGCGACGGGTGGGGTCCTGCTGGTGGCCGAGTGTCACCCTGACTGGCATGCAGACTTCTTGTCCGGTCTGGACCAAAGCTGGTGGCACGCCGCCGGTGAGTCGCAATCCTCCTCATTGTTGTCGCCCGAAGGCTGGCACAAGGCGTTGGAGCAAGCAGGTTTTGAGCAGGTGCAAACTGCGCAAGAGCCTGCCGCACAGGAATTGAGTGAAGGAGTCTATTTGTTGCTGGCCAAGGCCGCGACAACGCAGGCGATTCCAAACCAGGAAGCCGTCGCTCCAGCGAAATGGGTCTTGTTGTTTGATGAGGCTTCTCAAGTTCAAGCCCATTCGTTGCAAGCCCGTTTGGAAGCAGCTGGCCAAACAGTTAACGCTCAAATCTGGCCGCTCAGTGCCGACATTTTGGCTGATGAGAGTCCTCTGAATGTAGTGCAGATGCTGGGTTGGGCTGATACTGCTGCTGCGGTCAGCCAGACCAGCGCGCAACTGCTGAGCCTGACGCAGGACTTGTCCGCCCGTACCGTTGCAAGTCGCCTGTTCCTAGTGACGCAAGGCGGTGCCTTGCCGGCGATGGCAGAGGAATTGGATTGGGCGGTGAATCCCGCCCAGTCGGCCTTGTGGGGCTTTGGTCGTGTCGTGATGAACGAGCTGCCCGCCTTGTCCTGCACATTGATTGATCTGGCCGGTGATGTGAATGCCAGCGATATCGCTCAGCGTCTGGAACTGGAGTTGCTGTGGCCGGATGAAGCAACAGAAATTGTCTTGTCTCAAGACGCACGCCATACCTTGGTACTGGAAGAGGCTACTGCGGCAGCGACTGCCCAGCTAAGCCAGGATGCGCGCTTCAAGCTGGACTTTCAGGTGCCCGGACAACTGCGCAATCTGGAATGGCAAGCTGTTCAAGCGCCGAGCCTGGCTGCGGATCAGGTTGAAGTCCGTACCATGGCAGCGGGCCTGAATTTCCGTGACGTGATGTATTTGATGGGTTTGTTGCCGGACGAAGCCGTAGAAAACGGTTTTGCCGGTGCCAGCCTGGGCCTGGAGTTCTCGGGTGTGGTCACCCGCGTTGGTGCTGATGTCACCAATTTGACGGTAGGCCAGCCGGTGATGGGCTTTGGCTCCTCCTGCTTTGCCAGCCATGTGGTGACACGTGCGGATGCTATCGCTCCCATGCCTGAAGGCTGGGATTTCGAAGCTGCCGCCACCGTTCCAACGGTGTTCTTCACTGTCTACTACGCTCTGACACATCTGGCTCATATCCAGCCCGGTGAAAAAGTGTTGATACATGGTGCCGCAGGTGGTGTGGGGATTGCTGCAATCCAGCTGGCCCGTCATTTGGGCGCAGAGATTTATGCCACCGCCGGTACAGACGAGAAACGCGTATTCGCCTCCTTGCTGGGCGCTGACCATGTGTTCGATTCGCGCAGCCTGAGCTTTGCTCAGGACGTGATGGATGCTACTGGCGGCGAAGGTGTGGACGTAGTGCTGAACTCGCTGGCGGGTGAGGCCATGCGCCGCAGTCTGGATGTCCTGAGTCCCTTTGGACGTTTCCTGGAGCTGGGCAAGCGGGACTTCTTCGAGAACACGCCGATTGGTCTACGTCCCTTCAAGAGCAATATCAGCTACTTCGGTATTGATGCCGACCAGTTGCTGACGGGACGCCCAGCCTTGGCGGGACGTTTGTTCAAGGAAGTCATGGAGCTGTTCCATGATGGCGCGCTGTTCCCACTGCCTTACCGTAGCTTCGGTGCCGAGCATGTGGTTGATGCATTCCGCGCCATGCAGCAGGCTCGTCACATCGGCAAGCTGGTGGTGTCCTTGAAGGATGCCCAACCCCGTTTGCCTGCAAAACAAATCGCTGCCCCTCTCGACTTGTCCGAACAGGGCACGTGGTTGGTTACGGGTGGCTTGTCTGGCTTCGGTTTGGCTTCCGCCCAATGGCTGGTCAAGCGTGGCGTGCGCTCTCTGGTCCTGGCTGGTCGCCGCGGTGCCGACACCCCTGGTGCACAAGAGCTGCTGAAGCAGTTCCAGGCACAAGGCTGTCGCGTGCAAATCGTGGCGTGTGACGTTACGGATTCCGCAGCAGTACAAGCTGTTGTCGCGCAGATTCAGACGGGTTATAGCCCACTGACTGGCGTGCTGCATGCTGCCGCCGTGTTTGATGATCGCCTGATCGCCAATATGGATCAGGACAGCTTGAACAAGGTGCTGCAAACCAAGTTGGTGGGTGCATGGAATCTGCACCTGGCTACTCAGGATTTGAAGCTGTCCCACTTCGTGCTGTATTCGTCTGTGACGACCTCTATTGGTAACCCCGGACAGGCGAACTATGTGGCCGCCAATGCAGGCCTGGAAGGCCTGACGCGCTTGCGTCAGAACCTGGGCCTGGCGGCTTCGTGCATCGCCTGGGGGCCGATTGGTGACGCAGGTTACCTGACCCGCAATGAAACCGTGAAGGACAGCTTGGGCAAACGTCTGGGCAAGGCACCGTTGCAGTCGGATCAGGCATTGGATCAACTGGATCGCGTCCTGGCCGTCAATGGCGAAGTGTCCATTGTGGCCAACTTCGACTGGAATGCCTTGGCACGCTTGCTGGCCTCGGCCCAAAGTGAACGCTTTGCCATCTTGAACCGTGCCCGCAAGGATCACGACTCAGGCAGCGATGGCCAGGATATTCACACCTTGATCGCGGGTAAAACGCCCGAGCAAATTCACGCTTTGGTGGCCGAGTGGGTGGCGCAGGAAGTTGCTAACATTCTGCGCACCGAAGTAGACCGTATTGAAACCCAGCGCTCCTTGCATGATCTGGGCATGGACTCCTTGATGGCTGTGGAACTGGCCCTGGGGTTGGAGCAACGCTTTGGCGTGCAGTTGCCCGCCATGGTGCTGAATGATTCTCCCACCGTCTGGAACGTCGCGGCCCGCATTGTGGACAAGCTGACGGCCGGTGGCGAGGACTCGGCAGAGCAGGACGCTGGGCATTTGGTGGCCGATGTCGTACGTCAGCACGGGGACGATATGTCCGAGGCTGACTTGCAAGGCTTGGCAAAAGATGTACAGCGATTGGCAGAAACAGGAACATCACTGATCAATGAGTAAGAACGATCTAGCGCCAGGCAGTAAAGCACAACTGATACAGCGCATTCTGGGACGTAAAACCGGACAAGCGGCCAGCAATGGCCGCATGGCCGAGCAGTCCGCTACCCATCAGGGGGCGGCCAGCCATATCCCGGAGTCCTACACCCGCTTTGACCGTCATCCCGGTTACGAGAAAATGCTGGTGCCCAAGGCCATGGCTGATCGTATGGGCGTGCGTAACCCCTTTTTCCGCAGCCACGATGGTGTGGCTGCTGCGCACACCCGTATCGACGGGCGTGACTATCTGAACTTTGCCAATTACAACTATCTGGGTCTTTCTGCACACCCGGAAGTGAATGCGGCCGCCAAAGCCGCGATGGACCAGTATGGCACATCGGCTTCGGCCAGCCGTTTGGTAGCAGGCGAGCGCCGCGTCCAGCGTGAGCTGGAAGAAGAGCTGGCGCAGAACTATGAGGTCGATGATTGCGTGGTTTTTGTCAGTGGACATGCCACCAACGTCAGCACCATTGGTTACTTGTTCGGCCCCAAGGATCTGGTGATTCACGATAGCCTGATCCACAACAGTATTTTGCAAGGCATCCAGTTGTCGGGTGCCGCCCGCCGTTCCTTCCCTCACAACGACAGCGCCGCTCTGGAGCGCATTCTGGCCGAGATTCGTGGCCAGTTTGAACGTGTGCTGATTGTGATCGAAGGCTTGTACAGCATGGATGGTGACATTCCGAACCTGCCTGCATTTATTGACATAAAACGGCGGTATAAAGCGTTTTTGATGGTCGATGAAGCCCACGCCCTGGGCGTGCTGGGCAAGACAGGCCGCGGCTCGCACGAGCATTTTGGTGTGGCAGGCCGCGATGTCGATATCTGGATGGGCACCTTGAGTAAGACCCTGGCAAGTTGCGGCGGCTATATCGCTGGCGACCGCGCGCTGGTGGAGCTGCTCAAGTACGCTGCCTCCGGCTTTGTGTACAGCGTGGGGATTTCCCCCGTGCTGGCGGCTGCTTCGCTTAAAGCCCTGCAGATCATGCGCCGGGAACCCGAACGTGTGCATACCCTGCAAGAGCGTGGCAGTCAGTTTCTGAATTCGATGCGATCAATGGGAATCAATACCGGCTTTGCCGAAGGCTACGCCGTGATTCCCGCGATTACAGGCAGTTCTCTTAAAGCAGTCAAACTGTCCGGCCAGTTGTTTGATGCCGGTCTGAATGTGCAACCCATTATCCATCCTGCGGTGGAAGAAAAAGCAGCGCGTTTGCGCTTTTTCCTGTCCTCCACGCATAGCCAGGATGACATAGACCTGGCGTGTGAAACCGTTCACACGCTCATGAAGAAATAAGCATGGCTCAATTACTACACACAGCAGTAAGCAAGATTGCAGCAATGGGACGGCCAATACTGGCCAGCACCCTGGTCGTCGTACTGGCCGGATGTGCCACGATGCCCGACTGGATGCCTGCAGACGGCCCCAGCCGCCAGCAAGTACAGGAACGACGTGAAGGCCGTATCGAAGGCATCACCCTGGTCAACGTGACAGACGAGTTGACCAAGAAGTTGGCCGCTAAAAAGCGCATGGGTGACTTTGCCGCCCAGTTCCCCAGCACAGGTTCGAACAACTACCTGATTGGCCCTGGCGATGTGTTGGAAGTGTCAGTTTGGGAAGCACCGCCTGCCATGCTGTTTGGCAGCATTTCCCTGGATCCCAAGGCAACGGCAGCAACCACCAATGCCGTCGCTTTCCCTCAGCAGATGGTCACGCCCGACGGCATGATCAGCATGCCTTTCGCTGGCCGTATTGCCGTCAAAGGCCGCAACACCCAACAGATTGAAGAAAGCATTGCCAAGCGTTTGCAAGGCAAGGCCAATAATCCGCAGGTTCTGGTGCGTGTCATTCAGAACAACACCTCGAACGTGACGGTGGTGGGTGAGGTCAATCAAAGCGTCTTGATGCCCTTGACGCCTAAAGGTGAGCGTTTGCTGGATGCCCTGGCCGCAGGCGGTGGCGTCAAGCAAGCAGTCAACCGCATCGCCATTCAGCTCTCGCGAGAGCTGAACACATCCACCATGGCACTAGATACGATCATTCGTAATCCAAACCAGAACATCATGTTGAAACCGGGCGATGTGATTACGGCGCTGTACCAGAACCAAAGCTTCTCCATTTTGGGTGCCACCGGCAAGAACGAAGAAATTCCGTTTGAAGCTCAGGGCATTTCCCTGGTACAGGCTCTGGCCCGTTCGGGTGGCCTGGATACGTCACGAGCTGATGCCCGCGGTGTGTTTGTCTTCCGCTTTGAGGATGCTGCGCTGGTGGACGGTGCACCTGAATCGACACTGTTGGACAAGAAGGGCGTCGTGCCTGTGGTGTATGAAATCGACCTGCGTGATCCGGCTTCTTTCTTTGTCACACAGAACTTCCCGGTGCAGGATAAGGATGTGATCTATGTCTCGAACTCGCCAGCGGCGGAGTTCCAGAAGTTCCTGCGTCTAGTGGTGTCGGTGGCTGTGCCTAGTACGACCTTGAACAACATGATGAAGTGATCGTGCGCATGTTTAAGAACAACTCCTTCAACAGAGGCCGAGATGAGTAAGCAGGTGCGCAGCCCCATGGCCGTCACTTGGGCGGTCTGGCGGGCGTTAGTTTTGCGAGAGTCGCTGGATCGCTTGTTTGATATGCGGGCTGCCTGGTTCTGGTTGCTGATGGAGCCAGTGCTGCATATCAGTTTCATCACGTTCATCTTCACTGTGATTCGTTTGCGTACAGTCGGTGGCATTGATGTCACTGTCTGGATTGTGGTGGGCATGTTGGCGTTTTTTATGTTTCGCCGTACTGCGATGCAGGTGATGTACGCGGTCGATAGCAATAAGCCTTTATTTGCATACAGACAGGTGCAACCTTTTGATACCTCTATAGCTCGTGGAGTCTTGGAAGCATTTCTAATGACCTTAGTGTCCGCAATTATTTTGACGGGCGCGGCGCTGCTTGGGCATGACGTGCGGCCTGACGATCCTTTGCAGGTTGTGGTGACGATGTTCGGGTTATGGCTCTTTGGCGTGGGCTATGGCTTAGTTGCCTCTGTATTGATGGCCTTGGTTCGCGAAACTGAGCACATACTGAAAATCATGATGATGCCTTTGTATTTGATTTCAGGGGTCATCATGCCTATTTCTGCTGTTCCTCAACCTTATCGGGATCTGCTCTTGTTCAATCCTTTAGTGCATGGGTTGGAGTTAGTGCGCAAAGGCTTTTCGAATTACTACCACATGGTGCCGGGCATCAGCATGGGATACCTGTATCTGTGGGGGATAGTCAGTCTGTTTTTAGGCCTGATTTTGTATAGACGCTTCACACAGCAGTTGGTGATGAAATGATCGTCGTCAATGATGTTTATAAGCGCTACAAGACCGCCCATGGCGTGGGCCGTTGGGTATTGGAAGGAGTAAACCTGACAATTCCACCCAAGGTGAATGTGGGTTTGATCGGCGCTAACGGTGCCGGTAAATCTACCTTGCTGCGCTTGATCGGCGGGGTGGATCATCCCAATAAGGGGACTGTGCAGCGTTTGTGCAGGGTTTCTTGGCCTATGGGGAATGGGGGGTTGGAGGGTACCTTAACGGGCCGTCAAAACGCGAAGTTTGTGTGCCGAGTACATGGGCATCAAGAGGATTTGGCAGATCGGCTCGTTTTTATTAAAGATTTTTCTGAACTGGGCCGAGCTTTTGAGGAGCCAGTCTATACCTATTCCTCTGGCATGCGCTCTCGCCTCCAGTTTGCCTTGTCGTTTGCTTTTAATTTCGATGTGTATATTTCGGACGAGGTGACGGCGGCGGGTGATGCGGCATTCCGTAAGAAAGCAGCTGATGCTTTTAAAACCATGACAAATCGTGCGGGCCTGATCATGGTGGCCCACGACAACAACACCTTAAGACAATTTTGCCAGGCTGGAGTCTGGCTGCATCAAGGGCGAGCGCACTGGTTTGACCAGATTGACGATGCGCTCAATGCCTACAAGGATTCACTTCCAAAATGACAGATACACCTCAAGTCACTACGCAGGCTGCTAGTGCCGCTCCCGATAAGGCTGTTTCAAAGAAACCTTCTTTTGGGGCCCGCCTCCGCTCATGGTTTTCATTGCGCTTATTTGATCATGCCGTACGTGTGATTCTGATCTTGGCTGTTTTGGCTTCGGCGTACTGGTTAGTTTTTGCCTCGAACCGCTATGTATCCGAGGCTAACGTAATTATTCGAAAGACAGACTCGGTAGGGGCGCCGTCTTTTGACCTAGGGATGTTGGTATCGGGTGTAGCTACTGTTGATCGCGCGAATCAGCTGTTGTTACGTGATTACTTGTTGTCCGTGGACATGCTCAAGAAGCTTGATGAGTCTTTGGACTTACGTACGCATTACAGCTCCTCGGACCATGATTTTGTGTCGCGGATGTGGTTTCAGGACGCCTCGCTAGAGTGGTTTCATCGTCATTATCTGCGTCGTGTAGAGGTGGAGTTTGATGACTTTTCTGGTGTGTTACGTATCAAGGTCCAAGCTTACAACCCCGAAATGGCACAGGCTATTACCCAGCAGTTGGTCCAGGAAGGCGAGCGTTACATGAACGTGCTTGGCCATGAAATGGCCCAGGTGCAAGTGAATTTCTTGGTTACTCAAGTTGATCAAGCTCAGGACCGCTTTCAGAAAGCCAGTCAGGACCTGTTGAACTATCAAAACAAGGCCGGTTTGCTGTCGCCCCAAGCTACAGCAGAAAGCATTAATGCCATTGTGGCTGCTTTAGAAGGGCAGCGCGCTCAATTGCAGACGCAACTCGCCTCGTTGCCCAAAACTTTGGATCGAGACCATCCCAATATATTGATGTTGAAGCAATCCTTGAGAGCTGTGGATGCGCAAATTAAAGAGGAAAAGCTGAAGTTGGCGACGCCATCGGGTGGGACATTGAATAAATATGTAGAAGAGTTTTATCGCCTTGAAATGAACGTGCAGTTCACCCAAGAGCTTTACAAGTCCTCTTTGAGTGCTCTGGAGAAAGGGCGTATTGATGCAACTCGCATGTTGGAGAAAGTGTCAGTGTTGCAATCGGCGACTTTGCCTGAGTATCCAATGGAGCCGCGTCGTCTCTATAACACCTTGGTGACCTTGCTGTTGGCGTTGATCCTGGCTGGGATATTGAAGCTGCTCAAGAGTATTGTGCTTGACCATGTGGACTAACAAGAAAGATAGGAAATTCATTTAATGTCTATGTCACCTGTTGTGTCGTCTGAGTTAGGTCAGGAGTGCTCTGAGTCCAAGCAGATGCAGCATATCGAGAAGGAAAACTGCTTGTTGTTAGACCAGTTGCAGGTCGTGCAGGAAGAGTTGTGTCGTTTGTACGAGAGCCCCCAAGGTGTTGGGAGAGGTTTGACGCAGACAGTCATTAATGTGGCGCCTGTAGATTTGCGACTTGTAGAGTCTCAGGCGGAAGCCGCCCGGTTGGAGTGCATGCTCAAGGTGCAAACCCAACTACATGATTTAAAGACTCAACACGCCCTAGCCGCTCAGCTAGGCGATATTTTGATTGAGGGTGTGCAGTCCACTGGCTCGTTAATTTCGGTACCTGGGCGTTTACGCCAAGCTTGGCGTCAAAGTCGTCGTACGCAGCCCCCTGCTGTGTTGGGTGGAAAGTCTTTCGACAAAGTTATTCAGGCTTATCAGCAAGGTGGGGACCAACAGGTCGAGGCCTTGCTGAATCAGGTTTCTGTTTCAAAAAATGTGCAAGCCAGTGCTTGGACGGCTGTCGCCCGCACTTACATGACGACCGAGCCTACCCTGGTCGCAACGATGGCGCGCCGTGCGTTTGCTCTGGAGCCACGAGGGTTTCGTCAAAAGTGGCTGGCATTCCGATTACATGAGTCGGGGGATTTGCTGGAGGCAGAAGCACTCTTGGCGCTCTTGCCGGAAGATGTGACTTTTACTGATTCTGAGGCGCGTCAACGTGATCGGTTGTTGAAGCAAGCAAAAGAAGTGCGTTTGGCTCAAGCCCGTTCTTTGTCTGGGGTTGATGCGCAGTATGAGGATGTGCGGCGCCAATGGGATGAACTGGCCCAGTCGCGCAATACCTTGGCCGGTGCAGTTGAGCAACAAGGTATACAGCTGTCGAATGCGCGAGATGAGGTGCAGCATTTAAGGCAAGAGAAACAAGAGCAACTTGTAATAGCTGAAGAGTTGCGCACACAGATCCAGCAGTTAGAAGAGGCGTACCAGGAAAGGCTCCAAGAGCGAAAGCTTGAAGCCGATCAACAGCGACAACTTGTGCTTCAAGAGCAAGACAATACGCAGGCTGCGCTTAAGCAAGTGGCGGACTTGAAGCGCGAACTTGAGCAGGAAGGACTGTTGAGATCACAGTTGCAGCGTGAGAGCATGGGTTTGCAAGCTGATCTGAAGCGGCTTAAACAAACGCTTCTAGAGAAAGAAGCTCAAGCGGGGCAATGGTTTGAGCAGTGCGTCACTGTGCAGGGCGGCTTAGCGGAGATGGCTCAGCAATATGAGGGCCTGAAGGCGCAGTTGCAGACGCATCATCAGGACAAAGAGGCCGCTTTGTCACAACTTCAAACTTTGATGATCGCTCACGATGAATTGCTTGTCATAGCAGATCAACGCCTGGAGGAAGTTGGGTCCGTATTAGTTCAGCTGGAAGAATCAGTTGCTGAGTCTGAGGAGCTTCGAGGGCAATTGCGGGAGGCGCAGGCAGAGAAGAACTCTTTAGCGTCACAAGTGCAAGAGTTGATAGGTGCTCGTGATGAGCTGGCTGGACTTGCTGCCCAGCGTTTGGATGAAGTGCACTCTTTGCAATCTCAAGCTCAGGCAATAGCCCAGCAACTGGATGAGGCAAGACAGCAGATCCATGTGGAACGAACAGACTATAAGTCTTTGCAGGCTCAGCTGAATCAAGCTGTTCAAGTGCGCGATGAACACATTGCTTTAGCCACACAGCGTCAGGGAGAGCTGCTGCAGCAAGCTAAAGAGCAACTGAGCTTGGAAAAGAGTAAAGCGGCGCTGGAAGTCCGTCAGCTGGAGTTACAGCAATCTTTGGCGGCGCAGATTGCGCGTGAAACAGATCTGCTAGAGGGGCTGAGTGCCCAAGTGCAGTCCTTGGTTGCTCGTGACGAGACAGTTCCGAGAATGCAAGAGGAGTTGTTTAGGAAACAATCTGAAGAATTGCTCCGGGTTCGTCGCCATATTGAAACAACGGTTAAGAACAATAGTGCTAATGCTGTACGGCAGATACAGTCTTTTGTGGGAATGCAAGAGTATTTCGCTACAGGTGTATTACCTGCCTTCAATAGTGAAGCCCACAGTTGGCCGGTGTCTGCCGATTTCGCACTGTGTTTGATGCGGTGTTTGACGCTGAAGTCTTATGACCTTGTGGTTGAGCTTGGCTCTGGTATGTCTACGGTTATTGTTGCCAAGACGCTGGCCTTAATGGCGGAGCGTAATGGCTCTCGCCTGATTCCGTTCGTTTCGTTCGAACATTTGGAATCGTACTATCAACAAACTTTAGCCCACCTTCAACAGGCAGGATTAGAAAAGGCGGTTCAACTGACGTTGGCGCCGTTGGAGGATTGGCAAGCAGCTGACGGTCAAGTCTATCCGTATTACAGCTGTCAAAGCACCCTGGCGAAACTTGCCAAGCAAAGACAAATGTCTCGAAAGCGCATTTTGGTGATTGTAGATGGCCCACCGGCTGCTACTGGTCCACAAGCTCGCTATCCTGCAGGTCCTTTGTTCGTGGAGTACTTCCCAAATGCGCAGATTGATTTCTTGATGGATGACTATATCCGTGAGGATGAAAAGCAAGTCGCTCAACGTTGGTTAGCCGATATAGAAGCTCAAGGACTTGCGGGTACATCTACTGAATACAAGCTTGAAAAAGACGCCTGTTTAATAACTGTTCACCCTAAAGACTCAAAGTAAGTTTATGAAAATTTTGACTGTATTTGGCACACGACCTGAAGCCATCAAAATGGCTCCGGTGGTTAAGGCTTTGGCCGCCGACCCTGCATTTGAAGCGCGCGTTTGCGTCACTGGTCAGCACCGCCAGATGCTGGATCAGGTTCTGGATATTTTTTCCATCAAACCTGATTTTGACTTGAACCTGATGAAGCCAGGCCAGGACTTGTATGACATCACCAGCAACGTGCTGTTGGGTATGCGTGATGTGTACAAACAATGGCAACCAGACATGATTTTGGTGCATGGTGATACGACTACCACCATGGCCGCAGCTTTGTCGGCCTATTACGCCAAGATCAAGGTCGGTCACGTAGAGGCTGGCTTGCGTACTCATAATAAGTACTCGCCGTGGCCAGAGGAAATGAACCGCCGCCAAGCAGGCGTACTGGCTGATGTGCACTTTGCTCCAACCGAGCAATCACAATCGCATTTGTTGCGTGAAGGTGTAGATCCCAAGACGGTACACATTACGGGCAATACCGTCATCGATGCGCTGCTGGATGTGGCAGCACGCGTACGTCAGGACTCGGAACTGCGCAGCCGTTTTGAGGCTCAGTTCTCTTTTATCAATCCAGCCAAGCGCTTGGTTTTAGTGACGGGGCATCGTCGCGAAAACTTTGGCTCTGGCTTTGAAAACATCTGCCTGGCCTTGCGCCAGATTGCCTCCCGTGGCGATGTGCAGGTGGTGTATCCAGTGCACTTGAATCCAAATGTTCAGGAACCAGTACGTCGTATCTTATCCGACGTTTCCGATGTTCATTTGATCGAACCACTGGATTATTTGCCCTTTGTTTACCTAATGGATCGTTGTGACCTTTTGGTCACCGACTCCGGGGGCATCCAGGAAGAAGCGCCTTCTTTGGGCAAACCGGTATTGGTGATGCGTGACACGACCGAGCGCCCTGAAGCCGTGGATGCAGGAACTGTGCGTTTGGTGGGAACAGAAACACAAGCCATTGTCAGCGCTGCCACGCAGCTGCTGGATGACGCTGCTGAATATGAGCGTATGGCACGGGCGCACAACCCTTATGGGGACGGCAAAGCCGCCACCCGCATTAGTGAAATTTTAAAAACCTTGATCTCTTGATTCGGAAGACCAGCATGTTTGAAACTCTCTCCATGATCGGCTTGGGCTATATCGGCCTGCCTACTGCAACATTATTTGCCTCACGCCGCAAAAAGGTCATTGGCGTTGATGTGAACGCTTACGCGGTTGACACGATCAATCAAGGCCGTATTCATATTGTTGAACCTGAACTGGATATGCTGGTGCAGGCTGCCGTGCACGGTGGTTACTTGCGCGCTACGCTGACCCCGGAACCTGCTGACGCGTTTCTTATTGCCGTCCCGACCCCCTTCCTGGAAGGCAACAAGCCTGACCTGAGCTATATCGCCGACGCCGCTAAAGCCATTGCGCCAGTGCTGGCCAAAGGCAATCTGGTTATTCTGGAGTCGACGTCCCCTGTTGGTACGACCGAGCAATTGGCGCAGTGGCTGGCTGAAGCTCGTCCTGATCTGAGCTTTCCTCAGCAAGCGGGCGAGGAGGCTGATATTCAGGTGGCCTACTGCCCAGAGCGTGTTTTGCCTGGTCGCGTAGTGCATGAGCTGGTTAGCAATGACCGTGTTATTGGTGGCATGACTCAAAAAGCTACCGAGATGGCAATTGAGCTGTACCGAATTTTTGTGGAAGGTGCCTTGGTACCAACCAATGCTCGCACGGCCGAAATGTGCAAACTGACAGAGAACAGCTTCCGCGACGTGAATATCGCATTTGCCAACGAGCTGTCCCTGATTTGCGATCGCTTGAATATTAATGTGTGGGAACTGATCAGCCTGGCTAACCGTCACCCACGCGTTAATATTTTGCAGCCTGGTGCCGGGGTGGGTGGTCACTGCATCGCCGTGGATCCTTGGTTCATCGTGGACAAGACGCCTGAAGAGGCTCGCATTGTGCGCTTGGCTCGTGAGATTAACGACTACAAACCTGAATGGGTTGTAGAGAAAGTTAAAGCCGCTATTGCAGGTGTTTTGTCGTTGCGTCCTGATGCGCGTATGGCTGACATCAAAGTGGCTTGCCTGGGCCTGGCGTTCAAACCCGATATCGATGACTTGCGTGAAAGCCCTGCTGTTGGTGTTTCCAAGAAGATTGCCAGCCTGGGTTGCAAGGTCCAAGCCGTAGAACCCAATATCAGCGAATTGCCAGCCAAGCTACAAGGTACGGGTATTGAGTTGTCTGCCCTCGGTAGCGCCATGGCTGATGCCGATGTTGTCTGCGTTCTTGTTAAACACCGTCCATTCATCGAGCAAGTTGCTGAGATTCGTAAGCATGCTCAGTGCATCGATGTTGTAGGTTTGTTTGCGGAATAAGCGCTAGGAAAGCAGAAAAGGCTGATATGTTGCAATCAAAAGTAAGTAGTGCTGCGCGGGCATTCCGTGATGAGGATTACGCAAAGGCGATGACCCTTTATAAAGAGCTGGGGGAGCAGTTGGGACACCAGTTCTTTGCTGCGAATTTGGCTTTATGTCAGTCACGTTTAGGTGCTTCGGTAGGCCAAGGTGAATTGGCCAGCCTGCCAGCTAAGCAGCTACGTGTGGCGGGGGTGATGGATGAGTTTACTTTTCACTCTTACGACCCGGAGTGTGAGCTGTTGCAGTTGCACCCCGAGCACTGCATTGAGCAGCTAGAAAAATTCAAACCCCATATACTTTTTATTGAGTCAGCCTGGCAGGGATTTGAACAGCTCTGGAAACTGAAGATTAGTACAAATGGCCCGGAAATTAATGCTTGTATTGATTGGTGCAAGCGTAATGGCGTGCCTACCTTGTTCTGGAATAAAGAGGATCCTGTGCACTTTGGCACATTTATCCCTTTGGCTAAGCAAGTGGACTACGTCTTTACTACAGATATCGATTGCGTGCCTAAATATAAAGCCCGTGTTGGCCACGATCATGTCTATTTCCTGCCTTTTGCCGCCCAACCAAAAACGCATAACCCTCTGGAGATCTTTGATCGAAAAGATGCTTTTAATTTTGCGGGTTCGTACTATCTCCGTTATCCAGAGCGTCAGCGCGACTTTGCGGCTTTGATCGGTGCTGTTAAGGGTTTGAGATCGGTTGATATATATGATCGCAATGCTGATAACCCTCACCCGCATTACACTTTCCCTGACGAATACAAGCCCATGATTTTGGGTAAATTGCCATTTTCCGAGATTGATCGGGCGTATAAAGGCTACCGATATGGCATAAACATGAATACCATCAAGCAGTCACAGACAATGTTTGCTCGACGGGTATTTGAGTTGTTGGCTTCCAATACTGTTGTTGTTTCAAATTTCTCCCGTGGCACTCGCCTGCTTTTTGGGGATCTCGTTGTATCTTCAGATAATCAAGAGCAGATTGCTGAACGTATGCGGCCAATCATTAGTGATGAACTGCATTATCGTAAGCTGCGTCTTCTAGGTTTACGCAAGGTGATGACTGAGCATACTTATGCTCAGCGTTTAGCCTATATCCAAGCTAAACTGACGGGGAAAAAATTTGCTATTCATCAGCCTTTAGTTGTTCTACTTGCTGAAGTGAAAAATGGGCCGGAACAGCAGCAGATTCTGGACTCTTTTCAGCGCCAAAATTATAAGAACAAGCAGTTGTACCTCGTTACGCCAGAGGGTGTGGCGAATGTTGAAGGTGTTACTTGTTACTCCGTTCTCGAGGATGCCTTCCAGGCCACTATGTCATTGTCGAAAGATGATTTGATAGGTGAAATGCATGCTGATGACTATTATGGAGAGCACTATCTGACGGATTTAGCCTTGGCAAGTACCTATACTACAGCCTCGGCTTTCGGGAAATCAGCTCATTATTGTGCCCGTGATGGTGCCCCCGTCCTGCTAGGGGATTCGCATCAGTACCGAGAAGTAGACATATTGCCTTTACGTGCTGCACTGGTGCGAGGTTCAGCGTGGAAACATCACCAAGTGGCACGTTCCTGGCTGAATCCAGGGCAGGCCAATATCCAGGTTCCTGGAATGCTGGCGATTGACGAGTTCAATTACATCGCTCATGGGTCAGCCCTGTCTGATCAAAGCAGGGCTGTAGCCATGGATCTAATGCTACTAGATCAAGGTGTGTCTTTCTGCAATCATCTGGCCGCTGTTGCGGAGGGGTTGCCAGCATTTTCGCAGGAGGATGCAGACGATAGCAGTAGCCTGCCTCAGTTGGGTGCGAAAGAACTACTGGAGTGGATCCCGTCTAAGGAGGGCGTGACGCTTTCTATTGTTGATGGACAGATACGGTTAGTGTCTACACTTGAATCCGGTCAGCACCTTTATCTGTACTCCAGAAATGCACGAGTTCGTCAGGACTTGAATTTGGTGCTTAATAGCCAGTTTCATCTACATTGTGAGCAATTAATAAATATAAAAACCGTCTTTGAGTTTCAGGACAAACGAGGAAAAAAAATCTCCTACCAAATGAATCCGGCAGGGGATAAACATGCACTTGCGATACCTGCACATTGTACAAAGGTTCGCTTTGGTCTTCGCATTGAGGGGCCTGGTGAAATAACAATAGAAAAGTTGGTGCTAGGTAGTACAGCGGAAAGACCTGCCGCAGTCATTACGAAATCACCTTATTTAGTGCTTGCTAAACAGTACCCAGCATATGACGATCTATATCGTTATGGATTTGTGCATAGCCGTATCCGTGCTTATAAAGAGGCAGGGCAGTTGGTGGATATGTATAAGATTCACAACGGGCCGGCGGAATACAGAGAGTTCGCGAATGTTGATGTTGCAACAGGTGATGCGCGTTTGTTGGAGGCAACACTTGCTACCGGACAGGTGAAACATGTTTTAGTCCATATCATGGATCAGAACATGTGGAAGGCTTTAGAGAAGTACGTAGATAAAATTCAAGTTACTGTGTGGGCGCATGGGTCAGAAATTCAGGCTTGGTGGCGGCGAGAGTTTGAGTTTGAGTTAATGGATGATTCTGAAATAACTCGTCAGAAAAAGCTTAGTGATAATAGGGTTGGTTTTTGGAAGAGGTTGTTCAGTAACCCGCCTGAAAATCTCCACGTGGTTTTTGTGTCTTCTTATTTCGCTGAAGAGGTATTTGAGGATTTGAAGGTAAGGCTTCCAAAAGAGAAGTACAGTATTGTTCATAATCCAATTGATGCTGAGTTATTTGATTATAAAGAAAAGAATGTAGAGCAAAGGAAGAAGGTTCTTTCTATTCGCCCCTATGCTTCAAAAAAATATGCAAATGATTTGAGTGTTCAGGCGATATTGGAACTATCGAAGAAACCAATCTTTAATGATCTTGAGTTTAAGTTGATTGGGGATGGTGTTTTGTTCGAAGAAACCGTCGCGCCACTTCGTCAATTTTCTAACGTAGATATTGAGCGTAAGTTTATTACGCACCGTGAAATTGCTCAGATACATAAGGAGTATGGGGTGTTCTTAACGCCTACTCGCATGGATTCCCAAGGCGTATCTAGAGATGAGGCAATGGCGTCGGGCTTGGTTCCTGTGACGACGGCAGTAACTGCTATTCCAGAGTTCGTTGATAACCGCAGTGGGTTTCTCGTGAAGCCTGAAAGTGCAACTGGATTGGCTGATGCAATCGTTCGCATGTATGAAAATCCGGAGGAGTTTTTGGAGAAATCAATGGAGGCGGCAAGGCGAGTAAGAGGACAATGTGCTGCAGAGTTGATTGCGAAACAGGAGCTTTCGTTGTTCGTTAAACATATGAGCAGTGAAAATTAGAGGTTTGATAGTGTGATTTGGAAAGTGGCTTAATTGAAGTGCGTTATTTTAGTTGAGTAATTTTTAAGTCATTATTTTTCAAGAAAGCTTTATTATGTAAAGAGAAAATTGGGTTTTTGGGGTGGTTTAGATGATGGTTTTTGACGAAGAGTTTGTAAAAAATGCTAAGTTGAAATACCGACTGGTATTGGGTGGGGGGTATGAGGCATTAAAGAGTAATGGTTTTTCGCCTCGTGCAGGCGTCACTCCTATCCAGCTATCATTGCCTTTCCCTTGGAGGCACCCAGACAGAAATGTGGAGTTTAATCTTCATTCGTGGAGATTTATTAATTCATTTATTGGGAAGTTCTTTTCTGATTTCAATGAGGTCTATTTAAAAGAGGCCTTTGAATATATCAAAGACTGGAAGCGTTACAGAGATTCGGAAGGGAAAAAGAGCCAGTTTGTTTGGTATGACATGGCTGTTGGTCTTCGTTCGATTATTTTGGGTTTGTTTTTTGATCTGCATAATCAAAAAATTGTATCGCTTTCAGCAGATGATTTTTCATTATTAAAATCTCTCGTCGATGATCATCTGAAAAATCTCTCGGACAGGGGGAATATTACTGGCGGAAACCATGCTTTGTATCAAGTCATAGGGCTTAGGATACTATCAATTTCCGCAGGGCAGGGTCCTCAGCTTGAGGGATATTGCACTTCAATTTTAGAAGGTCTTTTACGCCTTAGTTTTGATGATTATTCCGTGAATACAGAGAACTCGCCGTTTTATCATGGATATAATCTTGACTTGCTCTCAAGGATGAGGTGCGGTGTATTCCCGAGCTTGGATGAAAAAATAAATAAGATTCTTAGGGAAGGTTCAGCTATTTCTGGTTGGCTTACAGGAGTTGATGGTAATTATTATTCTGTAGGCGATTCTGAGGGCGTGGGTAAAGAGATTAAGAGTGCAGGGCCATTTGATGAGGTGGCCGCTAAGATTAAACATGTGCATAAGGATCTTAGTCGGTCAGGATATGTTGTTGTTCGTACTCATCCTCGGGCTCCGACATTAGGGAATTTTTCTCTTTTGTTTCATGCAACCAACAAAAGTTATATTCACTCGCATTCAGATCATTTGTCATTTATTTTTTTTCGTAGTGGTCATGAGATCATTACTGATCCAGGTAAATTTACTTACGAATATGGTGAATGGCGGGATTATTTTGTATCTGACAAGGCACATAATGTTATTGGTTTGTCAGGGAGGGCGTTCCTGCCTTCAGATGTGAAATTAGGATCTGCTCATTTAAACCCAGTTAAAGTTGGTTTAGATTTTTATGAGCTGTCTGGCTCGGTTAGGAAGAGCGATGACTTCATGTTTAGTCGAAAGATAGTTTATAAACCTGATTTTGGTTTGTTTTTAGAGGATTTTATTGATAATCAGTCTGGGTCTTGTTCTGAAATGAGGTTTCACTTTGGGCAAGGTGTTAGTGCTAGTTTTGAAGATGATTTTGTTTCTTTGAAAAAGGATAATGTCCTTTTGGCGAAACTTAGGCCCGGTCCTGGTTATAAATCTATTTCTATAAGACGTGGTGGTGGGGTAGGATTTGGATGGGCGAGCAAGGTTTATAATAAAAAATTTAAAATTGATGTTTTGGTCATAGAGTATGAGGCAAAAGTTACTTCAGTGAAAACCGATATATTTTTTGTAAAATAATGCTTTGTGAGCTTAAAGAGACGCAGTAATTCTAAGTTAAGAATTAGTGATTTTCTTAGGCATTTTGTTCTTTTATGACCTGCACGCCATAGCTTTCCCCATGGTTTGTATAGGGCCTTAAACAGAGGGCCGGTTGTAGGTCACATGTCTTACGAGTTGGACTTAAAGAGTTCTGTTACATTTTATTGGCATAGGATGGACTTTGGTTTTGGGGAGAATGATATTGTGTATCGCTTAGAGAGATGTGGATGAAATAGCGCGTATGTTTGACGGATATGAGGGCCGATTCTGTTGGCCGCCCTGCAAGCTCGTAGAAAGCAGGCTTGGTTTATACAGGAGAATTTGATTTGGCCAAGCGCTACGCGCTATTGACAGTAGATACCGAGGCTTTGCCCAGGCGTGCTATGGATAGCCATGTCCAACGCCTGGTCTGGGGTGAGCACCCCTCCGGAACTGCTGGTATCCGTGAAATGAGCTCTATTGGTGACGAGTTCGGTGCCAAGCATGTGTTCTTTGTAGACCTGTGTGCCACGATTGCGCAGCAGCCTCAGATGTTGGAAGCGGTTCGCTGGTTGGATCAGCAAGGTCAGGATGTGCAACTACATGCCCATCCTGAAACTTTACCCAAGTCTTTTTGGGCTAAACATCGTTTGCCTCCCAGTCCCGGTTTGATGAACCAATACAAGGACCAAGCTCGCGCCGAGTTCGTCTTCCGACACTTTGGCAAGCTGATCTCGGACGTTACCGGCAAACCCATCCTCGCCCACCGCGCAGGCTCGTTCCGCTGGAATGCCCTGACGATCCGTGCTTTGCAGGCCGTTGGCATTCCTTTGTCCTTCAACCAGTCCATGCGGGCTGCCTTGTTAAAACGCTGCCCAACAGGCCAGCCTGATTGCTTGCCTTATGCCTGGTCGAACGGAACGATTGAAGTGCCGGTCACAGAGCGCTTTAAGCCCGGTGAACCGGGGGGTAAACCAGATCGCTGGTCCAGCCTGACTTATCCGGAATCTTCTTATTTTCAATATGGTTCGCGGCCTACGACTTTCTGGAAGGATCCCTTGTGGTCCTTGCCCAAGGTCTCGGTGGTGTTGATGCACTCCTGGTCCTTGTTGGATCTGGATGAAAACGGCCATTTCCAGTACACGAACGACCGCTTGCTGGAGGGTTACCGCCTGTTCTTGCAACGAGTTGTTAAGGATTACGACGTGATCACCACAGCGGATTTTTTAGATCTGCAGGCGCGGGGTAAAATCCGTCTTTCGCGAACAGTTAACTTAGAGCAGGTAGAAACACAGGTATGAGGGATCGCTACGCAATGATTACGGTCGACACAGAGGCGCTGCCAAAGCGGGCCTCTGACGACCATGTTAATCGTCTGATCTGGGGGCGATTTCCAAAGGGTACGGCCGGGGTGGCCGAAATGTGCAAGATTGGTGACGAGTTCGGCGTCAAGCATGTGTTCTTTACGGACTTGTGCGGGGCTTACTCCCGCCTTGACGAGCTGAAAGAAGTGGTGCGTTGGCTGGATGAGCAAGGCCAAGATGTACAACTGCATACCCACCCGGAGTACTTGCCCGACAGCTTCTGGAAAGAGCATGGTTTGTCGAACCGTCCGCAGTATATGAACCAGTACACCGAGCAGGCCCGTGCAGAGTTTGTGTTCAGGCACTTTGCAGGTGTGATGTCCGAGGTAACAGGCAAGCCGGTTCTGGCTCATCGGGCGGGTTCATTCCGCTGGAATGCGGATACGATTCGTGCTTTGAAGGCAGTGGGCATTCCTCTGTCCTTCAATAATTCTGTATGCGCTGTCCACAATAATCAGTGCGTTTACAGCAAACCCACAAATAATCCTTTTGTTTGGTCTAACGGCGTGATCGAAGTGCCTACGACCGAGAAGCGGATTTTAGGTAAGGTAGGCAAGCCTGAATGGTGGGCTCGCCTCACTTACCCAGAGTCCAGCTATTTCCGCTTCCGCCCCTGGTGGGGGCAGTTGTTGTTGAATACGCTTAGTGGCAACCCTTCATTTGCGGTTTTCTTGCTGCATTCCTGGTCCTTGTTGTTCTGGGACGAGAACGGTCTGGGTGAATATCGTGACGATAGCCGTATGGAGGGGTATCGCAAATTGCTGGCCCGTCTGACTAAGGACTATGACGTGATTACGACGGCAGAGTTTCTGGATTTGAAGGCTCGCGGAAAAATTGTTGTGCCTGATACGGTGGACTTGTCATTGGCAGAGCTGAAGGCAGAACCGGACAATAAAATTCAGAAAAAGGCCTGAGGAACATGTTCTTTAAGTTATGGCGTGGGCTGGTGCGCGAGCCTTGGATGGCTTTGAGCAGGCGTTTGACCTTGTTTACTGTGCGTCGGCAAACCCGACGCGGTCAGCGTCGCCAGACACCTTACGAACCCGTGCCAGGACGTTTGCTGTATGTGCCGGCTAGTGCCTTGCCGTATCACATCAGTGGCTACACTACCCGAACCCATGAGATTATCCGTGCCATGCAAGCGGCAGGCGGGGATATCTGCGTGCTGACTCGTCCCGGCTATCCATGGGATCGTAAAGACAGACTGGTGGAGGCCGAGCAGGATGAAACTTTGGTGGATGGGGTGCGTTACGCACATGCTCGCAATCCTTCCAACAAGCGCCCCGTCATGCAGTTCGCCATAGAAGCTGCCGCCCCCATTGCTCAGGAAGCCATCAAGCAGCGCGTTGCTGTCATTCATGCTGCCTCCAACCACGTCAATGCCTTGCCAGCCTTGATCGCCGCACGTCAGTTAGGCATTCCGTTCCAATATGAAATGCGTGGCTTGTGGGAGCTGAGCCGAGCCTCCCGCATGCCGGAGTTCCGTGACTCGCAGGGCTTCAAGCAGGGTCTGGAGCTGGAAGGTCTGGTTGCCAGTCAGGCAGACCGCTTATTTGTGATTTCCGAGCAGTTGGGGCAGTACGCTCGCGAGCATTGGAATGTTGACCCGGCACGCATGGGCCTGATGCCCAATTGTGTCGACCCCTCGCGCTTTACTCCTGGCGCTGCCCAGGATGTGCAGCCCAACACGATTGTCTACGCTGGATCCCTGATTGTTTATGAAGGGCTGGATGTCTTGATCGATGCAGTGGCGGATCTGGCTGGCCGTGGCAAGGATGTGACCCTGACCATTATTGGAGATGGGGAGGCGCGCGCTCAGTTGCAGGCTCAGGTGCAAAGTCTGGGTATGGAAAAGCATGTGCTGTTTGCTGGTCGGGTCTCGCCTGAGGAGGCTCGCGCCTTACAGGCCAAGGCCGCGCTGGTATGTATTCCTCGTCGTCCCTTTGAGGTGTGCCGTATTGTGCCCCCCATCAAGTTGGTTGAGGCGATGGCGATGGGCAAGCCTGTTCTGGTGCCAGATTTGCCGGTGTTTCAGGATGAAGTGGGTCCCTGCCGTTCGGTGCGTTTTTTTAAAGCAGGGGATGTGCAGGACTTGGCTCGTGTGCTGGAGGAAACGTTTCAGGCTGGTCCGGAAGTGTTGGCCCAGGATGGTGCCTTGGCACGTGAAGAGGCCACGCAGCGTCGTAGTTGGGCTGACTTTGTGGTGCATGCTTTGCCTGCCGGGGCTAATTCATGATTGGTCGCGCAATCCGGGCTTTGGGGGCGCGCATCTACACGCACCCAACCGTCAGTGAAGACGGCAAGCCCGCGGGGCAGTTTGGGCAATTGAAAGTAGCCTTGGTCTCGGACTACTTCACCGCAGACTGCCTGTCAGCCGAATGCTCTATCCGTATTCTTAACCCGCGCAATTACGAGGAGGTCATCTCCTCCTGGAAGCCTGATCTGCTTTTTGTGGAGTCCGTGTTCCATGGGCTGGGTGGCGCGTGGCGCTACGAGCTGGCCAAGCAGTCGCGACTGATCCGTTTGCGTACGCCTCGCACGATTTACAAGCTGGTGCAGTTCGCTAAAGATCAGGGTGTGCCCACGGTGTTCTGGAACAAGGACGACGGGGCGTATTTCGAGCACTTCATTGATGTGGCCAAGGCCTTTGATTATGTGTTCACCACGGACAGTGATTGCTTGCCGCGCTATCGCGCTCGCTTGAATCCTGATGTACCTGTGAACACCCTGAGCATGCCGTATCAGCCTGCATTTCATAATTTCACGGGCTTTGATTTCACACGCAAGGAAGGGTGCTTTACGGGCAGTTATTACCGTCGCATCCTGAGTGAACGTAGGCGTTTTCTGGACATGATTTTCGGGGCCTGTGAGGATGCGCAGATGCAGCTTAATGCCTACGACAGAAATCACGACAGATTGTCCCGGCATATCGAATTCCGCTTTCCGCGCTCGACGCATGTGCAGGTTCATGGTCAGGTTCCGCACCGCGAGACGGGGCGTATCTACAAAGAACATGTGATGTGCCTGAACGTGAACTCGGTCACGGATTCTGACACCATGTGCTCGCGCCGCTTGCTGGAGATTCTGGCCAGTGGGGGCATTGCGGTGACTAATCCCGCTCGTGCGGTGGATCGTTATTTCCGCGATTTCTGCCACGTGGTGCATTCCCGTGAGCAGGCCACTGAGTTGTTTGCACGTCTGCGCCAGGGCCCCACCGCGCAGGATTGCGAGCGTGCGGCGGCGGGGGCGGCGTATGTGCGTCAGTTCCACACCTGGGAGCATCGCCTCCAGGAGCTGGCTGATGTGGTCGGCTTCTAGGGTGCGCTTGTTTCCATGATTGTGAGCATTTTTGCGTACCTGATTCAGGCGCTGTTCTTGTTGGTTGTGGGGGCCTTTGCCCTATACGTGGTTCTGGAACTGCGGGTACTGCTGATCTCGCGACGGGTGGAGCGTCGTAAGCTAAGCGAGCTGGTGCAGACGTCCGCCTCCTTGCAGCAGGATTGGTATCCCAAGGTCAGCGTTTTATTACCGATTTATAACGAGGCCGCTGTTGTCGAGCGTTTGATCGATGCGGCTTGTCGTCTGGATTATCCGGTGTCCGCGCTGGAAATTCTGGTGCTGGACGACTCAACAGACAAGACTGCGCTGTTGGCCCAGAACAAGGTGGATCAGTGTGCTCGGCAAGGTGTGCCCATTCGCCGCATTCAGCGTGCTGATCGTGCAGGCTACAAGGCCGGGAATCTGGTGCATGGCATTCAGCATTCCCAGGGCGAGTTTTTTGCGATCTTCGATGCGGATTTCTTGCCACCTGCCGATTTTCTGCAGAAAACCATCCCCCCCTTCAAGGACGAGAAGCTGGGGTTTTTGCAAACGGGTATTGGCTATGAGAACCGCGATCATTCTTTTCTGACCCGTTTTCAGGCCATGGAAATGGGCCACCAGCAGTATGTGACGGTGGGGCTGAGTGAAGATGGGGACATGGCCTCGCTAAGTGGCAGTTCCTGTGTCTGGCGACGCGCTTGCGTGGAAGCCCTGGGGGGCTGGAATGCCTCTACCATTACCGAGGACGTGGACCTGGGCTATCGAGCCCAGTTTGGTGACTGGAAATATGCTTATTTGCGCGATGTGGTGTCCATGTCCACTTTGCCCGAGAACATCAGTGCGTTCCGTGTGCAGCGGGAGCGCTGGGGGCGGGGTTTGATTCATAGTGCCTTCAAGCATCTGGGGCAGATGTGGCAGCAGGACATGCCCTTGATGAAGCGCATGCATGCGTTTTCCATGATGTTTTCATCGGTCATGCTGGCGTCGATTTATGCCCTGATCTTGCTAAGCCTGCCGCTGAATTATTTGCTGAATTTTGATCATGTCGTCTTGCAGTGGGGCGCGCCGCTATTCTTTTTGCTGGTCGCTGTCTGGGCGCTGAATAATGCTTTCGGTGCCCGCAAGGGAGCCCGTTTTGATGACAGGCCGGGCGTGTTGGGTACCTTGTGGCATACCTACTTGTATGTCGCCATGTTCCCACCCATGGCTTGGTATTATTTTGTCGGTGGTGTGCGAGCCGCCTTCAAGGTCTACGGGGAATTTAATCGTACCCCCAAAGGGGAGGGTGAGAAGGTGGCTAGACAGCCCCGCATCAATCTGTATTTGCTGATTGGTGAAGTGTTCACTTTCCTGTATTCGGCATTGGCCTTGTATGTGGCCATACGCATGGGCAATTACTTGTTGATTCCTTTGAATGCGACGGTTTGTGTAGGCTTTGGCATGGTTTTGTACTGGTCCTTCCAAGAAAGGAGAGCGCGTGGGCGTAGCTGAACCAGCAGAGCAGGAACGGATTCTGATTACCGGTGCCACCAGTGCCATTGGTGGCGAGCTGGCGCTTTACTACGCCAAGCCCGGTACAGAGCTGACTTTGCATGGACGCAATGCCGCGATTCTGGAACCTCTGGCCGAGCGCTGCCGACAGGCGGGTGCGCAGGTACAGACTCATCAGCTGGATTTGCGTGATCTGGATGCCTTGCATGACTGGTTGTCGCAATGCGCAGCCTTTGATTTGGTCATCGTGAATGCAGGCATGAATATCCATGTTGGCCCCAATGGCGAGCCCGAGGTTTGGGAAGATACCGAGCTGCTGCTGGATATCAACGTGAAGGCCTCGCTGCGAGTTGTGCAATCTGTGCTGCCTGCCATGCGGACGAAAGGGCGCGGTCAGATCGCCTTGATGAGCTCCTTGGCCGCTTACTTTGGTCTGCCCACCACGCCGTCCTATAGCGCTAGCAAGGCGGCGGTCAAAGCTTATGGTGAAGGTCTGCGTGGTTGGCTGGCTCCGGAAGGAATCAAGGTTAATGTGGTGATGCCAGGCTACGTTAGCTCGCCCATGTGCGATGCCATGCCGGGTCCCAAACCGTTTCTGTGGACCCCGCAAAGAGCAGCCAAGCGTATTGCCCGTGGCCTGAAAGCCAATAAAGCGCGTATCAGTTTTCCGTTCCCTTTGAACCTGGGTTGCTGGTTTCTCGCCGTGCTGCCCGCCCGGGTGTCTGTCTTTATTCTGAGCAAGATCGGTTATGACGCTTGAGCCCGGATTCTGGACTGCAATCCTGGCTGCCGTGTCGGGACTGGCCCTGACAGTCGGGCTGGAGCGTTTTCTGCAAACAGCAGCCAGCTTGCGTCGTCCTGCAGCGGCCTGGGCTTTGCATGCTGGCCTGTATGGCCTAGCGTATGTTGGGCTGGTTTTCGTGTTGGGACGGCCTATCTTTGCCACGGCCTTGCTGTGCGCTTTTTTCCTGCTGCTGGTCGTGGTCAGCAATGCCAAGTTCAAGGCCTTGCGTGAAGCTTTTGTATTTCAGGACTACGAGTATTTCACGGATGCGATTCGTCACCCTCGGCTCTACATTCCTTTTCTGGGGTGGGGGAAGTTCTTTCTGGCAGCAGCGGGTTTTATTGCCGCATTGACGATTGGCTTGTGGCTGGAAGCCGTGCCTGCCTTGCGGGCTGCCTGGACAGCGCAATGGGGAGCCTTGGCGCTGCTGGCTGTGCTGAGTCTGGGCTTGCTGCTTTGGGGCAATAGTGCGCGTTTGATGGTGCAGATTGCACCTGAGCAGGACGTGCAGGCCTTGGGGCTGTTAGCCAGCTTCTGGCGTTACTGGCAGCAAGGGCGGGAGCGCCCCAGCTTGTCCTCCCCTTTTGAAAGTGTTGCTCCAACGTCTGCACCTGTTTTGTCCGGTGCGGATTCCTTGGGGGGTCTGCCGCATCTGGTTTCCATACAAAGCGAGTCTTTCTTTGATGCCCGGCGAATTTCTGACGGGATTCGACCAGAAATTCTGGCGGAGTTTGACCGCTTCAAAACCGAAGCGGTTGCCAGCGGATACTTGCAGGTCCCCGCTTGGGGCGCGAATACCGTGCGCTCGGAGTTTTCCTTCTTAAGCGGTATTGAAAACAGCACTTTGGGCGTGCACCGCTTCAACCCCTATCGTGCAGTATGTGCGGGATGGTCTGTGGCGACTTTGGCTTCCTGGTTGAAGCAGCAGGGTTACCACACGATTTGTATCCACCCTTATCCCGCCAGTTTTTACCAGCGCAACCGTGTATTTCCGCTGTTTGGGTTTGACGAGTTTCTGGACATCAAGGCCTTTGCTGATGTGGAACGTACAGGCCCTTATATTGGCGATCTGGCGGTTGCGGATAAAGTCGCCAGTGTGCTGGAGCAGGCTACAGGGCCGGTATTCATACACGTGATTACGATGGAGAATCACGGGCCTTTGCATCTGGAAAAGGTTGCAGCGGGTGATATCGAGGCCTTGTACCATCAGCCACCTCCGCAAGGCTGCGAGGATCTGACGATCTACTTGCGTCATATCCGCAATGCCGATGCCATGCTGACACGTTTACGCGTAGCCTTGAGTGCATCGGATAGAGCCGCCAGCCTGTGCTGGTATGGCGACCACGTTCCCATCATGCCTTCGGTCTACGCGGCGCTGGGTACGCCTTGTGGGGATGTGGATTACTTTATCTGGAACTCTACACAGGGGCAGACAAGAGCGCCGCATCGGGATGCGGCGATTCATGATCTGGCACGGGAGTGGATGTGTTTAAGCGGAGTGATGTTCAAGCAGACGTTGTAAGCGCCTGCTTGGGGTCAATCTTTGAAAACGTCTATCCAATGCCGAGTAGACGCATCATGTTCAGCAGAGCTTTCTTTCTCTCCCGACAGTTCCTGCAAAATTCCATTCGCCAATACTTTCCCGTATTCCACCCCCCATTGATCGAAGGGATTGATCCCCCAGATCAAGGCCTGCACAAAAATCTTGTGCTCGTACAAGGCCAGCAGGGCGCCTAGCGAGAAGGGGTTCAGGCGAGGTAACACAATCAGGGTGTTAGGGCGGCCGCCCGAGTGCACGCGATGGTGGGCCAGTTCGGCAGCCTGCTCGCCCAGACCTTGTTGTTCGCACTCGGCCAGGGCCTGCTCGTAGGTTTTGCCGCGCATCAAGGCTTCGCGCTGTGCCAGGCAGTTCGCCAGCAGCAGGTTATGGTGCTCGACCTGATTGTGATCCGCCTGCTGGCACACAATAAAGTCCACAGGAGCGCCATCGCTGCCCTGGTGTAGCCACTGATAGAAGGTGTGTTGTGCGTCTGTTCCGGCCAGTCCCCAGACGGCTGCGCCGGTAGCGATTCCAACGGGGTCACCGCTGGTCGTGACGGACTTGCCCAGCGACTCCATGTCCAGTTGCTGGATATATGGCACCAGATTGCCCAGACGGAAGTCGTAGGGGGAAATGTTCAGTGAGCCATAACCCAGCACACTGCGGTTGACCACGCCAGCCAGTGCCATTTGCACGGGCACGTTGGACGTGATGGGGGCTTCCTGAAAATGCTGGTCCATGGCTGCAGCGCCTGACAACATCCCGGCCACCACGTCACTGCTAACCGCTAAAGCCGTTGTTAAGCTGACTGCCGACCACAGGGAGAAGCGGCCACCTACCCAATCCCAGAACTGGAAGACATTTTTTTGTGGAATCCCCCAGTTGGAGGCCGTTTCAGGGCGCGCGGTGACCGCAACGATTTGTTCGTAGGGGGTGGCAACGCCAGCGGCCTGCAGCCATTCCAGGGCCCGCTGTCCGTTCTTGAGAGTCTCGGTCGTGGTGAAGGATTTGGAGGCGATCACGATCAGAGTGTCGTGAGGGTCCATACCCGACAGTGCATGCTCCAGCGCATGGCCGTCGATATTGGCCAGAAAGCGTACGTTGCGCCAGCTGTGGCGATAGCCAAAGGCCGCCAGGGACAGGCGCACGCCCCAGTCGCTGCCCCCAATACCAATATGGATTATGTTGCGCCAGCGGCGCTCGGAGTCGGCGACGCGCACGAATTCGTTCATGCGCTCGCGTTCCTTGGCGACTTCCGCCATGGGGGCGGGGGCGCGCAAGGCGCTGTGCCAGGCGGCGCGTTGTTCGGTGCCGTTGACGATGCCGCCGTTTAGCAACTGTTTGCGTGCCGTGTCGAAATGGCGGGCTGCTAAAAGAGCGGCTCCGGCTGCCTGAAGTTCCGGTGAATGCCGCTGTCCACTCAAGTCCACTTGCAAGCCTGCTGCCTTCAAGCAATGCAGGTCCAACGCATATCGGTCGGACTGGTGTGCTGCCTCGCAAAACCCGGTCCATTCTGGCAGACCGGGTAAAGGGGCGGCAGAGGGAAGGGTTTCAGCGTTCAGGGGCATGGGGATTTGGCCTGCAGTAGACGAAACCGCCATTGTACGAGGCTTTATCGGGCTTGAGCGTCTGCCGGTAAGCGGGTTTGTCTTGGTGTTTACGAGTGCATCCGTACTAGCTGATCACCATCGTAGGGCAGCACCCATGCCTGCAAACCAGGATCGCCAGCCAGTACCCGAGCTATCTCTGGTGGCGACATCCAGGAAAAGGCTGTGGACAGGGCGTCGGCAATGGTGGCATTTCCGGCCACGACAGAGACACTGCGATACAAAGGACGGGCCTGACCATTGGCGGGGTTGAACAGATGGGTGACGGAGCCATCCCGGCTAAGTGCTGTGCCTGCTCCTGACGAGGTGCTGACTGCCTGATTGTGTATATCCAGATTCAACAAGCTGGCTGGCTCTGCTTGATCGCCTGCCAGACCGACGCGCCAAGGACGATTTCCCGGAGCCGTGCCCAGGCTGCGTATCTCGCCCATATCGACCAAAGCGTGCTCCAGGCCTGCCTGTTTTAGCTGTTCAGTGATGCGATCGGTGATGTAGCCCTGAGCAATCCCGTTCAGGGTCAGGGCCATGCCGGGGTGTTGTAGCAGGACTGTGTCACCTTGAATGTGGATGGCCTGGTAGCCGACTTGCTGCAGCGTTTGGCTAATCTCGGCGGCATCAGGGATGGAAGCTTTAGCGCTGCGTTGGGCTGCCTGGCTATACAGCTCCCAGAGCACCTGCACGGTTGGATCAAAGGCCCCGTTCGTTAATTCACTCAGGCGCTGTGATTCCAGCAGCAGCCGCGTCAAATCGCCGGGGGCTTGCTTCAGATAGCCATCGCGATTCAGGCGTCGCAAGGCGCTGTCTTGTTCATACAGACTGAATATTCGCTCCAGCCGTCGCACTTCGGACAGGGCCTGATCGATCAGGGTTTGTGCGAAAACCGGGTCGGGATGGTGAATATGCAGTTGTGCGTCCGCACCTAAAGCCACCCCTTGCCAGGAGCTGAGTGGGGTAGTGGCTGCTTGCATCGCTTTGACGGCCCAGGGCACGCAAGTCAGGGCGCTGGTCGCGGCCACGATACCGATAAAACGACGGCGGGAAACAGGAGTAGAAGTCATGGCAAATACCTGGGATCAGGAAGATAAGCGTTTCAAGGCAGCGCGACCGCACCAAAGATGTAGTTCTCCGGCATCTCGGCAAAGCGAACCACTTGGCCGCCATGCTGCTGCTGGAAGTCCTTGGCGGCCTGCTCCTGGCTAAAGGGCAGGGCATCGATGGTGCCCATGCCACCGGTGTAGCGGCTGTAGATCAGATACCAGGCATCTTGTGCCGGTATCCAGGCTTGGTTGGGGAACTGGCCGTCCTGATTGCGTTGGGCCATGTCTTGCACATAGGTGGCGGCAATGGCTTTGGATTCTTCAGGCAGCATGGTGTAGGCAAAGACCTCACGTATGGTGGTGAACCAGAGCGGCGCTTCGCGTTCGCGCAGAAGAATCTGCCCTTTGGGGCCTTGGTGCTCGAACAGGTACATGCCGCAGTAGTGGCCTACAGCCGTTTGTGGGATCTGGACGACGGGAGGCGGCGGGGCTTGCACCTGTTCCGGTTGGCCGCAGGCAGCCAGTATCAGACCCAGGCACAGCAACAGAAGAGTGCGCAGTTTTTTCATAGTGCTTTTCTTTTGAATACCAGGCTTGCCAGACCAAAAGGCACGGCGATCCACAGCAGCAGAACGCTCATCAACACACTGGCGGGCAGACGAGCCTGTTCGCTTAAACCGGCCATACCAGCAAACATGGCGACATTCTCGTAGCCGGTCAGATTCAGCAGGCGGTACACGTCGGTGGGGTTGAACAGCAGGATGATGTTCAGCCAGGAAGCGGTGATCATGGCACCTTGGTCAGCGACCAGAATACCCAGCAGAGCCATGTCATAAATCACCACGAAAAACAGCCAGATACCGATGGCCAGTCCGGCCGCAGTGGCACGCTCTCTGACCAGGGTGCTGATGAAATAGCCCATGGACAGGAAGCTGGCGCCGAGCAGAACGCTGGCACCCATCATGGCCAGAAAGGGCGTCCAGACGCTGAAGTCCAGGCCGCCATGTGCCACTTGCAAGGTAACGCCTGCCAAACCGTAGCCCACCACGGTAGATAAGCTCAGGATCAGGGCATGGCCCAGGAATTTACCAACCAGAACTTGCCAGCGATGGACGGGGTAACTGAGCAGCAAGGACATGGTGCCGCGCTCTATTTCACCCACAATGGCGTCGTAGGACAGCAGCATGGCTATTAGCGGGATCAGGAAAATAGACAGGCTGGACAGGCTGACAACCGTGACTGTCAAAGGATCTACCTTGACGCTGCCGGTGGGGGCGCTGCCCAGAAAACCCAAGGACAAAGCCAGTGCGGCCAGCAAGAGGGTGACGGCCAGTACCCAACGATTGCGCAATCCGTCGCGCACTTCCTTTTGGATGATGATCAGGACAGGGTTCATGGCTTAGTAATCCTCGCGCTTCAAAAAATGCGCATACAACTCGTCCAGACCGGGGGATTCCAGCTCCAGGTCGGTTAATCCTTGAATGGCATGCGCTTCGCGCAGAATCTGGATTTTTTCGGCTTCGGTGCAATGACGTTCCAGGCGATTGGCACCGATGGCATTCCAGTGCTGTGGAACAGAATCGGGGATTTGTTCCACGGTCAGGCGAATACGTACCGGCAAGCCAGCGTGTTGGCGCAATTCGGACAAGGTGCCATCGGCAATCTTGCGTCCTTGTTGCATCACGATGATGCGGTCTGCCAGACGTTCCATCTCCGCCAGAGCGTGGGTACTGAGCAGGATGGTGGCCCCGGCATCGCGCAGTTCTTGGACGATTTCGTAGAACAGCAGACGGGAGGCTGGGTCCAGTCCAGTGGTGGGCTCATCCAGTAACAGCACACGAGGTTTGCCCAATAGGGTTTGAGCCAGTGCCAAGCGTTGGCGCATGCCTTTGGAATAGGTGCCCACGCGCTTGTGAGCCGCTTGTGCAATGCCGACACGTGCCAGCAAGGCCTGGTTGTCACTGGTCGGCAGCCCTTTCAGACGAGCGTAAAAAGCCAGTGTTTCGGTGCCGGTCAAGGCGGGGTGCAGGGCGACGGTTTCGGGCAAGTAACCGATATGGGCCCGTAGTCGGGCAGCCTGGGATGAACCAGCGTCATGATCCAGCAACGTGACCTTGCCTTCGTCGGCGCGGATCAGGCCCAGAATCAGTTTGATGACAGTACTTTTGCCTGCGCCATTGTGGCCAGCCAGTACCGTGCATTGACCAGGGTAAAGCTCGAAGTTCACCGCGTTGGCGGCACGCTGCTGGCCATACAGCTTGCTGACATTGGCCAGCGCGACAGGGGCCGTGCAGTTATTGGATGGAGTCATGATGGGCCTTGTAGCGCTCCCAGACGGGATTGTCGGGCGCACGCATCAGCGGTGCGCTATCGATGATGCCGCCGGGCAAAATGGCAGGAAATTGGGTTTGCGCCCAGCGCACAATGGAAACGGCGGGGCTGTTCAAGAGCACGCGGGCCGAAGGGGCTCGCCACACCAGTTGTTCAATCAGGCCATTGGGGCGATAAGCGGTGTCACCAATGCCGTCACCGTTCAGGTCAAAGGCGCTGTGATCGCTCCAGTAATTGCCCCGGTCCTTGCTGGACCACTCCAGGTAGCGGGTACCCACATACTTCACCTGATTCTGGTTCTGGATGAAGGCGTTTTCCGTGATCTCATTGCCCTCGGAACCGGCGGTGTAGTGCACCCCGATCTGTGTGTTCTGAATCAGGTTGCCGGAGATCTTGTTGAAGTTGGCGTTGTAGAGAAAGACGCCTTTTTCGGCACCGTCCACGATATTGTCAGTAATGGTCGATTGCTGAGCGGCATTGAGCATCAAGCCCTGATGTGTGCTGTTGATGCTGATGTTTTCACGTACTGTCAGGAACTGCGAAAACATCAGGGCATAGGCAATGTCATTGCCTATGGAAACATTGCTGCTGACCTCGCTGTTATTGGTGTACATGTAGTGCACCGCATAGCGAAGTTGGGTAAAGCGGTTATGGCTGAAGACGTTGTCGCGGCTGGTATTGGAAAAAATGCCGTCGCGACCCCAGGAAATATCGTTGTGCAAGATGCGTGAGCCGGGGGAGTTCCACAGCGTGACGCCATTGCCGCGTTCGTTCAGGCGCAGCTCTTTATTGCCTACGATGGTGTTGTTTTGCACCAGCGCGTTATGGGGCCCCCAGACATACACCCCCACCAGATTGTCGAGGATGTCGTTGTTTTCAATCAGGGCGTTATGGGCGGGTTTATCCAGGAATATGCCTGCATCCATATCCGGCAGGCTCAAGCCGGAATTACGCACGGTAATCTGACGTATCTGCACATCTTCCGCCTGCACCCACACCGTGCGGCCTTCACGTTCGCCCAGCAACACGGCTTGCCGGTTGCTGGGGCCTTGAAGCGTCAAGGGCTTGTTCACGATGATGTTGCCCTGATACGTGCCGGGAGCCAGCATCAGGATGTCGCCAGCTTGGGCGGCATCGATGGCGGCTTGTAGCGCGGTATCGGCAGACACCTCAATGGTGGCCGCTTGAGCCATCAGGCCACTGGCCGCCAGGGCCAGGACCGTAAGCGGCTTGAAGGCCAGCCTCAGCACCAGAGCTGGGCTGAGGCATCGTGCACGGGTAGGGAGCAGGCAGAAAGGCTTCATGTCACCGTCAGGCTTTGGGTTTCACGTTCATCTGACCGGACATTTCCATGTGCAGTGCGTGGCAGAACCACTGGCAGTAGTACCAATGCACACCGGGGCGCGAAGCCGTGAAGGTGACCGAGCTGGTTTGCTGCGGTCCAATTTCCATGGCCACGCCGTAGCCGGACAAGGTAAAGCCGTGGGTCAAGTCCTCGATCATCTCCATATTGGTGACCACGACAGTGACCTCATCGCCCTGATTGACCTCAAAGCTGGGTACGGAGAATACGGGTGCTACTGCGGTCATGTAGACCCGCACCTTGTTGCCATCCCGAATGACTTTGGACGCACCCTCCAGGGTGACGCCGTCTTTTTCAGCCATTTTCCGTGCGCCGTCCCACCATGGGTCGTCGCGAGTCCAGACGCGCTTGGGTCGTACTTTGTCAGCTGCAACCAGCAGCATGTCGTGTGGTTCGGCAAAGCTTGGGCCATCGTGAACCAGCTTCATGACGTCGCCCGAAATGTCGATCAGTTGATCGTTTTCTGGTTTGAGCGGGCCTACGTTCAGGAAACGGTCTTTGGAGAACTTGTTCAGCGAGACCAGCCATTTACCATCGGCCTCTTTGGTCTCGCCCATGGTGGTGTGGTTGTGGCCGGGCTGGTAGTGCACGTCCAGCTTCTGGATGATGGGGTCTACGTCCTTGCCCTGGTAAGCCTCAATGGCTTTGGCCATATTCCACTTCACGATCTGGCTGTCGATAAACAGCGTGGTGTAGGCATTGCCGCGGCCGTCATAGGCCGTGTGCAGTGGGCCAAGACCCAGTTGAGGCTCTGCCACTACGCAGTCGCGCGGTTTGATCTTGTCGGCAAACAAGTCGTCCAGGCGGCGCACGTCAATCATGGTGACGGTGGGCGAGAGCTTGCCGTTAAACACCACGTGGATGCCATCGGGGCTGGCATTGCAACCGTGCGGGGAGTTGGGCACAGGAATGTAGCGGGTGTAGCGCGACCCTTTGCGGCCATCCAGCACTTTGACGCCCTGCATCTCTTTGAAGTCGCCTTTCTTGACGCCGTCTTCAATGGCCTTCAGGTTGAACACCACGGCCCAGTCCTGCTCGTTGGCGCTCATCTCGCCGACGTCCAGCCCCTTTTCAGAGTTGTAGCAGGTGGAGAAGGCGTACTTGCCCTGGTAGTCGGCGTCGCAGTTGTCCAGGTTGCCATCCACGATCACCTGCCAGGCAATTTCCATGGTGTCGCCATCAATGGCGGTAAAGACGGAGAAGTAGTTCTCTTTGGGGTTGCCGAAGATGGTGCCGTTATTGGGCAGGGGAACGATGTGTTCGCCGTTGCAGAACACATAGCCGGTGCGGGGATAACGTTGGGGGCGCAGGCCGTGGATGCCGTCGGCATTGGGGATCTCGATGATCTTGTCGCACTTCATGACATCGCAACGCACGCGAGCCACGCGGTTATTGGCCTTGTCATTGATGTAGATGAAGCGCCCGTCGTAAGTCCCGTCGGTAAAGGACATATGGGGGTGGTGGGCATCGCCGTTAGGCAGGATACCGCCCAGGGAGTCAGCAAAGGCCAGGGTTTCAGGCGTCAGGTTGGCGCGCATGATCTGGCGGCTTTCGTTGGTAATGCCCCAGCCCGTCGCGCTGCAAATGTTGAAAATCGGGATGCGCATCAGCTCGCGCATGGAGGGCAGGCCCATGATGCGGATTTCGCCGGACTGACCGCCGGAGTTGAAGGCGTAGTACTGGTCCAGTTCACCCGGCTCAATGTGGGCATTTTGCCCGTCCGGTGCTTTTTTCGTATCGGCCAGGGCATTGCCAATATGGGTGGCGCTGACGACTGCGGCACCTGACAAGGCGGCGGTGCCCAGAAAGGCGCGGCGACTCAAGCCGTGTTTATCCTGTGTGTTCTCGGACATGGTGTGATCTTCCTTTTGTGTGATGACGTGACCGACTTGGCGCTGGGGCGCGCCCAGCCGTCTCACGGCGTGGCTGGCGTGGAATCGGTACTGTCTACGCTGCGTGGACGCACGGTAGGGCGGGCAGCAGCATCGTCTTGCAGCGAGCTGGCAACGGCGACGGGGGCCGGTTTATCTCGCTTGCGCTTGGCGATCTTTTGAATCAGGTGCGGGCATTTTTTCTCGTGGTGATACAGCATCTGGCAGTTCAGGCACTGGATGCACTCGTTGGGGTTGATCGGGCCTTCTGGCTCGATGGCTTGGACGGGGCAGTCGGTTGCACAGCGCTGACAGGGGTTGCCACACATGGGGTAGCGACGCAGCCAGTCAAAGATGCGCAAGCGGGCGGGGATAGCCAGGGCAGCGCCCAGGGCACAGAGGTAGCGGCAGTAAAAGCGCTCGATAAACAGGCTGGCAATCAGCAGCAAGACGGCAAAGATGGTGAAGGGCCAGTCGCGGATGAATTTCAGGATGATGGCGGTCTTGAAGGGTTCGACTTCGGCCATCTTTTCCGCCACGGCCATGTCGTACAGGGCAAAGCCAAACAGCAGAATGAAGATCACGTATTTGATGGACACCAGGCGCTTATGGGCGCTGTAGGCTACCTTGATTTGCGGAATGTGCAGGAAGCGGGCCAGCTTGTTGGCTAGTTCTTGCAATGCTCCAAAGGGGCAGAGCCAGCCACAGAAGGCACCTCGATTCCAGAAGATCAGGGAGATGGCGGTGGCGATCCACAGAATGAAGACCAGCGGATCCATCAGGAAGTACTCCCAGCGGAAATCGGTGCGCAGTGCGTGGGAGAAAGTCAGTACGTTCACCACGGACAACTGGGCCGAGGCGTACCAGCCAATCCAGACCAGGGAGAACAGCAGAAAGCCGATGCGAAAGCGCTGGTAGAACACTTCGTGCTTGGTTAGCGTGTCCTGAAAGAAGAAGACTCCACCCAAGGTCAGCAAGGACAGCAGTAGCACGGCAATCTGCACTTTTTTGCCCGCCCAGATTTGCTTGTACAAAGGCTCGCCGGCGGTTTCCAGGTCATCTTGCGCTGCGGTATCGGGGACCGCTGCAACGGCTGCTGGAGGGGGCGCTGTCAAATAGGCGTCAGGAAGCTGGTAATTCAGGTTCAGCGTTACAAAGGCTTTGTCCTTGACGCTCAGCACGCGCTGAACCAGCAGTTGGAGCCGCCAGGGCTGGACCGGATCAAAGGTAGCAGTAGCCGGAATTTTGAACAGGGCGGCTTCTTTGAAGTCAGGGGCATTGGCAGCTTTCACGCCGGGCAGACGCTGGTGGTCCAGATCGGTGAAGTGAAAGCTGTCCAGATCCTGGACGATCTCGATACGGTCAAAAATCCCGCCGCGTACATAGCCTGACCCTTTGAAGGAGTACAACCCGTTCCCGACGACCAACATGGCTTGCTGACCGGGTTTCAGCTCTTGCTGCAGGTACGTGTAGTCAGATTCGCCCAGCAAGCTTTTTCCAATGCTGGGTACGCTGACCAGCGCGGCGTACAGATCAATAAAAGTGTCTTGTGGGTCGCCTTCCTGGGGATGGGCGGCGGCTTCTGTACGGCCACTGTCGATGAAGGCCTGGTTGATGTCGGCCACGCTGACGTGCAGGCGTTGGATGGCACCGCTTTGGAGCAATTCATCCCAGCTTGCAATGGTTTGATTGCTGCTGTCTATGCTGCGTTTGACTGCAGCCGGTGCTGTGGCGGGGGCGGCAGGCTGGCCTATGCCTTCTTGCCGGGCCACCAGTTGCGAAGAGCGCATGATGCTGTCACCGACCACCATCAAGGTCACGGTGGCGCCACTGATAATGTCGACAGGTGGTGGTGCGCCGGGTTTGGGACGGTTCTTGATGTAGTTCTGACCCACATAGCCTTGAATGAAGGCCTCTACTCGCGACTCGGGGATGCCAATCAAGACAATGGGTTCATGGTGTTCCAACAGTTTGGCAGCGACGATGCTGCCATCCATGCTCATGGCGACCAGGGTGTCGATGGGGAAGCTGGAGTAACCACGGGTGTTGACGATGTCGGTCGTCACATACACATACCCTAGCTGTTCCTGATCCTTAAAGACCTTGGCAACAGGCAAAGTGCCTGCGGGCTCGCTGGTGTGGGTGGCGGTGGGAAAGATCTCGTTAAGGGCAATGTCCGGCAGGAAATGGGCAATGCGTGAACTGGAGTGTGCCGGAGGACTGATCAGACAGGCTGCCAGTACAAAAAGCAGGAGCCAGATAATACGGAACTGAACATGCCGGGCAACGCGATTGAGGGACGTCATTTCTTACCACCTGCAACAAGATTCTTGCGAGATGGTAGGGGTTACCCTTTGTTTACTCTTTGTGTCAGAGCAAGGACAGATTCTGACAAGAGTGGATGTGGGTCGGCGTCAGTCTGTCCTTGATCTGTGAGGAATGGTGGCAGGCTTTGCTGGCCGGGCTTTAGATGAGGTTCAGTCTTGTTGACGCAAATAATTCAGGACCGCGTCGGCATCACCCTGAAAAATGATCCGTTCCGCTTTTTGTTCGCGTTGATAGGCGTACATGGGGTCGTAGTATTGCGTCAGCAAACCACCGATCCAGTCCCGGTGACCCTCCAGCGCGCCGCAGCGCTCCTGCTCCTGCAAGGCCTCGTCCATGATGGCGGCCAGCTGCTGGTAGCGTTGATGGCCCAGGCGCTTGGTAATGCGGGCCAGGCTTTGACGCAGTTGTTCGGCAAAGAGGGCAAAGCCTGTTTGCGGGTCGTGCTGGGCAATGTACTCCGCGTGCAGGTTCTGGACATAATCGCGCACGATGCGCGTAATGCGGTTTTCCAGGCTATCTTCCAGCCAGATGATGGACCACTGCTGCATCCCCCGGTACAGGCCCAGTGGCAGGCTGCAACGGCCTATGGTTTGGCTTTCATCTTCCAGGACGAAGCGCTGGTGCCCTTGGGCCGTCTTTTTGAGCATGGCGATCGATAGCCTGTGCTCGAAGTCGATCTGGCTGGGCTGGCTGGTGGCGTGTTTGCCAAAGCTGGAGCCACGATGATGTGCGTAGCCTTCCAGGTCCAGACTGTTATCAAGCTGCTGCAGGACATCGGTTTTGCCAGTACCCGTCATGCCGCCCAGAACCTGAAAACGGGCGTTGCCGACGGTTTGTTCCAGATTATTCAGCAAAAAGCCACGCATAGCCTTGTAGCCGCCCACTACGCGGGGATAGGGAATGCCTGCCTCTTCGCGCAGCCAGGTTTGTGTGATCTGGCTGCGCAGACCGCCTCGAAAGCAATACAGGTAGCCGTCGGGGTGGTCTTGCGTAAATTTCGCCCAGGCCTGCAGGCGAGCTTGCTTGAGCTGGCCACTGACCAGCTTGTTACCCAAGGCAATGGCGGCATCCTGGCCATGTTGCTTGTAGCAGATCCCCACCAGGTGACGCTCCTCGTCGTTCATCAGTGGCAGGTTCAATGCGCCGGGAAAGGCGCCTTTACTGAATTCGATGGGAGCGCGAGCGTCCATCAAAGGCACATCGTTCAGGAACAGCTCGCGGTAGTGGTGGGTATCAGGACGCATCAAGCGATTTCGACGGCGTGGGTTTTGGCGGGGATGAATTCCCCGATGGCTTCCAGGGGCAGGCCCAGTTCTTGTGCTGTTGCCAGAAACTCGGCAGTGGCAGCAGGCTCTACGGCGATCAGCAAACCGCCGCTGGTTTGTGGGTCGCACAGAATGTTGATCTGATCCTGGCTGATAGGAGCGATGCGATGGCCGTAGCTGTCGAAGTTGCGTTGCGTGCCGCCGGGCACACAGCCTTCTTGCAGGTAGTATTCAATGCCGGGCAACAGGGGCACACGGTCCAGATTCAGACGGGCGGTCAGGCCGCTGCCATCAGCCATTTCGATCAGGTGGCCCAGCAGGCCAAAGCCAGTCACATCGGTCATGGCTTTAACACCGGGCAGTTGTGCAAAGCGGTTGCCGGGCTTGTTGAGCGTGCACATCCAGTCGCGGGCCAGGTTTTGATCTTCAGGACGAAGCTTGGCTTTTTTCTCGGCCGTGGTCAGCACGCCAATACCCAAAGGCTTGGTCAGATAGAGCTGGCAGCCTTCAGTTGCGGTGTCGTTGCGTTTTAACTGGCCTTTATCAACTACGCCCGTTACAGCCAGACCAAAAATAGGCTCGGGGGCATCAATGGAGTGACCACCGGCCAGGGTGATGCCAGCGGCATCGCAAGCCGCACGCCCACCACGCACGACCTCGCGGGCAACTTCAGGGGACAGGACATTGATGGGCCAGCCCAAAATGGCGATGGCCATGATCGGTTTACCACCCATGGCGTAGATATCGCTGATGGCGTTGGTCGCAGCAATGCGCCCAAAGTCATACGGATCGTCCACGATGGGCATGAAAAAGTCGGTGGTCGAGACGACGCCTGTTTCCTCATTCAAACCGTACACAGCCGCATCATCACGTGATGTATTGCCTACCCACAGGTTCGGGTCCACATTCTGGGCTCCGCTTCCCGCCAGGATTATGTCCAATACTTTGGGGGAAATCTTGCAGCCGCAACCGGCTCCATGACTGTATTGGGTCAGACGAATGGGAGTATCCATGAGCGCGTACCAAGAAAGAGGTTGAAGATGAAATGATACTAAATTGCCCCTATGCTCTGCAGGCTTTTGCTACGGAAAGGGCAGAGGTCGAACACGCTGGGCCAGTTGGTCGGCGGCCACCCACTGTGCAAATTGCTCGCCCAGTCGCTGGCTTTGTTCGACGGAGTTTTGCCAGGCAATACGCCGGTCTGCGTCGGGCAGACGCTTGTAGTCGGAACGATCGGGGATTTTGCGGTCTTTTAGACGCCGATAGAAACGTTCGGTCGGGCACAGCAAAATCAGATTGTCCAGGTTGTGACGGCGGCGAGCCTTTTGCCAACGGGGCAGGTATTTGTCGAACCAGCTGGCGCTGATCTTTTGAGTGAAATGCGGAAACAAGGTCAAGCCTGGGCTATCCAGATCCAGAGCGCAGAAGTTGTAGTCGACTAGGCCTCCATCCCGGTATAGACCGGCAGGCCAGTTATGGGCGGCATTCACACCGTCAATCACGAGTGGAATAGCGGTGCTGGCGGCCAGGGTCTCGAACAGATTGTGCTGATCCAGTGCGGCGTAGCGAGCCAGGTCTTGATGTCTGCCGTGAATGGGCAAGGGGCTGCGGGTGTCGTGCACGATAACCCGCTCAAAGAACCAATGCGGGATAGCAGAGTGCACATAATTGCCGACCATGCAGCTGAGCAGGGCTGCACCAAGCTGTTTGGGGTTGCGGGAACCCGCCCAGCCCTTGCTGCGTGCCACGGTAATGGCGAAGCGATAGCGTGGATGCTTCAGAATCGCAGCCTGTGAGTCGGCGTCCCCCAGCAAGGTTTTCAGCATGGTCTGGGTAGACCGGGTAATGTCCGCTACCGTGGATTTGGGCAGAAAGGGGCTGTGTATATAAAGCTGCGCAAAGTCCGCAAAGGCTTTGTGCGGATCGCTCTGGGCCGCACAGGCAAAGCGCCAGGAAGCGATGGAGCTGCCAAACAACCATAGCGGCTCATCATGCGTGTTGAGCCAGTCGCCAAACAAATACTGATCCAGCCCGGTTAGCGCCAAAGCCTTGGGCCCACCCGCGCTGCCAATCAGCGTGCTGATGTCCTTGGCATGCAAGCCCTTGCTTTGAATATGACGATAAGCACGAGGCCCGGCGTAGATCGCGAGATCAGACTCGGTGGACGACAAGATCAGCTCCCGAATGAGGTGATTCTATGGCCAGAACGCTGGCCAACCAGGCTTTAGTCTAGCGCTGTTATGGCTGAAGGAAGAGCTTATCGGTCGGGTGAGGTAGACGAATGCAGTGGAGAAATAAAAATGGCCGGCACGCGAGGCGTCGGCCATTTGAAGTGGATGAAGGTGCTTAGAAGCGCAAGCCTACGCCCAGCCAGTAACGGCGGCCATCTTCAACATATTCATAATCTTCGTAGCGAATTTGTTTGTCCAGAACGTTGTAGATACCTGCGTATAAGTCGACATTCTTGTTCAGTTTGTAGGTGCCGCCCAAGTCTACAAATGTGTACGAAGGAGCTACGAAAGACGAAGACGAAGCGGAGGAAACTGGGTCGCTTTCTTTGCCCCGGTAGTTCACACGAGCCCAGGTGCTAATTTTCTCGCTCGGACGCCAGTCCAGACTGACATTAGCCATGTGCTTGGGCAACTGATTCAGAGGTTGACCTTCGTTGGGGCCACTCTTTTGCCTGGAGTGTGTGTAGGTGTAGTTGGCTTTCAAGGTCCAGTCCTTGGCCAGATCCCACGTGAAGTTGGTTTCAAGACCGCGAGTGACTGCCTTGTCAACGTTTTCGTAGGTAGTTGGGTTGGAGCCAAATTGGTTGGGACCATCGGTACATTTAGTGGTCGGGCATGCAACGCGAGTGATCTTGTCCTTGAAATCGTTGTTGAACAGGGTCACGCCAGCGGAGAAACCCTCTAGGGTGTCATACATGACGCCGAGTTCTTGCGACAGCGATTTTTCTGGCTTCAGGTCAGGGTTACCGTACATATTGCCACCACGGCTGACTTGGCCCCAACCAGGGATGGTTTGACGCAGGTCAGGTGCACGGAAGCCGGTGGATACACCGCCTTTGATAGTCCAGTTGTCTGTGGCAGACCACACGCCATAGATACGTGGACTGAAGTGTTTGCCGAAGTTCTCGTCGTGGTCGTAGCGCAGGCCGCCGGTCAGGGCGAAGCTGTTGGTCAGGCTCCACTCGTCTTCCATGAATAGCGCCCACTGGGTGCGTTTGATACGGCTGATGCCGGTAGTAAGCTGGTTACCGGTTTCATCATTCAGCTTCTGGTGCTGGTAGGAGGCACCAACTGTCAGTAGGTGATCCCCCAAAGGAGCAACCCATGCTGTACGTGCATCAGTATTCTTGATGCGCATGTCACGCGATTTGTTGTTGAAGTCTTCCTGCTGCACGTAGGTATCGGAAGTGGCAAAGCCCCAGTTGCCGTTGTGAGTCAAGGAAACCTTTTCACCGCGGTAATCGGTTTCGGATGTGTCACAACCGTATCTGGCGCAATTAGGTCCATTCGGATTAACAGTTTTGTCCAGCGTAGAAGTGTACTTTTGCCGTTTTGTACTACCTTCCAAGACAAAGCTGTGATTCTCGGAAGGAGTCAGGCTCAGTTTGGCACCGACCTCAAAGGACTCACGTTTACGATAGCCTTCATAAATATCGTCTTCTTTACGATTGGTTTGCTGACCATAGATCTGCAAGCCCAGCACGCCATCCTTGATCGGGCCACCCAGCATGAAATTGCCTTGGAAAATATCGCCCGAGCGGCTGTGCGACTGCAAGGTGCTATCCAGGCGAATGGAGCCGCCCCATTCCTTGGGCACTTTGCGGGTAATGATGTTGATCACACCGCCCATGGCGTCGGAGCCATACAGCGAGGACATAGGTCCGCGTACGACCTCGATACGCTCAATTTCGGACAGGGGAGGGGTCCAGCCGCCTTCCACACCGGAGGAGTCCGAGTTGGTGCGGGTTTCTGTCGAGCTTTGGCGTTTGCCGTCGATCAGGATCAAGGTGTACTTGGAGCTCATGCCGCGAATGGTGATGTCGCGACGGTCGCCGCCGCCAGTCACAATAACGCCGGGTACATCTTGCAGGGCGTCGTAGGCATCGCGGTAGAACTTGTTTTCCAGTTCATCGCGGGTAATGACGGTAATCGACGCAGGAGCTTCTTTAATGTCTTGTTCGAAGCCCGAAGCGGTAACGACAACAGGGCTGAGTTGAACGGGGGTGCTTTCTTGAGCAACTGCACCACTGGCAGCAAAAACGCTTGCCAGAACGAGCGGCAAGCGCTTTACGGTAAATAGAGATTTCATTGACGACTTCCAATTTGTGTCTGTTTTTAGCGTGTGCTGCGGTTGCTTTGCTCTTGATGGCCGTGTTCCCCGTACAGCGAAATTAATGATACCTATTCTCATTTCCAAAGCAAAAATAAAACGCTGAATCGAGGGTAAAAATGAGAATAATTGCTAAACACGTGGTTGAATTGCAACATAACTGTAACTTCAACGGGAGAAGCGGGAACAAAGTCAGAGTGTTGGGGGTGTGGTATTCGTCTGGAAGGTTAGAAGATCCTGGGTATTACTTGGTAAGCGGGGGGGGGCGGACGTTTAGGTGGCTAGCCGTTTAACTTAGGAGTTTTGGCATTGCTTGGCGCTGAAATGTGTCGTATCGGGCTTCTGCAGCCAGTGTTTGAGGATGTCGCTGCCACTCGGTGGGCGTTAAGGGCTTGGTAAAGGTTTGATGGTGTATGAGCTCTGAGGAAATTCTGTTTCCTGATTGACAGGATTGGACTTTAAAGGAAACATGCTTGCTTGAAGATGTAGTTCAGAACAATTCCAAACAACACATTCTTCATCTTACGGATACGGCTAATGCTGTATCAGCCTTCACAGCAGTTCTTGGCCTGGGCCAGGGTCGCCATCACTGAAGCGACTTCTTTTCAATAGCGCAGGAGCCCTGTTTAGGCATGAGGCTCTGTGCCTTTTGATGCTCCAGGCTGTTCACAAGGAATACTCATGACTACGACGATGGATTTGTCCAAATCAACGTTGATCACCCGCGCCCAGGAGCAGATGCAGGCTCAGTTTCAGGTTCCGAAACGTAGTGTTAGAGAAAAGCTGGCTCTGACCTGTCGCATCCTGTTTGATGGTGGTCATGATTCGGGCTTGGCGGGGCAGATTACGGCGCGGGGCGAGCAGGAAGGTACGTATTTCACCCAGCAGTTAGGGCTAGGGTTTGATGAAATCAGCGTGTCCAATATCTTGCTGGTGGATGAAGATCTGACGGTTCTGGAAGGTCAGGGCATGCCCAACCCTGCCAACCGTTTTCATTCCTGGGTGTATCGTGCGCGTCCTGATGTCAATTGCATTATTCATACCCATCCTCTGCATGTCGCGTCCTTATCCATGCTGGGCGTGCCCCTGGAGGTGTCCCATATGGATAACTGCACGCTGTACGAGGATTGCGCTTTTCTGAAGGACTGGCCTGGTGTGCCTGTAGGCAATGAGGAAGGGCAGATTATTTCCCGGGCCCTGGGTGATAAGCGGGCGATCTTGCTGGCGCATCATGGCATGTTGATTGCGGCCAGCTCTGTTGAGGAGGCCTGTGTGCTTGCCCTGCAGTTCGAGCGTACCGCGCGGATGCAGTTGCTGGCCATGTCAGCCGGAAAGATCAAACCCATATTGCCGGAGTTGGGGCGCGAGGCACACGACTGGATTTTGCGCCCTCGCCGGTCCGAGATCGGGTTTGAATATTACGTGCGCAAGGCGTTGAAGCATCATGTCGATGCGCTCGAGTAAAAAGATGGGGGCTGTTTGGGGGCGAGTCAGCTTGGAGCAGTGCTTTGGCCCAGAGGTCGGTGGCGGAAAGCAGCAGGAGTCGAACCTACCTGGGAACGTCTGACGCCCCCAACCGGGTTTGAAGCCCGGCCGTGCCACCGGGCACGGATGCTTTCCTTCAAGAGGCCCTATCATACGTTAGGGCCGATGACGCTTCAACGATCAGGGCGTTGCCTGCTCTGGTTCCCGCATGAAGCTCCGGGCTCAGTCCGCCGCTGCCCAGGCTTCACCTCGTAATACATGGCGATCACGCACACGTCGTGTATAGCCGACGCGATCAAAGAACTCCAGAATCTGAATGGCCCGTTTGCGGCCCAGTCCCGTTGCGTCCCGGAACTGCGCGGCGCTGACGCCTTGGCCGCTGTGCAGCTCCTTGACGATATTGGCTAGCACCGCGGTTTGGCGGCGGTGATAGAACAGGTCATGCACGATCTGAAATAGCTCCCCCTGGCGTACCAGTCGGCGCAGTACGTTGCGGGTCTGGTCTTCCGGGGTTTCGGTTTCTTTGGCCAGATCGCGTGTCCATGGAGGGTCGAAGCGGCCTGCCTCGATCAGGGGCAGCAGGGCGGTGGCTAAAGCTTGGTCTTCGGCGCTCAGAGTGACGCGGTGGCCTGGTGTATGCAGCCAGGCTCCTTGTCGGGCCAGGCGCTGTTCTGCCAGCAGATATTCGGTCAGGAGCTGCCAGATTGCGTCGGGCATGGTGGGGACGGCCATGCGTCGCAAGCGGCTGTTGGACAGGCCCGGCTCGTCCGGATTGCGCTCGTGGAACTGCAGCATCACGCTTTCTATGTGCTGACACAGCGCTTCCAGGCGTGCATCGCTCAACAAGATAGGCTGACTTTGTGGGCGAGATCCGGTGTGCCAGCGGGCATTGGCGGGGGCGCTCAAGCCTTGTTGAGATCCTCCTGACAGACGCAGCAGCGTTGCTTCGTCCAGACCGTAAGGCGCTTGGGCCAGCAGGCTCTCCAACGGTCCGCCGCGCGTCCATTGCGCCAAGGCGTCCAGCCAAGCCAGGCGCGTCGCAGAGCGTCGTTTGCGGTCCGGTGCGTTCGGGTCCAGCACAATCCCGCCGCCGACCGTTTCGCTGGCCTGGGCATTGCGCAAAATAAAGCGCTCGCCCGTCATGGTGCAGATCGGGCGGTCAAAGACCAACTGGACCTTGCCGGTCTGGCCGGGCTGCAAGGACTCGCCATCCAAAGGCACGGCATGGGCCGTCAGGTGAGCAGCTCCCATGTGGACATGCCAGGGCGACCAGGTACGTAGGGCGGGAATATCTTTGTCCAGCAGGCTCAGTTCCACATCGATACGTGTGGAGGGGGTGAAGCAGCGGGCGTCGGCCAGCCAGTCGCCACGCTCGATATCCTGTACATCAATTCCGCCCAGGTTCAGGGCACAACGCTGGCCGGCACGGGCCTGGCGTGATGCCTGATTCTGGGCGTGAATGCTGCGCACTCGTACGGGTGTACCGCGTGGCATCAGGCGCAAGTCCATCGCCGGGCCATCAAGATCCAACACGCCATCGTGCACGGTGCCGGTCACGACGGTGCCGTGACCTTGCAAGGTGAAAACGCGGTCAATGGCCAGGCGGAAATAGCCGTTGCCATCCTGCTTGGTGGATTGCATGGCCTGTGCGTGCAGATGTTGGCGCAGTGCTTCCAGGCCGGGTTTGTCGGCGGACAGGGCATCAACAACGAAGATGGGGGCATTGTCCAGAAAGCTTCCTTGGACGAGTGCTTGCAGCTCGGCTTTGACGGATTCAATTCTGGCAGCATCAGCGCGATCCGCCTTGCTCAGGACGATAGCTCCCGCCTGCAAACCCAGCAATTGCAGTACGGCCAGATGCTCGCGGGTTTGCGGCATGACGCCGTCATCTGCGGCCACGATCAGCAGGCCAAAATCAATGCCGGTCGCACCCGCGACCATGGTGTGCACCAGACGTTCGTGACCGGGCACATCAATAAAGCCCAGGATCTGTCCGTCGGGCAAAGGCGTATAGGCATAGCCCAGCTGGATGGAGATGCCGCGCTTTTTTTCCTCTTCCAGACGATCGGTATCCACGCCAGTCAAGGCGCGGATCAAGGTGGTTTTGCCGTGATCGATATGTCCTGCGGTGCCAACAATCATGCTTGCTCGGGAATCAGTTGTGCGCTGAAGGCGGCCTCAAAGGGCTCTTCCAGGCAGCGCAAGTCCAGCCAAAAGGCATCTTGCGCAATGCGCCCGATGACGGGCTGGGGCAAAGTGCGCAGGCGTTTTTCCAGTTGAGTCAGATGGCGGCCCGGACGGCCTGTGCCTTTGTAGGCAAAGCGCAGTCCAAAGCTGGGCAGTACGTCTTCGGGCAACGCACCGCTGCCGATCTGGCTTAGCATGGCAGTGGGTTCGACTGCAAATTGTGTCCCCACCCATTGCTGCAAGACAGGGGCCAAACGTAGTGCTTGGGCACGCATTTCAGCCGAAGGTCGAGTCAGCAGACGTAAGGTGGTCAGGTGCTCGGGCAGGCGCTCTGGCGAACGGTACAAGGCCAGCACAGGTTCCAGTGCGGCCAAGGTGATTTTGCCTACGCGCAGAGCGCGTTTGAGCGGGTTTTTCTTGATCTTGGCGATCAGGTCTGCACGGCCTACGATCAGACCGGCCTGGGGGCCACCCAGCAGCTTGTCGCCGCTGAAGGTCACGATATCGGCACCGGCTTCGATGGTCTCGCGCACGGTGGGTTCAGGCGGCAGGCCCCATTGGCTCAGGTCCACCAAGGTGCCGCTGCCCAGATCCACGCTGGTGGGCAGGCCGTGTTTTTTGGCTATCTGTGCAACTTCTTCGACTGAAACGCTTTTGGTGAAGCCTTTGACGGCGTAGTTGCTGCAATGCACCTTCATCAACATGGCGGTGCGCTCGTTGATGGCGGTTTCGTAATCAGCTGCGTGGGTACGGTTGGTGGTGCCTACTTCATGCAGGCGAGCACCGGCACGCTTCATGATGTCGGGAATACGAAAGGCTCCGCCAATTTCAACCAGCTCGCCACGTGACACCACGGTTTCGCGGCGGGGGCTCAGGGTGCTGAGCATCAGCAGCACGGCGGCCGCATTATTGTTGACGACTGTAGCCGCTTCAGCGCCAGTCAGTTCGCAGAGTAAGGGGTTGATCAAGTCATCGCGGTCGCCTCGGCCACCGGTTTCCAGATCAAATTCCAGATTGGCGGGCGAGCGCATGGCCTGGACAACAGCCTGTATGGCTTCATCCGGCAGCATCGCACGCCCAAGATTGGTGTGCAGTACGGTGCCGGTCAGATTGAAGACCGGGCGTAGCTGCAAGCGGGATTCTTCCTGCAGTTGTGATTGCAGTGCTTTGGCAAGCTGAGCGGGCTCCAGATCCTGAGGGCTTAGTGCTCCCTTCAACACGGCCTCCCGCAGTGCCTGCAAATGGGCACGAGTGCGTTGACTCAGGCGTGTGTGGCCGAACTGGCTTAGCAAGGGCTCGAACTCTGGCGAGCGCAGCAAGCGATCCAGGGAAGGGATGTGGGCGGGGGAGAGTTCAGGCGTAGGGCTCATCATTCAAAGGCAGGCGTTTGAGTCTATGGGCAGGGTCCGTCAGCTACGCCTTGTGCTCGGGGCAGCAAGGCGTAGGGGAATCTTAGCTTAAGACTGGTGCCAAAGAAGTGGATTGCCGCTGGCGCGGGAATAGCCTTCTTCACCCATCAGAACGTCCAAAGCCAGGCTGGCCAGGTCGTCCGCCACCGGGTCAATGCCCAGCTGCTTTTCCTGATAGAAGATTTTGCGGTAGGTATGGCAGTTGTCGCAGGACTCGGCCTTGATGCCTTCCGGGCCATCTTCAATGGCGTGATACGCCACGCTTTTGGTGCTTTCGCAATGCGAGCAGGTGACACGCACCAGATGCCATTCCACGCTGCAGCGCGGGCAGCACATATAGCGGCAGCCATCTTCACGACCACCCACACGCACTACGCTGGATACGGGCAGGCTGCCACATGATGGGCATACTCCAAAGGGGCTGGTTACAGACAGTTGGCCCTCGGTCAGCGAGCAGGCCAGATGCGTCCAGTAAACCTGCAAGGCGGCCATGACAAAAGGTGCTGCGGCACCGTCTTGCTCAGGCAATTGCTCGGCCAGAATGGCGTCAGCCAGATCTTCCAGTTGTTGTGGGTCAGACTCGGCTTTCTTTAGCAGGCCCTGACAGACCTCTTGGGCGGCTGCAGGCACGTCCGAAGTGTTGATCATGTGATTGAGCAGGCTGCTCAAAATGCTGAGCCACTGCGGATCACGCTTCCAGCCCGATGCCAGCAGGGGCGGCATACCGTGTCTTTGTGCTGTTTCCAGCATATCAGCGGGCAGTTCAGCCGGGGGCAGGGCATTGAGTTGTTTGTGCTGTCCATCAACCAGATGTGCCAGCAAGAGCAGGTAGGCACCAACGGGATTGCCGTCAGCCAATTGGCGCAGACGTGCTGCCCGGTCAGCAAAGACGCTGGCTCGCACAGGCAGGCGCAGTCGGGGGATGGAGGTGTGGTCCAGACTTTCGATTTCGCCGCGCGGAAGGATGCGTTGCAAGACAGACTCCTGAAAACAAGGCTGCCATGCCCGAAATGGTGCATGGCAGCCGGGTTGCTTATGTACCAGAGCCCCGCTTATTCGGCAGGACGGCTGGGACCTTTTTCCATTTCTTCACGGAACCAGGCGCGGTGGTGCTTCCAGGCCCAGGCACGGGTAACCGTACCGCGGGTCATGGCTTTGACCGAACCTTTTACCCAGATACCGGCGTAGATGTGCACGATAATCGCGCAAATCATCAGCAGGGCGCAGACCGCGTGCAGCACGGAGGCCAGACGGATAGCCCAGATGGGGAAGAAGGCGGAAAAGTATTCGCGCCACATCACCACACCGGTTGCCAGCAGGCCGATCATGAAGATCACCAAAGCAAAAAACAGGATTTTTTGCCCGGCGTTATAGCGGCCTACTTCGGGGATACGCTCGTCCTTGGCGTTCAGCACGTCCTTGAAGTGACGCAGCCAGGCTGCGTCACCCTTGGAGAACATATTGTGCCGTACCATGCGGGCCGCAAACAGGAAAAAGCACACAAACATCACCACACCAATGAACGGGTGCAGAATGCGTGTCCACGGACCGCCGCCAAACAGGTTGGTCAGCCAGAACATTGACGGATGAAACAGCGCCAGCCCGGACAAGGCCAGCAGCACAAAGCTCATGGCAATGATCCAGTGATTAATGCGCTGACTGGTGGTGTAGCGCTGAATCAAGCCCTTGCGGTTGTGATCAGTCATGGTGAGCCTCCTGGATCTTGCGTGCGTCCTCGTCGGCGCGGCGCTCGTCTTCCTCGTCGGTCTCGTTAGGACCGGTTCGGATGTAGTGGAAGAAACCAATCAGGGCGGTCAGTGCCATGGCAGCAACCCCCAGCGGCTTGGCCACTCCCTTCCAGAGCGAGACCATCGGACTGATTTGCGGGTCCTTGGGCAGGTCGCTGTACAGCTCGGGCTTGTCGGCGTGGTGCAGCACGTACATGACGTGGGTGCCACCCACTCCAGCCGGGTCGTACAAACCTGCGTTTTCAAAGCCGCGCGATTTCAGGTCTTCGATACGCTCTGCAGCGTGGTGCTGCATGTCTTCTTTGGTACCGAACACAATCGCGCCGGTAGGACAGGTCTTGGCACAGGCCGGTTCCTGTCCGACCGCCACACGGTCCGAACACAAGGTGCACTTGTAGGCTTTCTTGTCCTTTTCCGAAATGCGGGGCACATCGAAAGGACAGCCGGTAACGCAGTAGCCGCAGCCAATGCAGTTTTCCTCGTGGAAATCCACAATGCCGTTGGTGTACTGCACGATGGCGCCTGGCGAGGGACAGGCCTTCAGGCAGCCCGGATCCTCGCAGTGCATGCAGCCGTCTTTGCGAATCAGCCATTCCAGATCGCCAGCGGGGTTTTCATACTCCGCAAAACGCATGATGGTCCAGGACTTGTCGGTCAGGTCGGCCGGGTTGTCATACACCCCGACGTTGTGACCGATTTCGTCGCGCGTATCGTTCCATTCCATGCAGGCGACCTGACAGGCCTTACAGCCAATGCATTTACTGGTGTCGATCAGCTTGGCCACTTCCCCGCCCACGGGCTCGCGCACGCTGGGCGATGGGGTGGTGGTTGCGGAGCGCCGTTTGATATCAAGTGATTGCAAGGCCATGGCTTACTCCTTAACCTTTTCAAGTTGAACCAGGAAGGCCTTGGTCTCCGGCGTTTGCGAGTTGCCATCGCCTACCGGCGGGGTCAGCGCATTGATCAGGAAACCAGGTCGGGCCAGACCCACAAATCCCCAGTGCAGCGGGATACCCACTTGGTGGACAACCTTGCCATCCACGTTCAGGGCCTTGATGCGCTTGGTCACCACCGCCACGGCCTTGATATAGCCACGGTTGGAGGACACCTTGACGCGGTCACCTTGCACAATGCCCACTTCCTTGGCCAGCTCCTCGCCAATTTCCACAAACTGTTCGGGCTGCACGATGGCGTTCAGCTTCACGTGCTTGGTCCAGTAGTGGAAGTGCTCGGTCAGGCGGTAGGTCGTGCCCACATAGGGGAACTTGTCTACCGTACCCATGGCCGCCAGGTCGTCCTTGAAGATACGCGCTGCCGGGTTGGTCATGGCACGTGGCTCGTCAGGACTGAGCGGGTTGTAGCTCAAGGGGCTTTCAAAGGGCTCGTAGTGCTCGGGGAAGGGGCCTTCTGCCATGCCTTTACGGGCAAAGAAACGGGCGACACCTTCGGGGTTCATGATGAACGGGCCCATGCCATCAGCCGGATTTTCATCGGCTTTGTAGTCAGGGACATCCGCACCACCCCAGCGCTTGCCATCCCAGTGAACCAGGCTGCGGCGTGGGTCAAAGGGTTTGCCGGTCAGGTCACAGGAAGCACGGTTGTAGAGCACGCGGCGGTTTGCTGGCCAGGCCCAGGCCCAGTTCAGCGTCTGGCCGATTCCGGTTGGATCACTATTGTCGCGGCGAGCCATCAGGTTGCCTTGCTGCGTCCAGGCACCGGCATAGATCCAGCAACCGCTTAGCGTGGTGCCGTCGTCGCGCAATTCGGCAAAGCCATCCAGCTGCTCGCCTGCCTTACGCGTGATCTTCGTCGGATCCTTGGGATCATGCAGATCCACCAGTGCGCGGCCCGAGTATTCCTTGGCCAGTTCAGCGGCGGTTGGATCATCCGGGTTGGAGTAGGGCCAGGACAGGTTCAGGATCGGATCAGGGAAGGCACCGCCTTCTTTCTGGTACAGCGAGCGAATACGCGTGAACAGCGTGCTCATGATCTCAATGTCGCTCTTGGCCTCGCCCGGAGGGTTGGCGGCCTTCCAGTGCCATTGCAACCAGCGGCCCGAGTTCACCAGTGCGCCTTCTTCCTCGGCGAAACAGGTGGTGGGCAGACGGAAGACTTCGGTCTGGATGGAAGCGGAATCGACATCATTGTGCTCGCCATAGTTCTTCCAGAACTCTGACGTTTCCGTAACCAGCGGGTCCATGATGACCATGTACTTGAGCTTGGAGAAACCACGCAGCAGCTTGGCCTTGTACGGTGCCGCCGCCAGGGGGTTAAAGCCCTGACAGATGTAGCCCGTCATCTTGCCTTCGTCCATCAGCTCGAACACTTGCAGCATGTCGTAGAGCTTGTCCAGCTTGGGCAGATAGTCGTAGGCCCAGTTGTTCTCGGCCTGGGCGGCATCACCAAACCAGGCTTTCATCAGGCTGACGTGGAACTTCTTGTAGTTGCGCCAGTAGCTTAGCTGGTTGGGGCGTAGCGGCTGTTGGGCACGTGCGCCGATGTAGCCGTCAAACTCTTTCTCGGCCTGGTTGGGCAAAGTCAGATAGCCGGGCAGCAGGTTGGACATCAAACCCAGGTCAGTCAGACCCTGAATGTTGGAGTGTCCGCGCAGCGCGTTCATGCCACCGCCGGCAATACCAATATTGCCCAGCAGCAGCTGGACCATGGCGCCGGTACGGATGATCTGCGAACCAATACTGTGTTGCGTCCAGCCCAGCGCATACAGGATGGTGCCCGCGCGACCCGGTTCAGCGGTCGAGGCCAGCATTTCACAGACTTTCAGGAACTTGTCCTTGGGCGTGCCACAGACGCGTTCCACCATCTCGGGCGTGTAGCGCTCGTAGTGCTTGCGCAGCAGTTGGTAGACCGAGCGTGGGTGTTGCAAGGTGGGGTCCGTCTTGACGTAGCCGTCCTCGCCCAGCTCGTAGTCCCAGGAGGACTTGTCGTAGCTGCGTTTTTCTTCGTTGTAGCCCGAATACAGCCCCTGCTCGAAGTCAAAGTCTTCGCGCACGATAAAGGGCATATCGGTGTAGTTGCGCACGTATTCGTGCTGGATCTTGTCGTTGTCCAGCAGGTATTTGATGACGCCACCCAGGAAGGTGATGTCACTACCGGTACGTATAGGCGCGTAAAAGTCCGCTACGGATGCCGAACGCGTAAAGCGTGGATCCACAACGATCAGTTTTGCATTGTTGTGTGCTTTGGCCTCGGTCACCCATTTGAAACCACAGGGGTGCGCCTCGGCTGCGTTGCCGCCCATAATCAGCACAATATCCGCGTTCTTGATGTCGACCCAATGGTTCGTCATCGCTCCACGGCCAAACGTCGGGGCAAGACCTGCCACCGTCGGGCCGTGTCAGACACGTGCTTGGTTATCGAACGCCAGTACACCCATGCTGCGGATGACTTTATGGGTGACATAGCCCACTTCGTTACTACTTGCCGAAGCAGCCAGCATGCCGGTGGTCAGCCAACGGTTGACGACGGTGCCGTCTTCAGCGGTGGTCTGGAAGTTGGCGTCGCGGTCTTCTTTCATCAGCTTGGCAATACGCGTGAAAGCGTCTTCCCAGGAGATGCGTTCCCACTTGTCCGAGCCAGCGGCACGGTATTCAGGGTATTTGAGTCGGTTGGGGCTCTTGATGAAATCCACCAAGCCTGCGCCCTTGGGACAGAGTGTGCCGCGGTTCACGGGGTGGTCGGCATCGCCTTCAATGTGAACCACGCTGGGTTCGGCATTCATGGCGCCGTCACCACGGGAGTACAGCAGCACCCCACAGGCTACGGAACAGTAAGGACAGGTATTGCGCGTCTCTGTCATGCGGGTCAGTTTGTACTGCCTGACTTCCGCCATGGCGGGGGTGGGCGCAGCGCCCAGCAAGACCATGCTGGAACTGGCCAGCGAGGCCCCCGTCACTTTGAAGAACTGACGCCGATTCATGTTCACCATGCGGCTCTCCAATAGGATTGTGTTTTCGTGTTTGAAATCGTCAGGGGAGGCGCCTTGTGAGCTCTGCCCCTGTTTTATAGTTGAACAGTATAAGCGTTGAACTTATGGGCTACTGCCAAGAGGGCGTGTCTAATTGATCAAGGACAATCTTGATTCTATTGAGGTTTTCACGCCGGAGCCGCAAGTGTAGTCGGTGATGCGGGTATTCACCTACTATTTGCAAGGGATTTTTTCAATTTAGCGGGCTTGTTTGAAGAATTCGATCTGAAAGCTGCCGGGCAGTTCGAACTCCACGTGATGCAGAACTTGGGGCTCAATCGCCACACATTGTCCGGCTGTCAGCACCACTTCAGTAAAAGGCTCCTGATCCAGAGCAAAGCGCAGCACGCCGGTTTGAACACGCAGCAGGCCCCAGGTGCCAACTTTGGTGTTGTGGGCACGGCGCAAGGCCTCGGGCAAATTGTCCGGCGTGAAAACCGGGGATTGGCTGTAGCGCTCCAGCCCTTCAGGCAGGGTGTCAGGCAGGCGCGTTTGATTGCTTTGCGCCTGATAGGTCTGCCAAAGTTTGGCGGCAATGCGGTCTGCCATAGCGTCTGCCTTTTGTTGCAGGGTGGGTTTGCCCAGCGTGGCCGTGGTTTGGTGGAAAATTTCCAGCCAACGCTCAAACAAGGGCCAGGATAACTCGGGCAGGGCGGCATGGCGTGCAATCGGGGCCCCTTTGAAGCGGCGTGTGCCCAGCAAAATGGCCGACCAGAAATCGCACAGCATATCCAGATGCTCGTCCCAGTCCTGCACATTGTGTTCAAAAATCGGGCCTAGCTGCGCATCTTGCCGAACCTGGGCGTAGAACTGGGTCACCAATTGGCGAATGTCGGCTTCGGTGTAAGCGGCCTGCGGCGGCAAGTGTGTCATGAGTATCAAGCAGAGAAGCTAAAAGTCGGCATTCTCGGTCTGCTTGAAAAGTACTCAAATGACAAAAGTCATGAGTGCGTCGATCGCTTAAAAAGAGCGTTGGGCTGGACTGGCCAAGCGGCGCAGGTGGGCCTGGTCATGTACCTGCCAATCGCTGCGCTTGCCACTGACGTAACCACGCGCCTGCCAGTCGGTGAACAATCGGCTCAAGGTCTCTGCCCGTATACCCAGATGGGCGGCCAGTTGCCGTTGGTTCAAGGGTAACTGGATTTTTTCCCCTTGGCGGGCTTGCAGATTGAGCAAGTAGTTCGCCAAACGCTCGGCGGCCGAGCTGGCTGAAATCCAGTCCACTTTATTGACTTGTGCATACAAGGCGCTGCTCAGGCCCGCCATCATGTTCATGGCCAGTTCGGGCCAGCGGCGGCAGGCTTCTTGCAGGCTGCTGCGCGAGAGTTTGTAGACGCGCACGGTTCCCTTGGCGCGAGCGCACATGGGGTAGCGTCCATGCGGCATGAACATGGCGGCTTCCGCCACCAATTGGCCGGGCTCGAAAACATTGAAAACACGTTCGTCGCCATTTTGGCTGTAGCGCAGGATTTCTACCTGACCAGTGTCTACCAGCAAGCAATAGCGGGCCTCGTCGCCTTCATTGAACAGAATTTGTCCGGCGCTGGCGTTTTGAGCCAAAGCGTCACGGCACAAATGCTGGATGACCTCGATGGGCAAACCTTGCAGGAGACGGTGGCGAGCCAGCAATTCAAACAAAGCTGGACACGAGCCGGGCATGTTGACTTTTGTCATTGGGGGGCTGGGATGAAGATGGGAGAATTCCCATTTGATAATAGTTCTCATTATACAAATCTTCATGCCATATATCTATCAAGGGTTCTGCCGCTGGGCTGCATCTCAGGGAAAAAGTGTCCGTTCAGACAGAGGGCAGCAGGCTATAGCCAGCCATGCGCGTGGACTTCCCTTAAATCAGGCTACCCCCAAGGCAATTGATGCTGGCTTATCAGGTAAGCGTGCTGCCATGCCCCGTCTGGATGAGCTTGATCTAAAAAACGGGGCACAGGTTCACGTTTTTGGTGGGGTTAAGGAGCGGGTTCGTGCTCGGTTTGCCTCTACGACGCTGGGTAACTCCAAAAGAGATGGCCGTGGGATGTTCGTTCGCAAGGTCTTGAGCCGTGTTTTGCCTGGCTTGCTCCTGGCCTCGCTGGTAGCAGGTGCCCAGGCCGCTCCCCGTTACGAGTCTCTGACTCTGGCCGGCCCAGGCGCGGTGGTGTCCTATCCCTTGATGCATATGGCGCAGACCCAGGCCTTGAGCCAATACACGGACAAGCTGGAGTTTCGTCTGTGGCAGAACCCGGATCAGTTGCGTGTTCTGCTGGCTAAAAAGGAAGTGGATTACAGCGCTGCACCCAGCAATTTGTCTGCCTTGATGTTCAACAAGGGGCAGGCCGTCAAACAGCTGAATATTTCGGTCTGGGGCATTTTGTGGCTGGTCAGCCGTGATCCCGCCGTCAAGAGCTTTAGCGATCTGGCCGGTAAGGAACTGCTGGTGCCATTTCAGCGCGATCTGCCTGCTGTCTTGCTGGATACCTTGCTGGTCAAGCAAGCCCAAGGGGGTAAGGAAACTGTACGCTTGCGTCGTACGCGCGATGCTCAGGACGCCATTGCCTTGATGCTGACCGGCCAGGGCGATCAAGCCTTGCTAGTTGAACCCACTGCTTCCTTGCTCTTGTGGCAGGCGGAGCAGAAGAAGGTGGAGCTGCATCGCGGTCAAAGTCTGGAGCAAGCCTGGGCGCAGGCTTTTCCTTTGCAACAGGCGCTGCCTCAAGCCGGCGTCATGGCTAACGTCACTGTGGCCCACGATACCGAGCTGAATCAGGCCGTGGAACGGGCTTATGCCGAGTCGGCCCGCTGGTGCAGCCAGCAGCCGCAAGAGTGCGCCCAAATGGTTCATGGCTATTTGCCTCAGTTCCCGGTTCCGGCAATTCAAACCGCGATTGAAAAGACTCGTCTGGATAGTCGTCCAGCCAATGAAATCCGCCCTCAACTGGAGGCGCTGTACCAATTGCTGGCGGATCAGCATCCCCAAGCCTTGGGTGGTGGCCTGCCTGCTGCCGGGTTTTATGGACCATGAAAAGCAAGTCGAATTTATCGGCACGTAGCTCTCGTGCATGGGGCGTAGCGGGTGTGCTGCTGATTCTGCTGTGCTGGCAGATCAGCGCCATGTTTCTGGGGCCCTTGTTGATGGCTTCGCCCATGGAAACTGCCCGCGCGATTCCGCGTTTGATGATGTCCGGGCACTTTCTGAATGACGCCGGAGCCAGTCTGCTGCGCGTGGCCATTGGCGTCAGCGTGGGGTGTTCCATTGGTTTCACGCTAGGCATTTTGGCGGCACACAGCCCGCGGCTGCGTGGCTTGCTGGAACCTTTACGTTGGTTGTTGATGGCGATTCCGCCTGTGGTGGTCGTTGTGCTGGCCATGCTCTGGTTTGGCCTGGGTTCGGGCATGGTGATTTTCATGACGGTGCTGATGATGGTGCCGGGCATGTACGTGAACACCGTCAAAGGAATGTTGCAGGTGGACCGCGATCTGATCGAGATGAGCCACGTGTATCGCTTTGGCTGGTGGCGTCGTCTGCGTCACCTGTATCTGCCTTCTCTGACGGCTCCTTTGACTGCCGCTTTGCTGATTGCTTGCTGCGGTGGGGTTCGTCTGGTGGTGATGGCCGAAGTGCTGGGTGCAGAAAGTGGCGCAGGCTATGCCTTGGCCAACGCACGTAGCACCTTTGACAGCGCCGAGCTGTACGCCTGGGTTGTGCTGATTCTGGGCTTGGTCGCCGCGATTGAATTTGTTCTGCTGCAACCCTTGCAGCGTCGTCTGGGACAGTGGCGGGAGGATAGCCATGCTTGAGCTAAGCCATGTCCAGGTCCTGTTCGGGCAAAAGCCGGTTTTGCAGGATTTAAGTTTCACCTTGCAGGCCGGGCAGCGCCTGGGTGTTCTGGGGCCTAGTGGCGAAGGGAAAAGTACCTTGCTGCGTTTGGTTGCAGGCCTGATCAAGCCTGATTCCGGTCAGGTCTGGAACGAGTTTCGTCACCCCGTGTTGGTGTTTCAGCAGCCCCGTTTGCTGCCTTGGCGCAGCGTGCTGGACAACGTGCAGATTCCGCTGCGTGCGCAAGGTTTGTCCGCTACGCAAGCTAAAGAACGTGCCATGTACTGGCTGGGACAGGTGGAGCTGGCCGATATTGCCCAGTCCTGGCCCGGTGAACTATCCGGTGGCATGGCACAGCGGGTGGCACTGGCCCGCGCCTTTGCCTTGCAACCGGACCTTTTGCTGCTGGATGAACCCTTCAGTGCTCTGGACCCGGCGCTGCGCCATAGCCTGGCTCAAGTCTGCCTGCGCTGCCTGGAAGAAACCGGAGCAGCGCTGCTGTACGTCAGTCATCAACCCCGTGAATTGATGCGGGTCGCTGATTCCTGCCTGCTGCTGAAAAAGGGGCAAGGCCAGTTGTTTGAACCGGTGGCCCTGGCGGATACCGCTGCCCGCGAGCGTCTGGCCGATTCCTTGTATGCCCAACTTTTGTCTCAGGAGGTTTTGACGCCATGACTGCCTATCCTGTGATCCTGCTGTTCCATCTGTTTGCCGCTCTGTTTTTCATCGGCACGGTGTTCTTTGAAGTCCTGATGCTGGAAGGCATACGCAAGCACGTTCCGCGAGAGGCCATGCGCACCTTGGAGATTGCCATTGGTGACCGCGCACGCCGCATCATGCCCTGGGTTCTGCTGGTTCTTTACAGCGCCGGGATAGGTTTGGCCTGGCATCACCGCGCTGCGCTTGCCCATCCTTTCGATAACACTTTGGGCCTGTTTTTGACCATCAAGATTCTGTTGGCGCTTAGCGTTTTTGGTCATTTTCTGACGGCCATGACTTTGCGGCGCACCGGGCGCATGAAGTCCATCCATTTCAAGCGCATTCATCTAAGCGTGTTCTGTCACATGGTCGGGATCGTGATCCTGGCCAAGACCATGTTTTATCTGCACTGGTAATTTCACTTTCTATCGAGAATACGATGTCACACGTTCCTGTATTGCGTCGGCTGACAGTCAGCCTGGCGCTGGGAGGGCTGTGGTCGGGCGCCGCCTGGGCCGACCCGTCTACCTCCACCTTGTCTCCCATTGTCGTCAAGGCGCCTGTCGGGCAAAGCGTGCTGCAGGCCGACCTGCGACAAGAAAAGGCCCGTCTGGATGCCGTGCCCGGCGGTACCAATTTGATTCAGCCGCAGGAAGAGCTGCGTCTGGTGACTTTGCGCGATGCCCTGGACTATCAGCCCGGTTTGGTAGTGCAGGATTTCTTTGGCGGGATTGATCAGCCTCGGCTCAATATTCGCGGTTCGGGGATTCAAAGTAATCCGGTTAATCGAGGTGTCTTGCTGTTGCAAGATGGTCTGCCTTTGAACGAGGCGGACGGCTCGTTTGTGATTGGCTTTCTGGAACCGCGCAACAGCTCCTTGATCAGCGTGCGGCGTGGTGCGAATGCCTTGTCGGCCAGTGCGACCACTTTAGGTGGAGAATTGGATTTTCGCTCCATGAACGGTACGCAGGGTGACGCCATCAGCGTGGAGGGCGGCAGTTTCGGGCGTCTGGGTTTGTATGCCGCCAAGGGTTTTCAGACGAACGAGTTTGATGGGCGCTTGGCAGTCAGCCATGACAAGGCTGATGGCTACCGTCATCACTCGGATTCCGAGCGCACGAATGTGCAGGGCAATATCGGTTTCAAGCGCGGGCAGTTCGAGAATCGCACCTACCTGTCCTATGTGGATTTGAAGTTTGATATTCCCAATGTGGTCCCACGCGAACGTCTCTACAGCGATCCGCGCAGTGTGATGGGGGACTATGGCACGCCGCAGGATATGGCAGCTAACGTCTATAAACGTGACCCGAATCGCAAGGCTACTCAATTCCGTCTGGCTAACCGTAGCTACTGGGGCACTGAAGATTTCAATCAGACCGTGGGGCTGTATTGGCAGACGGTGGACGATACCTTTACGAATCCGCAGGTGTCTTCGCCCACCAAGGGCCACACCTATGGGGCGCAGTGGCAAATTGCTGGCCGCGAAGGTGCGTTGGATTACCGTGTGGCTTTGGATTGGGCGCGCAGTGATATGGATCGCGAGCTGTATGCGGTGAACCCGGCCAATGGCAGCCGTGCCTTGTTCTTTGGGGACTATCGCCTGCGTGCTGAAAACCGCAATGCACTTCTGGGCTTGAGCTGGAATGTTGCACCCCAGTGGACCGTGGTGGGGGATGTGAAGTACAGCCAGGCGATTCGTGATGCGCGCAATCGTTTGGGGGGCGATACCCTGAACCAGAAATGGTCCTACGCCAGCCCGAAACTGGGCGTGGTGTGGCAGCCGTCCGAGGATTTGCGGGTGTTTGCCAATGTCAGCCGCAGTCATGAGGCGCCTACGTATTGGGAGATCATCAGTGCGGAAGTACCGCAGCCCATGAATGTGCGCTCGGCAGTGACAGGGCTGACGGAATTGAATGTGCAAAAGGCGACGACTTTTGAGTTGGGTGGTGCCGGGCGTTGGGGCAGTGGCGAGTCGGCGGTGGACTGGTCCCTGGCTGTGTATCGCAGCAATGTGAAAGATGAGCTGATGGCTGTCAGTGATGCAACCGGGGCTTCATCGGTGACATTTAACTATGCTGATCGGACGCGGCACCAGGGCGTGGAGGCTGGTTTGAGCGGTTCCTTGCCTGCTCCGGCTGCAGGGCGCTGGGACTATCGTCTGTCCTATACCTACAGTGATTTCCGCTTCCGAGGGGGCGAGTATGAAGGCAATCGTATTGCCGGGGTGCCCAAGCATTTGCTGGGTGCAGAACTGATGTATCGACGTGGTGGCTGGCGGTTTGGGCCGAACGTGCGCTGGCTGGCTTCGGATACGCCGACCAACCATCAGAATGTGGAAGGCACGCATCAAAATGCTTATGCCATTTGGGGTTTCAAGGTCGCTTATCAGCATGACAAGCATTGGAGTGCTTATCTGATGGCAGATAACATTTTTGACAAGACGTATGCCAGCAGTTATGTGATTCGACGTTCGGCTTCGGAGGCGATGCCTACTTATCTGGCGGGCAATGGCAGGAGTTTCTTTGGTGGGGTGAAATATAACTTCTGATTGTTTTTGATGCCTCGGTTTTTGGCTTGATGATTAGTTAACGATTAGGCAGGAGTTGTCTCAGTGGAGACGCCCCTCTGGCCTGCGCCGGGGCCTTGGGGCTTGAGCACTTGCCGGTGCTGCGCACCGGTCCCCTTGTCAAGAGATCAGGCAGGGCGCACCCAGAACTCACCCGGTACTTGGTCCCCCGGACCAAGTACAAGCGTCGGGTTCAAACAGCTGGGTGCTTGAACCCCCGCCTGATCTCTCGCCTGCGGCAAGCACTCTGAATCGCCCCAAGGCCCCGGCGCAGGCCAGAGGGGCTCACAGGGAATTCTTGCCTTAAGGCTTTCCGACTACAGGGGCGTGACTTGGGCTTTCATTGCACGGTCCCTTGAATCGGCCACGGGTTTATGACGCTGCGTCTGGGTGGATTAAGGCCCGCTTGTATCTGAATTGTTGTTGTTGTTGTTGTTGTTGTTGTTGTTGTTGTTGTTGTTGTTGTTGTTGTTGTTGTTGTTGTTGTTGTTGTTGTTGTTGTTGTTGTTGTTGTGTAGTGCTGTGGGAGAGTGCCTCTGACGTGTTCAGGGGCTTTTTTTTGGTCTGTTTGGATGTGTGTCTTGATCAGGATCAGCCGATAGGGCGGTCAGGGTGCACTTTCAGAATTATCTGACAGACCGGGGTGGAATGGGTCGGTAAGTTCAGGGTTCACCGTTCTCTTACATCCTTAGGTTTGTCAGCCATGATGAATACATACTTGTTGACCACTGAAGATATTGATCCTCGCACTTTGCCCGAGCAGGCCGTGCTGTATGCCCATCTGTTGACACGAGATGCCATGAATGATGAGTGCGTGCGCAAGTTGATGGCCGCACCGCGTTTCGTGCGTTCGGACAAGGGTATCCCGTATGTGGTGCTCAAGGATATGCGAACGCATCGCTGGACCCTGATTCGTGCCTGGCGCGAGTATCTGGAGATCAAGCGCGAGCGTTTGGCCAGTCGTTTGGGAATCAGTGTGGCGGAATACAACGTGATTGAGAAAGGTCTTGTTCCATTGAGCCTGACGATGTTGGCTCTGTTGGCGCAGGGAATGGGCCTGGACGAGACGCAGTTGCAGATGTCTCCGTATCAGCCCGTGCTGGAACCTTTGGCTTTGAGCTAGTGCCAAGGGATTAAAAAGAAAGCTACGACAGGAAAGGGCAGGTGCAGGCAGCAGCTTGTGCCAGGCTCAAAAGCAGTTCCGGCCCCATCACGTTTATCGCGCGATGGGGCCGGTTTTTTGGTGCAGGATTTGGCTGGTTTTACTCGGCCGAGTCTTCGGTTTGCAGTTTCACTACCTGCTTGGCTCGGGTGTCTACATGCAGGGAGAAGATGTCGGGGCGCGAGTAGTGGCCGTAGACGTCAAAGTCCAGATTGGCCTGTTTGAGCAGGTCCATATCCAGTTCAGCGTACAGCTCGGTTTCTTCGTCAAACACTGGGCCGGCCAGCACTTCGCCGGTGGGGCTGACGATCATGCTGCCGCCGTGCATCACGTAGCTGTCCGGAGCAAATTCGCCGGGCAGGGCAAATTCTTTCTGGAAGGACTCGGGGTAATTGTTCAGGCGGATGGCCTGGCAGGCGGACAGCACAAATACACGGCCTTCAACGGCGATGTGAATCATGGACGAGGCCCAGGTGGGGCGGTCGTCTGCCGTGGGGGCGCAGTACAGTTCGGTGCCTTGGGCATACATGGTCTGACGCAGGGTGGGCATGTAGTTCTCCCAGCAGATCACGTTGCCGATACGACCCATGGGAGTATCGACAGTGCCCATGGTGGAGCCATCGCCAAAGCCCCAGACCAGACGTTCCTGACCGGTAGGCATCAGCTTGCGGTGGATGCCCACCACGCCTTTGCCCGGAGCCAGTGTCAGAGCGGTGCAGTACAGGGTGCGGCCCATTCTTTCGATTACGCCCATCACGGTGTAGACACCGGTTTGGGTAACGGCATCGGCCAGTGCTTCCAGTTCAGGGCCCCCCAGGGTGACAGCGCCTTCCACATACATCTGGTACAGGGCACGGCCTTCAGGACGGCGGTTGCCGATGACGCTGCCAAAGCTGATGCCTTTGGGATACCCGCCCAGAAAGGCTTCGGGAAAGACAGCCAGGGTGGCGCCATTGGCAGCCACACGCTGCAAGATGGCGGCGGCTTTTTCTACACTGCTGGCAGAGTCAAACGGAATGGATGCCGCTTGTATAACAGCAACTTTGCTCATAACTAGGTCTCCTTTGAAGGTCAGCCTGCGGACAAGTCCACGTTTTTGGTTTCAGGCAGGCGGGTATACAGGATCAGGAAGCACACCAGGGATACGGCAGCCAGGTACCAGGCCGGTACGTTGGGGTTACCTGTGTACTGGATCAGGGCGGCAGCAATGAAGGGGCCAGGGCCAGCCAGCAGTGCCGACGAGACGTTGTGGCCCAGTGCGGCGCCGGTCGAGCGAATCGAGGCGGGGAACACTTCCACCAGCAGCACCACGTTCATGACGGCAGAGATGGCCACCAGGAAAGCCATGATGATCAGGCCCAGCAGAATCAGCGCGGGTTTGCCGGAGTTCATCATGATGAAAATCGGGTAGGCCATGATGGTCAGACCCGCAGCGGCAAACAAGGCCAGTTTGCGGCGACCGTAGTGGTCCGAGAAACGGCCAACCAGTGGGTGCAAGATGCAATACACCACCAGCGAGGCACTGCACAGCCACAGGGCCGAGGTCTTGCTCATGCCCAGGATGGAAACCAGGTGGTTATTGGCGTAGGTGATGAAGTAGTACAGCGACACCAGGAACAGGGCGGAGAACGCAAAGGACAGAACAAAGGCGTTGAACTTGTCCTTGGACGAGACGCGCTCCAGCGTGTTGTTGGCTTTCTTCTCCTGCAGCTCGTGGTAGACGGGGGTGTCGTTCAGTTTGCGACGGATAAAGACCGCAATGAAAGTCATCACAATCGACAGCACGAAGGGCACACGCCAGCCCCAGCTGTAGACCTGGGCTTCGGTCAGCGTGGCGTTGATGGCGGCAGCGGTGGCGGTACCCAACAGGAAGGCGATGCCGGCGGTGAAGGTCACCACGCTGGCGGCGGTGGCACGACGGTTGGAGGGGGCGCTTTCCACCAGGAAAATACCGGCAGCGGACCACTCGCCACCCACCATCATGCCTTGCAGGAAGCGCAGCACAACCAGCAAGATAGGAGCCGTAATGCCGATGGTGTCATAGCCAGGCAGCAGGCCAATCAGAGTGGTGAACACGCCCATGCCAAAGACGGTAATCATCAGCACGGTCTTGCGGCCAAAGCGGTCGCCAATCGGGCCCAGAATCAGGGCGCCAAAGGGGCGCGAAACAAAGCCCACGGCAAACACGGCCAGGGACGACAACAGGGAAACGCCAGCGGCGTCGGATGGAAAGTAGATGCTGCCGATAATGGCTGCAAAGTAGCCATAAATCGCGAAGTCAAACCATTCCATAAAGTTGCCAATACCAACGGCAACAACTTGTTTTTTACTTAAGCCCGGCTGGCCTGGGGGGGCCGATTTGGCATGTGCAGGGGCGACGGTAGCAGTGCCCATAAAGATCTCCTCGAGCAGGGCAGGTGAATACCCGACCCTTATTGTGGTTGTGGCTGATTTTTAGTCTAATCAAGCCAAATAATTATTCAAACTAATTAGAAAAATGGCTTCCATTAATATCGCTAATATCAGGCGGATGGATCTGAACCTGCTGCTGGTGTTCCAGTGCTTGATGAACGAGCGCAGCGTGACCAAGGCCGCCAATGCCCTATTTCTGACCCAGGGCGCGGTCAGCGCGTCCTTGCGCAAGTTGCGGGTGGTATTCAATGACGAGCTGTTTACCCGTGGTTCGCACGGAATGACGCCTACGCATCGGGCCTTGGAGATTGCCCCGCAGATATCCGAGGCCCTGAAAAGCATCTCGGCGCTGGTTACATCCGAGCAGGAGTTCGACCCAGCTCGCTCCAGCCGGGTTTTTCGCATCGCTTTGTCCGACGATCTGGAAAATATGCTGGCCAAACGCATGATTCGCATGGCTGACGAGCAGGGCTGGACGATCAGTTTTTCCTTCTACCAAACCAATAGCTATTTGTGGCCGCAAAGCATGGTGGAGCATGGGGCGGATCTGGCGATTTGCTCCAGCCCCAAATTTCTGAGCACCATGCACAAGTCGCAAGTGCTGTTTTCCGCTTCCTATATCTGCATTTACGATAAGCAGTCCATTGCGTTTTCAACCCCCATCAGCAAGCAGGAGTATCTGCATGCTCATCATGGGCGGGTGTCCTTTGACGGCTTGCGCGGCTTTGTTGATGAACTCTTTGATGCCGAGCGACTGCAGCGCAAGGTCAAGGCCTCGTTCACGCATTTTTCCGGGGCAATCAACGCCATTATTGGCAGCCCTTTGGTGCTGACCATGCCCGATTACGCCGCCCGCTCCTTTGTGGAATGCAATAGTCGATTAGCCGTCTCGCCGGTGCCGTTGCGAGTGCCATCTTTTGTGGTGTCCATGATTTGGGACATCAACAAGGAACATGATGAAGAAAGCCGCTGGTTGCGGCGTTTTGTGCTGGAGCTGACCGAGTCTGTCAGCCAGTGATGTGCTGCTGATACGATCCGGCGGCGTACTATTGCCCCTGTTCTGTTTTCTTTTCTACTATCCGCCATGCGAATTTTATTGATTGAAGACGAGCCTGATTTGGCCCTGTGGCTGACACGCAGCATGCAAAAGAAAGGGTTTGCAGTCGAGTGGTCCAACGACGGGATGGTGGCCTACCATCGTTTGCAGATCGAGGAATTTGATGCGCTCGTCCTGGACCTGGGCTTGCCGGGCATGGACGGACGTGCCTTGCTGGCACGTCTGCGTTCGGAGGATAACCGGACTCCCGTGTTGATTTTGACGGCTCGCGACTCCTTGCAGGAGCGAGTGGAAGCCCTGGAGTGTGGGGCGGATGATTTTTTGCCCAAACCTTTTCGTATTGAAGAGCTGGTGGCGCGCGTCAATGCCCTGATTCGTCGTAGCCGGGGCAAGGACAAACCGCGTATGGCGTGTGGCAGCCTGGTCTATGACTTGTCCACACAGCGCTTTACGCTGGATTCGGCGCTTCTGTCCGTGTCACCGCGTGAGGCCGAGGTACTGCGTATTCTGGTGCAGCGTAGCGGAGAACCTGTGAACAAGCAGTTCATCCTGGATCGGCTCAATGACAAGGATGAAGATGAAATCAATATCGAAGCTATCGAGGTATTGGTGCATCGCTTGCGCAAGAAACTGCAGTCCTCGGATGTCCATATCGTCACTTTGCGCGGCGTAGGTTATTGCCTGGAGCCTGTGGGCGATGATGAGCCTTAGCGTGTTGCCTTATTGGGGGCAAATATGGCCTTAAGCAGTCTGCGTCGTACTTTGTTGTTCATGCTGATTCCTGCGGCCTTGCTGACCTCGGGCGTGTCCCTGTTTGTTTCCAGCATGACTCTGAAGGATCAGGTCAACGCCGCGTTTGACCGGGCTTTGGCCGGTGCCTTGAAGTCCATGTCGTCCAATGTCTTGACCATTAGTGGCGGGCTGGCGATGGAGCAGTCTTACTACATGATGGAGTTCATGGAGTACACCATCAGCAGTCAGGTGTATTTCAGGGTGGCTACTGAAGATGGTTTATCGGAAATTGGCTTTACCGGTATGCCGCTGCCAGTGCGGCGTCTGCTCAGTAATCAGCCCGTTTTCTATGACGCTGAATATCTGGGAGAGCCCTTGCGCATCGCGGCGGTGGCGCTGGAGTCGGATGGACGCTTGCAGACTTATCAAGACAGCCGAATCCTGATTCAGGCAGGTGAAAACCTGAGCGAGCGCCATGCTTTCATACGCAAAGTCATTATCCAGAATCTGATTCAGGACGTGGCGGTGCTCAGCCTTTTCATTATTCTGATTCTGGTTGGCACCTTGCTGGCGCTACGCCCTTTGCGCAAGTTGAGCGCCGAGGTACGGCATCGTTCCCCCGATAATCTGGAACCGATCAGCGAGGCCAGCCTGCCGCGAGAGGTCCGGCCTTTGGTACAGACCATCAATTTGCATATGGATCGTTATGCACGCAAATCACGCGAGCAACAGCAGTTTCTGGACGATGCCTCGCACCAGTTGAAAACCCCCTTGGCTGTTTTGCTGACCCAGGTGGATTTTGCCCTGTCTCTGGCCAAGACCGATGAAATGAAGGAGGTGCTGGAGGCAATTCAATTACGCTTGAACAACACGGCTCAGATGACGCATCAAATGGTGGCCTTGTCCAGGGTTCGCGATGCTGCTGACCAGCTACGCACCCGCGCGGCCTTGGGCACAGTCGACTTGTGCCAGCAAGCCGGGCTGGTGGTGGATGAGCTCTGGAGCCTGGCGAGGTCCAAGCGTCAGGACCTGGGCCTGGACGCGCCCTCCACCCCTGTTCGGGTAGCCGGGGAGGCTTGGCTCTTGCAACAGGCTTTAAGCAATATGGTCAGCAATGCCATCAAGTACTGCCCACGTGCTGCATGCATTACGGTAACGGTGCGCAAGGAAGGGCCGGTGTGCAGCATTCAGGTTGAAGACGATGGTCCGGGTATGAGTGCTGATGATATGGCCAAGGCGGGCCATCGTTTCAGGCGTGGCGAGGCGGGGAAGGCCTTGCAGGGCTCCGGTTTGGGGCTGGCGATCGTACAGGCTATTGCACAGATTCATGGCGCCCGCATGAGCTTGCGGACAGGCCCGCAGCAGCGTGGTTTGATCGTGCGTTTGGAGTTTGATTCGCTTGAACACTGATTGGATTGTTCAGGGTATACCCTTGAAAATCGTGTTTTTTGGCGAAATTGAAAGGTAGGCGAAAGCTTCGCTCCGGTAAGGTCGCACCCATTACAACGACTAAGATCCTCCTGGAGGCGAATCAATGACTATCCACATGAAACTACGGGTGCTACTGGCCAGCAGTATTCTGGGCTTGAGCAGCCTGAGTGGCGTACAGGCCCAGCAACCCTCCAAGCCTGAGTGTATTGCTCCAGCACAGCCAGGCGGCGGGTTTGACCTGACCTGTCGTGTAGCCGTGAACGGTTTTCTGGAAACCAAGCTGCTGGAAAATCCCATGCGCACCGTCTATATGCCCGGCGGTGTAGGGGCGGTGGCCTATAACCATATCGTGGCGCAGCGTCCGGGCGACGGCAATGCGATTGCTGCTTTCTCGGGTGGCTCCCTGCTGAATCTGGCACAGGGCAAGTTTGGCAAATACTCGGTAGAGGACGTGCGCTGGCTGGCGTCGATTGGCAGTGATTATGGCGTGGCCATTGTGCGTGCGGACTCGCCTTATCAGGACCTGAAATCCCTGATGGAGGCCTTCAAGGCCGACCCGACCAAGATTGTTTTGGGAGCGGGTGGTTCCGTGGGTGGGCAGGACTGGATGAAGGCTGCGTTGACGGCCCGTGCCGCAGATGTGGATTTCCGCAAAATGCGCTTTGTTGCCTTTGAGGGCGGTGGCGAGGCGATGACGGCCCTGCGCGGTGGTCATATTCAGGCCTATATGGGTGATGCAGCCGAAGCTCACACCATGCTGGAGGGTGGAGCGCCTATTCGTGTTCTGGCTGTCTTTAACGACAAGCGACTGGACGGTGCGCTGGCCGAGATTCCCACGGCCAAAGAGCAGGGCTTTGATATTGAGTGGCCTATTATTCGCGGCTTTTATGTGGGCCCCAAAGTCTCTGACGAGCAATATCAGTGGTGGGTTCAGGCGTTCGAGCAGCTGATGAAAACGCCCGAGTTTGCTCGCATGCAAACCCAGCAGGGCCTGTTCCCCTTCAATATGAGCGGCCAGGAACTGGATGCTTACGTAAAACAACAAGTACTTCAGTATCGAGAATTGGCTGACTCGTTTGGCCTGATCAAGAAGTAAGTTTTTACGGTACTCCCGGCCGGTTTGCGCCGGGAGTGCCGCCTGTCTGCCCCGTCGTCCATGGCGGGTGAATCCGGAGATTCCAATCATGACGCTGAATGATCGCGTACTAGGCGTGGGCGCGCTGGTGCTCGCTGCCTTGATCACCGCTTTTGGCTACGACCTAGAGCCGCCTTTTTCCTATGAGCCTGTTGGCCCCAAGGCCTTCCCTTTATTGCTGGCCTTGATCATTGCTTTATGCGGGCTGCGCCTGATTATCAAAGGTGGTGGGACTGTGCCTGCCAACCCCAGTGGAGCCAATGGCCGCATCTTGATGATGGTGGCCTACCTGGCGGCTTATGCCTGGCTGTTTCAGTGGCTGGGTTTCATCATTGCCACCACGCTGATGGCTACCTTGGTAGGCCGTCTGTTTGGCGGTAGCTGGAAGCAGGCCCTGATTGGCGGGCTGGCGATGGGAGTGGGGCTGTTTCTGCTATTTGATTTGGGCCTGGATGTGGTTCTGCCCTACGGCATCCTGGGAGAGTGGTTATGAGCTCGATTCTTGATTATTTGAGCGTAGGCTTTGGCGTTGCTTTTTCTGCCCAGAATCTGCTGGTCGCCGCGATTGGCGCTTTTATCGGCACCATTGTGGGCGTGTTGCCTGGGCTGGGGCCGATTAATGGTGTAGCCATGCTGGTGCCGATTGCCTTTGCCATGAAGCTGCCCCCGGAGTCTGCTCTGATCCTGCTGGCCGCTGTGTATGTGGGTGCGGAGTATGGTGGTCGTATTACCTCCATTCTGATCAATGTGCCCGGTGAAGCGGCAGCGGTTATGACGACGCTGGACGGTTATCCGCTGGCGCGCAAAGGTTTGGCCAGTGTGGCCTTGTCCTTGTCGGCTTTTTCCTCGTTCATCGGGTCCACCATTGCCATCTGCGGTATTGTGCTGCTGGCTCCCATGCTGGCGGGCTGGGCGGTTGCCTTTGGCCCGGCCGAGTATTTTGTGCTGATGGTGTTTGCCTTTTGTGCGCTGACCAGTTTGTTGGGGGATGAGCCAGTCAAAGGTATCCTGGCCGCTATGCTGGGCCTGTTCATTTCTACGGTGGGAGTGGACGCCAACTCGGGGGTATATCGGTACAGCTTTGATATTCCGAACCTGGCAGACGGCATTGATTTTGTTGTTGTCGTGATTGGTTTGTTTGCTGTGGCAGAGATGTTGCAGATGCTGGAAAACCTGTTGGGTGGCGTGTCGATCGAAGTACCTAAAAGCAAGCGCAAGCTCTTTAACCTGAAAGAGCTGGGCATGACCTGGTGGAGCACCGTGCGAGGTGGTGTGATGGGTTTTTTCATCGGTATCCTGCCCGGTGCCGGGGCCAGTGTGGCCTCTGCGGTGGCCTACGCCAATGAGAAAAAATATATCGAAGGCAAAGATCCCAATGCCATGTTTGGCCAGGGCGATATGCGTGGCCTGGCTGCGCCAGAGGCGGCCAATAACAGTGCTGCAACCGGCTCCTTTATTCCCATGCTGACACTGGGCGTGCCAGGCTCTGGAACAACGGCGGTCATGATGGGTGCCCTGACGCTGTACAACATCACGCCGGGGCCGGTGCTGTTTGAGTCTCAGCCACAGATTGTGTGGGGCTTGATCGCCTCCTTGATGGTCGCCAACGTCATGCTGTTCTTGATGAACGTGCCCATGGTGCGGGTCTTTGCCTCCATGCTGGCTATTCCTCCGCGCCTGTTGGTGCCTGGTATTTTGGCGATCAGCTATATCGGGGTCTATGCCATCAATGGCACGAGCTTTGATCTGCTGCTGGTCGTTGGTATCGGCGTTCTGGGCTACTTCCTGCGCAAGATGAACGTGCCCATGGCACCGATGGTGCTGGGAGTGGTTCTGGGCAATATGATGGAGCAGAATCTGCGTCGCGCGCTGTCCATCACGAACGGTGAAATCGGTATTCTGTTCGAGAGCAAAGTTTCAATTGCCTTGTGGATCGCGGCCGTTTTGGTTAGTGTAGGTCCGATCGTGCTGCGTCGTATTGCAGGGCGCAAGCAACTGCACGACGAGACATAAATAGGGGGACCCCACCGCTTCGGTGGGGCTTTTATCGGGAGAAAGTGCCAGGCTGCGGCCTGGCCTTGTTGTTTTTGTTATGGCTATCTGGTTTCGAATTGCCCTGGGTTTTGGGGTGGCCCTGCTTGGTGCCCTGGTGGCCAGTTGGCTAAGTATGCCTTTGCCCTGGATGTTGGGTGCCCTGATCTTGACGGCAGCTACCAAAATGGCGGGCAGTCCGGGGGCCTGCATGCCGCTGGCGCGCAACGCAGGTCAATGGGTTATTGGGACATCCCTGGGGCTGTATTTCACTCCGGCCATGGTGCATCTGATTGGCAGTAATGCTCTGTTTATCGTGATGGGCATGGTGTTTGCGCTGGTCTTGTGCTGCATAGGCACATTCATGCTGACCCGTTATGCCGGTACGGATCTGCGTACTGCCTGGTTTGCCAGTGCAGTAGGGGGAGCCAGCGAGATGACGGGGCTGGCGGAGCGTTATGGCGCACGTCCGGATCTGGTCGCCTCTGCACATGGTTTGCGGGTGCTGATGGTCGTAGTGATTATTCCCTTCGCGTTCGAGGCTTTGGGCTTTTCAGGGGAGCAGGCGGGAGCTGTTGTACGGCCTGATTTTTTGAGCCTTCCTGGCCTGGCTCTGCTGGTGCTGTTAAGCAGTGTGGCCGGCTTCCTCTTTCAAATCCTGCGTTTGCCCAACCCTTGGGTGCTAGGCCCTTTGTTGGTGGTGGCCATTCTTACGTATAACGACATTATTTTGTCGGGCCTGCCGATACAAATTTCCAACTTGGGGCAGCTGTGCATTGGCTGGGCTCTGGGCGACAAGTTCGGGCCGGACTTTTTCCGTCGTGCTCCCAGGTATCTGGGGGTCGCTGCCATCAGTAACCTGATCAATCTGTGCTTGGCGTTTGCCTTTGCCTATGGCTTGTATAAGCTGTCCGATATTGCCTATCCCACATTGGTGCTTGGCGTCAGCCCAGGCGGCATTGCAGAGATGGCGATTACCGCCAAAGTGCTGCAATTAGGAGCGCCGATGGTGACCTCCTTTCAGGTGGCGCGCATGGTTTGCGTGTTGGTGTTGACCGGACCTTTATATACCCGTCTTGCCCGCTACTTAAAACTGAGTTGAGGGCTGTTCGTATCAGCCTGATGAAAAAAGCCCGGTGTCTGACCGGGCTTTTTTTTACATCAAGAAAGGGTGGCTTGCGACAGAGGGTTAGCGGCCAGGCGTGACTTTGCCATGCTCGCCGATCTCGGTCAGGCGCTCGCCCATCAGGGTGGCTTTCAGCATTTTTCCGGCTTGTGCCAGCTTGCCTTCGCGCACGCTCCAGTACTCCGCACTATCAATATGCACGCACACTAGCGCCAGATCGGGGTCGGTAATACCCTCGGCAAACCAGGCTTCAGTCATGGTGTTCCAGAAGCGTTCTTTCTGGTTCATGGAGTCGACCACGCGGGCCATACCGGACACCGACACATAGGTGTCGCTTTTAGGGTCGGCATAGCTGACGTTCACATGCGGATTGGCGCTCAGATTACTGACCGGGTCACTGCTGCGCGACATGAAGAACCATAGCTTGTCATGCTCATAGTCCTCTTGGGTCGACCCCATTTTTGCCTTCTGGGTTGTCATGGGCCAGGCATGGAGTTCGCCATTGGCCGCATGGGTGACGAACATCGCAAAGCGGATGTCCTTGATAATCTCTTGCAGATGTTCAAAGGAAGATTCAATTGTTTCGTTCATGGCATCTCCTTGAGAAGGTTGAAGAGTTAACACTGCTTACTTAATCACCCCGCAAGCAAAGCGTCCGCCACCGCCGCCCAGGGGCGCGGGGTGGTCGGAGTGGTTGTCACCGCCTTCGTGAATCATCAGGGAGCGGCCCTTGATCTGATCCAAGGACTTCAGGCGTGGGGCCAGAACGGGTGTGCTGGCGGTACCGTCAGCCTGTACATACAGGGCGGGCAGGTCGCCCAAGTGGCCGTTGCCCCATGGGAAGCCGTGCTTGCCGGTTTTTGCAGGATCCAGGTGGCCGCCCGCTGCTCCGGCAGGCGTTACCTTGCCGTCTTTTTCGCTGGGGGCGCAGCTGGCATTCTCATGCACATGGAAGCCATGTACACCGGGTTTCAGGTTTTTCAGGTCTGGCGTGAAAACCAAACCATGCTCTGTCTGACGGACGCTAACCTGGCCGATCTGTTCGCCAGCACCGCTTTCGGTAGCCATATTCATGGGGATGATGACGTCGGCCAGCGAGGGGGCGGATAAAGCAAGGGTGGCGCCTGCGGTGGCCAAGACCATTGCGCATCGCGCTTTGAAGGAAGAAAAACGCATAAGGCTGATTCCTTTGCTGAAATAAAACAGAAGGTTAGATCAGCCTAGCATTGCAGCCGCGCCATGCAGTTAAGAGACGTTTCTCTTTGTCAGTAAAGTCGGCCTGAAAAAGTGCCTGAAAGCGGTGGACCAAGAAAGGTTTAGTCGGTCCGACAAGGGTAGTCCCGGCCTATCGTCTTTTCCAGAAAACGAGTTACTGCCTTGATGCGGGGCAAGTATTGCAAGTCCCGATGCACTGTCATCCAGATGGTGCGACGTACGGTAACTTGTTCATCCAGCAGCTTGATCATGCCCAGTCTTTCCGGTTTGGCAAAAGAGGGCAGCATGACGATACCTGCACCGGCTGCGGCGGCAAACATCTGGGCAATCATGCTGGAGGACTGAAAAGCCAGCTTGGGCCGGGAGATGATTTCATTAAGCCAGCGCACGGTATCCAGCTGGATCAGGTCGTCCACATAAGAGGCAAAGTGGTGATCCAGCAGGTCGTCCAGATCACAGGGATGACCGTGACGGGTCAGGTACTCGGGAGACGCGTACAGATGTAGCGGAAAGGAGCCCAGGGGCACCACATCAATGGACTTGCCTGCCATGGGAAAAAAGCTCAGGAATACATCCGCTTCGCGCCGGTTGACGTGCATTTGCTGGGTCGTCGTGACTAGCTCAATGGCGATTTTGGGGTGTAGCGATGAAAAGCCCTGAAACTCTGCCGCCAGATATAAGGAGGCAATGCCTTCCATGGAGCCGACCCGCACTGTGCCGGAGGGCTCTTTAGGGCGATCCCCCAATTGTTCTGCCAGAGCCACGGCACTGGCTTCCATGGACTCCACATACTCCAGCAAGCCTTGCCCGCCTGCGGTCAGATGCAGACCCTGGTTACTGCGCTCGAAGATGGGCGCGTTAATCGTTTCTTCCAATCGGCTGATATGGCGGCTCAGGGTGGACGGGTCTACCTTCAAACGTCTGGCGGCCGCGCCCAGGGTGCCGCAGCGCGCCACTTCCAGGAAAATTTTCAGATCATGCCAATTGGGATCAATAGGAGACATGGCTACAACCCTGGACAAGAATATTTGCAAGGCGGGTATCAAATAATGGACGAAACCCGTGCGTATTTTAAAGTCTACTGCGAGCTATCACGGTATAGATCAAGCTTTCAGGGAGTTGCAAATTTGCAATGTACCTTGTGTTGCGGACGGCCTTGTTTGGAAAGAGAAATAGAGGCTGCCATGTACCCCCGAGGCAACGGAAGTACATGGCAGGTACTGCTAGCAGGGTGGGTCAGACGATGGCCTTATTCCTCCATCGTTTCCGAACTGGCTACCTGACCGTCCTGCACGGGCTCACTGCTACGTGATTGTTTACCGCTTGCGCTGTTTGGTCCTCGGAAAGTAGCGGGCGTGATGCGTCGACGATCAATGGACAGATCAAACACATCGAAGCGGTTGTAGTAGCCCACAATGTCGTGGAACTGCTTGGGTTCCACGCAGGCGTTCAAATCGAAAGTGGCATAGGCAATCCCTTCTTCATTTTGCAGAAAGTCGCCTACGGATGCGCCGGTGGGGTCCAGGAACTGGGTTGCCGCGCGCGGGGTGTTTTCCAGCACTTCGCGCGCCTGGGCATCCCCGCCTTCGGTCAGGGCATCAAGCATGGCCTGGTCCATGAAACCGGCATTCAGAATGCCGAAGACTTTGGACTCAAAAGAGTGGCCGCCTGCTCGTATTTTGTTGGCTGCCACATTGTCAAAGTTCTGGCCTGATTTGGGCATGCGAGTCGGCCAGATAGCCGGCCAGGCGGAGATGTGAATCTGCTCGCCCTGGGCCGCCAGTGAGTAGCGGGCCAGCGGGTTGGTGTTCTCCCCGCAGATCAGGGCACCGATGCGGCCAATGCGGGTTTGGCACACGCGCAGACCATGGCCATCGCCCGGAGCCCAGACCATTTTTTCGTAGAAGGTGGGCACCAGTTTACGGTGGTGATTCAGGATGGAACCATCATCGCCAATGATCACATTGGAATTCCAGATGCAGCCTACGCTGGCCTCGGTGCTTTCGCTAAAACCCAGGGATACAAAGATGCCATTGCGCTTGGCAGCGGCACGAATCTGGGCGATTTCCGGGCCATCAATATGGATGCTGTTGGCTGCCATTTTCTTGAACCAGTCGTGGTTGTAAATGGGCGCCCACAGCGCGGCCCAGACTGGAAAACCGGGGATGAAGGCTTCGGGAAAGGTGATCAGCTCGGCACCGTGGCGGGCGGCCTCGTCAATAATGGCTATGGCCTTGCGTACCGAGGCGGCCGCGTCCATGTAAACAGAGGCAATATGTGCCGCGGCAACTTGAGTGATTGGAAGTGACATGGTGTGTTTCTCTCTACGTTTAGTGAACCGTGGCCTTGGCCACACCTAATCCGGTTTCCCGGCGAACCGACATCTCTACCCACCTGGATTCCGACAGGGCGCTGCGGGTGAACAGCGAGAACAGAATCACCAGTAAAAAGCCCAGAGGGATGGAGATAATTCCGGGATTGCGCAGGCTGATCAGGGGCTTGGACAGGCCCACCACGCTGCTTGCATCGGCAGGAATGGCATCTGCCGTGGCCTGGGCTGCGTTGCGTTCAGTGACCAGCTTGTCGCGCAGGGCAGGGTCGCTTGCCGTGTTCAGCTTTTGATTGACGGTGGTGACAGTGGCCAGTGCCGCTTCTTTTTGCAGCAGCGGGTAGCTCATGTTGGGCGATACCAGCACCAGCCCGATGGACAGGATCGTTCCGCCTACTACACCCGCCACCACACCGGCGGTATTGCAGCGTTTCCAGTACAAGGTGCAGACCAGCGCTGGCAGGTTGGCCGATGCGGCAACGGCATAGCCCAGGCCCACCAGATGCGCCACGTTCTGTCCCTTGGCCGCAATACCGGCAGCGATGGAAATCACCGCCATCAGCAAGGTGGCGATACGCGCTGCAATGACCTGTTCGCGCTCGGTGCCTGCACCGTTGCGAATTGCGCCGATATACACGTCATGGGCCAGCGAGGAAGCCGCGGCCAGTGTCAGGCCGGCCACCACCGCCACAATCGTGGCAAAGGACACGGCAGCCACCACGGCCAGCATGAAGTTGCCCATCATGCTCTCCGGCCCCCCACCCAACAGTTGCGCCAGCATGGGCGCGGCCAGATTGCCGCCCTTGTCCAGGCCCAGAATCGCGCTGGGGCTGACATTCAGTGCGGCAGAAAAGCCGATCACCACAATGAACAGATGGCACAGGCCGATGGCAAACATGGCGTACAGTGCCGATTTGCGGGCGGCTTGCGCATGTGGCACGGTGAAAAAGCGCATCAGGATATGTGGCATTGCGGCGGTTCCCAGCACCAGTGCCATACCCAGCGAAATCTGTTCGACCGGGTTTTTCAGATACAGGCCCGGTTCCAGAAAGCGCTGTCCGGCTTCGGCCACACCCAGCGAAGATTGCCCCAGGAAATTGATCACATGATTCTGGATGGCGGGGCTGGAAATGACCGAGCCAAAAAACGCTTTCACGTTAAAGCCGTAGGGCGCCCAGGACAGAATCACCAGCACGAAGCAGAAACTGATCAGCAGACCAGCCTTGAGCACTTGCACTGAAGTAGTGGCACGCATGCCACCAAATAACACGTAAATCAGCATCATCAGGCCGACGATGCCAACAGAAACCTCATAGGGAATCCCGATCAGCGCCCGGATAATCACGGCACCGCCCACAATCTGCGGGACCATGTAAAACAGCGCGACCAGAATGCTGGACCCGGCCACAACCAGCTTGGTGGCACGGAAGTTGTTTCGATAGGACAGCACATCGCCCAGCGTGTAGCGACCCAGATTCCGGCAAGGTTCGGCCACCAGAATCAGCACTGGAATGAAGGATACGAAAAAGCCCACCAGATAGCTGATACCGTCCAGACCATATATCGCGATCAGCCCGGAAACGCCCAAAAACGCGGCGGCTGAGAGGTAATCCCCGGCAATGGCCAGTCCATTGAAACGGGCGCTGATACCGCCGCCCGCCGTGTAGAAGTCGCTGGCAGTGGCGTTGCGGCGTGCCGCCAGAAACGTGATGCCCAGCGTGAACAAGAACAAGAAGGCGAATACTGAAAACGTCAGCACCCTGTTGCCTTCATTAACCAAGGTGCTTTCCTGTGCGAGCGCAGCTTCGCTGACAGCCATCAAGGCTGTCGCAAATACTATTTTTTTCATGATGAGCCCCTTAAACGGTCGCGGAGCGCATTGAGAACTGCTGGGCTTCTTCTTGTGTTAACTGCTGCACCATCTTGTCCAGGTGACGCAGTTGAACGGCATAGCGCCACGCTACAGCACCGCCCACCAGATACTGGGCGATCAGATACCAGAGCCCGAAATTGGTGGAGTTGCTCAGTTTCAGACGAAAAAGCTCGGGGCTAAGACTGGAAAGAATGGGAACCAGAAAAAAGAAGGCCATGCTGACAAACAACAACCGCAGCACCACGCCTCTTCGCTTGCGTACCAGATCCTGGAATTGAGGCTTTGCGTACAGCGCCTCATAAACCTGGGCAGAGATATCCGCCATGTTTGTCTCCTTTTTTTGATTGGATTTGTATTTGCCATTCTTAAGAAGGAGGGCGCGATAGGAAAGCGCCAATGTTGCAAACCCTCTTGCAAATTTGCAGGATGAGGTGGGATGCCACACCGCAGGGACTTTTCTATATCTAAATGAGAATTATTTTTAATATGCTCGCTTCATTCGACATCCGTCTCTTGTATTTGCCATGTCCCGCCGCCCCACGTCCAAGAAAGGCTGGCTCGCTCATTACAGCGGGCTGATCGGCTCGTGGGCCAAGCGCAGCTCTTTGCCGCAGGACGCGGAAGATGCCGCGCAGGACTCCATTGAAGGCTTGCTGCGCGGCGAACATGCTGCGGCACTGAATCAAAAAGCCTATATGTATCGCAGTGCGCAAAACCAGCTGATCAGTGAGATCCGCCGTCAGTCGCGCCACGACGTGGTGCCTCTACACGATTTGCGAGAGGAGGAGCACCCGGTAGGTCTTGGCCCGGAAAGTGATCTGCGCATGGAGCAGCTTAGCCAGGCGTTGCGAGATGCCTTGCAGGAGCTGCCCTTGAAGTGCCAGCAAGTGTTTTTGTGGAACAAAATAGAGGGCTATACGCAAAAGGAAATTGCAGAGAAGCTGGATCTGACACCCAGCTCGGTGGAAAAATACATGAAGCGGGCATTGCGGCATCTTCAGAAAAAGTTACAAAGCTATGCCCCTCATTGATTCCGGATTTCCTTATGCATAAACGTCTTATCAGTGAAGGGCACGGTTTTGTGCCCTGTGTCCCTGGCGACGCGAGCCATGCCTAAAAACGACAAGCATCCCCCCTCTTATCTGCCCCAAGAGCAAGCGCTGGACTGGTTTTCCAGAGAGCAGCTCGGTGAGCTGACGCCGCAGGAGCAGCGTGAGCGGGATGCGTGGTTGGCGCAGGATCCGGCCAATGAGCGGGAGTACCGTTCCTTGCAGCAGGTCTGGCAGGTGGCGGACCATCTGCCCATGGACGAGATGCGGGAGATCATGAATCGTCCGGCGCAAGAGGTGCCTGACTTCGCGCGTCGACGCTGGGTGATGGGTACAGGGGTGACGCTTGCAACGGTGGCCGCCGGGGCCTGGTTCAGTCGTTCGATGTGGGCCGAAACGCCTGTGTTTACCCAGCGCCTGTTGACCGCACGCGGCGAGCGCAAGCAGCTTGAATTGCCGGATGGTTCGCGTCTGGATTTGAATACGGACACGGAGGTGAACATCGCGTTTTACGCGTCGCGCCGAAACGTGGAGTTGCTGCGGGGCGAGGCCCTGTTTGCGGTGCAGTCCGACAAGAATCGCCCCTTTTCCGTAGACGCGGGTCAGGCGCAGGTGCTGGTTACCGGGACGCAGTTCAATGTGCGTCGAGAGGCGGAGAGTGTCGCCGTGGCTGTGCGCGAGGGCTCGGTGCAGCTTTCCACAGGCCCGTGGTGGCGCCGGGACCGGGCGATGTTATCGGCTGGGCAGGTATCCAGCGCGGTAAACAACAAGGTGATGCCTTTAGCTCAGGAGCGTGTGGAAGCGATTATGGCCTGGCAAGAGGGGCGCATCGTGTTCCGTGATGTGCCTTTGACGACGGTGGCACAGGAGCTGAGCCGCTATCTGGAACACCCCTTGCGGGTGACAGACTCACAGATCACCAAGTTGCGCATTTCGGGCACATTGAGTATTGAGGAACCATCAGCGGCGCTGGATATCCTGCCGGATATCGCGCCAGTACGGGTGGTGCGACAAGCGGATGGCAGCGCTTTGTTGATGGCGCGTTAAGGTTACGGCTCGTTTTACGTTTGGCAGCAAGCAACAAGCAACAAGCCACGAACCGTGAAGTGCGAATGGTGAACAGCGATTCGAAGACGAACGATGCTGTGCTGTTGAGTTCCGTTGCCAAGCAAGTCGTGCACCACTATCGATACATCTTGTATCAAAAAGAGCAGTGAGAATCATTCCGGAAAATTTTTCGCTACGGCGTCTTACTTATGGGGGCCTGCTTTCCAGATCGGAAACAGGCTAACCCATAGCCTTGGCCAAGGGCGTCTGCGCACCATGCGCGTACTTATTTTTTGGAACTCTGTTCATGCTGGACACGCAAGCAATACCCGCCGCCGCGCGTCGGGGTACGACATCGATTGGTCTTAACGCCCTCGCACTTTCCCTTTTTCTGGCTATTGGTCTGTACGCACCCCATGCCTGGGCGCAGGAAACGCCGGTGGCGATCAGCATTGCCGCACAACCCTTGGAGGCCGCGCTGGAAAAGCTAGGTGCACAGGCCGGGTTGCAGATTTTCTATCTGCCTGACGCGGTTAAAGGGATTGCGGCTCCCCCTGTGTCCGGCAGTCTCACGGCAGATCAGGCCTTAAGTCGCTTGCTGGCAGGCACGGGTCTGGAATTTCGACGTAAGGGCAAGAATGTGTCTCTGACCCGCCCGGTGCAGGGCGAGACGACGCAGCTGGCTCCGGTTCGTGTGGTGGGGCGTGATCTGTCTACTGAAGGCTCGGGCTCCTATGCCGTTCAGGCGACCACGGCGGCAACAGGTTTGCGTCTGTCACCACGCGAGACCCCGCAGTCCGTCAGTGTGATTACACGCCAGCAGATGGAAGATATGAATTTGACCACGCTGGGCGAGAGCTTTAAGACCGTCACGGGGATTGCAACGTCCATGTCGGATATTGACCGCACCGATATTCATTCGCGTGGTTTCTATATCGACACTTACCAATACGATGGGGTGTCTATTGCCACACAGAATGATTTCTTCGGAACTTCCAACTTTGATCCCATTCTGTACGACCGCATCGAGATAGTGCGTGGTGCTACCGGCTTGATGACGGGGGCGGGCAATCCTGGGGCTTCGGTGAATATCGTGCGCAAACGCGCGACCAGCGATGTGTTTACCGGCACCGCCTCTGTTGGCATAGGCTCTTGGGGTCATCATCGGGGCACGATTGATCTATCTACGCCCTTGAACAAGGACGGTACCGTGCGTGCCCGCGTGGCAGGGATGATGGAGGAGCGCGATTCGTATATCGACCGTTACCACACGCGCAATCGTGCCTGGTTAGCGACTGCGGAAGCGGATCTGACGCCTGACACGACTGTGCGGGTTGGAGTAGAGCATCAGGCTAAACGTCCGACGGGCGTGACCTGGGGCGGTCTGCCTACTCTGGATAACAAGGGCGGGGATCTGGATTGGCGTCGCTCTTTCAGTGTCGGTGCAGATTGGACACGCTGGGATACGACCAGCAATACCTTCTACGCGGGCATAGACCATCGCTTTTCCAATGGCTGGTCCTTGAAAGCCAATGTCAGCCGTCTGGAGAGCGAGTACGACTCCAAGCTGGTGTATTTGATGGGCCACCCTGATCCTGTCACCGGCTTGGGCATGACGTCCTTGCTGAACAACTCGCATCAGGAGTTCGATCAGAACAGCGCCTCGCTGGAACTGAGCGGGCCATTTAATGCCTTCGGCCAGGAGCATGAGGCTTTTGTGGGAGTGATGGGCAGCAAGTCCAACTACCGTTATGGCAACCACGCTCCGCAAGGCAATACGCCAGTGGGTAATGTCTTTGAATGGGACGGCTCCTATCCCGAGCCGGTATGGGGGAGTTTTCAGCCGTTGGGCGAACAGGAAACGCGCCAGAATGCGGTCTATGGCGCTCTGCGCCTGTCCTTGAGCGATTCCCTGAAGCTGATTGTGGGTGGTCGACAAACCAATTGGAAGCGCGAGTCCGGCAATGACACCATGAACCATCATGTATTCACGCCGTACGCTGGCCTGCTGTACGACTTCAACGATAACTTCACGGCTTATCTCAGCTACACGGATATCTTTCAGCCCCAGACCTATCGTGATGCCAGTGGTGGCTTTCTGGACCCGGTGCAGGGCAAGAGTTATGAGCTGGGTCTGAAATCCGAGCACTTTGATGGCAAGCTCAACACTTCGCTGGCATTGTTTCGTATCGAGCAGGACAATGTGGCCGAAAAAGACGGTGACAGGACTGTACCTGGCTCCAGTGATTTTGCTTATCGGGGGGCCAAGGGCGTGACTAGCGAGGGCTTCGAGCTACAGGCTTCGGGTGAAATTCAACCTGGCTGGCAGGTGTCCGCAGGCTTTGCACGTAATCTGGTGCGCAATGCTGAGGGTGGTCCTTTTAAAACTTCTGAACCGCAGAACCTGGCGCATTTGCAAACTTCCTATATCGTGCCGGGTACCGAAGGGAAGTTGACGGTAGGCGGCGGTGTGCAATGGCGCAGTCATGTTTATGTGGATAGAACTGTGGCGCCAAATCTTAGCGCACGACGCGAGCAAGGTTCCATTTTGCTGGCCAACTTGATGGCGCATTACCGCTTCTCGCCTAGCTTGTCGGCCCAGTTGAACGTGAATAATCTGTTCGACAAAAAGTATGTAGACCTGACGGAAGACTCTCAGGGCTTTTACGGTGCACCGCAGAAGATCATGCTGACGATGAAGTACCAGTTCTAAAACAAAAGCCCTGGTCTGATGCCAGGGCTTGATATTGCGAAGCAGAGGTTTGTGGAATCAGTCCTCTGCTTCCACCTCTTCCACGGACAGCAGCTCCTGGTGGTCGAAGTACAGATGGGAGCTGATTACGGGCGAGGAGTCGTCGGCCTGTGCACTTAGTTCCAGACAATCGCCGGACAGATAAAGATCAGTCAGCAGAGCGGGCTTGCCATTCATCCAGATTTTCCCGCTGACATCCTGATACCGCTGCTTGAGCTGCAAGCGGTAGTCCGTCCCGTCCAGACCTTCCCATTCCCATTCGCCTGCCACCTGCGCGGGCACAATCCATTTGTAGATTTTGATGCCGCCTACATGCAGGATTTCGTCGGCTTCCCAGTCTCCCATATCAAAAGCGTGCGACACAATACGCGCGCCGGGCCGCAGCTCCTGCAACAAGCGTGGGCGCAGGATGGCATTGATGGTGTCCATCAAGTACAGCGTCACGATGGTGGCCTGGCTGAAGTCTGCGGTAAACAGATCCTCTTCCACAAAGTCCACCAGATACTCCACGCCGGCATGGCCGGCTTGCTCCATGGCATCGGCAACGCGCAGCGGGTCCAGTTCGACGCCTATGCTGGTGCAGTGGTATTTTTTGGCGGCCGCAATGACAATGCGCCCATCGCCACAGCCCAGGTCATACAAGACGTCCTTGCGCCCGGTTTGAGCCAGTTGCAGCATGGTGTCGATGACGCGGTCGTCGCTGGGGACGAAGGGTACGTCCAGAAAAATGTCAGGTTCCACGATGGAATGGTCGTCAAGGTCTTTAATCAGGTCTTTGAACAATAGCGGTCCTTATCAATGGTGTTGGGCGAAAATTCGTTTAAATTCGGCTATCTATAGTTTAAACCACAGCAAAATAAGCCAAAATTCGCTTTTTGTATGGATATGGACGATCATCAGTCTATGTCAGACTTATATGGCTCGACCTCATCCACGCCCGCCAAGTTAAAAACCCGTCTCCAGCATATACGAATCTCGCCCAGAGAATCGTTACGTATTCGTTCCTTGGCCGATCACATGCAATATGCTGACCCGTTGGGACATGCACAGTCTCTGGGCATAGGCCCGGCTGTCTGGCCCTTGTTTGGCCTGGTATGGCCGTCCAGCATTCAACTGGCGCGCAAATTGAAAAATCGTCCCATTCGGGCGGATGAAAGCATTCTGGAACTGGGCTGCGGATTGGGCCTGACCAGTCTGGTGATGCATAAACGTGGCGCGCAAATCCACGCCAGCGATTGCCATCCCATGGTGCCGCATTTCCTGAAGCTGAATCAGGCTTTGAATGGCTTGTCCGATCTGCCGTATGTCCATGCCCAGTGGGGGGAGCAATCTTGCCCTGATTTATTGGCTTCTTTGGGGCTGAAACCCGCCCGGCAGCGTTATGACCTGATCGTGGGCAGTGACCTGTTGTATGAAGGGAATACGCCCGCCCAATTAGCCCAACTGGTAGACCAGCGTGCGAAGAAACAGGCCGAAGTCTGGGTGGTAGACCCGGACCGGGGGCATCGCAATAAATTTACTCAGGAAATGTCGCGCTACGGTTTTGAGCTGGTACGACAGGTCTGCTTGCGCGATCGCCCCATTTTGATGCCCGAAGGCAAGGAGGTGTCTTACAAGGGGCGTTGTTTGCAGTATCAGCGCAGTTAGAAAAAACACATCATCTCAGGCTTTTTTACCTGAGGGGCTGGAGTCAGTCAGCGCTAGCAGAAGCCCCACACAAATCGGACACGGGACCGATTTGTGTGGGCTTTTTTATATTCAAACAGGTTTGCTTGGGGCCGGCTGCTTTCTCAGGGATTAGGCGGCGCAAAAGGCGAAGGCGCTGATGGCCGTGGCGGTCGTTGCGGATAAGCCGAGGTCCCGAAGTTCGAGCCCATGCGATTGCTGCTTGTTGCCGGATTGACCAAACCCATCGCATTCGGGCCTTTCTGGATGATGGCTTCAGACCCTATTCCTGGCGCCCCGGGTGTTGTGCCTGCTTTGGGCTGCATTTGCTGGCTCAAGCAATCGTAGGACAGGGCCGCCTGTCCATCCACTACTACACTGACACAGCCGGGAGACACATCGGACGGGGGCCTTTTTGCGCCTTCAGTCTGCGCGTTTTCCTGGGCCATGCTGCCTGCCTGAACCAAAAACAATAAGAAGAAAAGGAGAGGGCGCATAGGGTGGTGCCAATAAAAAGGAGTCACACCATAACGGCGTTCGGGTTCCACACACCCTAGCGCAAGCCTTCACTTTTCTGGGTGAAGTTTTCATGACAAAGGCGGCGTATTTTGCCGCTGTCATGGGGGCAGGCACATCGCGCCGTTGGGGACGAGTCCGCCTGTTTGGCCCCCGCCGCCCAGAAAGAATTATGAAGTTTTTGTTACAAACGAAAGTTTTCGATTTCTGCTGCGTCTAGATGTCAACGAGTCGCGCGGCGTGTCGTCCCAGCAGGGACACACCGACACAGCGCTCATCAGATTGAGGATCGGAAGCATCGTGATGCCAGCAGAAATTTCAGGGCGCAACGTCCGTTTGTCCGGGTGGAGGGGCCACCCCTTTTGTGCTGCGCCAGTGATGGCGCTGGCTTTGTTGCTGCCTCAGAGTGCCTTTGCGCAGGCTCAGGGCAAGGTCAACATCAATGAATACATTGTGCGTGGCAATACCGTGCTGGATGCCCGCAGCATTGAAAAAGCGGTCTACCCCTTTTTAGGCCCCGAGCGCAGCCTTGAGGATATTGAAAAAGCGCGCGACGCCTTGCAGGAAGTCTATAACGCGCAGGGCTATCAGTCGGTTTACGTGGACCTGCCCGAGCAGGCCGTGGCTGATGGCGTGGTGTTTTTCCAGGTCACGGAAACCAAGGTAGGCCGTGTGCGCGTGGTCGGTGCTGAACACTATTCGCCGCTGGCCATCCGTGACGGCGTGCCGTCCTTGCAAGAAGGTCAGGTGCCGGATTTCAGCAAGGCGCAGGCGGAACTGGCGGAGCTCAATCGCGGCGCCAGTCGCCAGGTCATGCCCATGGTGAAAGAGGGGCGTGTGCCCGGCACCATGGACGTGGATCTGCGCGTTGACGACAAAAGCCCCTGGAGTGCCAGTGTGGGCTTGAACAATGATTACAGCGCCGACACCAGCAAGCTGCGCGGCATGGTCACCCTTGGCCACGACAATCTTTGGCAAAGCGGCCATACCTTCTCCCTGACCTACTTCACGGCTCCGCGTGACATGCAGGATGCCAAGGTCTGGTCGGCGGCCTACACCATGCCTTTGTCCCCGCGCTGGAGCCTGGCGTTCTCTGGCTACAAGTCTGACAGCGATGTCTCGACTGTTGGCGGCACCAATGTGCTGGGCAAGGGCCAGTCCTACGGCATTCATGCCACCTACACCTTTCCGCAGTCCGGCTCCTGGTATCACACCGCCTCGATTGGCATGGACTACAAGGATTTTGAAGAGCAAACCCGTTTTGGTGAGACCAGCGACCGCGTGCCGCTGACGTATCTGCCCTTCACGTTGGCCTACAACGGCTACCGCTATACCGAAGACTCGCAAACCAGTGTCGGCCTGACCTTGACGGGCGCCAGCCGCAGCCTGTTTGGCCTGAACAGCGAATGGGAAGAGTTCGACTACAAGCGCTGGATGGCCAGCCCCAGTTTCATGGTGTTCAAGGGCGATCTGAACCACACCGAAACTTTTGCCAAAGACTGGCAGGCCTATGGCCGAGTGGGCTTTCAGATTGGTTCAGGCGCTCTGGTTTCCAACGAACAATTTTCGGCCGGTGGCGCGACCAGCGTGCGCGGTTATCTGGCCGCTGAGCGCAGTGCAGACGATGGCTGGATGGCCAGCGTAGAGCTGCGTACCCCCTCGCTGGCCCGCTGGATTGGCCCCTCGGTTAACGAGTGGCGCTTCTACGCCTTCAGCGACGTTGCACGTTTGCGCTTGCGTGACCCCTTGCCTGAGCAGGAGTCCAGCTTTCATCTGGCCAGTGTGGGCATCGGTACGCGTCTGCAAATGTTTGACTGGCTGTCCCTGCATGCCGACTGGGCTTATCCCCTGACGCAAGGCGTCAACACCGAACGACACGATCCGCGTGTGCACTTCAGCCTGCGCGCCTCCTTCTGACCCCCTTAGCCAGAACAATCTGCCTGATTTTGTTCCCGGAGTAATTCGATCATGAAACGCCTTCTTCTTTTGATGCTCGCCATGATGGTGGGCTGGCTACCCGCCGTGGCGCAGGCCTGGTGGCAGCCTGATTGGCAGTACCGCAAGCAAATCTCTGTTGATACTACGCCTGAAGGCGCGGCTATCAGCGAAAGCGTAGGCCGCACCCCTTTGCTGGTGCGCCTGCATACTGGCAATTTTTCCTTTGATGGCACCAATGAAAATGGCTCGGACCTGCGCTTTGTGTCCGGTGATGATCAGACCGTGCTGAACCACCAGATCGAGAGCTTTGACCCCTTGATGGGCATGGCGCTGATCTGGGTGGATATTCCTGAGGTGATGGCCAGCCAGAAGCAGGATATCTGGATGTACTACGGTAACGAGAAAGCCCCGGTGGCTTCCAACGGCCAGATTACCTTCGATCCCAACTACACCCTGGTCTACCACTTTGATGGCGCCGCTGGTGCACCTTCGCGTGACAGTACGGCGTACACCAACCACGCTCAAACAGCCCCAGCGGGCGTGATTGACGGCGTGTCCGGACGTGCCGCCCAGTTTGTGGGTACAGCGCCCTTGATGCTGCCTGCCAGTCCTTCCCTGGCCGTGCCAGCAGCCGGTGCTTTTTCTTTCAGCGCCTGGGTGCGTGCAGATCAGCCCCAAGGCCAGCAATTGGTCTATGCCCGTCGTGATGGTGCCAACAGCTTTCTGATCGGTCTGGACCAGGGCGTGCCCTTTGTTGAGATCAATGGCCAACGCAGTCCTGCCGGTGCCCCCTTGTCGCCCAGCACCTGGCAGCACCTGGCCGTGACAGCCGATGGCAGCCAAGTGATTCTATACGTCCAGGGCCGTGCCACGGCTTCCCTGAATGCCAGCCTGCCACCACTGAACACGGTTGCCGCTTTGGGTGGTGATGTCCCCGGAACCTTGCTGGCCGCGCCTGCTCCTGTGGCGGCTGAAGTAGTTGGCGCTGACGGTGCCACGCCCGGTGCAACTGCCTCTGCCGGTGCCGAGGCCACAGCGCCTGTCACCGCTCCAGTCGCTAACTATGCGCCCTTTGTTGGTGCGATTGACGAGCTGCGCTTGTCCAAGGTTGCCCGACCTGCTGCCCTGATTTACGCCGATGCACTGGCACAAGGAGCCGAGTCTCGCCTGATTGCGTACGGTGCGGATGAAGAGCAGTCCGGCTTCGGTTTCGGTGCTCTGGGCTTTCTGCTGAAAGCCGTCCCGATGGACGCCTGGATTGTGATCGCCGTGCTGGTATTCATGATGTTCCAGTCCTGGGTCATCATGTACCGCAAGAGCCGTCAGGTGGGCCGTGTGCAAGAAGCCAACCGTCAGTTCCGTGCTGCATTTGGTGAGTCCGGCGGCAAGCTGGATGCGGTACAGACCGACGCCAAGGCTGAACAGAACTTTGCTCATTCCTCTTTGTGGCGCCTGTACCGCATGGGGGTGAAAGAGCTGCACAACCGTCAGGCCCAAGGCATGAAGGCCTTGTCTCCCAACACCATCGAAGCCATCCGCGCTTCCATGGACGGTGTTCGTACACAGGAAAATCAGGCACTGGGTGCACGTCTGGGCATTTTGTCCAACGCGATTGCCGGTGGCCCTTACATCGGTCTGCTTGGCACGGTGCTGGGGATCATGGTGGTGTTCCTGGGAACCGCGATGGCAGGTGATGTGAACATCAATGCAATTGCTCCCGGTATGGCTGCTGCCTTGCTGGCGACTGCAATGGGTCTGTTCGTCGCGATTCCGGCCCTGTTTGGCTACAACCGCCTGATTGGCCGCAATAAAGATGTCAGCGCGGATATGCGTGTGTTTGTGGACGAGTTTGTGACTCGCTTGGCTGAAATTCATGGCCAGAACAGCGCACCTGGCAAAACCAAACACGACAAGCACGAAACGGCATTGGCTCAAGGCGCTGATCTTGATCTGGCCAATGCCCAGGCTGCTGGCTCGGCATAAGGAACGGACATGGTAGCCCTACGAGACGACGATGATGACAGCGCAGCTGTTGACGGCATCAACATTACTCCGCTGGTCGATGTGCTGATGGTGGTGCTGGTCATGTTCATCCTGACCGCCACCGCACAAATCTCCGGCATCCAGGTGAATTTGCCCAAGGCCAGTTCCACCGTATCCCTGGTTCAGCCCAAGACCAAAGCCATTTCCGTGAACGAGGCCGGTCAGGTGTTTCTGGATGCTTATCCGGTCACCCTGCCCGAGCTGGAAGACCGCTTGCGTACCGAGAAAGCCTTGAACCCGGACTTCCCGGTGATTGTGCGCGGCGACAGCATCGTGCAGTACCAGAAAGTGGTGGAAGTGCTGGATGTGTTGCGGCGCTTGGAACTGTCCCAGGTCGGTCTGGTGACCGGCAAACCTCAGTAAGTTAATTGGTGTTCTAACGATGTTGCCAAACTCATCCAAACCGCAAGCCAACCAACGCGCACGCTGGCGTCGGCTGGCCATCAAGGTGCTGGTTGTGGTGCTGGTGGCGCTGCTGGGCTGGTGGGTCTGGAAATGGGCCAACGACATGGCGGGGATCAAGCGCCAGGTGCCCAAAGAGCCCATGTTGATTCCTTTGCCGCCACCGCCTCCTCCGCCGCCCGAACCCGAGCCGCCACCGGAGCCTGAAGAGCCCAAAGAAGAGGAAGTGGTCGAGCCGGAGCCTGAACCCGAGCCTACGCCGGTTGAAGAGCCCCAACCGCAGGATGAAGCGCCACCTACGCCATCGGACGATTTGTCAGACCCGATGCAGATGGACAGCGACGCCCAGGCCGGTACTGACAGTTTCAACATCAGTGCCGGACAGGGACGAGGCATGGGCGGCAGTGGCGGTGGCCGTGCAGGCAATGCCACCTATAGCCAGTACCTGGCCTATGCGCTGCAAAAAATCCTGCGCGAGGACAGCCGCACCCGCAACTTGGTCTACCGCGTTCAGGTGCAGTTGTGGTTGACCGAAGACGGGTCCATTACCCGTGTCGCCCTGGCGCAGTCCTCGGGCGATACCGAGATTGATGAGGCCTTGGTAGCTGCCTTGCGTGAAGTCGGGCGCTTGAGCGAGCGGCCACCGGCGTCGGTAAGCATGCCTATCCGAGCCCAGGTAACGGGTCGTAGGCCCAGTTGATTGTCTGCCTTTTTTGACCGAATGATTTGGAGTGCGCTTTTCATGAAAACCCATCCTAGTCGGCTGGCTTGCGCGGTGGCGCTGGCCTTGACCTGCACCGCTGGCCCTGTGCTGGCTCAGGCGCCATCCCAGAACGCCACCGTTAACCTGATTCGTCTGCTGGTGCAGCAAGGCGTCTTGCCCCAGGCTCAGGCCGATGCCCTGGTGGCTCAGGCCGAGGCGGAAGCGGCCCAGGCTCGTAAAGCCGATATTGGTGCAGCAGGTGCCGCCCAGGCCCGGCCAGGTGATGTGCGTGTCACGTACATCCCGGAGACGGTGCGTGAGCAGATCCGCGAAGAAGTGAAGAATGAAGTGATGTCGCAAGCCAAGGCCGAGAACTGGGCCCAGCCCAACACCTTCCCGGACTGGGTGTCGCGCATCACGGTTGAAGGCGATGTACGCGTGCGTAACGAGTCGCGCCTGATGGATGGCGCGAACAGTAACGAGTTGATCAACTTTGCGAAGTGGAACGACAACGGCCCCATTCCTACCGTGGTCGAAAACAAGCCCTATGGTTTGAAGATTCCTTATCTGAACAGTCGCCAGGATCGCCGCAACCTGTGGCGTATCCGTGCTCGTCTGGGTGTGAAAGCGACGCTGTCCGAGCGTTGGGAGGCCGGTATCCGCCTGGCCACGGGCAGCGATGACAATCCGGTGTCCACTTCCGATACGCTGGGCAACGGCATGGGCAAGAAGCACCTGTGGCTGGATCAGGCCTACTTGTCTTACCGTCCTACCGATTGGGCCACTATTGTGGCGGGTCGCGCCTCCAGCCCCTTTGATTCCACGGATCTGCTGTGGTCGTCTGACTTGAACGTGGATGGTATTTCTGCCGCCTTCAAGCACGCGATGTCGGATCGTCCAGTGACCGTCTTTGGCAATCTGGGTGCCTATGCGCTGGAATACGCCAACACGCCATGGGATCGCAACAGCCTCTCTGAAGGCTCCAGCGAAAACAAATGGCTGTTGGGTGCGCAGATCGGTGCTGAATGGAAGATCAACCAGCGCAACAATCTGCGCGGCAGCGTAGCGTACTACCACTTTGACAATATCGCCGGCCAGCGCTCCAGCGCGTGTACTTTGTACTCGTCCAGCGATGTGTGTGACACAGACTGGTCGCGTCCGGCCTTCATGCAAAAGGGCAATACCGTCTTCCTCTTGCGTGACATCCGTCAGTGGTCGGCAGATCCCAAGAACTGGAACGAATGGCAATACGTGGGCCTGGTCTCCAAGTTCAACTTGCTGGACGTGAACATGCGCTGGGATACCGAAGTTATGAATGGCTTGAACCTGCGTTTGGCCGGTAATTACGTGCGTAACCTGGCTTACGACAGCAACAAGATGGCGGATCGTGCTGGTGGTCTGCACAACATCGCCTCCAACGGTACATATGACGCCTCGGGCAACCCGACCGGTATCGAAAGCGGCGGCAATGCCTGGATGGTTCAAGCGACCTTGGGCAGTAGCCTGGGCTTGAAGGACAAGGGCGATTGGTTGGCTTTTGCGGGCTACAAGTACATCGAACCGGATGCCATGCCTGATGGCTATAACGACTCCTCCTTCCACTTGGGTGGCACCAATGCACGTGGCTACTTCCTGGGCGCAGGCTATGCCTTCGAGAAGAACGTAACCGGCCATCTGCGCTGGAGCAGCTCCAAGGAAGTCTATGGCGCACCGCTGTCTATCGACATCATCCAGCTTGAACTTAACGCCAGGTTCTAAGCCATGAAGATATTGAACTCATCCTGGAAGCCATGTGTGCAGCCAAGCGGGCGCAAGCCTTTTGTCATGACGCTGTGCGCGCTGCTGCTGGCGGGTTTGGGCCAATGGGCTGGCCCAGCCATGGCACAAAAATCGGATATGGAGGAGCGGCTGCGCACGCAGTTGCGCTCCAGTACCCAGCAATTGCAGCAGTTGCAAAGTCAGCAAGCGCAGCTGACGGCGGCAAAAACCGCCGCAGAAACCGAACGTGATGCGGCCCGCAAGGAGGTCGAACAGCTCAAGGCCCGTTTGGACAAGGCCAGCAAGCAGGCTCAGACCTTGCAAGATGAGCAGGACGGCATCAAGACGTCTGCGCGTCAACAAGTGGCCGCTGCGCAATCGCAATTAGGCCGTGCGCGTAACGAGTTTGAAACCTTGCAGGAGCAAGCTCGTGCCACTGAAACGCAACGTGCCAGCCTGGCCACCAGTCTGGCCCAGCGCGAAGAGGAATTGGCGCTGTGTACAGCAAAAAACAAGGAACTGTATGCAGCCGGGAAAGAAATCCTGGCGGCTTACGAACAGTTCAGCACGGGCGACTTGCTCAAGATCCGACAACCGCTGGCCGGCTCGGCACGCGTGAAGTTTGACGAACACGCTCAGGCGCTGGGCGACAAGCTTTACGACGGCTTGTACACGCCCGGTGCCACGTCGTCGGAACAGCCGCCTGTCGCGCCCTGAGTCTTATTGATTGATACCCACAAGGAATATGTATGACTGACTCCCAAACCATCCAATCCGTCTCCTTGAAGCAATTGCAGGAGTTGTTGCAACAGATGGGCTATCGCGTGACCGAGTCCGAGCAGGCTGGTAATCGCCAGCTTTTGTCGGCTTCGCAAGGCATTGGTTTTGCGCTGCGCCTGGGTAATCCTGCGCATGAGGCGGACCAGGCACTGGACTACACCTTGAGCTGCGCTTTGCGCGTTCAAGGCGAGATGCCTGCCGGTATCGAATCGGCCTGGAATATTGGCAAACGCTTTGCTCGCCTGGCGGTACAAGGCGAGTTTCTGGTGCTGGAAATGGATGTGATTGTGGCCGGCGGCGTTGCACCAGGTTACCTGCAAGCGACCGCTGAATTGTGGGACCGCTTGTTGCAGGAATTCTTGCTGTTTTTGCGTCAGCATGCGGCGGCCAATAATGAAACCCAGAGTGCCGACAAGGGTGAAGCGGTTACTGTTCAGCCAGAAGTAGCCCAAGAGACTACTGCGCCTGTCGACGCTGAACAAACTGAAGCGGCACAAGCTTGAATCAGGTGAGCACGATGACACACCCCAAATTTCTGCTGCAAAGTGTGCTGGCTCTGAGCCTGTCGGCCATGTTGGTGGGTTGTGGGAAAAATGGCGATGCTCAAGCCCAGCAGCCGCAAGCTGCCGGGCAACAAAGCAGCGCTCCGGCATCGACGGCAAAAAGCAGTGCTGCGACGCCGGCGGTCGCCACGCTGGGACAGGTGGTGGTCAGCCAGGACGAGCTACAGCAGTTCCTGCAGGTTTTGCCCGCAGCCCAGCGTGAAGCCATGCGTAATGATCGCGTGGTGCTGGAGCAGTGGCTACGCAGCCGCCTGGCCGAGAAAGCCGTGGTAGAGCAGGCCAAGGCTCAGGAATGGGACAAGAAGGCCGAGATACGCAGTGCCATTGAAGAAGCGCAGAATCAGGTGATCCTGCGCAGCTATCTGCAATCCGTGTCTGAACCTGCAGCGGATTACCCGTCCGAGCAGGATCTGCAAACGGCTTATCAGGCCAATCAGGATCAGTTCCAGTTGCCGGCCATGTATCGCTTGAGCCAGATCTTTTTAAGCGTGCCGGACAAGGACGAACAGGCTTTGGCGCAAGCGAAGAAACGGGCCGATGCCTGGGTCAAGCAAATGCGCGAAGGCAAGGCGGATTTTGCGGCGCTGGCCAAAGAGCATTCGGACGAGAAAATCAGTGCCGAGCGGGGTGGCGACAATGGCTTTTTACCGATGAGCCAGTTGGTGCCTGCCATGCGTGCCACGGTTGCCAAGCTGGAACCGGGCCAGCTGAGTGATCCGATTGTGCAGGCCGATGGTGTGCATATTCTGCAATTGACTGATCTGCGCCCGGCCAGCGTGCGTTCGCTGGAGGAAGTGAAGCCGGCGCTACGTGATGCCTTGCGTCGTCAGCGACAGCAGGAAGCAACGCAGGCCTATGTGGCCGGCATGCTGGATGCCGATACGGTAAGCGTGGATGGCAAGGTGTTGAGTCAGTTGTTGCAGCAGACCCCATAGTCTTGAACCCTGGGGGTGATGCTGGCTGTTTGTACCGGGCAAAATGTTGCAGGCAGCAGGCCCAGGGGCAGGGCGGGTGAAGGAGAATGGCATGCGATTGTGGCGGATCAGCAGTACGCATTGGGAAAAGCAGCATGAAGCCACGCCGTGGTTCAGTGCCAAAACTTCTTCCATCGCCATCTACCATGCTTCCCCTCTGGCGGCGGTGTGCGCCTATTTACTGCGCCACTGCCTGCCTCATCCAGACCTGATCCCCAGCCACCAGACTCTGCATTCAGTCGGTGTCAGCCAGAATTTGATACGCCGTGCGCAGGTCTCGCGCCACTGGCATTTCAACCTGAAAGAAACGCGCGACCTGACCTTTCGCTGGCGCTTGCTGGCCGACCGGCCTGTGCTGTGTGTGCCTGCCTTGAACGGGGCGAATCAATATTTGATTGATACCCGCTCGCCGCTGTTTTCCTTGATTCATCTTTATCGCCAGGATGCTCAGGCGCTGGAGCGCAGCCTGGAACAGATGCGTGAACACCTGCAGGGCGCTACGCCCTGGCTGGTGCTGCGCTAAGGTGGCTTGGCACGTAAAGCGGGCGGGAACTGTCACTATGTTGTCATTGGGGACTTCTACAATCGCCTCGCCTCACCCCTTTTCGTTTCACTGTCCGACGCCGCGGCTAGACCTATTAACGTGCGCATGACCATGACTCAGGTGGCGATCAGTGTGGCGGTGTTACTCGGCGCTTTCTTGTTATTTGCCTGTGCAAGTCTCGCAGTTGCCCGGTCTGATGCTGACACCCTGCTAAATTCTTCCGAACGTTTGTCTTTCGACATTCAGGCTCAGCCTTTGGCTCAGGCCTTGAAAGCGTATGGTCAACGTTCTGATCTCTCTGTGCTGCTGGACGGTGCCGATCCGCAGCGACCCATGCCAGCCGTGCGCGGCGAAATGACGCGCAAGCAAGCCTTGTCCTCCTTGCTGCATGGTTCGGGCTTGCAAGCCTATTACGTGGATAACCGCTCGATTGTGATCCGCTTGCCCGATAGCAGGCCGGGTAAAGTGGCCACCGGCCAGCGTCCCTTGAATCTAAATCACATCTCGGGCGTGCGTGATGGTGCCCATGATTACAGTGCCTATGTCACCCGAGTACAGCAGACCGTGCGTAATGCCTTGTGCCGATCGCCCCAGACCCGCCCCGGCGCATACCGGCTGGCCATGCAGTTGTGGCTGAACCCGCAGGGGCAGGTGGAACGCGTGCACCTGTTGGGCTCGACCGGGCAGGCCAGCCGCGATCAGGCGATCAGTCAGGTGCTGGACTCACTGGCAATGGGCGTGGCCCCGGATGCCAGTCTGCCGCAACCCTTGGTCCTGTTGCTGGCTCCCGTCTCGGGCCATGTGCGTGACGACTGCCCTGTGCAGGCCGGGAAGTAGATCATGTCCGAAGCACTGCGTAGCCGTTTGCGCCAAAGTCTGATCGCCCGTTACACGCATTTGCGTCGGCGGCTGGAGCGCACGATAGGTTCGCGTGAAGATGCGGCGGATGCCTTGCAGGAAACCTGGATACGGATAGGGGGGGTAGGCAATGGAGTATCGGTGAACAATGACGAAGCCTACTTGCTGCGCATGGCTACCCATATCGCCATTGATTCCTACAAACAGCGCAACAGCTTGCTGACTGCCATGGATCTGGACGCCTTGAGCCATATTGCCGATGACACCTACGATACCCAGCGTTGTGCCTGGGCGCGCATCACGACGGCGCAATTGCTGGCTGTGCTGCAGGACATGCCGATTCGTCAGCGCACGATTTTGATGGCTTCGCGGGTAGATGGTCTGACCTATGCCCAGATCGCCAAACAGTACAATATTTCGGTTTCCCTGGTGAACAAGGAAATGATGCGCGCGCTGGACTATCTGCGACTGCGGTGCGCGGAACAATTCAATGATGCTGTGGGTGTCAGCGTCTCCGACAGCCTTACCGACGCTTAAGTTTTGCCCCATGAGTCCTTCTTCCTCCTCTCCGTCTGACGCCGTGCGTACCCAAGCCAATCAATGGTGGGTGCGGCTGCATTCGGGCAGTGCCCGGCAGTCTGATGCGCAGAGCTTTCAGCAATGGCTGGAGCAAAGTCCCGAACATCGCGTGGCCTGGCAGGAGCTGACGGTAACGATGGACACGGTAACGCCGGGTTTGCAGGCCGCCAGAGACTTGTTGCCGGAATGGAAAGCTCCCGCTGCCTCACCCATATTTACGGCCCGGCGCGCCTTCATGGGGGGAGCTTCTGCAGCCTCGGCCCTGGCGGTGGTGGGAGTGGTACATCCGCCCTGGGGCTTGTGGCCATCGTTCACGGAATTGACATCGGATTTTCGAACAGGGGTGGGCGAACAGCGCGAGATTCAACTCGGGCAGGCCGTTGCCATTCAGATGAACACGCAAACTTGCATCAACCGTCGTGATACGGCCCAAGGGGCAGGCATTGAGCTTGTTGAAGGCGAAGTCGAAATCCGTGTGCTGGATGGAGCGACCAGCCACCTCCACGTCCAGGCTGGGCCAGGACGTATGCAAGCACAACAGGCGCAGTTCAATGTGCGCTACACGGGGAAGAACGTAACGGTGACGTGCCTGCAAGGGCAGGTCCAGGTGCAGGCGAATCAAACCGTCACTTTGCAGGCGGGCCAGCAAACGGTTTACGACTATGAGCGCATCCACGCGGTGCAGCGCCCTAACCTGGACCAGGTCAGTTCCTGGCGACGTGGTTATCTGGCTTTTGAAGGTCAGCCTCTGGCCGATGTAGTGGAAGAATTGAACCGCTATCGGCCCGGAAAAATCGTGATTTACAGCGATAGTTTGAAGAGCCGCCCGGTGTACTTGAGCTTGTCCATCAGCGATATGGATTTGGCCCTGGATATGCTGCGCGCCATGTCCGGCATACGGGTGCAAGAGTTGGCGGGTGGTATTGCTCTGGTAAGGCAGGCGTAGTTACATAAAGTAACAAAATGGGCATGATTGATTTCTCGCCAGAACCAGTCTTGTAGATATGGATACGAAATCCCTCCAGTCTTAAGCCGGGAAACTCAAGCAATGTCGCCACGCCTACGCAGTTTGTCTTCCAAGTCATCTGATCCTAGAAACCCTGTCGATAGAGCTCCTCGCGACAAGACCCGAAATCGCCTGACGCCGGTGGCCCGAGCCATCGCGACCTTGCTGCTTACAGGGGGGGTAAGTGCGCAGGCTTATGCGCAAACCCAGCCCGTATCAGGCGCGTGGTTCGCCTCGCGGGGAGCGGTAGAGCGCAATGTCTCCGGCGCCCAAGGTGGAATGGTTGATCCGGGCAATGGCCTTTTGAACTCGGCGGCACGCCAACATGCCGAAGCACGTCAGCAATTGGCCCGTTCGGTCGAGAACCTGGGTCGTACCGCCAGTGCGATTGCTGCTCAGCAAGCAGCACAAAAAGCCGCGCGCGAGGCCGCTGCCAAAGAAGCCGGTGTGCCGGACGGTTATGTGCAAGGCGGGGTGTGGGATCATGATGCTGCAGGCAATCTGCACGTCTGGACCGGCGCAGAGCGTCCGGTGCACACACAAGACAATGGTCAGCACACTGTTGCCATCAAGCAGACCGAAAGCAAAGCCGTACTGAATTGGGAAAGCTTTAACGTGGGCCGCAACACCACGGTGCAGTTCCAGCAAAAAGCGTCCGATGCGGTGTTGAACCGTGTTGTGGGAGCGGATACCGCCCCGAGCCAGATTCAAGGCGCCATCAAGGGGGATGGCACCGTGATGGTGGTGAACCAGAACGGGGTGGTGTTCAGCGGCACGTCTCAAGTGAACGTGCGCAATCTGGTGACAGCCGCCGCCAAGATCACGGACCAGCAATTCAAGGAAGGTTTGTATGGCAAGGACGCCAACACGGCGTCCTTCACTAATGCGCAAGGCAAGATCGAGATACACGCCGGTGCACGTATCGGCACACATGCGTCCGAGACCGTGAACCAGGGCGGGGGCTATGTGCTCTTGCTGGGGCAGGAAGTGCACAATGCAGGCAGTATCTCGACCCCGGGCGGGCAGGCTGCCTTGGCCGCTGGCGAGAACTTCATCATCCGCAAGGGGATGGGGACAGAGGAAAACGTCAATTCCACCACCCGTGGCAACACGGTGGTAGCTCAGGCAGGGGCATCCGACAAGGCGGGCCTGGTTCGCAATACGGGCGTGATTCAAGCCGCAACGGGCGACATCACCTTGGCCGGGCGCACGATCAGCCAGGACGGCGTGCTGGTGGCCAGCACCTCGGTTCACAACCGAGGCACGATTCATCTGCAGAACAACAAGACGGATGCTCAATCCAGCGTGACCTTGGGCAAGGATAGCGTCACAGCGATTGTGCTGGACGAAAGCGCCGCCACCGCCCTGGATGTACAACGCGAAGCCCTGATCAAGGAATCGGACAAGGAAGGCGACGGCCTGCGTCATCGCCGTGATCAGTCGCTGGTACAGATTGCCAGCGGTGGCGATGTGGTTTTCGACGCCGACAGCCTGACGCTGGCGACGGGTGGTCAGGTCTTTGTGGACGCGGCCAGGAACAGCGAGGTACGTCAGGACGCCGTGATTGATGTGTCCGGCCATGTGGGTGTTCGCGTGGCGATGGAAGCCAACAACCTGATGATCAACATTCAGGGTAATGAGCAGCGCGATGCTCCGGTCAACCGCGAGGGCGACAATCTGCGCAGCAGCGATGTCTGGCTGGATCGCCGCAACCTAGTGTTTGTTCCTGCTGGCACCAATGGCTATGAAAAGGACCGTTGGTACACCGCGGGCGGGCTACTGGAAGTGGGTGGTTATCTGGGCGTCGCCAGCCATAGTATTGGCGAGTGGGCCGCCCAGGGCGGCACCGTGCAGTTCAGCGGTGCCAGCGTGGTGACGCGTCCCGGTTCCTTGATCAACTTGTCGGGCGGAACGCTGGATGTACAAAGCGGTTATCTGCGTCAAAGCTGGCTGCGGGGTGTGGATGGCCGTCTATACACGGTCGATAGTGCACCGGGCGATTTGCTCTACACCGGCTTGTACAAAGGTTACGAGCAGACCAGCGCGCGCTGGGGTCAAACCCGTAGCTTCTATAACCCGATTCTGGCTCCTACCCAGCGTTACGAAGAAGGCTATACGGTAGGACGTGATGCGGGCCGCCTGGTCATCTCGACCAAGGCGGCGGACCTGCAAGGGCATATCGAGACCGAGGTTTACCAGGGCCCGCGCCAGATTCAGGCACCGGCTCCCAAGCTGGATGGCTATCAGCAGTCACAAACGGCTGTAGCGCGTCGGGCCGAGCTGATTCTGGGTGGCTGGACGCCGGTTTATGACAAGGACACGCAGAATCTGCGCTATAGCCCCAGTGCAGTGGTTGAGCAGATTGTGATTGGCAAGGCTCAGGCGCAAGAGGCGGGGGAGCAGTCCGATGCGACGCCCGGCCCTTCTCGCATCAGCCTGGATTCCGATTGGTTGACGCAAATGGGTCTGGGGGCTCTACGTGCCTATGCCAGCCAAAGTGTGGAAGTCAATGACGCGCTGGAGCTTGCTCTGGGGGGCGAGATCGCGCTGCATGCCAATCAAGTCGATGTGAAGGCTGACCTGACGGCGCGCGGTGGCCGTATTGTGCTGGGTGATCTGGTGGATAAATGGACCAGCGCCAGTTTGGGCTGGCAATCCAGCAAGATTGCCGATGTGGCAGCCGGCGCTATCGCTGCCACACGAATTGACTCAGGTGTCACCCTGGATACCAGAGGCTTCTGGAGCAATCAGGAGCTGGATGGCCGCGCGATGCGCTATCTGCCGTGGCGTAATGGTGGTGAAATCATTTTGCGCAGCAGCGGTGATGTGACTGTGGCCGAACACGCGCTGCTGGACGTCTCCTCGGCGGCGGCCTATATGGCCGATGGCTCGGTGCTAGGTGGCAAGGGTGGCAATATAACTCTGGCCGCTGATGCGTATATGTCCGGCGTATCCGGCATAGGTGGACGACTGGTCTTCGAAGGTGAAATCCGTGGTCATGGTGTGGCTGGTGGTGGCACCTTGCGCTTGCAGACCGGGGAGACTGTCGTGTTGGGTGGTACGGTGCAGGGCAGTGATGGTGTCCTGCAAGCGGGTCAAAGCTCTCTGGCCGATTTGTTGACGACCGAGGCCTTTACCATTGCTGCTGGTGCGATTTTGCCGGTGGATTTCCACTACATGCGTACCCATGCCGCCGCTGGCGAGGTGATTGGCGGGGCGCCCAAGGTTGAGCAGGCCAATCAGTCCAGCTGGATTCATTTGACAACCCCCTGGACCTTGCCCAAGCCAAGCAACGAGAACTCCAGTTATTCGGTTTGGCTGTCCAATGGTCAGCAGTTGCGGGTAGACGGTTATAGCTGGAGCGTGGCGCCAACCTTGCCAGCGGGAACGGTGATCATGGAGATCATGAATCCCGCCAGCTTCCCGACCAACTATGTGGTGCCAGCCGATATCCTGCCTGATGGCATTGCCATTGCGCCATCACCCGGTGTTTACAAGGCTGGCACCGTCGCTCATGCCGATCTGAGCTATAGCGCAGGCACCTTGCTGCGTGCCGGAACGCGCTTGACGCAGGATGTGGCCGTGAGGGCCATGCTGCATTTGGACAGCAGCCTGTTCCAGAAAGGGTTTGCGAATTACGACGTGATAGGCGGCTACGGCGTGGCCGTGGCAGAAGGGGCCAATCTGGCGCTGAACATGCCCGTCATGCAGCTGGATCTGCCCGCTGCACGTCAACTGGCCAATGGTGGGGATCTGAGTCAGGTTGCCTCCCTGTGGTTGCCACCCGAGTTCAGCGAATCGCCCGAAAAAGGCTCGATCAGCCAGCGCGGCGGTGCCGATCTGAGCTTGACGGCAGGCTTTGAGTACAAGCAGCAAGATGTGGACCCCAGTGGCCCCACCTTGTCCGTGGGCAAGGCGGCGCAGATTAGCGTAGATGATGGTCGCAATATTGTCTTGCAAGGCAGCGGTCAGATTACGGTGGATGGCTCCTTGCGAGCCTCGGGCGGCAAGATCGGTATCTATGGTCTGAGTGCTGGTAGCGAGGACGTGCGCCACCTCAAAGGACACGACGGTTCGATCTGGTTGGGCAGCAATGCCGTGCTGGATGTGTCGGGCAAAGCCATGACGGCTGTCGATGCCCAGGGTCAAAGCTACGGCAAGGTGCTCAATGGTGGCCGTATCGAAATTGGCAGCAAGTACCAGCAGGCTGCAACGCAGGTCAAGGCTATCGACAGCTTTGTCATTGTGCGCGAAGGCGCGCGCCTGCTGGCATCCGGAGCCGCAGCGACTTTGGACATGCCTGGTCAGGGCGCGCAAACCATCGCTTCCAATGGCGGTGTGATTCATCTGGCCAGCTTCAACGGGCTGTATCTGGATGGCGATATGCAGGCCTGGGCCGGTGGTGCCAATGCGGCGGGCGGAACTTTGTCGGTCGCCCTGGAGTCGCCGAACTATGAAATGTCAGGTGGGCCGGGTGATCGCGTGTTGGCACACCGCGAAATGACCTTGGTGCAAGAGCAGCAACTGGAGAATCTGCCGCTTGATCTGCAAGCTGGTCGTGCTGATGCGGGTCTGGTCTACGGCCATGCTCGTGTGGGTGTGGACCGCATTCAGGCGGGGGGCTTTGACAATCTGGCCCTGCTGTCCAACGGCATTTTGTCGATTGAAAACGGTGTGGATTTGCAGATGGGCCAAAGCCTGCATCTGGCCACCCCCAAGATTGCCTTGGCCCCTGGCTCTATGCCCGGTGCTACGGTCAAGCTGGCCGCGCCTCATGTCCGTTTGGCAGGGGCAACGCATCCCACCCGCGACAAGTATGTGACTCCGCTGATTCAGGCTCTGAACAGTAATGAAGGCCGATTGCCCGAGCTGTTGCCAGACTCCTATCTGCGTATCGATGCCAATGTGCTGGACATTGCCAACCAGATCGCCTTCGGTGCGTTGGGCCGGTCCTTGCAAAGTGGCAAGGCCGAGGTATCGCGTGCCGGTTTTGATACGGTGGATCTGCGCGCGCAGAACGATCTTCGTTTCTTGAAGCATACGGTCGGTGATCGTACACAGCTGCTGACCGAAGGGGATCTGGTGCTGGCGGCTGGCCGCATCTATCCTGGAACTGGCGTGACGGCGGAGGTGATTTCCGGCCGTTATATCCAGCGTGATCAGTGGAATAACCCGCTGACACAGTATGACCCGCAGCGCAGCTTGCGTATCGAGCGCATTGGCAGTGGCCCTGTCGCCCAGCCTTATTCTGCCTTGGGTGTCTTGCGCCTGATGTCGGGCAATATTGATCAGGGCGGTGTGTTGCTGGCTCCCTTGGGGCAGTTGGAATTGGGTGTGGGTGTAGGTGGTGCCTCGCAAGCCCCAACCTCCATGGTGATGCGCCCTGGCAGCATTACCTCGGTCAGTGCCGCGGGTTTGATCATGCCCTACGGCGGGACGGTGGATGGGCTGACTTATAACTATGCAGGTAGCGATGCGCCTTATGTGGGCCTGGGCGGTCTGCTGGGTAATCTCAGCCTGAAAGCCACCAGCGTGGACGTGCAAGAAGGTGCCTTGCTGGATCTGTCGGGTGGTGGGGAACTGACAGGAGCAGGTTTCCTGCCTGGGCGGGGTGGTTCTACGGATGCCCGTCTGCACCCCCTGATTCAGAGCACCAATAACGGCTTCATGCTGCCCGAGCTTGCTGGCAACCCGGTCTATGCCGTCGTGCCAGGTGTACAGCAAGTGGTGGCGCCATTGGCGGCCGACAATGGTGCAGGCGATCCTATGGTGGGACGCCAGATTCATATCGGAGAGGGCGTACCGGGCCTAGCCGCAGGGACGTATACCTTGCTGCCCTCCACCTACGCCTTGTTGCCTGGTGCTTACCGCGTTGAAATCAGTGGTTCGGGCAGTGCCAGTGCGGCTATGGGTGGCACCATTGCCATGCGTAATGGTTCCTACAATGTGGCCGCCCGTTTGGGGATCGCCAATACCCATGTCATGGATGCCATGCCCTCGCGCGTGGTGCTGACCTCGGCAGACACTCTGCGCCAGTATTCCCAGTACAACGAAACGTCTTACTCGCAGTTTGGGTTGGACTGGGCCATGCGTGATAGCGTCCCGCGCCCTCAACTGGAGCGGGATGCCCGCCAACTGCAGCTGGAGGCGAACCGTTTGCAGGTGGCGTCCGGTGTTGCCAAGTTTGAACCGGCCCAGAATGGCCGTGGGGGCAATGTGGTGCTGACTGGTCAGCGCATTGAAGTGCTGGCTGATGGGGCAGCGCCGACCGCAGGTTTTGATGGTATGTCGGTAGAGTCCGGTGTGCTCAATCGCCTGGGGGCGGCAGGCATCAGTATCGGGGGTTCACCTACCTCCACGTTTGCCTTGCAAGGTTATGGTTCGACCCGCGATGCCTGGCGTGTCAGTCTGGGCAACACGCGCACAGATGAAATCTATATTCGCGGCGGCGCCGTGCTGGAAGCAGCGCAGGTATTTCTGGTGGTGGGTAATCGTGAAAAGGGCCTGACAGTTGAGCAGGGCGCCACGATCAACACCTTGGGCAAAGGCGCCGCGCCCTGGGACTCCAGCGAGGGCTATGTGCTGCAGCCCGGCCAGAAAGGGGTTCTGGCCTTGAGCAATGGCTGGCTGGATGTCACTTCACCCAGCAACGACGATAGTTGGGGCACGGTAGGGGCGGGCTTTCTGCATATTGGGACTTGTGCCGTCGGTAGCAGCTGTTCGGGTGAAACCCGTTTGTATTCTGAAGGCACGATTACTGCTGCCACCAATAAAACCTTTGAGCTGGATGAGTCGGTGCGCTATGGCACACGCAATCTGGTGCTGGCTATGGGTGGCATCAATGTGGGCGGAGCGCAGGCCCTGTCCGACGCGTCTGCTGCGGGTATCTTGCCCTCCGGTCTGACGCTGAATCAACGTGTGCTGGAGCGTTTGCTGCGCGGCGATACCCAGATGGGGGCGCCTGCATTGGAGAACCTGGTGTTGACGGCGCGTGACTCCGTCAACTTCTATGGTGATGTCAATTTGAGCACGCTGGACCCGGTGACAGGCAAGTCGGCACTGGAGCGCCTGGTGTTAAGCGCAGCTGCCATTTATGGCTATGGCGACGCAAATAGTGAAGCACGTATCGAAACCGGAATTCTGGTCTGGAACGGAGCCACGACACCGGCGGGCAGCATCGTGGAAGGCGGCGCGGGCACGGGGAATGGCCGTCTGGTATTTGATGCTCAGCAGATTGAGTTTGGTTACGGCCCGAAAAGCCAGCCCGATACCGTGGGTATGCACGACCGTCTGGCCTTGGGCTTTAGCAGCGTGAACCTGAATGCCTCCGAGCGCATCACAGCCAATCACAAGGGCAGCTTGTCCGTGTACCACAGTCGTGGTGCCTGGGATGCAGCCAGCAATGGCTGGACCTATCAGGGCGGCAATCTGAACATCAGCACCCCCTTGTTTACCGGACAGGCCGGTTCGGTCAACAACATCCGTGCAGGTGGCAACATTGCGGTGACTCGTCCGCAGGGGAGCAGCACGGTGCAGCCTGATCTGGCCACAGCAGTGCACGCCTTGGGAGCCGAGTTGAGCCTGGATGCTGCCAGGTCCCTGGTCTGGGACAGTGCGGCCTTGCTGCCTAGCGGCAAGCTGAAGCTGTCTGCTCAGGACGATGTGGTTCTGCAAGAGGGTGCGCAACTGGATCTGGCAGGGCGTCCGATCGGCTTTTTTGATGTGAACAAGTACAGCTGGGGTGGCGAGGTTGTGCTGGAGAGTCGCGGCGGCAATGTGACCCAAGCGGCGGAGTCCCTGATTGATGTATCGGCCCAGCACAATCGTGCAGGCAAACTGACGGCCCTGGCCTTGAACGGTTTGGTGGACTTGCGTGGCCGTATGTCGGGAGCTGGAACAGGGCATTACGATGCGGGCGGTACCTTGGTGCCTTTTGCCTCCGGCTTTATTGAGCTGCGTGGACAGCAGATTTCGGACTTTGCGGGACTTAACGCCCGTCTGAATGAAGGATCGGTGTGGGGTGGTCGCAGCTTCCAGCTGCGCCAGGGGGATCTGCTCATTGGCAACGAGCTTAAAGCGCGTGAAATCAATGTCTCCGTGGACAATGGCAGCCTGACGGTCAACGGCACCATTGATGCCAGCGGTGAGCAGGCGGGCAGCATTCGCCTGGCTGCCAAGCGAGGGGTGACCCTGACTGGCAGCGCCGTGCTGGATGCCAGTGCCAGTGTGCTGCGTCGGGACAGTTACGGCCAAGTGATTGAAGCACCTAACCGGGCTGTCATTGAAATTGATTCGGGCCAGGGTCGTCTGGTTCTGGCCGATGGCATGCGCATGAATCTGAGTGTGGCTGGTTCCCATGCGAATTACGGCACTGTCGCTCTGAACGCACCGCGCCTGGGTGGCGCGACGGGCAACGATGTCGATATTGATGCACGCGGTGCACTCAACATTACCGGGGCCAGGTCGATTGCCGTCAATGCTTTCCAGCAATACGACGATGCGCAGCTCGGCCTCGATGAAACGGTAGATGGTCGCAGCTACCAGCGTATCGATCAGGACTACTTGCGTCAGAAGCATCTGGATAGTGAAACCTTCATCAACAAGGCTCTGGCGAATCAGGCCTTGATGCAAGGCAAGCTGGCCGGGCTGCGTGCTTATGGTGATCAATTCCACCTGCGCCCTGGTGTGGAGATTGTCAGCAATGCCGTCACGAATCCAAATGGTGATCTGCATGTGGATGGGGATATTGATCTGTCGGGCTACCGCTATGCCAGCGTCAATCCTCATGCTCAGAAAAGCTCGGTATATGGCTCGGGCGAGGCCGGGGCCCTGGTATTGCGCGCCGCTGGAGATCTGACGATTTTTGGCAGTTTGACGGATGGCTTCAATACCTCCGTGCTGGGTGTCACGGCTGATGATGGTGGCTGGGTTCTGCCCGCAGGTCGTATGCCTTTTGGCGGTGATCTCATCATCCCCCATGGCGGCATGGCCACGCTGGACGTGGGGACCCAGTTCGCGGCCGGTCGCACCGTTAACTATGATCTGCCCGTGGAGGGCATGAGCTTGCCACGCGGCACCGTAATCCCCAGCCTGATGAGTCTGGCGCAAGGCCTGTCCTTGCAGGCAGGAACGGTGCTGTCAGCGGCCGTGCTGGATGCGTCCGGGCAAGTGGTTTATGCCGCTGGCACGGTCTTGAAAGAGGCTGTGACACTACAAGCCAATATGCAGTTGGCCGCGGGCTTCCGTTTGCCGGAGGATGCGCAAATGGCGGCTACTCTGTGGCCCAAAGGCGTGCCCTTGCCGGTGCTCATGAAATTGAACCAGCAGGTCGCCTTGAAGAAAGGGGCGCTGGTGCCTTCCGAGACGGACGTGGTATTGCCGGGCGGGGCCGTGATGGTCGATCTTCGTCCTCGAGATGGGGATGACGCGCAAGGTCGCATGCTGGCTCTGGCCCCCATGTTGGCCGCTGGCTCGCAGTCCTGGGATTTGCGTCTGGTTGCCGGGGCGGATACCTCGGCAGCGGATAATCGCTTGACGTTGATTGATACCGAGCGTCGCTTGATGCTGGCGGATACGCACTTTGGCCTTGGCGTGAAATCAATCGAAATTCCAGGAACGGGTAAACCAGCGGTGTATGGCTGGGGAGAGGTCAGCCGCTTTGAAGAGCTGATTGAATTGCTGGCGGGGGGCTATTGGTTGAGCTTTGTGCCTGTCTCTGGTGAGCAGGTGACACAGGCGCAGATCGAAGAGCTGCAAGCGTACGGCATTATCGGCGCCGATGTTACTGAATTGAATATTTTTGGCATGGGCGATATGGCCGCCGAGCTCTCGCCCGCTACACCGCCCGAGATGCAAGACGTGAAACAGCCCGCCCGTGAGCAACTGTTCAGTGTCCTGCGTACGGGCGTGGGTGACCTGGATCTGGTGTCTGGTGGTGACATCGAGATGAATTCGCTGTATGGGGTCTACACCGCGGGCACGCCGTCGGCATCGATGGGGGCGGCCTATAACCAGGCGCGTGGCAAGTTGTTCGATGGCACGATCTTGCGTGCGGAAGGCAAGCGTTTCGAGTCGCTGGTCGACGGTGGTGCGGACAGCCTGTATCAGGCCTGGTATCCCGAAAAGGGCGGCAATGTGTTGCTGCGTGCTCAAGGCAGTGTGAAGGGGGATCTGGTCGGCAATAACGACGGCAAGAATGATCTGAGCTACACCTTCTACAACACGCGTCAGCAGATTGCTTCTACGGCAGTGGGTAACTGGTTGTGGCGCCAGGGAACGGGTAGTGCAGTGTCAGCCTCGGAAGGGACTCCCAGTGCCTGGTGGGTCAACTTCGGGACATATGTGGCGGGTACCGCAAATGGCGGGTATAGCGAGTACGACACCTGGTTGTTTGCCAACGATCCTTTCCTGGCCGGCTTTACCGGTGTGGGTACTTTGGGTGGTGGCAACTTGACCGTGGAGGCCGGGGCGGATGCCGGCATGTTGAACCAGCGCGGTATTCGCAGCAGCTGGAATCAGCAGACGCATACGCCGCGCAGCCAGGGCTTGCATCTGGTGGTGGGCAGCACAGGCCGAATCACCCCGGGGGGCGAACTGGTACAGACAGGTGGCGGGGACCTGGTCCTGCGCCTGGGCGGCACACTGAACCCGAACCCCGATGTGCGCTTGAACGAGCATGACCTGAACAGCACTTTGGTGAATTTGCGAGGGGCCATTGCTTTGGATGCCGGCGCGGTTGGTGGGGTAAAGCTGGGCTTTGGTGGAACAGATCAAATGGATACGCGTCCTGGCAATATTTATGCCAGCGGCGGAGGGGCCGCAACCGGTGGTCCGATTCTGGTCTTGGGTGATTCCGCAGTACGCATGCAAACGCGGGGCGATCTGGTGCTGGGCAGTACGGTAGACCCAGGGCGTACCTTGTCCTTAAGCTCAATGCCTTTCTCCGTAGATGGCCAGCACTATGACGGCAATGGCTGGTCCTGGTTCTCCTTGTGGACACCGGCGACGGCGATTGATTTGTTGAGTGTGGGGGGCAACCTGACGCCCACCACGTCCTGGGATGAGCGCAATGCGTATGAGGATACGCGTTGGGGCGACCCAGGCCGCAACCAGTCTCATAACGCAGATGGTCATTTTTATCCTTCTATCCTGCGTGCGGCAGCCGCCAACGGCAATATTCAGTATGGAGCCAGTGCCAGCGATGCCACTGTATCCAGCAATTCGATATTGCGTTATGGCTTTGGTACGGTACTGGCCCCTTCGCCAATGGGCGAGCAGTTTGTCAACGCAACAGGGCGTGGTGAACTGCAGTTCCTGGCGGGGGGCTCCATTCAGGCGGCCGGCTATGTTTTCTCGGCCTCGGCGGCAGACGCAGCGGCCATGTCCAGCCCTTTCCGTCCTGCCTTTGTAGGCTTGCTATCGCAGACAGGGGGCGGCGAGTACGGCTATAACCCTCGCATTATTCATAACGTGGATGGCGAGGCCGTCAAGCTCAACGACTGGTTCACCGTCAGCAGCAAGGCGGTCACTTCGCTGTACGGAGGCCGTCAAAATACAGGTTCCTTGTTTGTGTTTGGTACGCCGGTCAATATCGGTACTGCCGCAGCTCAACGTCAGCCTGCTCGTTACTACGCTGTCAACGGCGACATTGTTGGCTTGCGCGTCGGTCAGGAAGTGTTGTTGGGGTACCCTCCAGGCTCGCAGGGCTCACGTATGGAAGGCACGGTTCCTGTGGCGATTCGGGCCGGGCGTGACATTACCGATTCGGGCACACGCCTGGGGCAGAAAGATGCGGTGGCAGGGGCCAAGAGTGCCACTGCGACGACACGCGGTAATTTGATTACCCATGCCTGGGCAGACGATATTTCCATTGTTGAAGCGGGTCGGGATGTCCGTAACAGCAGCTTCTACATCTTGGGGCCAGGTTTGCTGGACGTGTCGGCCGGGCGTCATGTGTATCTGGCTGACAAAGGCGAGATCAAGAGTCTGGGACCCTTGAGCAGTGCCTTGTCCGATAGTCGTGGTGGCGGCGCCAGTATTTCGGTCTCGGCCGGAATGGGCGAAGGAGCGCATTGGAACGACTTTGCGGCGCGCTATCTGAACCCCGAGAATCAGGCTGATCTGGAGCTGCCGTTTGCAGATCAACAGGGCAAGGCGCTGTATATCTACAGCGGTGGCCTGACGCTGGGGCAATGGCTGCAACGCGAGTTTGGCTACACAGGTGATGAAGCCGGCGCACAAACCTTCTTGCAGGAGAAGCAAGGAGAGCTGGACCAGGTACGCGATCAGGCCAGGGCTGAAGGCCGCAATGCGTCCAGCCGTCCCCTGGCACGGGAGTACAAGCTGGAGAGCCAGCTGCACCTGGTCAATTGGTTGAGCACCCGCTTTGGCGACAAGAACGGCCTGGGCCTGCATTTTGATGCGGCCAGCATGGATGCCCGCAGCTTTTTCGAGGCCTTGCCGCCCGAGCAGCAACGCAGCTATCTGCGCAATGTGTACTACGCAGAGCTGAAGGCATCGGGCCGTGAGTACAACGATAGTGACAGCAAGCGCGCAGGCAGCTATTTGCGTGGCCGTGAAGCGATTGCCACCTTGTTCCCCGAACAGGATGCTCAAGGCAAGGCCTTGAGCTACACGGGTGATTTGACGATGTACAGCAGTGCGCTGTATTACGACGCGGATTACGTGAACAACACGGCGGGCAAGAGCCGGCCTAATCCCAAGCTGGATTACATCACCAAGGCCGAGTGGGAGGCCTTGGGCAGTCCGGGTTACAACGTGTCGTTCTACGACGTGCTGGATGCAGGTATTCACACCAACTTTGGTGGGGACATCAGCATCCTGACTCCCGGCGGGCGTGCTCTGGTGGGGATTGATGGTGGCTTTAACCCTGGTCCGGGATCAGGTGTGATCACGCAAGGGGAAGGGGACATCAACTTCTTCTCGCAAAGCGACATTCTGATGGGGCAGAGCCGGGTCTTTACGACCTTTGGCGGCAATATTCTGGCCTGGTCGGCAGCAGGGGACATCAACGCGGGTCGGGGTAGCAAGACCACGGTGGTCTACACACCGCAGCGTCGTGTTTACGATCTGTTTGGCAATGTGGCCTTGTCACCATCAACACCGAATACCGGTGCAGGTATCGCTACCTTGAACCCGGTTCCCGAGGTCCCGCCAGGTTATATCGATCTGATTGCGCCATTGGGAACGGTGGACGCGGGCGAGGCAGGGATTCGCGTGTCGGGCGACATCAATATTGCCGCCTTGCGTGTGGTCAATGCAGACAACATTCAGGTACAGGGCGAGTCCAAGGGAATTCCGGTGGTGGCGACTGTCAACACGGGAGCCTTGAGTAACGCCAGCGCGACAGCATCGTCGGCCGCATCGGCGGCGCAGGATACGGTCAACCGCGCTCGTGCACAGGCTCGTCAGAATCTGCCTTCGGTCATTACTGTGCAGATTCTGGGATTTGGGGATGCAGGGCAGTCAGGGGGCGGGGCCACATCATCAGGAGCAGGCCCAGCGACTTCCAGGATAGATGCCTCTGCGTATCGCCAAGACAGTACGGTGCAGGTCCTGGGACTGGGCGCCAATCCGCAATCCGCTCTGGATCGGTTGACGCCCGAGGAGCGGCGGCGGATGACACTGTAGCTTGAGCCTGGGAGATCTGATCATGCTGTCCACTTGCCTGCCCTTGCCTACACGCAAGCGTAATGAAGAGTGTGTGACGCCGCAGTATTCACTGTGCTTGTATCTGAAGGTGCACTACGAAGAGCTGCTGCGTCAATTGACCATCCGCCTGCGCTGCCGCGACCGCGCAGCGGATGCCTTGCACGACACCTGGCTGCGTCTGCATGGCAGCCGGGAGATCGGGCCCGTTGCCAACCCGCGCTTGTATTTGCTGCGTATGGCCAGCAATCTGGCGATCGATGAATGGCGTGCCGAGTCCGGCAGAGGGACGCTGGTGCCCCTGGAGGAACTGGAAGAGCATCAGCAGATTTCCCCCATGCCGGGGCCAGAGTCCAGCCTGATCGGCCGATCTTTGCTGTCCGTCCTGATCTACGCCATCGAGCTGCTGCCCCGCCAACGCCGCGCCATCTTTCTGGCGGCCCGGCTGGAAGAACAGAGCCTGAGTGTGGTGGCCGAACGATTCGGCGTCACCACCAGCAAAGCACGCAACGAACTGCGCCGGGCAGAGGCGCATTGCGAACAGGCGTTGCTAGGCAATTGGACAGAACTGCGGCAGGGGCGAAATTCCTGTCTGAAACCACCACCGACCATGACGGCCGGGTTTGGCTGGATGGCGGAGCCGGTGGGGTTTTGAGGCTTTTATCGCTAATATCGATAATTTAATTTTATCGATATTGTCGATATTTGTTGTTTATCGAGATAATCGATATACTCAAATTATCGACATTAGCGATAAATAGATATGTACATACTTTCTACTAGTGATCAGCTTGGTTATCAGCTTGTTGCTCGACGCAAGGCTTTAGGTCTGACGCAGCAGGAAGTCGCATCTCGTTTGGGGATCAGCCAAAATCGTTTGTCCGAACTGGAAAGTCAGCCGAGCCAGTTAACCGTTGAGCGATTGTTAGCCTTGACTGGTATTTTGGGGCTGGAGCTAGCCGTACAACAGCGCTCTCAAGCCCCTTTAAGTACAAGTGAATGGTAGCCATGGCGCACCGTTCACAGCAACGCCTATTGGGTTTATGGGCGAATGGCCTTCGGGTAGGGACTTGGCAAGTAGCCGCCAATGGCGAGGATAGACTGACTTACGACCCTGTTTGGCTCGTATCATCACAAGGGCGTCCCTTATCGCTTTCTTTGCCGTTCACTATTGATAACGCGCCTTTGCGTGGTCCTCAAGTACGAAATTATTTTGACAACCTGCTACCAGACAGTGATGTAATCCGCCGTCGCCTGCAGACACGATTCAGAACATCCAGCACAGATGCTTTTGATTTGCTAACGGCTATCGGGCGTGATTGTGTTGGAGCTATTCAGCTGCTTCCCGAAGGTGAGGAGCCCGATGATGTCTTTGATATTCAGGCTTGTCCTTTAAACGAGGCTGAAATCGCTAACGCTTTGAGGGCGGCTACTGCTGCACCGTTGGTCTTGGGGCAACAGCAAGCGTCTGATGAAGACTTCAGAATATCTTTGGCAGGAGCCCAGGAAAAAACAGCCTTTTTATGGCATCACGGACAATGGTGTCGACCTGTTGGATCTACTCCGACAACGCATATCTTCAAACTACCATTGGGCTTGGTGGGGGGCCGCCAAGCGGATATGCGCAGTTCTGTAGAAAATGAATGGCTGTGTGCACAGATTTTGCGCGCCTTTGATTTACCTGTCGCTAACTGCGAGATGGCCAGTTTTGAAGAGCAAAAGGTATTGATCGTTGAGCGTTTTGACCGGAAGTTGGCTGTACAGTCTTATTGGCTGAGGCTGCCACAGGAGGACTTTTGTCAGGCAACAGGCAAGTCTCCTGATGCTAAATACGAGGCCGATGGCGGGCCGGGCGTTGTTGATATCGCGCGTATTTTGCAGCTGTCTGAAGCGAGGGAGCAGGACTTGCGTACTTTGCTGACAGCACAATTAGTGTTTTGGATGTTGGCAGCGACTGATGGGCATGCGAAGAATTTTTCGATTTTTCTATTGCCTGGTGGCCGTTACCGCTTGACGCCTTTGTACGATGTTTTGTCGGCTTGGCCAGTCACGGGTACTGGACCGAACAAGTTGGATGTGAATCGTCTCAAGCTGGCCATGGCCGTTCGCGGGAAAAATACCCACTACCGATTGCGTGATATTCAGCGCCGGCATTTCAACCACATGGCCCGACTGTGCGGGTGGGGAGAGAGCATGGAGGGCCTGATCAAGGATTGCTTAGGACGAGTCCCGCACGTGTTGGAGGTGGTCGCCCAGCAGCTGCCTGCTGAGTTTCCTATGGAAGTGTTTGAGGCAATTGAACTGGGAATGCGTGAGTCCGCCAAGCGCTTGGAGGCGATGCCAGCGACACTGCTGTAGGCAAAGCATGCTGTCTGATGATCGATAGACGAGGTGTCCGAGGCAGGTAGGGCAGATTTCCATACTGAAATGAAAATGCTTTCACGTCGTGTGTATGGGCTAGAGTCTGCGCATCTGGCAAGTAGAAAAACAAAAAGCCCAGTCAGATGACTGGGCTTTTTGCTTGAATTCTTGGTGGCCTGGGGCGGAATCGAACCACCGACACAAGGATTTTCAATCCTCTGCTCTACCGACTGAGCTACCAGGCCAACGTGTACTGCTCGGTAAAAATAGAACTATACCACGTTTTTTAATTTGTGCGCATAGTACAACAAAAAATTTATGCATCTTTTCGACTTCAAATTTGCCGTACCCCTAGGGAGACGCCCTTTTCAGCAAAAAGAGGGCTGCATAAAGGAGTGCAATTGTAATCACAAAAAGGCAATTCAAGTAACATTTTTGGCAAAACTGCGGCTTGCGGCGTAAAATCACTTAAATTTCATGCGTTTTGCCTTTGCAAAATTGCCAGTCTTGGTCTTTTCAGGGCTATAGCCTGTACTGCTCATGTCTGTAGATGTTCTAACCTTCGGTCTGAATCATGTGTCCGCGCCCGTTGCCGTGCGCGAGCGCGTTGCGTTTCCGATCGATGTGTTAAAGCCTGCGCTTGATACCTTGCGTGCCACGTTCGGCACCGGTGTCCGTGAAGCAGCCATTCTGTCTACCTGTAATCGTACCGAGATCTACTGTGCGGCCGAGCCCCATGTGGCTGAGCGTCTGCCCGAATGGATGGCAGACTTCAACAGTCTGCGCTCTGCCGAGCTGACCCCCCATCTGTACCGCTACAACCAGAACGAGGCCGTGCGCCATGCATTCCGTGTTGCCAGCGGTCTGGACTCCATGGTCTTGGGCGAGCCCCAGATTCTGGGTCAGATGAAAGATGCCGTGCGTGCCGCCAATGAAGCTGGCTCGCTGGGCACCTTGTTGCATCAATTGTTCCAGCGCACCTTCTCGGTGGCCAAGGAAGTCCGTACGCAAACGGCTATTGGCGCCCATTCGGTGTCCATGGCGGCAGCTGCTGTCCGTTTGGCCGAGCGTGTGTTTGGTGATTTGAGCCAGGCCAAGGTGCTGTTTATTGGCGCGGGCGAAATGATCGAGCTGTGCGCCACGCACTTTGCGGCAGTGAACCCCTGTAGCATCGTGGTCGCTAACCGTACTCAGGAACGGGCTGAAAGCCTGGCCTCGCGTTTCATGGCCAGCACCATGAAGCTGGCGGATGTGCCGGATCGTCTGGCAGATTTTGATGTGGTGGTGTCCTGTACGGCCAGTACCTTGCCCATTCTGGGTCTGGGTATGGTGGAGCGAGCCGTACGTTCGCGTCGTCACCGTCCTGTGGTCATGGTTGATCTGGCCGTGCCACGCGATATTGAAACCGAAGTAGGTCGCCTGGACGACGTGTACCTGTATACCGTCGATGATCTGGGCCGCTTTGTACAACGGGGTGCCGATGCCCGTCAGGCCGCTGTGGTGCAGGCTGAAGCCATTATTGACACCCAGGTGCAGCATTACATGCACTGGCTGAGCACCCGTGCGATTGTGCCGGCCATTCTGGATGTGCAGCAGTCGGTCGAAAAAGTACGTCAACACGAGCTGGAGCGTGCGCGCCGCATGTTGGCCCGTGGCGATGATCCAGCAGAAGTCATTGAAATGCTGGCGCATGGCCTGACTCAAAAGTACATGCACGGCCCGATGGCTGAATTGACGCGCAGTGAAGGTTCCGAGCGCGAGCAATTGTTGAATTTGCTGCCTCGTCTGTTGCCCTCGACCACCCGTCGACGTTAGCGTTTGGGCTGTTGTCTGTTCACCGACTCTCCTGCGGTGCAGCCCGATAGCTTTTAACTGCGCCCAGACCCTCTGATTTTCCCTTTAGGCTGTTCCCTATGAAAGACTCTATGCGCAGTCGGCTTGAGCAATTGGCTCGCCGTCTGCATGAAGTTGATGCCATGCTTGCCGAGCCTGAAATTGCCAGCAATATGGACGAGTTTCGCAAACTGTCGCGCGAACGTTCCGAGCTGGACCCTGTTGTAGCAGCCTTCAAAAGCTATGAGGCTGCCGAAGGCGATCTGCAAGCGGCCCAGGACATGATGTCCGACCCTGAATTGAAGGAAATGGGCGAGGAAGAATACAAGTTGGGCAAGGAACGTATCGCTCAACTGGAAGATGAATTGCAAATCCTGCTCCTGCCGCGCGACCCGGACGACACCCGTAACGTGTTCATTGAAATCCGCGCCGGTGCAGGTGGGGACGAAAGCGCCTTGTTTGCCGGGGATTTGTTGCGCATGTACATGCGCTATGCCGAAAACTGCGGCTGGCGTACGGAGATCATGTCTGCCAGCGATTCGGAAGTGGGTGGTTACAAGGAAGTGATCGTCCGAATTGAAGGCCAGGATGTGTACGGGCGTCTGAAGTTCGAGTCCGGTGCGCACCGTGTGCAGCGTGTGCCTGAGACTGAAGCCCAGGGCCGCATCCATACCTCTACGTGTACCGTGGCCGTGTTGCCCGAAGCCGAAGGCCTGGCTGAAATCACCATTAACCCCGCTGACTTGCGTGTGGACACCTTCCGCGCCAGTGGTGCCGGGGGTCAGCACGTGAACAAGACGGACTCAGCTGTCCGTTTGACTCACTTGCCTACAGGTTTGGTGGTGGAGTGTCAGGACGACCGTTCCCAACACCGCAACCGTGAAAAAGCCTTGCAGGTGCTGGCCGCGCGTCTGAAAGACAAGCAGCAGCGTGAGCAATCTGACAAAGAAGCCGCTGAGCGTAAAAGCCTGGTCGGTACGGGAGACCGCTCCGAGCGCATCCGTACCTACAACTTCCCGCAAGGCCGCATGACGGATCACCGTATCAATCTGACCTTGTACAAGCTGGGCTACATCATGGACGGCGATCTGGACGAGCTGATCAAGGCCTTGCTGTCCGAGCATCAGGCCGGTTTGCTGGCTGATCTGGCGCAGGCGTGAGCATGAACCTATCCGGTGAGCAGGCCGTGTCCTCAATGGCCACGCCTGCCGATTCTCCCCGTACCTTGCGAGCCTTGCAGCCGCTAAGTCCCTTGCCGCGCCTGGAGCGCGACATGCTGTGGATGCAGGTGCTGGGCGTCGGTCGTTCCTGGTTGATTGCGCACGATACGGACGAGTTGCCGCTGGACAAGATCCAAGCCTATCAAGCACTGGAAGCCCGCCGTGTGGCAGGCGAGCCCATGGCGTATATCGTGGGTGTGCGGGAATTCATGGGCCACGAGTTTCTGGTGTCGCCCTCGGTGCTGATTCCTCGCCCGGATACCGAAACCCTGGTTGAGCGTGCCTTGGAGCGTGTGCAGCACATCCAGTCTCCCCGCATTCTGGACATGGGCTGTGGCAGTGGTGCCATTGCGGTTTCTCTGGCACTGGCACGTCCCGATGCCCATGTGGTCGCCAGTGATATCAGCACGCTGGTATTGGCGCAGGCGGGCTTAAATGCTCAGCGTTTGTGTGGGAAAGTCGAGTTTTGCCTGGGGAGTTGGTACGATGCCGTGGCAGGCCAGGAACCTTTTGACCTGATCGTGTCCAACCCTCCATACATTGCAGTGGATGATGAACATCTGGCGCAGGGCGATGTGCGGTTCGAGCCGCGTCAGGCACTGACAGATGGCTCTGACGGCTTGACGGATTTGCGTACAATAGTTCAGGGAGCCGGGCCGTATCTGCGTCCTGGTGCTAGTCTTCTCATGGAGCACGGCTGGGATCAGGCCGACCATGTGCAAAATATGCTGCGGCAGGCAGGGTTCAAACAGGTCATCAGTTATGAAGATCTGGCAGGAATCCGGCGGGTCACAGGTGGACAGTGTTAATTCTTTTCTTAAGAGAACATCATGAGTGAAGTTCAAGATTTCATCCGCGAAACCGTAACGGAAAACCCCGTTGTGCTGTTTATGAAGGGCACAGCTCAAGCTCCTCAGTGTGGTTTCTCCGCACGCACCGTGCAGATTCTGCGCGCTGTTGGCCTGAGCCAGGTGGTTGTGGTCAACGTGCTGGACGACGCCGAAGTGCGTCAGGGCATCAAGGACTTCTCCAACTGGCCCACCATCCCCCAGCTGTACATCAAGGGCGAATTCGTCGGCGGTTCGGACATCGTGTCTGAAATGTACGAAAACGGCGAACTGGAAACCATGCTGCGCGAGGCTGGGGCTCTGGAGTGAGCACCAAGCGACGCCTGGTCATAGGTATGACCGGGGCCACCGGGGCGGTCTACACCGTGCGCCTGCTGCAAGTGCTGCAGTCCTGTCCGGATGTGGAAACCCATTTGGTGATCTCGCCCTCCGGGGTGCTGAACATCAAATATGAGCTGGATATCGGCAGGCACGAGATTCAGGCTCTGGCCGATCAGGTGCACAGCTTCCGCGATGTGGGTGCAACCTTGGCCAGTGGCAGTTTTCCTACGGCGGGCATGGTGATTGTGCCGTGCTCGATGCGTACCCTGGCCGCCGTGGCGCATGGTTTGTCTGACAACCTGATTACCCGGGCTGCCGACGTTACCTTGAAAGAGCGTCGTCGTTTGGTGATGATGGTGCGCGAAACGCCATTCAATCTGGCGCATTTGCGTAATATGACGGCCGTAACGGAAATGGGCGGGATCATCTTCCCGCCTATGCCCGCGTTTTACCTGCGACCCAAAAGCATCGATGATATTGTCGATCACACGGTGATGCGGGTGCTGGAATTGTTCGATATTCAGGTGCCCGGTGAACGCTGGGATGGTTCGCAAAAACCGAGCTAAGGTCTGATAGCCGTTCAGCGCGTCCAAAAAAGCCCCGATATAAATCTCCAAAACCTGGACTTCATTCCAGATGCTGTTGATTTATATCGGGGCTTTTTATTGCCTGTATGTTGCGTGCCTCTCGGCTAGCGTCAGGCTAAGCCGCGTGTCATGTTTATTGGCCGGAACGACGCTTGCTCATGAACACAATCTGCTGTTCACCAGAAGCGGCAGGCTGAGCAGGTGTGAAGGCATCCTGACGCACGCCCGGAGTAGCGTCGTCGTTATCTTCCTCAAAGCCTGCGGCCAGCAAGCTCTCGGGCAGGTGATCGTCAAAATAATCCTGATCAAAGCCTTTATCGCCTTCCGGATCGGCCTGGCCTGTGACCTTCAAGTCTGCAAAGTTATGCAGCTTGGGGTCCATCAAGTGCGAAGGCACCACGCGAGTCAGGGCGCCAAACACGTTCCAGGAACGGTGCGGGAATTTCTTGTCCCATTCCGCAATCATGCGGTTGATCTCCTGGCGCTTCAGGTTTTCCTGCGAACCGCACAAATTACAGGGGATGATGGGGAATTCTTTGAGCTTGGCGTAGGCGATCAGGTCCTTCTCGGGCACATAGGCCAGAGGGCGGATCACGATGTGCTCGCCATTGTCCGACATCAGCTTGGGCGGCATGCCCTTCAGGCGGCCACCGTAAAACAGGTTTAGGAAGAAGGTAGCCAGAATGTCATCACGATGATGGCCCAGGGCGATCTTGGTGGCACCCAGTTCCTTGGCGACACGGTACAAGATGCCGCGACGCAAACGCGAGCACAGCGAGCACATGGTCTTGCCTTCGGCAATCACGCGCGTCACCACCGAGTACGTGTCCTGAGTTTCTATGTGATAGGGCACGCCCAGCTTTTCCAGATACTCGGGCAGGATGTGGTCAGGGAAACCGGGCTGTTTCTGGTCCAGGTTCACGGCCACGATGTCGAACTTGATCGGAGCGCGCTTTTGCAAAGTCATCAGCACGTCCAGCAAGCCGTAGGAATCCTTGCCGCCAGACAGGCAGACCATGATCTTGTCGCCTTCCTCGATCATGTTGAAGTCACCGATGGCGCGGCCCACCTCACGCATGATGCGTTTGCTCAGCTTGTTGTCATTGACGCGCTGCTTGCGTTCAGCCTTGCTGGCAAACACGGGAGTCTCGGTTTCGGAAGGAGGGAGGGTGCTGGTGTCTTGGGACATAAGGAAAAGCGGAAATAAGTGTCGTCGTAGCCCCGGCCAGAGGCGGGGCAGGGGGCTTTAGCGGCTGCGTTCAATCTCGATGCCGACGGCATCACAGTCGGCAAAGGCCTCGGGTTTGCTGGCGCGGATTTTAACGCGTTCCACGGTCGGGAAATCATTCTGGATGCGATCAGCCAGGCGCTCTACCAGTGTTTCCAGCAGATTGGTGTGTTCCGTGGTGCTGACGTCGATCAGTGCCTCGCGTAGCTGACGGTAGTCCAACACGGTCCCGATGTCCTCGTCCTGAACGTCCTGCGTAATGGTGGTGTCGAATTCGGCATCAATATGCAGGGGCTGGCGGTGAACCAGTTCGTGGTCCAGCATGCCGATAGAGGCTTGCACCACCAGATTGTTGATGAATATACGGCGTGTAGTCATGGCAAAAACAAAGTAGCAGGCCCGCCATGGTTGGCGGGCCTGGAAAGAAGATCAGGACTGGCGGCTCAGGACGCATTCGTCCAGAGCAGGGCGCGCCAGTTGTAGCGTGAAGCAGTGTAGTTCATCGCGGCGGAAGGCGTGAACTTGTACGGTCTGGCCGGGTTCATAGGCAGCCAGCAGGCGCTCCAGACTGGCGGTGTCACTGACACGCAAGCCGTCAATAGCGACCAGGGCATCACCGGCAGACAGCCCGGCTTGATGCGCTGCACCATCAGTAAATACCGTGGCCAGTTGGCATTGGCCTGCGCTTTGGCGCAAGCGGGCGTTCAGACTGGGCAGCTTGGAGGAGGCTTGCCATTCCAGCTTCAGGCCTTGTTCGGCCAGCCAGGGCTTCAGGGGCAGGTCCTCGCAGCCTTCCACATAGCGGGCAATGAAGTCGGTAGCGTCATAGCCAGTTGCCTCCAGAATCAGCACTGGCATGGCGTCCTCAGGGATGCCGTGTGGCTTGCCTTGATAGAACTCGCGCCCATAGCGTTCCCACATCAAGAGCATCACATCGTCCAGACTCTTGGCTTGCTGGGTATGGCTGCGAATGCACAGGTCCAGGCCCAGGGCGATCAGTGCGCCCTTGCTGTAATAGCTGACCAGTGCGTTGGGGGAGTTCTCGTCCTGCTTGTAATAGCGCGTCCAGGCGTCAAAAGAGCTTTGTGCGGCGGACTGCTTGAAGCGCCCGGGGCCACGCTCAACGGCATTGATGTTCTTGGCCAGCAGCTTCAGGTAGTCGGCTTCGCTCAGCACGCCCGAGCGCAGCAGCATCAAATCGTCGTAGTACGAGGTGAAGCCTTCAAACACCCATAGCAAGCGGGTGTGGTTTTCACGGCTCAGGTCATAGGGTGCGAAGACGGCGGGCTTGATGCGTTTGACGTTCCAGGTATGGAAGTACTCATGGCTGACCAGGCCCAAAAAGGTCTGGTAGCCTGCGCTTTTCACCGATTTGTCCTGGCCCTGGGTAGGCAGGTCTCGACGCGAAGCCATCAGGGCGGTCGAGGCGCGATGCTCCAGTCCGCCGTAACCGTCATCGGTCACCATGGTCATGAACACGTAGCGCGAGCTGCAATCCAGGAAGGGCGCGCGACGGGTTTCAGGTTCAAAAAAGGCGATTTGCTCGGCACAGATTTTCTCTACGTCACGGGCAATGCGGGGCAGGTCCAGGTTCGGGATGACGCCAGTAAAGACCAGTTCGTGTTCAGCGCCGTGGGCAAAGAAGCTGATGACCTGGGGAGTACCCATCTCAATGGGGTGGTCGATCAACTCATCGTAATTGCTGGCGCGGTACAGGCCAAAACCATAGCGCTCTGCCGCGCCTGGCATGCCGGTGGCCTCGGGCAGGCTGGTGTAAACCTGCCAATCTTCCATGTCCTCGTTGGACATCAGTTCCAGCAGGCACGGCTGTTCAGTCTGGCCCTCAACGGCCAGCAGGGCGCTGGTGCCATTAAAGAAAGCATGGGTCTGATCAATATGCGCGCCTCGTACGGACAGGTCCCAGGCATAGACCTGGTACTGAATGCTCAAGGGGCCCTCGCAGGGTTCGCACTGCCAGCGATGGTTGTCCAGCTTGCGGATGGAAACCGGCTTTTCGCCGGAGAAGGCGGCTATGCTTTCGATCTGACGCGAGAAGTCGCGGATCAGGTAGCTGCCAGGGATCCAGGCCGGAAGGCTCAAGATCTGGCCATCTGTTTGGGGGGAAGTGATCTGTATCTGGACAGTCAGGCGGTGGCCGGCGAGATCTGTCGGCTCGGCACGGTAAAGTACGGGTGTAGGTTCCATTCCCCTATTCTATTTAATTTTTCTGGGAGTCAGCATGAACGAACCCTTAGTCAAAGCAGAGGTGCATGGTCGTGTTGCTTTATTGACATTAAATCGGCCCAAGGCTTTGAATGCGCTCAATAACGAGCTGATCGCCGAGTTGTATGCCCTGTTAAAGAAATACGATGCCGACAACGAAATCGGTTGTATCGTGCTGACCGGTAATGAAAAAGCCTTTGCCGCCGGCGCCGATATCGGCGCCATGAAAGACTGGAATTACCACGATGTCAGCTCCCAGGACTATCTGGGTGGCCAGTGGGAAGAACTGCGCCGTTTCCGCAAGCCCATCATTGCCGCCGTCGCTGGCTATGCCTTGGGCGGTGGCTGCGAACTGGCCATGTTGTGTGACTTCATCATTGCCGCTGACTCCGCTCGTTTTGGTCAGCCAGAAATCAAGCTGGGCGTGATTCCCGGTTTTGGTGGTACGCAGCGTCTGCCCCGTGCCGTGGGCAAGGCCAAGGCCATGGATCTGATCCTGACTTCGCGCATGATGAATGCCGAAGAGGCCGAGCGCTCCGGTCTGGTGTCGCGTGTGGTGCCTGCCGACAAGCTGATTGAAGAGGCGCTGGAAGCCGCAACGGTTATTTCCAGCATGTCCTTGCCCTCGGTCCTGATGGCCAAAGAGTGTGTGAACCGTGCTTTTGAATCGTCACTGGAAGAAGGGTTACTGTTCGAGCGTCGTAACTTCCATGGCTTGTTTGCCACTGACGATCAGAAGGAAGGCATGCGTGCTTTTGTCGAGAAGCGCAAGCCCGAGTTCAAGCACCGCTAAGTTTCTCAATCGCTGATAAAACAAGGGGTGTGTTGTAAAATTGCTGCACTGCAATGTTACAAAATAAGCTTACCCCTTGATGCCATTGAGATTGCGTAAATCAGCCTTGCATTAAGTATCAAACAAGCAAGGCTGAATTTGCTTACAACAAAAAAAAGACGCTATACTTTATGGGTTTGACGACACCGGCTTTTGAAAGGGGCCGATAATATTGCGCGGATGGATTGGCCAAGGCCTTTGCAGTACATCCACCCACACAACGTTATCTGATTGTTTCCTACTATGAATCAGCCGATTTATCAGCAGACAGGCACCACAGCCACGGTGCAGGCAGCAGGGGACAAGCCACCATTTCCGGAACCCGTAGTACTTACGCCCGAGCAACGTAGCCGCATGGCTCGCCGGGCAGGGCAAGGAATTGTGCGCACACTTGTTGCCCAGGCTTTTATGGGTCTGGTGGCAATTGGCCTGTCGGCATGGATTTCCGGCGCATATGCAGCAGCCTCAGCACTGATTGGTGCGGCTGCTTATTTTGTGCCTAACGCATTGTTCGCATTGCGTCTTTTGCTGGGTTTGATGGGCGGCGGCAACGCCGGAGCGCTTTCCTTCTTCTGGGGGGAGGCATTCAAACTCGGTTTTGCGGTATTGACACTGGCAACGGCTGCCATGGCAAACACGGGCTGGTTAGTTTGGCCTGCCTTGCTCTTTGGCCTGCTGTGTGTCTTGAAGGGATATGTGCTGCTGCTGTTTTTCCGCAAGCTGCCATAACGAATTTTTGTTTCACGGGCTCGTCCCATAACGTATACATCACAGGGTAAATACAGATGGCTGCTGCTAGTGATATTTCGCCTCAGTCAGGGTACATCCAGCATCACTTGGTTCACTTGAACAACTTGGGTGAAAAACAGGATGTTCTGGCCAACTTCGGTGTCATTAACTACGACTCCATGTTCTGGTCCCTGCTGATGGGTCTGGTTGTGGTTTTCTTTCTGTGGCGCGCCGCTTCGGCCGCAACAGCCGGCGTACCAGGCCGCTTGCAGTCTTTTGTAGAAATGCTGGTCGATTGGGTTGAAGACCAGGCCAAATCCATTGTTCCTAACGCTGAGTCCCGGAAATTTGTCTCGCCCCTGGCGCTGACCGTGTTCCTGTGGATCATCATGATGAACGTGCTGGACTTGCTGCCCGTTGATGGTCTGGGCTGGATCTTCATCCAGACCGGTCTGGCCGCTGAACATGGCGACCCTCTGTACTACCACCGTATTTTGCCAACCGCTGACTTGAACGTGCCTATGGGCATGTCCATGGGCGTGCTGCTGCTGATGTTCTACTACGGCATCAAGATCAAGCACCCCGGCGGCTTCGTCAAAGAGCTGTTTACTGCACCGTTCACTGCCACAGGCCTGATGGCCGTTGTGCTGGCACCTTTCAACTTCTTGCTGAACTGCATCGAATACGCGGCCAAGTCCGTGTCCTTGGGCATGCGGTTGTTCGGCAATATGTTTGCCGGTGAACTGGTTTTCATGTTGATCGCTCTGCTGGGTGGCGCATGGACAGGGTTTAATGGCGCCAGCCTGGGACTGGGTATCGGTCACATTCTGGCCGGTTCTGTGTGGGCAATCTTCCACATTCTGATTGTGTTGCTCCAGGCGTTCATCTTCATGATGCTCACCCTTGTCTATATTGGACAAGCACACGAAGGCCATTAATCCGATTCCGACTGGACAATGGTGTCTGGTTGGGGGGAGCAGGCCTGGCCTGCTAACGCTTTGATTTTTTTGAATTACACCTGATTTTTAACCAAGGAGTTGTCATGACCAACGTAGCTCTCGTTGCTCTTGCTTGCGGTATCATCATCGGTCTGGGCGCTTTTGGCGCTTGCATTGGTATCGCCCTGATGGGTGGTAAATATCTGGAAGCATCGGCTCGTCAGCCTGAACTGATGAACGCTCTGCAAACCAAGATGTTCCTGTTGGCCGGTCTGATCGATGCTGCTTTCCTGATCGGTGTCGGTATCGCCATGTTGTTTGCATTCGCCAACCCATTCGTTGGGTAATAAGGCGAGTCCGTTGCCGCTTTTGGCAGACGGGCAGGCAGTCGTCGTTAGCGGTGTGTTGCTCGGTTTGATCATGCACCGCTTGTCGACTTGAACATACATGTGTCAGGACGCATACCGCTTCCTACACACGTGGTATTGAAGGGATACGACCGTGAATTTAAACGCGACTCTCTTTTTTCAGATGATCGTGTTTTTCGTTTTGGCCTGGTTTACGATGAAATTCGTATGGCCGCCACTGACGAAAGCAATCGATGATCGTCGTCAGAAAATCGCTGATGGTTTGGCTGCTGCCGATAAAGGCAAGGCCGATCTGGCACAGGCCCAAGCGCGTATCAGCCTGATGGATGCTTCGGCCAAGTCCGAAAACCATCAACGCATTGTCGACGCTGAAAAACAAGCGACTGCTCTTTTGGAGCAAGCTCGTCGTGAAGCCGAAGCCGAAAAAGCCCGCATTATTGCGCAGGCCCAGCAAGACGCTAACCAGGAAGTGCAACGTGTACGTGAAGGTCTGCGTAGCGAAGTGGCTGCCTTGGCCGTCAAGGGTGCCGAGCAAATCTTGCGACGCGAAGTTGACGCTAATGCGCACGCCCAGCTGCTCGAGCAGCTCAAGGCAGAACTTTAACATCAAGGCAGGCCATGGCTGAACTATCGACTATTGCCAGACCTTACGCCGAAGCCCTGTTCGCCGCCGTGCGCGACGACAGCCAGGGTCTCGAATCGTGGTCGGCCCTGTTGTCCGAAATGGCTCAGGTGGCCGGTCTCCACGATGTGCGCGAGGCACTGAACGATCCGCGCCTGAATAACGGGCAGCGACTCGAACTCTTTACGGGCCTGGTTAAGTCACAGGTCACCGAAAAGGCTCGCAACTTTCTTCAATTGTTGGTGGATAACCAGCGCATCTTGCTGTTGCCACAAATTGCAGAACAGTTTGATCTATTGAAACACCAACTCGAAGGCACGGCGCAGGCACAGATTATCAGTGCTTTCCCGATGGCTGAGGCTCAGGTTGCTGAGCTGACCGCTGGGCTGGAGAAAAAGTTTGGCCTGAAGCTAAAACCGACTGTGACCGTCGACGCTGACCTTATCGGCGGTATTCGGGTGATTGTTGGTGACCAGGTGCTCGACACTTCCGTGCAGGCCCGGCTGGCCAGCATGCGCGATACGCTGACCGCATAGCGCGAGTCAGTAAACAGGATTTCAGGAGTCTGAACATGCAACTTAATCCGTCCGAGATCAGCGAACTGCTCAAGAGCCGCATCGAAGGCCTGGGTGCGTCGACTGACGTTCGTACACAAGGCACGGTCGTATCCGTGACCGACGGTATTACGCGCATCCACGGTTTGTCCGATGTGATGCAGGGCGAAATGCTCGAATTTCCGAACAACACGTTCGGTCTGGCCCTTAACCTCGAGCGCGACTCTGTCGGCGCCGTGATTCTGGGTGAATACACCGGTGTTTCCGAAGGCGACGCAGTTAAAACAACTGGCCGCATTCTGGAAGTACCCGTTGGCCCCGAACTGCTGGGTCGTGTGGTTGATACTCTGGGTATGCCTATCGACGGCAAGGGCCCGATCAACGCCAAGATGACTGACGTCATCGAGAAAGTGGCTCCTGGCGTTATCGCCCGTGAGTCCGTCTCCCAGCCCATGCAGACCGGCACGAAAGCCGTGGATTCCATGGTGCCAATCGGTCGTGGTCAGCGCGAACTGATCATTGGTGACCGTCAGACCGGCAAGACTGCCGTGGCTGTGGACACCATCATTGCTCAAAAGGGCAATGGCGTTAAATGTATCTACGTTGCCGTGGGCCAAAAAGCTTCCACGATCAACAACGTGGTGCGCAAGCTCGAAGAGCACGGTGCTCTGGAGTACACGATTGTTGTGGCCGCCTCGGCTTCCGAGTCCGCTGCCATGCAATACCTGGCTCCTTACTCCGGTTGCACCATGGGTGAATACTTCCGTGATCGTGGCGAAGACGCCCTGATCATTTATGACGACTTGACCAAGCAAGCTTGGGCCTACCGTCAAGTATCCCTGTTGCTGCGTCGCCCACCAGGCCGTGAAGCCTACCCCGGTGACGTGTTCTACCTGCACTCCCGTCTGCTCGAGCGCGCTGCTCGTGTGAACGCCGAGTACGTAGAAAAATTCACTAACGGTGAAGTGAAGGGCAAGACCGGTTCGTTGACCGCACTGCCTATCATTGAAACGCAAGCCGGTGACGTTTCCGCTTTCGTTCCAACCAACGTGATTTCGATTACTGACGGTCAGATCTTCCTGGAGTCCGACCTGTTCAACGCTGGTGTTCGTCCCGCTATTAACGCCGGTATTTCGGTGTCCCGCGTGGGTGGCGCTGCTCAAACCAAGGTCATCAAGAAACTGTCCGGCGGTATTCGTACCGACTTGGCTCAGTACCGTGAATTGGCTGCGTTTGCTCAGTTCGCTTCCGACCTGGATGACGCAACCCGTCGCCAGCTGGAACGTGGTAAGCGCGTGGTCGAACTGCTCAAGCAGCCCCAGTACCAGCCTCTGGCTGTGTGGGAACTGGCCGTGAGCCTGTACGCTGTGAACAACGGTTACTTCGACGATCTGGAAGTCGCTCAGGTTCTGCCTTTCGAGAAAGGCCTGAAAGATCACCTGCGCAGCAAGTTCGCTGCCCTGGTTGAGCGTATCGAAAGCAAGAAGGAACTGGTTAAAGAAGACGAGGCTGAGTTGGTTACAGCCATCCAGGACTTCAAAAAGCACGGCGCTTTCTAATCATTGTTGGCAGGCGCCGGAAACCCCGGCGTCATGATTAGCGGGAGTCGACAGCCTAGTCTGGCTCCCGATAATGCCCTTACAGGAAAGTGTGATGGCCGGAATCAAGGAAATTCGTACTAAGATCAAGAGCGTGCAAAACACGTCCAAGATCACCAAAGCCATGGAGATGGTGGCGGCATCCAAGATGCGCAAGGCGCAAGAGCGGATGCGTGCTGGTCGTCCCTATGCAGACAAGGTGCGCGAGATTGCTTCGCATCTGATGCAGGCGCACCCCGACTACACTCACCCCTACATGGTTGAGCCTGCCGAAGTCAAATCGGTAGGTATCGTGGTTGTCAGCACGGACAAAGGTCTGTGTGGCGGCCTGAACACCAATATTCTGCGTCTGGTACTTGCGCGTGTTCGCGAGTTTGAGGACAAGGGTATTAAGGTTCAGACAACGGCTCTGGGTGGTAAAGCTGCTGGAACATTGGCGCGTGTTGGTGCCAATCTGGTTTCTCAGGAAGTGGGCTTGGGCGACGCGCCTAACCTGGAACGTCTGATTGGCGCTATCAAAGTGCAGATCGACGACTTCGTGGAAGGCCGCATTGATGCTGTTTATCTGGCGACCAGCCGCTTTGTCAATACGATGAAGCAGGACCCAACATTTATTCGCTTGCTGCCTCTGCCTTCCGGTCTGAAAGATCCTTTCCAGGCTGGTGATCAGGTAGTCGCTCAAGAAAGCGCTAACTCTTCCGAATACGGTTGGGATTACATCTACGAACCCGATGCCAAGTCGGTTATTGACGACTTGTTGCTGCGTTACGTAGAGGGTCTGGTGTATCAGGCCGTTGCCGAGAACATGGCCTCTGAGCAGTCTGCCCGTATGGTGGCCATGAAAGCCGCTTCGGACAACGCCAAGACCGTTATCGGTGATCTTCAGCTGGTCTATAACAAGACCCGCCAGGCAGCGATTACGAAAGAAATCTCTGAAATCGTGGGGGGTGCCGCTGCTGTGTAATCACGGCAAGGCACACCATCAAAGTTATATTGCAAGGACTCAACATGAGCAACGGTACCATCGTTCAGTGCATCGGCGCCGTGGTGGATATTCAGTTCCCCCGCGACAGCATCCCTAAAGTCTACGAAGCATTGACGCTCGTTGACGAAAGTTCGGCTTTCGCAGAAAAAGGCCTGACTTTTGAAGTACAGCAACAATTGGGTGACGGTGTAGTTCGCACCATCGCCATGGGTTCCAGCGACGGCCTGCGCCGCGGTATGGAAGTGGCCGGTTCGGGCGCTCCTATCTCCGTGCCAGTCGGTGTTGGTACTCTGGGCCGCATTATGGACGTTCTGGGTCGCCCCATTGACGAAGTCGGTCCTATCCAGTCCGACGAGCGTCGCGCCATTCACCAGGCTGCTCCTACTTTCGACGAACTGTCGCCTTCCGTAGAGCTGCTGGAAACCGGTATTAAAGTGATTGACCTGGTTTGCCCGTTCGCCAAGGGTGGTAAGGTTGGTCTGTTCGGTGGTGCCGGTGTGGGCAAGACCGTGAACATGCTGGAGCTGATCAACAACATCGCCAAGGCACACAGCGGTCTGTCCGTGTTTGCCGGTGTGGGTGAGCGTACCCGTGAAGGTAACGACTTCTACCACGAAATGGCCGATGCTGGCGTTATCCAGATGGACAACCTGAGCGAATCCAAAGTGGCCATGGTGTTCGGTCAGATGAACGAACCTCCAGGCAACCGTCTGCGTGTGGCACTGTCCGGCCTGACCATGGCCGAGAAGTTCCGTGACGAAGGCCGTGACATCCTGTTCTTTGTGGACAACATCTACCGCTACACGCTGGCCGGTACCGAAGTGTCCGCTTTGCTGGGTCGTATGCCTTCCGCAGTGGGTTACCAGCCTACGCTGGCCGAGGAAATGGGTAAGCTGCAAGAGCGCATTACCTCCACCAAGACCGGTTCGATTACGTCCATCCAGGCCGTTTACGTTCCAGCCGATGACTTGACTGACCCATCGCCTGCTACGACCTTCTTGCACTTGGACTCCACCGTTGTGTTGTCGCGTGACATTGCTGCTCTGGGTATTTACCCCGCTGTGGACCCTCTGGACTCCACCAGCCGTCAGCTGGATCCACAAATTGTGGGCGAAGAGCACTACGCAGTGGCTCGCGGTGTTCAGCAAACGCTGCAGCGCTACAAGGAATTGCGTGACATTATCGCGATTCTGGGTATGGACGAGCTGTCTCCAGAAGACAAGCAGGCTGTTGCCCGCGCTCGTAAGATCCAGCGCTTCCTGTCTCAGCCTTTCCACGTGGCAGAAGTGTTTACCGGCTCGCCTGGTAAGTACGTTCCACTGGCTGAAACCCTGCGCGGCTTCAAGATGATCGTCGACGGCGAGTGTGATGCACTGCCAGAACAGGCGTTCTACATGGTCGGTTCGATCGACGAGGCTTTCGAAAAAGCCAAGACTATTCAGTAATAAGGATTACTCATGGCTAAGCTTCATGTTGACGTGGTTAGTGCTGAAGAATCGATCTTTGCTGGTGAAGCAAAGTTCGTGGCACTGCCCGGCGAGGCTGGGGAGCTGGGTATTTTGCCCGGTCACACTCCACTGATCTCGCGGATTCGTCCCGGCACGCTGAAGATCGTTATGGACGATGGCAGCGAAGAGCATATCTTTGTCGCTGGCGGCATACTCGAGGTTCAGCCTGGGAAAGTCACTGTATTGTCGGATACCGCGATTCGCGCACAAGACCTGGATGAAGCAAAGGCGCTGGAAGCCCGCAAGCATGCGGAAGAAGCCCTGCGTAACACCAAGGACAAGGCCGATATTGCTGTTGTGGAAGCCGAGCTGGCCATGCTGGCCGCTCAAGCTGCCGCAGCACGTCGCTTGAGCAACGCGCGCAAGCACTAAGCTCAAGTCGGTAGCATCCGTGAAAAAGCCACCCTTAGGGGTGGCTTTTTTGCGTTTGGCTTTTCAAGGAAATGCAGGGGGGGAACACGGCTGTTGCGTGTGACGGCTACTTCAGGGTAAGGACGATAATCCTGCTAGAAGTAGAAAGAAGGGGGCAGAAGGGGCGGGGCATCGTGCTAGCGGCCATAGCTTGTGCAGAAGAGTGGGCCGATGCCGTATTAATGTGAGTTGAATGGCTCAGGAGTACTCCCCAAGCGTGAGGAGGATCAGCCTTAGCGAGTGCTTTTAAGCGATAGCAGGCTTTTCTCTACACCCTGACGCCAGTCTCGCTCCTTATTTTGCGGGCCTAATAAAGAATCAAGCCTGGTTTGCAGTAGGCGCGATTGTGCTGGTCGCTTTGCAGGTGTGGGGTAGTGGCTGGTGGGGATAGGTGTCAGGCTGGGGGCTTGAGCCAATAATCCCAGTTTGACCGCCTGGCTGAAGATCTCCTGGGCAAACTCATACCAGCTGACATTAGGTTGCCCTGCGAAATGGTAGATGCCTGAAGGCGGCCGATGCTTGTCTGGGTTCTGCTTGGACTCAAATAGTTTTTCTGCCAGCGCCAATAGCACTTGGGCAATATGCGGTGCGTAGCTTGGGCCACCAATCTGATCAGCCACAATGCGTAACTCAGAGCGTTCCTGTCCCAAGCGAAGCATGGTTTTCAGAAAGTTAGTGCCAAATTGGCTGAACACCCAGCTTGTGCGCAGAATGATGGCAGAGGGTAGGGCGGCCAGGACTGCCTGTTCTCCCTCCTGCTTGCTTTGCCCGTAAATGCCAAGTGGATTGGTAGGGGCGTCTTCGGAGTAAGGCTGTGTCGATGAGCCGTCAAAGACATAGTCTGTCGAGACCTGCAGCATGCTTATGCCTCGCTCTGCACATGCCAGTGCGAGCAGGCCAGGGGCTGTGCAGTTGATTAGCCGTGCAGCCTGAGGTTCTGACTCGGCTTTGTCGACTGCCGTATAGGCTGCAGCATTGATCACGATATCAGGACGATACTGATCCAGAGCCTGGGTAATGGACTTTGCTTGTGTGATATCCAGATCGGCACGGCCAAGCAGGATTAGGCTGGCGTCAATCTTTGTACTTTTATCGAGCCAGGCAAAAGACTGGCCTAATTGACCGTGGGCTCCAGTAATCAGGAAGGATGGGAGTGACATGGATTCAGGCTTTGCTTTGTGCGATGAGCTGGCTCAGCACAGGGTAGTTTTTATCCTTCTTGGACAACTGGGGGTTCTGGATTGGCCAGGCAATCGCTACTTCAGGGCAATTCCATGCCAAGCCACCTTCATCTTCAGGAAAGTAAAAGTCGGTGCACTTGTAGCTGAAGTCGGCAAAGTCAGACAGAACACAAAAACCATGGGCATAACCTGGAGGAATCCACAACTGCTTATGGTTGGATTCGCTGAGCTCAATGCCTACATATTGGCCCAAAGTGGGTGAGTCTGGCCGTATATCTACAGCCACATCGTATACTGCTCCCCGGCTGACACTGACCAGCTTTCCTTGAGGCCGAGTTTTTTGAAAATGCAGACCACGCAAGACCCCTTTCTCGGAGCGAGAAAAGTTGTCTTGCACAAATGGTAGATTGATCCCAGCCAGTTCCTGATAGCGTTGCTGGTGAAAAGTTTCCTTGAAGAAACCACGCTCATCACCAAAAACAGCTGGTTCAATAATCAGAACACCAGGCAGGCGGGTGGGATAAATGGTCATTGCAAATATTTGGTTTGGGGTATGGGGGGCTGTGTCGGGCGGGAAAAGCGACGCAAGCTGCGGTATTTACAAACCTGCTAAAGCTCTTGATGCAGTATAAGGCTGGCACGACAGCAAGCCTGAAATTGTATCTATTTGACCCTTTTTTAGCTATCGTGGATGGCTTGAGTAAAACACTGGATTAAGCGCGAATGGTTGTTTTTATACGCTCGTACCTGCGCCATGTGGATGGCAAGCTGGCCAAGTACCTCAAGGTTTTGGACGAGGCGCAGATCCCTTACCATTTTGTCGGCTGGGAGCGAGGAACGGTTCCTGCACAGAGGACCAGCAACGACACCTATTACACGCGTCCAGCCGCACTGGGTGCCGGGTGGCGTAGCCTGATTGGTATTGCCTTCTGGAATGTATTTGTCTTGCGCTGGTTGTTAAAAAATAATCGCAAGATCGATTTGGTCCATGCTATCGATCTGGATACCGCGATGGCTGTGAAGGTGTACGCGGTGCTATGTAGGAAGCCTTGGATTTTTGATGTCTATGACAAGTACAGTTCCTTACGCTATTTTCCGGGCGCTTTAGGCAGATGGGTAGACAAGCTCGAAAACTATCTGCTGAAGACGGCTGATGTGGGAATTCTGGCTGATCCATGCCGTATAGCGCAGCAAGGCATTGATCCCGCAACCCCCTCTTTAATGGTGCTGGAGAATGTCCCACAGAAATCCGAGATTCAGAACTATGTGCCGGTCTCTGATGAGCAACCTGTGAAGATTGCTTATTTTGGAGTGCTCGAAGCAAAGAATCGTGGCCTGGAAGACCTACTGGCTGCGTGTGAGCAGTCCCCCGCTTGTGAGCTGCACGTGGCGGGATACGGCCCGTTGGCGGATTTGTTTACGCACTCCGCACAGAAACATCCTCATATTCATTACTATGGGGCACAAAGTTCGGTTCAAGGGCTTCAGCTGATGCAGTCATGCCAGATTGTGGTGGGGATGTATTACAAGACAGTTCCCAATCATTTATTTGCTGCGCCTAACAAATATTACGAGCACTTGATGCTCGGGCGCGCCATGTTGACGACAGCCGGCATTCCGACTGCTACGAAGGTACTTGAGCATCAAACAGGTTGGGCCGTAGAGGAAGGTCAGCAGGCGATTGAAGCCTGGTTAAAAGACCTGGACATGCAGCAGGTTCAACAAGCGGCAGCACGCGCACGGGGAGTATGGCAGGCCCAATATGCAGACTATTTTGACCAGCATTATGCTGGGCAATACCTGCAAAAAGTGCAGGCCTTGCGTAAAAGTTAAGGGGCTTTTCCAGGCAGAATTGGGTCTTGGAGAAGCTTGTGCAAATATTGGCCGTATTCTGTTTTTGCCAAAGCCTGTGCTTGCCGTTCCAAGGCGCTACGTTCAAGCCATCCTTGCTTAAAGCCAATTTCTTCCAGACAGGCGATTTTCAGTCCTTGGCGATGCTCAATCGTGCGTACAAAGCTGCCGGCTTCTTGCAGACTTTCGTGAGTGCCGGTGTCCAGCCATGCAAAGCCTCGGCCTAACAGGCTGACATGTAAATTACTTTGCTGTAGGTAGGCATTGTTTACGTCGGTAATTTCCAGCTCACCACGAGCAGAAGGGCGTACCTGGCGGGCGATATCTACGACGTGATTGTCGTAGAAGTACAGGCCAGTTACGGCAAAATTGGATTTGGGCTGCTGGGGTTTCTCTTCGATCGAGACAGCTTTGCCCTGGGCATCGAACTCCACCACGCCAAAGCGTTCTGGATCGCTGACTTGATAGCCAAAAATAGTGGCTCCTTGTTCGCGTTGTGCCGCCTCTTTCAGCATCTGGCTAAAACCATAGCCATAAAAAATATTGTCCCCCAGGATCAGGCTGACCCGGTCGGAGCCAATGAAATCGGCCCCGATCAGAAAAGCCTGTGCTAACCCATCTGGGGAGGCTTGCTCGGCATAGCTCAACTGAATGCCAAAGTTGCTGCCATCACCCAGCAGAGCACGAAAGCTGGGTAGATCGGCAGGGGTGGAAATGATCAGAATTTCACGTATCCCGGCCAGCATCAGTACTGACAAGGGGTAATAAATCATGGGCTTATCGTAGATAGGCAGTAGTTGCTTGGATACCCCCAAGGTAATAGGGTGCAAGCGGGTACCGGATCCACCGGCGAGGATGATGCCTTTCATTATTCTGTCTTGCCTAAGCGATGTAGCTGATATTGACCGTTAAGGATACGCTCCCACCAGCCCGAGTTTTCTAAATACCACTGTACAGTTTTGCGCAAGCCCGTCTCGAAGGTTTCCTGGGGTCTCCAGCCCAATTCCCGTTCAATCTTGCTAGCATCAATAGCGTAGCGCTGATCGTGGCCAGGTCTGTCCTGCACGTAGGTGATCAGGTCTGTGTAACGCTGGATACCAGCGGGTTTTACCGGAGCCAGCTCTTCGAGCAGTGCGCAGATCTCTTGAACGACATGGATATTCTGCTGCTCGTTATGGCCACCAATATTGTAGGTTTGACCTACCTGGCCTTTTTTCAGGACCGTCAGCAAAGCTCGTACGTGATCTTCCACATACAGCCAGTCACGGATTTGCTTGCCCTCGCCATACACAGGTAGCGCTTGCCCTTTGAGGGCATTCAAGATCATGTGAGGAATAAGTTTTTCAGGGAAATGGTAGGGGCCGTAGTTATTGGAGCAGTTGCTGAGCAAGGTGGGCAGGCCATAGCTACGTTGCCAGGCTCGTACCAGGTGGTCTGAACTGGCCTTGCTGGCTGAGTACGGTGAGCTGGGCGCATAGGGCGTGGTTTCTACAAAGAGCTCCGTGGTGTTATGCAGATCGCCATACACTTCGTCCGTCGATATGTGATGGAAGCGGAAATTGGATTTTTTGGGCGCTGGCAGTGAGTTCCAATAATGGCGCGCACACTCCAGCAAGGTGCAGGTGCCTACAATATTGGTCTGAATGAACGCTGCCGGGCCATCTAGAGATCGATCCACATGCGACTCGGCCGCCAGGTGCATGATGGCATCAGGTTGGAATTTTTCCAGCAGAGCCTGTATAGCTGGCCCATCCTGGATATCGTTTTGCGCAAATTGATATCGAGGGTGTTCCTGGACCGAAGCCAGCGACTCCAGATTGCCTGCATACGTCAATTTGTCCACATTCAGGACGAAGTGCTCTGTCTCCTGGATAAGATGACGGATCAAGGCTGAACCGATGAAGCCGGCGCCACCGGTAACGAGAATATGCATGACGATTAAGTAGCGTTCCGAATGGCTTAGCGATAGCGTTTAGCCAGTATTAATAGGGCAAGGCAGTCTACGATAACCCGGCTGGTCCAGGCAATTGCGGCGCCTAGCAGCCCGAACTGAGAAATCAGTACGTATAGCAAAGCGATATAGGGCAGGATCTCAGCCAAGTGTACATAGGCGGTAATGTGGGCGTATCCCTGGGCTTGGATCACGGTGTAAGGAATCTGGGCAATGGCGTTGAAAAAGAAACCCAGCAACAGAACTTGTAGAATCGGTACGGACTGCTCTACATAGGTTTCACCAAGCCAGAGCAAGATAATCCACTTGGCTCCCACAATGCCTATCAAGCTGATCAGTCCGCATACTGCCAGTAGCAACAGGTAAGTCAGACGGGTTTCCTGGCGTGCATCTTTTTGAGCGCTGAGTAAGGGGAAAATCACTCGGACAACTGCCCCTGGAATGTTTAGTAAGCGAGTAATAGCTTCTGATGGTGCTGTGTAAAAACTGACTGTGCTTGCCCCATTCAGGTTAGATAGCAAGAAGCGATCAAAATACACCATTAAAGGGCTGATCAAATTGCTGACTGTCAGCCAGCCCCCAAAGCGCAATAAGGCCTGCGCTTGTTGTTTGTCCCAGCGCCACATTCCTTGACGGACATGGGCAGGCAGAGCCCAGAAGTAGGCGAGCAGGCAACTGAGTAAACGTCCGGCAAACAGACCGAGAACGGCATAGCTGAGACTGGCCTGATAAAGAATGGTCAGCAAGGGCAAGACAGCGAGCAGCAAGCCGCTGATGGTTCGTTGTATGTTGACCCGTTTGAAGTCCGATAGTCCCTCCAGGTAGGACAACCACACTGCTTGCATCAGCAGTAAAGGCAGAGTTAGTGCCAGGAGACGAAAGGCGAACAGGCTGTCTGGGCGTAACTCCATGCTGATATTGAGCCACTGCACCAAAAAGGGGCTGAGCAGATAAACCAGCGCAGCGGCAACACTGCTGCTGAGCAAGATCAGTAAACTTGCTGTACCTAGAATTGACTGGATTTGCCGAGGGGACTGGCTGGCCATGGCAATGGCTCTGATCAAGGCACGGCTGATCCCCAGGTCAAACAGGCTGGCATAGCCGACCAAGGCAAAGAGTAGTGTGTAAATGCCAAAAGGCTCCAGGCCCAGCAGTCGTGCCATCAAGCCCATGGAGGGCAGGAATGCGAACATGAGCACCATATAGGAGCTCAGATTCCAGAACGAATTACCGAGTAATTTCTTGGCAGACATGAGCTAGGTCGCAGAATGACGCTTGGCTTGGTTGGGGTAAATCTGGCTCCAGAATATCGCTACACTAATCAGGAAAAACAGGAGCGTGTTATTGCGTTCCATCATGTTCTGGGTCAGGTTGGCCAGTATGTATACGGCAACAACAATACTTCCGCAGGTAGCGTACGCGCGAGTGAGCGTGTCTGAGGAATGAACCCGGCGAATAAAGCCATAAAAGCAGTAAAGCAAAAGTGAACATTGCAAGAGCAGACCTGCCAAGCCCCAGTCTACCCAGGTCTCAATGTAATTGTTATGTGAGTTGGCCAACTTCAAAACTACGGGATCTGCCTGTCCGTCTTTAACCAGGTCCTCGAGGGCCTGTTGGTGTTGAGCGTAGGACCAACCAGAAAACGGCTGCTCCTTTATCAGGGTCCAGTTCGCTTGCCAGATGGCAAAGCGGGCGCCAATGGAGGTGTTGGCGTTGCCTGCTTCAAATTGTTCAATATCGTGCTGCGCCAGAGCAACCCGTGACTGGATGGTATCAGTTTGCCACAGGATACTGGCGCTCAGGAGCGCGGCCAAGGAGAGGATCATTACACCTCGCCGAAAGTGTTGCTTGGGTAAATAGGCGTAGGCAAGTATCAGAAACACGACAGGAAGGGCAATCCAGCCGCCACGGCTGCCTGATAGAAGCGATAGGAGAAAACCCGCCAGACAGCCCAGCACAGATAGAAGAAGAACCGTTGTAGAGCGATGCTGCTGGCTGAGCTGGCTCAGTATGGCTGTCAGGCAGAAGCAAGCAAGGCTTAACGCAATATTGCCAAACTGGATGGCGCCGGTATAACCGTAGATGCGACCGTCGTGTAAAGAGCCACCGTATTGGGCTGGGATGATCCACAAAGCGGATAGCGTGCCTAAAGCAAAACAAACCCAGATCACGTTGCTATGCATGCGAATTGAGCTGAGCATGTACAGAATGGGGACAAGCAGCAGGTAGCGGCTTAGCAGATCCAGCTGATTACCAGGGTTCTGGTGCAAGAACCAGATCAGCAGACCGTAGGCAAAGGTTAGTGTCAGTATCGTATACAAGCCCCGGCTGATGCTCTGGCTTTGCATGGACCGACGAGTTTGAGAACACACCAGATACCCTGAAACGGTTGCCAACAGCAAAATGGCGACACCCACCGAATAGATATTACGAGTGGAAAGCAGACTAATAAAGAACAGACTTACGCCTAAATGAGCGGCCGCATTGAATGAGAAAGTAGACTTGGATACGGGCTCGGACATGAGAAAAAAGATGCAAAAAGTTTGCTTGGGCAAAAGCGCGTGAGCAGATCACACGAAGGTTGCGGTATTTACCCGTCAGACCCATCAAGTAAATCTGCTTGGGCTATCTAGCGTTACTCGGGAGCGACGTATAATTGGCGCGTAAATGGGCTATTTTAGGTTATTAGTGCTTCGATGAATCAAATTAAAATCAGGCGGTTTAAGCGTTTGCACGAGATACTCCTACTATCCGGGCCAAGCTCGTGGTTGATTGGGTTTGTTGTCGTGGTGCTAGCCCCGGTTTTGCTGTTGTGGGGATGGGACCGGTTATGGAGCCTGGATGATGGTCAACGTACAGCACTGATTCTGGCCATAGTCGCATTTGTCAGTTGCAAGCTGCTGATTGACAAGAGCCAGCAAGGCTATCCTGGAGCCCGCAGCGCGTGGCTGATTATCCCTACGGTGGGGGTGACTTACGCTGTCATCTACATTACCAGTTTTGTGTTTCGTTATGACGCCTCACGGGCGCTGCTGTTGAGCAGCAGTTTTCTGGCTTTGATCTGGTTTTTGCTGGAAAGCCTATTAACCACTCGCTACCGAGTACTGAAGCTGGCCATTGTGCCCGGAGGGGAGGCCGAGACCCTGCTGGATCTACCAGGCTTGGATGGTCGCATGCTGAGCAGCCTTGATCTTGCCGGGTATCGTTACGATGGAGTTGTAGCGGATTTTTCTTGTATACAGCCTGATGCTGAGCGCTTTCTGACACGCTGTGCGCTGGATCGGGTCGCGGTGTACAACTCTCGACAAGTGTTTGAGTCTTTGACCGGGCGCGTCAAAATTGATCGTATGTCGGAGAACACGATCGGTTCCTTGCTGCCCTCTAGGGGCTACGAGATTTTGAAGTTGATTTTTGACTATTCAATGGTCATTGCCAGTGCCGTGGTTGTGATCCCTGTGTGCCTGGTAGCGATGGTGGCCATCCGTTTGGAAAGCCCAGGTAAAGTCATTTATTGCCAGCAGCGGATAGGCTTGGGAAACCGCGAGTTCACTATTTATAAGCTGCGCAGCATGCGCTTTGACCAGGAATGTGAGGTTGAACAGTTTGCAGGGGAGGATGACCCCCGCATTACTCGGGTTGGCAGAATTATTCGTAAATTACGGATTGATGAGTTACCCCAGTTTTACAACGTGCTGCGAGGGGAAATGAGTTTGATTGGCCCTAGGCCCGAGCAGCCCTCTTTCGTGCGGGAGTTTGATGAAAAAATCCCGTTTTATAGCTACCGCCATGTCGTGAAACCCGGTATCACGGGTTGGGCCCAGGTGCGCCAAGGGTATGTGGCTAACGCTGACGACACTCGCGTCAAGATCGAGCACGACTTCTATTACATCAAGCATTGTTCGGTAATGCTTGATGTTTATATTGTATTTTTGACAGTAAAAACGATGCTTACTGGCTTTGGGGCGCGTTAGATTTATGCTCGCGCAGCAGGCATTTGACCACGTGCCGTGCGGGGCGGGTCAGCCTGTCTAGTACATCGTAAACTGTAAAAATCAACTTGCCTGCTGCACCGTAGCGCTTCTTCAAATAGACTTTCATGCCCGCGCTGTAGCATTGGCCACGGAAAGACTTGTCTGTGAAGGTACCCCCAGCTTCGTGGAAGTACTGAGCGGCAGGGATATGGAAAGATGGGATTCCCATTTCACGGGCGCGGAACTGTAGATCTGTCTCTTCAAAGTACAGAAAGAACTGTTCGTCAAAGCCCTCCAGGGCCATATATTGTTCGCGGCTGATAAACAGCAGGCTACCGGACACATGGTCAACCTGTGTGGGAGTCGTTAGCGGCTGTCTACTGCGAAGCAGACGCCCTAGCCCTACAGACTTTAACAACAACGTAAAACAGTTCGGGAAGCGTTCGAAGGCAAAATCAGGTTGCCCTTTGATCCCCAATGCTGAACCACCTAGAATCGGCCTGGGAGAGTCCGGATATATGTTCAGAAATTGTTCGAAAATACTTAGAACATCGGTTTGCAGTTTGGCGTCGGGATTAATCAGGAGGATGTTTGGGGCTTGGGTATGGGCAACCCCTATGTTGCAAGCCCGACCAAAGCCCAGATTGGCATGTGTCTGAATGATTTGGGTGTCAGGATACTGCTGGGCAATCAGACTACAACTTTGGTCTGTAGAGCCATTGTCGACAATGGTAATGGTGTAGGCATGTCTGGTGCTGAATTGCTTGATGCTGTTGATGGTATCAACAATTTTCTTGCCACCATTGTAGTTAACCAGGATGAAGTCGACCCAAGGTGCAGACTGAACGACAGTTTCCATGGTTAGCTAAGCCCGCTTCAGAATTGCTTTCACGATGTAGTGAAACATTAGATAGCTGGATTGTACAACGGGCAGTTTCAGATGACGTCTATAGATTTGCCATGTCCACTGTAAGGACTTGAGCTTGTTGGCGGACAAGCTAGCTGCGCTCACACGATAAGCGGCCAGGACTTCTTGTAAGCCATAGGCCATCCCTGCTCTACGTACGATTTCCAGCCACATTAAATAGTCTTCATGACGAACTGCTTTTTGATAGACCTTGCCTAATTCCTGGCAGTCATACATCCCGGTCAGGTTGCCAATAGCATTTCCTTTAAGCAAGTTTTTGTAATCCACCCTGAGTGGGGGAGTGCTCGTGCTTTGCCACTGCGGGAGCTGCTGGAAACGATAATAGGCTGTCATCGAGACCGTGGCCTGGTGTTCCTGCATAGTTTTTAACTGCTTACTCAGCTTGTGAGGAAACCAGAGGTCATCGGAGTCGAGAAAGGCCAGGTATCTTCCTTGAGCAGCTTTGATGCCTGCATTACGTGCGGCCGCAACTCCTTGATTAAATGGTTGCTGAATGAACTTGATGCGAGGGTCTTTAGCTGCATACTCCAGAATCAGGGCGGGAGTATTGTCATTTGAGCCATCATCAATAATAAATAGCTCCCAGGACGGGTGGTCCTGCTGCTGCACCGATGCTACTGCGGTTGGTAATGTGTCAGCAGCATTAAACGCTGGCATAACAATGCTGACTAAAGTCGCGTGAGTATTGCTCATGGGGAAATTAGATGGGGTAAGGGCATCTAAGGTTAAGGTCTGTTAGTGGGCGAGTTGCTCGTACTGATATTTTATCTAGCTTTAAAAACGTTAAGAGTTGATTGCGTCTGTCAACATGCTCCTTTTTAGATGACATAAAGGCGGTGACATACTTATAAGTTCATTAATTTTATAAATATGCAGAGCTCTGAGTTTTATTGTCGGAGTGTTAGATAAGACGGTTGACTAAATCATTATTTGCATGAAGGTATGGAGCTGGAACTTAGCCCATATGTTTGGGTTATATGCAGGTTCTGTTTCTTAACTGCTTCATATGACAAGTAATAGATACGTCTTGTCTCGGCCAGTCGTACGATTGGCTTATTAAGCGTGTAAGCTGTCTGACTGCACACGTGATGCGCTGATTGGCGATCCGGCACTGCTCACATTGGTTTGTTCAAGAAAAGGTGTTTAATGAGGGTTTTAACAGTTTTTGGTACTCGACCAGAGGCTATAAAAATGGCTCCTCTGGTGCGAGAGCTAGCCACACGAACGGAGTTTGATACTAAAGTTTGTGTCACTGCCCAGCACCGCCAGATGTTGGACCAAGTGCTGTCTCTCTTTGATCTTCAGCCAGATTTTGATCTGAATGTCATGAGGCCTGGCCAGAATTTGAACGATGTGACAGGGGCGATTCTACAGGGTTTAAAAGGGGTGTTTGAGCAGTTCAGACCTGATTTGGTACTAGTTCATGGTGATACAGCTACAACCTTCGCCAGTACTTTAGCTGCCTACTATCATCAGATCCCAGTCGGTCATGTTGAGGCAGGATTGCGTACGAGCAACATTTATTCACCGTGGCCAGAGGAAGGAAACAGGCGCTTGACCGGCGTGTTGGCCTGTATTCATTTTGCCCCTACAGCTCAGGCTCGCCAGAACTTGTTGCGAGAGGGAGTGGGAGCAGAAGAGATCGTAGTGACAGGCAACACTGTTATTGACGCCTTGTTGTCAGTAGTACAGAAAATCGAGACTGAGCCCTCTTTAGCTAAAGAGATGTCAGAACGCTTTAATTTTCTGAATGAAAAACGCCGGATGGTTTTGATAACTGGCCATAGGCGTGAGAGTTTTGGGGACGGGTTTGAGCGCATTTGTCAAAGTATATGTCGCAGCGCAAAGGAGTTTCCCCAAGTGGACTTCGTGTATCCAGTCCATATGAACCCGAACGTGCAAGAGCCAGTCGCGCGCGTGTTGAGCAAAATTTCTAATGTGTACCTGTTGGAGCCGCAGGACTACCTACCGTTTGTCTATCTAATGAGTCGTTCAAGTGTCATCTTGACAGATTCTGGGGGGATTCAGGAGGAGGCCCCTGCGTTAGGCAAGCCTGTACTTGTTATGCGGGATACCACCGAAAGACCTGAAGCGGTGAGCGCCGGTACTGTGAAGTTGGTAGGTACGTGCTCTGAGGTGATCTGCCATGAGCTGGCAGTTTTGCTGAATGATTCTGCTGCTTATAAGGCTATGAGCTATGCCCATAATCCTTATGGGGACGGTGCGGCCTGTAAGCGCATTGTCGATTATCTGTGTAAGCGCGTTTAAATGACGTCTAACTCTGTAAGAGACAGTGGATCGGGGAAATATGCTGAGTAAATTGAAACCTTTTTTAGGGGCTGTATATCGCAGGTTGCCTTGGCGAGTACAACAGAAGCTATTGCCTTTAAAGCGCAGAGTTCTTGGGCAGCAGGTCCGTCGTAGTAATGAGGGGCGCCGCGATGGTAAAAACGATTTGAGCTGGTCGCAGTTTGAAGCAAATATCTTGGCGTTTCGAGATCAGTACAAAGGTGTTTTTGTTCAGTCCGCGGTTATCGATTGGAATGTCCCCTTGTATCAGCGTCCGCAGCATATGGCTAAAGCGTTTGGCCGTCTTGGTTATCTGGTCCTGTATGAAACCCACTGTTGGGCCTGTGATGACGTGACAGGCGCGCGGTGTTTGGGCGACAACGTCTGGTTGGTGCATGCCAGAGAATCCCGTCATCTGAAAGGGGTTCTGCGCTCCTTTTACAGCACCGCTTATGGAGTGTTGAGGGAGTACGGCCCGCACATGCTGGAGGGTAATGTTGTTATCTATGAATACATTGACCATATTGACCCTGCAATTTCCGGTGACAATGTCGAGGTTCTTAATCAGCTAAAAAATCTGGCGTTTGGAGGCGATGCTGATTATATCGTTGCCTCGTCAAAGGCTCTGGTCCAGGAGTCGGTTGCAGAAGTCGGGGAGCCAAAGGTTAGGTTTGTCGCTAATGGGGTGGACACCCGCCACTATCGTCAAGATTGGGGCGATGTGGTTTTACCAGAAAAGTACTCCAGTTTTTTGGGGCAATATGACAGGGTTATTGGCTACTTCGGTGCGTTAGCCCCTTGGTTATGGTACGAGGTCATTGCTGAGCTGGCTGAGAAGCTTCCTGATTATGGGTTCGTTTATATAGGGCCAGATTACTTTGGAGGGAGCTTAAGGCTGCCGGATTTAGATAATGTATTGTGGCTTGGGCCAATAGAATATGCTGTGTTGCCAGCTTATGCACAGCATTTCGATATAGCAACAATACCGTTTGCTCCAGGTGAAATAGCTAAAACAACATCTCCTTTGAAGTTGTTTGAGTATTTTGCGTTAGAAATTCCTGTGGTGGTTAGTTCTGCGATGGATGAGTGCACGTGCTACGAAGAAGTATTTTCGGCCGGCTCGTTATCCGAGTTTGTTGTGCAAATTGAACGCGCATTTGCCGTGAAAGATGATGAGCACTATAAGATGCGTATGCGTCAGTTGGCCGATGAAAATGATTGGATAGCTAGAGCGAAAAGCATGGAGTCTCTGTTTCCTGAAAATGATTTTACGGTTAATGTGAGTCGTTAAAAGTCCTTTTTCGGCAAGACGGTTTTTAAGAAACTAATCAGTAATATTTGATTTTTAAATATATGATAATTTCCGATTTGATTGAAAATCGATATCTAATAAGAATATTGATATATAGAGATATTCAAACAAAATATAAAGGATCTGTACTTGGGCTTCTTTGGTCCTTGTTGGTTCCTATGGTGTTGTTGGTCGTTTATACATTTGTTTTTAGCGTTATTTTTCAAGCGCGCTGGGGGCATTCTGACGGTGGGAAATTAGAGTTTGCGCTAATACTTTTTTCCGGATTAATCGTTTTTAATTTTTTCTCGGAATGTATCAATCGTGCGCCTACTGTAGTTCTCAGCAATGTAAATTATGTCAAAAAAGTCGTTTTTCCTGTTGAGGTTTTAGGTGTTGTTACTGTTGGTGCCGCCCTTTTTAATTTTTTTATTAGCTTTCTAGTCTGGGTTTTGGTTTATTCTGTTTTTTATGGATTGCCAAAATGGACGATTGTTCTTATGCCAGTTTACTTGATCCCTTTGTGCTTTTTTGTTCTTGGATGCGTTTGGTTTCTTTCGGCGCTTGGTGTGTATCTGAGGGATATTAATCAGTTTGTTGGGATATTAACAACCGTTATGATGTTTTTATCCCCTATATTTTATCCTGTTGAGGCTCTTCCTGCTGATTTTAGGAATTTTATTTATATAAATCCTTTGGCTTATTTTATAGAGGCTTTTAGGGATATCGTTTATTGGGGTAGGGTTCCTGGAGTTTTATTTATTCTCCTCTCTTTTATTTTTTCTTCCTTATTTGCATTTTTTTCATTTATTTTCTTTAAAAAAATGAAAAAGGGTTTTGCGGATGTGCTCTGATCTTATTGTAGTGGAAGGCGTTTCCAAGATATATAAAATATATGAAAAACCTTCCGACAGGTTAAGGCAGTATTTTAGTAAGAATAAAAAATACTACAGAGAATTTATTGCTCTGCATAAGATGAATTTGACAGTTCGCCGCGGGGAAACCTTTGGTATTGTGGGCAGGAATGGGAGCGGAAAGTCTACGTTGCTGCAAATGATCTGCGGAACTGTAATGCCGACAACAGGGCATATTCAAGTCCGTGGGCGTATCGCGGCACTTCTGGAATTAGGGGCTGGTTTTAACCCTGAATTTACAGGGCGAGAGAATATATTTCTTAATGCCGCTATATTGGGCTATCCAAAAAATAAGATAGAGAAAAAAATAGATGAGATTATCCAGTTTTCTGAGCTAGAAGGGTTTATAGATCAGCCAGTTAAAACTTATTCTAGTGGGATGTATGCGCGGTTGGCATTTTCAGTTGCTATTCACGTTGAACCAGAAATACTCATTGTGGATGAAGCTCTTGCTGTGGGGGACGCGCGGTTTGTAGCCAAGTGTATGCGCCGTATCAATGATATTAAAGAGTCAGGTGCTACTATCATTTTCGTAAGTCATGATATCTCTAGTATTCGGACTCTATGCGACCGTGTATTGTGGTTGGACCGTGGAAAAGAAATCGATGTAGGTGACGTGTTTCCAATCACAAGCCGATATATGGAGTATATGTTCAAAGATAGTGACGGATTACAGGTCAGTTCAGATCAATCGTCGACTGAGCCAGTGCAAGTAGACCTTATAGAGTCGTTGGACACCAGGCCTTCCTCGCATTGGGGTTCTCATACCGGGACTATCAAATACGCTGCTGTGCAGGATATACAGGGAAATAAAGCAGATCTTATTACTTGGGGCATGTATATAAAAATATCAATAAGATACAAGTTGAACGAGGAAATATCGAACGATAACTTAACGATCGCTTTTTCTATAAAAGATTTGAAGGGTAATGATATTGTAGTAGCAGTTTCTAAGCAGGTTGTTGAGGATAGCCGGAAATATTCTGAACGTCGTGTTGATTTTTCTTTAAAGAACTACCTTTCGCCAGGTAAATATTTATTGGTCGCCACTGTAGAGAAGAGGAATGGTAGCGATGTTCATTACTACGAATATTATGAAGGTGCGCATTATTTTGTAAGTGTCAGTGATGAAACGATGTTCGGTATTTTTTGTCCTGATGTAGAAGTTAATTCTGTGAGCTTGTAATGAACAGCGATATTAATACGAAAAAATACTGGGAAAATAGATTTGCCACAGATTGGGAGGATAACTTGGGGCCCGAGCAGTCGAGGTTTTTTGCAACAGTAGCTATGGATAATTTGCCGTCCTGGCTTATACAGGTAATACGCTCAGACGAATTAACTGTTGCAGACTGGGGATGTGCCCAAGGCGATGGCTTGAATGTACTAACAAATTTTTTTAATCCAAAAAAATTGACAGGTATTGATTTTTCTAGTGAATCTATCGCCACAGCAAAAACTAAATACCCAGAATTAGAATTTCTAGATCAAGATTGGTTAGATAGTCGAGATTTGATTAATATTAAATCTTATGATTTTATTTTCTCGTCTAATACTTTAGAGCATTTTCATAATCCTTTTGAGGTTTTAAACCGTATTTCTGAAAAAGCTGAATTGGGTTTGATTCTTGCTCTTCCTTATAGAGAGTTTAATAGAATTGATGAGCATTTTTTTACTTTTACGGATAAAAATGTTCCTGTAACGATTAATGGGTTCGATCTGGTTTGGTCAAAGGTAGTCGATTGCAGTATTTTGCCATCTAGTATGTGGGATGGTGATCAGATTGTTTTGGTTTATGCCAGAAAAAAATGGTTTGACCAAATGAATTTGACCTTGGGGAATATTCATATAGAGTCAGGCTATGAAATTGATTCTCTATCTCGAGATAGTGTTTTACTCAAGCATATGGAAAACGAGTTTTCTCGTGTTTTAAAGGATTCTCTGGAGCAGGTTGCAGAGAGTTTGAAGCAGCTTAGTATCTCAAAGGCCGAACTGCTGGAGCAGACAACAAAAAATCAGCGTTTGCAGGAGCATAATGTAGAGCTACAGAATGTGATGCGGCAGAAAGACGAGGCGGTTAACGCCATTAGGTTGTCAACTTCTTGGAAACTGACCCGCCCTTTGCGAGTGCTCGCTCGTCTTATTCGGAACCCTTTTGGGTTCTGGAGTGATGCTCGTAACTATGTAGCGTGGAAACGTCTTCAGAGTCAAAATACCGGACCTGTCTCTCTCGGTGGGCTGGCGGCGATAACATCCGTGCCTGGAGCAACTGATTTAAGTTGGGATCAGTTTGAGGCGAACGTCCTCGTACATAGAGATAAATATAAAGGCGTTTTTGTACAATCGGTAGCTATTGACTGGGCTGTCCCGTTATTTCAACGACCTCAACATATTGCTTCGGCGATGGGACGGTCTGGTTATCTGGTTATCTATGAGACGCGCAGCCTAGATCAGGATAATTTGCGGGGTGTGCGTTATATGGGAGACAACGTATGGTTGGTAAACGCTCCTGAATCAGCAAATTTAAAAGGTGTGCTGCGATCAATCTATAGCACAGCCTATGCTGTGGTGCCTGAGTATGGTCCTCACCTACTTGAGGGAAATGCTGTGATTTATGAGTATATTGATCATATAGATCCAGCTATATCTGGTAATACAGTTGATAGTTTGTTGAAGCTTAAAAACTATGCATTTTCTGGTGATGCAGATTATATCGTTGCCTCATCTAAGGCTCTGGTAGAGGAGTCTATAGCTGCAGTTGGAAAGGATAAGGTTCTATTCGTGGCCAACGGTGTTGACTGTCAGCATTATCGGCAGGATTGGACACATATTGCTTTGCCTGATAAATATACGAATTTTTTAAAACGCTATAAACGTATTGTGGGCTATTTTGGTGCCTTGGCTCCTTGGTTGTGGTATGAGGTTCTAGAAGAGCTTTCAGTTCGCATGCCAGAGTGTGGCTTTGTCTATTTAGGCCCGGATTATTTTGGTGGAAGTGAGAGGCTGCCAAAAGCAGATAATGTTATTTGGCTAGGGCCAATTAATTATTCTATCCTGCCTGCGTATTCACAACACTTTGATGTGGCAATTATTCCTTTCGAGCCAGGCGAGATAGCACGTACAACATCTCCTCTAAAGCTATTCGAATACTTTGCAATGGAGGTTCCGGTGGTTGTGACCTCAGCAATGGATGAGTGCACTATTTACCCAGAGGTTTTTTCAGCCAGCTCCGCTGATGAGTATGTCGAGAGAATCCGGCAGGCTTTTGATGTAAAAGATGATCAAGCTTATCAAGCTAGGTTACGCCAGATGGCAGATGAAAATGATTGGATGGCGAGAATAAAGACACTGACTCCCTTGTTCCCCACAGGAAGCAGATCTTAAGCGAGCTGATTTTTATTTTAATAATATGCGGTGGAATACATGGTCAGGTCTTTCTTTAATCTAAGCTCTGGTTTTAATTTTTTTCGACTTGTTTTTTTGCCGTTTTTTCTGTATCTGATATTTTATTTTTCTCGAACTCTTCATCTGACAAGCGATTATTATTTTTCTTTTTTTTCTATTGTTTCTGTTTTTCTGGTGGGTTTTTTTTTAGCGCGAAATTTCTTTAATGTTTCGCCTGTTTTGTTGTTTTTTGTTGTTTTTTTTTCTTATGTTACATGGGCTTCTAGCGTTCAAACTATTCCGGAAAGTGACTATTTAATTTATTACAATGATGCTGTCAGGTTTTTAAACGGAAATTTTTTTCATGTGTGGACAAGCTCTAAGTATCCGTCGAGCTCTATTGTTTATGCATTCGGGATGAAGTTGCTGGGTGTCAGTTATCTGTCTGCTTCCATAACGGCAGCGGCGTGTTGGGCGTTGCAGGCAGTTGTAGTTAGAGCGATTATGTTGGAGCTTGGGCAAAGCGGAAAAATATCCACTTTTACAGCTTTTTTGTATGCTCTTTTCCCTGCTGTTTTTGTTTATACGGCGGTAGTTTCAAGTGAAGCAACTTATCTTCTTTATTTGTTTATTTCTATTTTTTCGTTTCTTCGTTTTATAAAAACAAAAAACTTATTGTTTTTGGTCACTAGTGCTTTTTTTATTGGTTTTGCATATTACTCTAGGCCAACCTCAGTTTTTTTAATTTTTCCTTTTCTTTTGGGCGTGGTTCTATATTCCGATAAGGCTATTAAGTCTGTTGTTTGCTTTTTAGTCCCTTTGTTGTTGGTCTTCTCTTCTCACGCGCTTTTGAATAGCGCATACCAAGGGTTTTTTAGTGTCAACTCGAATCATGGTATGGGTGGGTATGTTCTATTGTTTGGGACTAATAAGAATCATAACGGGCTATATAACACTGATGATGTTGAGTTTGTACAGGAATTGCGGACTTCGTTAGGGGACGAGGGTAAGGTTGGTGCGGCAATAAAGGAAGAGATTTACTCCCGGATTTTTGATGATTTTCCGGGATTTTCGAAATTTGCATATAAGCAGAAAATTAAGACTTTATGGGTTCCTTCGGGCGGGGTTTTCTTTTGGGCTAATAATAATCCAGAGCATAAGGTCAGCCAGGAATATGCCTCTTTGTCTGAGAGAATCAATTCTCATTTATATTATATTCTTCTTATTTTGTTTTTTGTTTCTTTATTGGTCTATTTTTTCAAAAAAAGAAATGAAAATAATATAAGAGAGTTTTTATATTTTTCTGCTTGTGCTTACGTTTTTCAGATGATTGCCTTTTATTTTGTTTTTGAGGTTCAGTCTAGATATGCTTTGTCTATAATGCCGTTTATGTTATTTGCTGTCTCAGCCATTTCATTGAGCTGGAGTTCGGATGAATAGTTTATCTCTCCTGCGTCTTATGCGGCCAAAGCAATGGGTTAAAAATTTTTTTGTTTTTGCCCCTTTGGTTTTTTCCGGCATGATGCTGTCCTCTGATTCAATAATAAAGTCATTATTGGCTTTTTTATTTTTTTCCTTTGCTGCTTCCTCTGTTTATATTGTTAATGATATTGGTGATGTAGAGAAAGATCGCTTGCATCCCAAAAAACGTTTTCGCCCTTTGGCAAGTGGGGAGGTATCTGTAGCTCAGTCTATTGTTTTGTTGCTGTTTTGTTATGTCGTTGTTGTATTTTCTTTGCTTCTGAATTATCAGGTTTTTTTTATACTTTCCTTTTATATCGTTGTTAATCTTGCTTATACTAAGTGTCTAAAACATATTCCTGTTATTGATATTTTTACCGTTGCATTGGGATTTGTTCTTAGGGTGTATGCTGGCGCGCTGGCGATACAAGTGCCTGTTTCTAATTGGATGCTGATTACAGTGTTATCTCTATCGCTTTATTTGGCCGCTGTAAAGAGAGAGCAGGAGCTTAGGAATTCTGGCAGTACGACCAGGGAGGCACTAAGTAAGTATTCAAGTGATTTGGTGCGAAAATATGTAGAAACAGCAGCTACTTGTACTATTGTTTTTTACAGCATGTTTGTTCTTGAGTCCAAGCCTGATTTGGTTTTAACTGTACCAATTATTCTATTTGGTATTTTTAGGTATTGGTATATTGTCGACTCTTCTGACCTGGGGGAGTCACCAACTGATGCTGTTATAAATGATAAACCAATTTTAATGATTGTCATTTCTTGGCTTTCTGTGGTTGTTTATCAGCTTTATTTTTAATTATGACCTACGCATATATATTAACTCCATTCTTGGCATGGCTGGTTGCAGGGGTTTTAAAGTTTCTTGTAAACAGTTTTCGAGCTGGGCGCCTTGCCTTTGATTTGATTGGCTATGGTGGTATGCCGAGCAATCACAGCTCTATTGTTAGCAGTATGGCTGCTCTTGTTTATTTAAAGGAAGGGCTCTCAAGTCCGGTTCTTGGTGTTTCAATAGCCTTGTTGTTTATTGTTTTGCTTGATGCTAATAGTCTGCGCAAGCAGATTGAGAAACATGCAATAGCTTTGAATAAAATCAGGGATTTCAACCTTAGAGAGAGAATTGGTCACAGCAAGACAGAGATTTTGGCTGGCTGCCTGGTTGGTGGGGGAGTGGCTTGTGCAGTACACCTTTTAGGAATATAGAATGGGCGTTGCTCAGATTGGTTTGGTTTTATCCGCCGTTTTATTGAATACTTTCGCACAGTTGCTTTTGAAGGCTGGGACCAACTCTCTTCAGGTTTTGTTTCTGCCTGAAAAAGGGGTCTTTTATTCTATTTTCCGAGCCATGTTTAACCCCTTCATAACTGGAGGATTGGTTTTATATGTTCTTAGCTTTGGGGTATGGGTTGTTGTGCTCTCCAAGTTGGAGGTTGGTGTTGCCTATCCATTATTGTCGTTAGGATATTTAGTCGGCTTGATATTAGCTTGGCTGTTTTTTGGTGAACTTCTTACTTTTAATAAGCTAGTGGGCGTGTTGTTCCTGATGGTCGGTACCTACTTTATCACTCGCTAGTAAAAAGTGTTGACCATGTATTAGAGTGATAGGGGAGCTGTCTGTCGGTATGAGTACAGTCGTGTACTCACAGCACTCTAAAGAATCCAGTTTTTATTTCTTTTTGTTATAAGCAAATAAAGATGCGTCTCCCCAACAGGTTTAAGCTTCAGTTTTCGCCTGTTTCACGAGATCGTTATGTTTTCCCGTTATTTAGCCCCTGGCCTTCTTGCTCTATCCGTCTCCTTCTCCGCACAGGCTGCCGAGCAAGCGCTGGAGATCGGCTATTTGCCTATCATGCCTGCCGCTCAATTGTTCGTGGGCTTAGGGTCTGGCGACTTATTGCCAGAGGGACAAGCGGAACCCAAGCTGGTTCAGTTTCAAAGCGGTCCAGCGCTGACCCAGGCCTTGATCGCCGGGCAGCTGGATGTTGCCTATGTGGGTATTGGCCCCGCTTTGGTGGCCAAGGCTAAAGAGGCCGACGTTAAAGTTGTCGCCTCCAATATTGTGGAACAGGTCAGTGTGGTCGCTATTGGTGATCTGGCTGCTTATCTGGATGCCGACCAGCCTGACTTCGCAGCGGCTGTCGCCAAGTTCACCCAAGAGAAGGGTCACAAGCCCAAAGTTGCCAGCTACCCCAAAGGCGCTGTGCCAGAGGCTGCCTTGCAGTACTGGCTGCGCAATATGCTGAAAGTAGACCCGAATGTGGTCGAGGTGATCTACCAGGGCGAGGCCCAGATTCAACAGGCCTTGAGCAATCACGCTGTTGATGCCGCCGCCATTCTGGAACCTACGGTTAGCCAAATTCTGCAGCGCCAGCCCGATGCCAAGATTGTGGCTCACGGTGGGGAGTTGTTCCCCAATGAGCCCGGCTCGGTACTGCTGGTGCGTGAAGGCTTGATCAAATCCAATCCTGATCTGGTTCAGCATTTGGTGAATGCTCACCTGCGTGCCACTGCCATGTTGCGCGACGAGCCAGCCAAGGCAACGCCTTATGTGCAGAAGTATGTAGGCGGTGGTCGCTTACCTAAAGAGATTGTGCAAGCCGCTATCGAGCGCTCGCGTGATCAGTTCCAGCCTGATCCTCACAAGATTATTGATGGCACGGTTCAGCTGCAGGATTTCCAGGTTTCTTTAGGCACGCTGGCGACCAAGCTGGATGATGTCCAAAGCCTGTTTGACGTTCGCTTTTATGAAAAGGCAGCACCGTAATGAGCGTTGCGAAACAAGCAAGTTTGCCCGCCGCAGCACCCGCAACTGCGGGTGCCCTGGTTGATGCCTTGTGGCGTCGCGGTCTGGAGCGGATTGTTTACGGCGTAGCCGGTCTTGCCTTGTTTATCCTGGTGTGGCGCCTGGCTTATGTCTATGGCTGGGCTCCGCGAGGTACGCTGCCTGATCCATTGAGCTTGCCCTCGGCTTTGTTCCAGGAGATTGAAGCCGGTCGTCTTTGGCCGGCTGCTCAGTCCAGTCTGGTGCATTATTTCTGGGGCTTGGGCATCGGCACTTTCCTGGGTATTGCTTTTGGTCTGGCGGCGGCAACGATCCATCGCTTTGATTTACTGCAAGCTTACTTGGTTCGCTTGCTGCGTCCTATCCCGCCCTTGGCGTGGGTGGTGTTTGCCATTGCCTGGTTCAAGGTCAGCCACACTGGTGCAGCCTTTGTGATTGCAATCGGTGTGTTCTGGCTGAATTACTTTGCCACTTACAGTGCGGTGCGTTCGGTCGATCCCCGCTATTACGAATTGGCTGCGGCTTTCGGGCATAACTCCTATTTCGCTCGCGCCTGGACGGTAGTGTTGCCAGCGATCAGCCCTGGCTTGTTGAGTGGTGTGCGTGCCGGTATTGGTCAAGCCTGGATGACGTTGATTGCGGCCGAGTTGCTGGGTGTGCCTGGTATGGGTCAGGAAATGAATGCCGCGGCGGGTGTGGGTGCTTACGATGCGGTGGTGGTCTATATGTTGATCATCTCGGTGGTCTACACCTTGTGCGATATGCTTTTTCTGGCTTTCAACAAATGGGTACTTCAGTGGCAGCCTTGATTCAGTTCCAGGGGTTTGGTTTTCAGTACCCCGGTGCGCCTGCACCTGTGATCCGCGATGTGAATCTGGAAGTTCAGGCAGGGCATTTTGTGGCGATTGTAGGTGGTTCGGGTGTGGGCAAGAGCACCTTGTTGCGTGCGGCAGCCGGTTTGAGCCAGCCTAGCTTCGGACATCTGCGTTCCAACCTGCAAGATAGTCCTGGCCGTCGTGCCAATGCCTTCGTGTTTCAGGACAGTCGTCTGTTGCCTTGGCGACGTATTGCTTCCAACGTGGCTTATGGTCTGGAAGGTCTGGGTCTGTCGCGTGAAGAGCGTGATCAGCGTGTGGATGCCGCCTTGAATCAGGTGGGTTTGGCGCATCTGAAAGACCGCTGGCCGCATCAACTGTCGGGTGGTCAGGTGCAGCGTGTTGGCATTGCCCGTGCCTTGGCTGTGCAGCCGGATTTGTTGTTGATGGATGAACCTTTTTCTGCCGTGGATGCCTTGACTCGTCAGGCCTTGCAGGATGAGCTGGTTCAAGTGTGGCAGCGTAGTTCAGCAGCAGTTCTGTTTGTGACGCACGACATTGACGAAGCGGTCTTTTTGGCCGATACCATTATCGTTCTGGGTGGCAGCCCGGCTGGTGTCAGCGCCCGGATAGAGGTAGACCTGCCACGTCCGCGAGATCGCACTACACCCCGCTTTGGGGAGTTGGTGAAAGAGGTTGGTCAGGCCTTGTAATTACGTCTGCCATTGCATCAAGAACAACGGCCCATTGAGTGGGCCGTTTCTGTTGCCTACTCTTGTCTGCTGGTTCTGCATGGGTATGCTCAGAGACAAAACAATCAGGCCCTGTGCTCACTTCTGCCTTGTGCGCTTTACACTGCTTGTTTGACGCCTAAGCACATGACAAGGAGAGGACATGAAGCACCCGGTAAATGCATTCAAGCAGGCTTTGCGGCAGGGCAAGTCCCAGATTGGTTTGTGGCATGGCTTGGCCAGCCCGTATGTGGCGGACCTCTGTGCAGGCCTGGGCTATGACTGGATCTTGCTGGATGGCGAGCATGTTCCCAATACGGTACAGACTTTGTTGGCGCAGTTGCAGGCCGTATCGGCCCATCCTATTGCGCCGATTGTGCGTCCCAGCTGGAATGACCCTGTGCAGATCAAGCTGCTGCTGGATATGGGGGCTCAGAACCTTTTAATTCCCATGGTGCAAAACGCGGAGCAGGCCAAAGCGGCTGTTGCCGCGACACGGTATCCTCCGCATGGCATTCGAGGGGTTGGGGCAGCCTTGGCGCGTGCTGCTCGCTGGGGGGCGACCACGGACTATGTGGCGCGAGCCAATCAGGAAATGTGCGTGATTTGTCAGGTGGAAACGCGTGAGGCGCTGGAGAACCTGGACGAGATTCTGGCGGTGGAGGGCGTGGACGGTATTTTCATCGGCCCGGCGGATTTGGCGGCCAGTATGGGGTATTTGACCGAACCCGGGCATCCAGACGTTTTGTCAGCGATTGAGGACGCGATCGTGCGTATCAGCAAGGCGGGTAAGGCTCCCGGAATCTTGCAGGCCAATGTCGAGGCAGCGCATCACTATTTGTCCTTGGGGGCCTTGTTTGTGGCCGTAGGCGTGGACGCGGTTTTGTTGCGGCAGGCGGCAACGACTTTGTTGGGTCAATTCAAGGACGAGGTCGAGGTGCCAGTTGCTCAGCCCGGCGCCGCTTACTAAAGCTTGTTAGATCGCCAGACGTCTTGCGGATAGCTGCTCCGCCTCAGTTATGTTGTAAAGGCCGGGCCTGCTTATTAGACGATATGACCTTGGCCGTAGCACCGGCTAAGGTCGGCTTTCTTAAGCGCCGCTCTCGAGCAGGAAGCTCAGCAAGCTTTCGGCGCTCGGTTGCAGGTCACTGCGGCGGCGCACACCGATCAGAATTTCTCGCTGGCTCCATTCTTCGTCCAGCTCAATCACACGGGTATTGGGGATCTGATAAATGCTGGCGCTCTTGCGCGGCAAGATGCCTATACCCATGCCTGCATTAATCAGCAAACACATGGCGTCGTAGCCCGACACTTCGGTGCGGATGCGCACCGAGCGGTTGGCTTCCATGGCGATTTTGGTGATCTGGTAATGCAGCTGCGTGCCGGTCAGCAGCGTGATCTGCTCATGCTCAAGTGTTTGCTCGAAACGGATTTTTTCATGCTGAGCCAAGGGGTGATTGATAGGCACCAGCACGACCAGCTTGTCACTGCGAAATGGGTAAGCTTCGATATCGGCTGCGTAAGGCAGGCGGGTAAAGACACCCAGGTCGGCTTTGCCCTCTGCCAGAGCCCGAATAATATCCAGGCTGGTTTGTTCTTCCAGTTGCAGGGGAATAGCGGGGTGCAGACGTCCAAATTCGCCCAGAGGCTCGGCCAGAAACTGGGAGATAGCCGATGTATTGGCCAGGATATGTACCAGCCCTTGCTGGCCTTGCGAAAACGCTTGAAGGCGTGTCTCGATCTCTTGCGCACTGTTGAGCAAGGCACGTGAGCGGTACAGCAGCTCCAGGCCCGCCGCAGTTGGGCTGACACCTTTGTTCGTACGCAGCAGCAAGGTGGTGTTCAGAGACTGTTCCAGATCTGCAATCCGGCGGCTGACCGCGGCGGCAGCAATATGCTCACGCTCTGCCGCTTGGCTGATCGTGCCTTCTTCCAGGATGCGGACAAACAGTTTGAGGGTTAGAAGGTCCAGTTTCATGCAGGCATCATATCGCTTTTTTTTGATTATCTGCATCTGGGCTGACGTGGCAGCGGAGAGAGTCATCGCTCCAAGCTATAGGGCTATTTCGCGTCGCGTCTACGTCATATGTCCATACGGATGTAGTAGCAGAGGCTGTTATCAGCCTGTATCGAGGGCGAACGGCCAGCCATGGCTTGGCGTTTGTTTATGAGCGGCCACAACTGCGGTTTTTACGGCACACATTGAGGACGTCTAAGCATAAAAAAAGCCCCGCCGACTGTATGTCGGCAGGGCTTTGTACCGCTAAGCCTGTTCGATCAGGCTTGTGGCTTGGCACCCGACAGGATGTGGCCAGCGTTAGGCACGCGGGTTTCCAGACCCAGGGTCTTGAGCATTTGGTACACGGTGCAAACAGCGGCGGACAGAACGGGCTTGCCGATCTGGTCTTGAGCGCGCTGGATAGCAGGCAGGGAAGGCATCTGCACGCAAGCGGACAGAATAACTGCGTCCACGCCGTCGTGGTTCAGGCGTTTGACGTGCTCCAGCAGGTTCTCTGGGTTCAACAGGCCCACTTCCAGGTTGTCCGACACTTCCAGGCTGATGGAGTCTTGAACTTCGATGCCTTCAGCTTCGATGTAGTCAGCCACGCGCTTGGTCAGCGGTTTCATGTAAGGGGTGATGATGGAGACTTTCTTGTAGCCGAATTCTTTCAGCGTATCGACCAGGGCACCGGCCGAGCTCAGCACAGGAATTTCCACGCCGTTGTCTTTTACGGTGTTTTGCAGACGCTCTTGCGAGACGCGGTGGTAGCCGTCGCCTTGGGCCATGATGGCGACCAGGCAAGCGTAGGCCATCACGCTCATGCGGGCGTCGCTCAGCTCAACAGCGCAGCGATCGCTGGCGATGTCCATGGCTTTCAGCTCTTCGGGATTCACGTGCATCATGCGCATGCGCGAGGAGTGGAATGTGAAGCGCTCTTCAGGAAACTCGGCGTAACGAGCCTGCAACATGGCAGGAATCTCGGTTTCCATGGTGGTGTTGGAGCTGGGGACGATCTGACCGATGCGGTAGGTTTTCATAGGGATCTGTCTCTGAAGGTGGTTTTTAGATTGACGCCTTCATTCTAGGACCCGTTTTCTTCCTTGCAAATCAATCATCTGTCAACGTGCCATCGCCAACGGCGATGGCAGGAGGGGTAGGGACCAGGGCAGTCCGGATTGACAGCGTCGTGTGGCCACGAACGTTTTCCGAAGGTTTTTCAAGCGACGGCAGACTGCATGGTGTATGACGAAGAGGAACCCGGTATACGCCTGTTTTTCTTAGCCTATGCGTTTCAAAGCCGTTTTATAGTGGCCACCGCGTTCGGCGTAAACACTGGCGTTTTGGCGTAGCTTGGCAATGTCTTCATCGCTCAGGGTACGCACGGCTTTGGCAGGCGATCCGATGATCAGGCTGCGCTCTGGGAAGACTTTGCCTTCCGTGACCAGTGCTCCAGCACCAACCAGGCTATCGCGACCGATGACGGCACCGTTCAGCACGACCGCCTGGATGCCGATCAACGCGCCTTCACCGATGGTACAGCCGTGCAGCATGGCCTGGTGGCCGATGGTGACATGGTCGCCAATATCCAGCGGGTAGCCTGGATCGGTGTGCAGTACTGCGCCTTCTTGCACGTTGGAGCCTACACCCACGGTAATGGTTTCGTTGTCGCCACGGATAACGGCACCGGGCCAGACACTGCTTTTCTCTTTCAAAACGACCTTGCCAATCAAGGTCGCCTCTGCGGCAACAAAGCTGCTGTCGTCGATCTGGGGGGAGTGATTGTCGAGTTGATAAATAGGCATGAGGATTATTTTCAGATCAGGGTTGGAAAAGGGAGGCAGAGTACAACCAGCTTGGATAGGACTCGCTAAGTTGGGTATAGGACAATGTGGTGTTTTTTGAGCAAAGCGAGTGGTGCTGAGAGTACTGGAACGAAGGGAGTGCCGTTCCTACTGTTGCATCGTTGATAATTTGGGTGAGGCAGAAAAATGGTTGCTGATTCAAGCGATCCGTTAAATCTTGGTTGCGATAGTAGATATAGCCAGGGACGTCGCCTAGGACCTCTTTGGGAGCAGAGGGGGCGAACATGTAGTCGTTGGCAGTTTGCCCTGTTCGGATAAAAAAATCGTCCGGAAATACATTTGCCTGATGGAAAAAACGAGTCAAAGCTGGCTTATGGTCACCGACCAGAAGAATTAAAGTATCCGGGTGGCGTTCGATAAGCTTGCTGGCGAAATCGGCTGTTTCCTGCAGGCTTTGTGTCAATCTTTCACCGTAAACGTGCTCCCCGTCGTCCCCTTCATGAGATTCATATCCCCCATGGGTATAAAGGGTCGTCATAAATTGAAAATGTGACCCATTTTTATTTTGAAAATCTTCTACTGCGGCATCAAATAGAATGTAGTCTCTGGCTAAAGTTGGACCCTCGTAGTTCATATCCTCAATGGAAATGAACTGTTGGAACCCCAGCTTTGGATTAATAATATGACGATTCCAGAAGTTGCGAGAGAAGTTGTGGAGCGAGGTGGTTGTGTAGCCAGCTAGCTGAAGGTTACGAGGCCAGGCCCATGCTTTGGATGATAGTAGCTGGGTGTATTCCTGGTAAATCACACCATTTAGAGCCCCATTGGCAGGAAGGCCTGTTAAGAGCTCAAAGGCGGAATTGACAGTGCCTCCACCATAAACAGGGGAAATCGCCCGGAAAGGTTGAAAACCTATATCTGTTAACGGTGTAAAGGCTGATTTGAAGTGTTGCTCGTCGTGCCAACAGGCCTCACATAGGATGAGGATGATGTTTGCAGGCTGTTCAACCGTTTTTATTTCCGAGGATGTTAAGAGGTCAAACTCAGTTCGCTCTTGGGCTGAGGGAGGCGAAGGTATACGGCGTTGACTGGTTTGAATAAGGTGGGTTAGCAAACCATTTTTACGAATATTGAGTGGCCAGTCCCACATGTAGTATTGAACATCTTGGCGAATGAGCTCAAAGCGCGCGACACGACTGACATGATTGTCGATTTTGTCCAGGTAAGGGTGCAAGGAAATAATGCTAAACAAGGTCCCCAGCAGAATCCCGCTTTTTTTTAGGCGTGTACTTGGGTCGATGCGAGCTAAAACGAAAATCACGCCAACAGCCAGCAGGACATAGAGAACATGGTGGTAGCTGATGTAGTGAGGAATAATTGACCAATTGTCGGTCTGGGAAAGGTCCGTCCATGAAAGCGGCGCAGTTGTCAGAGCTTGTTTTGTATTGCTGACTTTCGTGAGTAGAAATGTGGCGCCGGCCGTGAGTGTGCCAGCTGCTACGCTTGGCAGTAAAACCCTCGCAAAGAAATAGAGCGCAAAAAGAGGGGCCATAGAGAGGGCCACGGCTAGCCAGCGGTGTTTCTCCATGTAATCTAGAAGTAGAAAATCCAGATGGTTTTGCAAAAGGTAGTACTGGAAATATCCCAGCGCGGTAACAACAGCCAGCTCGATGAGTCTTGTTCTTGTCATGTCGTAAGCGAATAGCCCGGCTCGAGGGCCGGGCTATTGTCAAATGAACGTAGGGACGTTCGAGCTTAGCTTGTTTCTCCAAACAAGTCATATTCACTGGAATCCGTAATGCGCACACGCACCATCTGGCCGGGTTCCAGTTTTTGTTCGCTGGTGATGAAGACGTTGCCGTCAATTTCCGGGGCGTCGGCGCTGGAGCGGCCAACGGCATCACCGTCTTCGTCGATCTCATCAATCAGCACGTCCATTTCGCGGCCCACTTTGGCAGCCAGGCGAGCGGTGGAGATGGCTTGCTGATGTTCCATGAAGCGTTCCCAGCGCTCTTGCTTGACTTCGTCAGGGACGATGCCGTCGAGTTTGTTGGCGGGGGCGCCTTCAACAGGCGAATACTGGAAGCAGCCAACGCGATCCAGTTGGGCTTCGGTCATCCAGTCCAGCAGGTATTGGAAGTCTTCCTCGGTCTCGCCGGGGAAGCCCACGATGAAGGTGGAGCGGATGGTCAGATCCGGGCAGTCCTGACGCCATTGCTTGATGCGAGACAGGGTGCGGTCTTCAAACGCAGGGCGTTTCATGGAACGCAGCACCGAAGGGCTGGCGTGCTGGAAGGGAATATCCAGGTACGGCAGCACTTTGCCTTCAGCCATCAGCGGGATGATGTTGTCCACGTGTGGGTAGGGGTAGACGTAATGCAGGCGCACCCAGGCACCCAGTTCCGACAGGGCGGCGCTCAAGTCCAGCATGCTGCTCTTGACGGGGCGGCCATTCCAGAAGCCGGTGCGTTGACGGATGTCTACGCCATAGGCGCTGGTGTCCTGCGAGATCACCAGCAGCTCTTTGACACCTGCCTTGACCAGACGCTCGGCTTCGCCCAGCACGTCGCCGACAGGGCGGCTGACGAGTTTGCCGCGCATGGACGGGATAATACAGAAGCTGCAGCTGTGGTTACAGCCTTCGGAAATCTTCAGATAAGCGTAGTGACGCGGGGTCAGCTTGATGCCCTGTGGCGGTACCAGATCAATATAGGGATTGTGATCCAGCGAAGGCGGTGCGGCTTCACGCACGGCGCGCAGTACCTGCTCGTATTGCTGGGGGCCGCTGACGGACAGCACCGAGGGGTGCACGTCGCGAATCAGGCCTTCGTCCACACCCATACAGCCGGTGACAATGACGCGGCCGTTCTCAGCCAGTGCCTCGCCGATCGCTTCCAGCGATTCAGCCTTGGCGCTGTCGATAAAGCCACAGGTATTGACCACCACTACATCCGCATTGTCGTAGCTGGGGGTGATCTGGTAGCCGTCGGTACGCAGCTGGGTAAGAATTCGTTCGGAATCGACCAGGGCCTTGGGACAACCCAGGCTCACGAATCCGACTTTGGGGGCGCTCATAGAGGGTCCTTCTGGAGCTTGAGGGCTCGAAATTGGGAAATAGGCTTGATTTTACCGTCCCATGCCCGGATGCGTGCGGATCTTGTGCGTTTGAGCCCGGTTTATGCGGCAAATAGTGCTACAGTCGCAGTCATATTTTTCTTTTCTAGCGGTTGTTCTGTGTCCGACGCCCATCTTTCTCCCTCTTTGCCCCTGTCTGAAGTCATGTTGCTGAGTGCGCGCAATATTGAAGGCGTACTGGCAGGCAAGTCCCTGACTGAAAGCCTGGCTGCAACGCCAGCGCCTGCCCGTGCGGCGGTGCAGTCTGTCAGCTTCCATGTTTTGCGCCGTCTGGGCCATGCCCGTCAGATTCGTATCACGCTGGTGCCGCGCCAGCCCAGCAATACCTGGCTGGATGCCTTGCTGATGGTGTCGCTGGCCTTGCTGGATACAGCCATGCGTGTGCAAGAGGATGCCAAGGCTTTTGAGGATCGCCCGGATGTGCCGGTCTATGCCGTGCATACGGTGGTGGATCAGGCTGTGCGTGCGGCTGATAGCCAGGCTGCGCTGCGTCTGTCCAAGGGCTTGGTGAACGGGGTGCTGCGTCGCTTTACACGCGAGCGCAAGATGATCCTGTCTCAGGTAGAGAGCCGTCCCGAAGCACGCTGGAATCATCCTGGCTGGTGGGTCAAGGAATTGCGTCGTGCTTACCCTCGTGATTGGGAAGCGCTGTTGCAAGCGGCCAATCGCCCCGGTCCTTTGACCTTGCGCGTGAATCAGCGTCGTTGCTCGGTGGAGCGCTTGCAGGCGGTGCTGACGGAAGCCGGTATTGCGTCCAGCAGCCCCGGCACGGGTGCCGTTACCTTGGACAAGGCCATGCCGGTTCAGGCGATTCCTGGGTTTGATCTGGGCTGGTGGTCGGTGCAGGACTGGTCGGCTCAGCAAGCCGGTCTGCTTTTGCCGGTCAAGGATGGCATGCGCGTGCTGGATGCGTGCGCGGCCCCGGGTGGCAAGACCGCTCATTTGCTGGAGCAGGCGGATGTTTCCTTGTTGGCCCTGGATTCGGACGGCGAGCGTCTGGAGCGCGTAGGTCATAACCTGCGTCGTCTGGGCCTGGCTAGCGACAAAGTTCAATTGAAACGGGGCGATGCGGCTCGTCCTGCTCAGTGGTGGGATGGTCAGCCCTTTGATGCCATCCTGGCTGATGTGCCTTGTACCGCTTCGGGTATTGTGCGTCGTCACCCCGATATTCGCTGGTTGCGCCGCGAGTCGGACATTGCCGATACCGCACGTTTGCAAAGCTCTATACTGGATGCCTTGTGGTCCACATTGCGGCCAGGCGGGCATTTCCTGTATTCGACCTGCTCGATTTTCCCGGCTGAAGGGGAGCAACAGGTCGAGGCATTTTTGGCCCGTCACCCCGAGGCGCAGCTTTTGGACTCTCCTGGCCAGATTTTGCCCGGCGTTGCGGGACGATCGCTGGCAGATGGCGACGGTTTTTTCTACGCCTTATTTACGCGCCCGGTTTGACTTGTCACAATTAGGGCTCTGACTTTGTCCTTTTTGCGGTTAATCACGATGTGGCGCGTTTTTCTGTCTTTTCTGCTGATTTTCAACTGCGCGCTAAGCTCGGCCAATACCATTGTGCCGGTCGCTACGTCGGGAGAGCGGGTCGTCAAGGTCGAGCCCCATATTCGGGATGAAAAACTGTATATCGACGCGGATGTCGAATTCGAGTTAAGCCCGGAATTGCGCACCGCTGCCGAGAAAGGGGTGCCGCTGTATTTCACGGTTGAAGTGGAATTGGCCAAACCCCGCTGGTACTGGTTTGACAAAAACGTTGTCAAAGAACAACAAACTTGGCGGGTTGTGTATAACGCCCTGACCCGTCAGTGGCGCGTGGGCACCGGGGACCTTTCTCTGCCCGAATCCTCCATGAACGACGCATTGGCCATGCTGCGGCATATTCGCGGCTGGGCCGTGGCCTATGTGGCTGATCTGGACCGCGACCAGGAATACCAGGGTCGTGTGCGTTTGCGCCTGGATACCTCTTTGCTGGCCCGTCCGTTTCAAGTGGACGCCATCAATAGTTCTGCCTGGACATTGGCTACTCCATGGAAAACCTTTTCCTTTTCCGTCTCCGTCGACGAGCCCCAACCTTGATACGTTGGATCTTGCGCACCGCTCTGTTCGGAGCGGGTGTTAGCGCGTTGGCGCTGTTTTCTCTTCTTGTCTGGTCTACGGGTAACGCTTCGCGCTATGCGCAGCAGTATGACTTGCTGCTGGTGCTCAACGGTGTACTGGCCGCCACGCTGATTTCCTGGGTGTTGTTGCTGACGATTCGTCTGTTCAGACAAATACGCCGGCGTCAGTTTGGTGCCCGCATGACGGCGCGCTTTGCCTTTTACTTCACCTTGATCGGCATTATTCCGGGGGCATTGATTTATCTGCTCTCGGTGCAGTTCATGTCACGCTCGATCGAGTCCTGGTTCAACGTGCGGGTGGATACGGCCCTGGAGTCGGGCTTGAGCCTGGGCCGTGCCGCCCTGGATTCGCAGCTCAATGAGCTGGAAGGTCGTGCCAATGAAATGGTGTCGGCACTGAACAAGGCGGATAGTGCGCAGTACAGCAGCTTGCTGATCTCCTTGCGTGAGAACAGCGGGGTGACGGAGGCAATGGTATTTTCGGGCAATGGTCGTCTGATTGCCTTTTCCTCGGGCCGCTATGACACGCTGCTGCCTGATATGCCGCCCTCCAGCGTGATGAATCAGCTGCGTATTGCAGGCCGCTATTCGGCTGCCGAGGTGGATGATGATGCGCCTGTTCACGACAACGGCCTGGACGAAGGCGGGGTTCCCGCAGAGTCCACAGGTTTGCGCCTGCGTACGGTTCTGCCCCTGGCGGATCCTAATCGCTTTACGGCAACCTTGAGTGGCACGGCAGACTCGCGCTGGCTGCAGGTCATTCAGCCTGTGCCGGACAAGATTGCACGTAATGCCAACCAGGTACAGCAAGGGTTCCGGGATTATCAGGAGCTGGCTTTGTCTCGCCAGGGTTTGCGCAAGCTCTATGGCATTACACTGACGCTGGCCTTGATTCTGGCGGTGTTTACGGCTGTGGCGGCTGCCTTGGCCTTGTCGCGCCGCCTGACGCGTCCTTTGTTGACATTGGCTGCCGGGACGCAGGCGGTAGGAGTAGGGGACTACCGGGCTTTGCCTGAGCCACCTGCCAAAGATGAAGTAGGCCAGTTGACCCGCTCTTTCAATGCCATGACTCGGCAACTGGATGAAGCGCGCCGCATGGTCGAGAAAAATCGTCTGCAGCTGGAACGCTCCAATATGTACCTGGAGTCCGTGCTCAGTAATCTGTCCAGTGGTGTACTGGCGTTTGACGAGATGTTCCGCGTCACCATGTTCAACCAGGGGGCGCAGCGTATCTTGCAGGTGGACTTGCGCTCCATCAAGGGTCGTCCGCTGGAAACGCTGGAAGGGGCCATGACCTTTGCCTCGGTGATACGTGAAGCCTTTTCCACGCATCAGGCCATGGGCTCGGATCATCCTTACTGGCAGCAGCAGTTTGAATTGGAAATGCAAGAAGGTAATGAAGCGCGTGATACTATCGTCACCGTTTTGGCCCGTGGTACCTTGCTGCGTGTAGATGGTCAGCCAACCGGGTATCTGGTGGTGTTTGACGATATTACCGACGTGATTTCCGCCAGCCGTCTGGTGGCCTGGAGCGAAGTGGCTCGACGCCTGGCACACGAGATCAAGAACCCGTTAACGCCTATTCAGTTGTCGGCCGAACGACTGGCCATGAAACTGGAGTCGCAGCTGGATGAAGTCCATGCTGCCATGTTGCTGCGTTATACCAATACCATCGTCAATCAGGTCAGTTCGCTGAAAAAGATGGTGGAAGATTTCCGAGAGTATGCTCGTAAACCGGCGACTCAGATGCAAGCTCTGAATCTGAACGAGCTGATTACCGAAGTGCTGACTTTATATGGTTGGGACCCGGAAGAAGGCATGGTCCGGGACGATGGTTATAGTGTGGCAATTGATGTGGAGCTGGACCCTGATTTGCCCATGGTTCAAGGCGACCCCACGCAGCTGCGGCAGGTTATCCATAATCTGCTGGCCAATGCTCGTGAAGCGGCTGCCCAGGATCAATCACTTGACCAGGCGCATGTATTTGTTAAAACCATGATTGCGGGCGTAGAAGGTTCCGACTCTTCTGATGCGGTCAGTTTTGTGGTGTCAGATAACGGGCCTGGTTTTGATCCCCAGATGCTGGTGCGCGTTTTTGAACCTTACGTAACCACCAAGCCCACCGGCACGGGTCTGGGACTTGCTATAGTTAAGAAAATCATCGAGGAGCACGGCGGCAGAATCGATGTTTCCAATCGTCGTGAGGGGGGGGCTCGCATTTCCATCCTCTTTACCCGGCTTGCTGGCCAGCATATTCGTCTGGACTCTGGGCGGCGAGCAAACGATAATGCGTAAAAATCACGTAGGTGACGTTTTATGGCCAGAATTCTGGTAGTTGATGACGAAATCGGCATTCGGGAACTTTTGTCGGAAATTCTTTACGACGAAGGGCACACCGTGCAATTGGCAGAGAATGCCGCCCAGGCTCGCGAGGCACGCTTGCGGGGCCGCCCCGATCTGGTCTTGCTGGATATCTGGATGCCAGACACTGACGGTGTCAGCCTGCTCAAGGAGTGGGCTTCTCAAGGCTTGCTGGATATGCCAGTGGTCATGATGAGTGGTCACGCCACAGTGGATACCGCGGTGGAAGCAACCCGTATTGGTGCGGTGGACTTCCTGGAAAAACCCATCACCATGCAGCGCCTGCTCAAGACCGTCGCCTCGGGTCTGGAGCGTACCGTTGCACCCAAGGCGCTGGCAGCCGCTGCCCGCCCGGTGGTTCAAGGTGGTGATCGCCGCCCTGAAACCGCCACAATGGCTCCCGGTATGGCACCTGCCGTGGCCGTCCCTGAAGTCGAGCAGGATGAGTCCCAGCTAGGCAGCATTTCTTTGGATCTGCCTTTGCGCGAAGCGCGTGACGAGTTCGAGCGCATTTATTTCGAATATCATCTGCGCCGCGAAAATCACAGCATGACGCGTGTGTCGGAGCGTACTGGTCTGGAACGCACCCACTTGTACCGCAAGCTTAAACAGCTGGGTATAGACTCGTCGCGCAAGCGTAACCAGTCTTGATACAGTAGTTACCAAATGCATGGCCAGCAAGCTTCTGGCCAGCTCTGGCGCTGCGGGTAAAAGCAGCCCCGGGGGGGGGGATTGAGGCGGCCTTTTCAGGCCGCCTTGTCGTTTAGAGAGCGGCGACGGATGTCGCAGGCAGTGCCTGCAATTTGCTCATGGTATCCAGGCATGTACGGGCCGCTTCCTGGCCCTTGATCACAAAGTGACGGTGGAAGTAATCGTGGTGCTCTTTGCCATCATGGAAATGGTGTGGAGTCAGCACGACTGAAAACACGGGCACGTTGGTGCTGAGCTGGACTTGCATCAAGCCTTGAATCACTGCGGTAGCCACAAAGTCGTGGCGATAGATGCCGCCATCAACCACCAGACCCGCAGCGACAACAGCAGCGTACTGCCCCGATTGGGCTAGACGTTGTGCATGTAGCGGGATTTCAAAGGCGCCGCCCACTTCAAAGAAGTCGATCAGGCTGCTGTCGTGGCCCAGGGCTTTGACTTCGTCGATAAAACCCAGTCGGGCCTGATCCACAATGTCCTTGTGCCAGCAAGCTTGAATAAAGGCGATACGGGGAGCCAGAAGATTGGCTGAGGTAATACTGTTCATGTTGATTTCCTGTTTTATGACAACAAAAACAGGGCATGCAGGAAGCAGGATAGCTCAAGCCCATAGCAGGATGACTCCTGTACAGGTTATGAGGGTATCCCGTTCTCTCTTTATCCGGACTATACCGTCGGCCCCGGAATCACACCGGGTCTGCTGTCCCTGACCTCAGGTCAGGCGCTCGCGGGCTAGGCTAGTGCCATTACCGCCGGTGGGGACTTGCACCCCGCCCTGAGAACGTAGTTGGCCGGGGAGGCCAACCGGACGAGTTTACCGCTAAACCGTTTTTTTGTCAGAGGCGGGAGCCGCTAGTGGCAGCAAGAGCCTCAGAGTGCAGGGTGCGCCGGGCAGGAACTGGGCCTGGCCACCGTGGCGCAGCAAAATCTGACGCACAATCGTCAACCCCAGGCCCGCTCCTTTGCTGGCGCTGTCTTGCTTGTGAAAGCGCTCAAAGGCCAGATGAGCTGTTTGCGCATCCAAGGCTGCACCTTGATCGCTGATATCGATCGCGCATTGGTCTGGCTGTGGGTTATGCAAATGCAAGCTGACCGTGCCTTTGCCATGTGTTAGGGCATTGTCCAGTGCGTTGACAATGGCTTCGGACAGATCGGCCTCACAGGCTTGAACAGTATCGAGCGAACTATCATCGTGAAATTGGATCTCTCGATTGGCCTGCTCGAAAAGCGGCCATAAGTCTCCCATCACACGGCGGCACAACGGTGCCAAGGCTGTGTGGTCTGTTAGCTCCGTAGCCTGCTCCTGCTTGCGGGCCAGGCTGAGCCATTGGCTGACCAGACGCTGTAAGTGGGTAATATCCTCGCGCAGCAAATCCCAGTCCTGCTCGCTGTGGTGTTCAGCCGTTTGCAGACGCAAGGACATCACAGCTAATGGGGTGCGCAGTTGATGCGCGGCATCTGCGACCAGTTGTTGTTCATGGTGATAGGCCTGCATCAGGCGGTCCAGACTTTGATTGACGGCCTGTGCCAAGGGACGAATTTCTTTGGGCAGTTCAGTGACCGGCAAGCGCAGCTCGGGTTGAGCAGGGCCCAGCGTCGCAGCCAGATTTGCCGCTTGTCGTACCGGGCGCAAGGTCCAATGAATCAGCCAGGCGATCAACAACAGACCCAACGCACACACCGGCAGCCACAAAAGCAGTGAGCGCCACATGCGGGTTTGCAGCAAGGCTCCGATCAGCTCTCTTTCGCGCTGGTCTCGTTTGGCGACCATCAGGATTTCGCCACTGGGCAGCGTGACCGAAACCGAAACTACATAGCCACTGCGATGCTTCAGTCTGAACAAGGCCAGCTCGTCTTCGGGCTGAGCAGGGCGCAGGCGTCGTGGACTTGCCAGATTGGATGAGGCCTGGAGCAGCTCACCCTCGGCGCTGTACAGCGAATAGGACATTTCCCCACCGGCGTACTGACGCGGCAAGCTATCCAATGATTCCGAGGGTTTAAAGTCGCGGGCAATTTCTTCGGCCTGCAAAAACAGGCTGATGCGGCGCAGCTCGTCTCGTGTATCGAACAAGGACAGGGCCAAAGTGCAAAAGCCCAAGGCCAGCATCAGCAAAAGGCTGATCAGTAATCGCCCGCGCAGACTGAAGGCGCGCCTGCTCACAGAGCGCGCAAGCGGTAGCCCACACCGCGCACCGTGTCGATGCAAACCAGGGCATTTTGCTCGCGCAGCTTGCGGCGTAGTTTGGAGATCAACGCTTCGATGGCATTCAGACTGATGTCGGTCTGGTTTTGATAGAGCTGCTCCAGCAAATAATCCTTGACCAGCAAACGGGGGCTGGCCTGCATCAGCTCCAGCAAGAGCAGGCTTTCCCGCCGTGGCAACATCAAGGCTTGGTCATTGACCCAGGCTTGTCGCACTTCAGGCTCGAATCGTAGATTCGCGATCACCAGTTGCTGGTAACGATTGGGCGCAGCCCGCCGCAGGATTGCGCCAAGGCGGGCCTCCAGCTCAACCAGATCAAAGGGTTTGAGCAGATAGTCGTCCGCACCGCCACGCAGCCCTTGTATGCGATTGTGGACGGCATCGCGCGCACTCAAGATCAGGCAGGGCAGGCGCTGGCTGCGATCTGGGCGATGCAACTGCGCCAGAACTTCCATGCCGTCCATATCGGGCAATCCCAGATCCAGAATCAGGGCGTCAAAGCTATGTTCTTGCAGCAGGGCAAGACCAATCCGCCCCGTCGTAGTGGTGCGAATTGCATATCCCTGCCCTTGCAGATGGCTTGCCAACAGGCTCAACAAAGGCCGGTGGTCTTCAATAATCAGAATAGTTTTCATCAGACTACGGTCAGAAACCGGGCTCATGATAGTAGCAAATAGAAATGAGTTTGGTTCGTATTATAAATAATGGAAGAAGTCTGATGAAAATGAGAACGGGTCTGCGTTGGCCCTTGGCCGCCTTATCCTTGGCGTGCATGTCCGCCTGGGCTCAGGAACGCAATGAAGTTGAGCGGTTAAGTGCAATCTCGGTGACCGCCTCGGGATTCGCTCAGGAGGTGGTGAGCGCACCAGCCTCTATCACCGTGATTCCGCGCGAGGAGCTGGAGGGGAAACGCTTTGAGTCTTTGGCCGATGCCTTGCGCCAGGTGCCGGGCGTCAGCATTTTAGGTGGCGACAAAGGGGCTATCTCGATTCGCGGCATGGAGTCCGAGCATGTGCTGGTCTTGATTGATGGTCGTCGCCAGGACATGCGTCAGATCACTATGAAGGGTGGGGTGTCTGAGGCTCTGGACATGAACTGGATTCCCCCGCTGGAAGCCATTGAGCGTATCGAAGTGGTGCGTGGCCCCATGTCGACCTTGTACGGCTCTGAGGCTTTGGGCGGAGTCATCAATATTGTGACGCGCAAAGTGGCCGACAAATGGCACGGCTCCTTGACCGGTGGCTATACCTTGCAGGACAGTGGTTCGGCTGGAAATAGCGGCTCGGCTGATTTGTACTTGTCTGGCCCCATCGTGCCGGGGCGCTTGGGCTTGCAGTTCTGGGGCTACCACAAGCAACGTCAGGAAGATCAGGTGTTGAATGGCTTTGCGCGTGCCAAACGTCAAAACGGTACGGTGCGTTTGTGGGCAACCCCCAATAACAATCATGAGTTCATGTTTGAAGCTGGCCGCACGACCCAGCATTTCTGGACCACCCCCGGCAAGTCATTGGCTTTGACGGGCAAGGCCAATGAAAACGAGTACGTGCGCGACAGCTATACGCTGGCCCATACGGGGCGTTGGGGCCGCTTTGATACGGAGCTAAGCCTGAACCGTGAACAAGCCTATCGCGATGGCCCCACTCAAAGCGCCCGCCCTGATCTTCGCAATACCGTGATTGATGGCAAGCTCACCCTGCCTTTGGCCGATCACATGCTGGTGGGTGGTTTTCAGTGGCGCAAAAGCGAGTTGAAGGCCGATGGCTACTACGCCAATCCGAATGGCGCAGGTGTGGATACTTCCGTGCGTGAATACTCCCTGTTCCTGGAAGATGAATGGAGCCTGAGCCCATCCTTCGCCCTGACTGGCGGCGTGCGTATGGACGACAACGAGTTCTATGGCCGTCACTGGACTCCCCGTTTGTACGGTGTCTGGAGTGCGACGGATGCCTGGACGCTGAAAGGCGGGATCGCCAAGGGTTTCAAGTCTCCGACCATCATGCAAAGCAATCCGCAAATCGGTTTGCCGCAGCGTGGCGGTGCTTATACCTGGGGCAATCCGGATCTGGAACCTGAGGTCAGCACCAACGTAGAACTGGGCTTGTACTTTGACGATGGCGGACCGTTGAGCGCCAACGCTACTTTGTTCCACACCCGCTACAAAAACAAGATCGCCAATACCGGCTCGCGTCAGCTGTACTACCCCGATGGCCGTCCTGTGCCACCGGACCCGTATACCAACAGCATGTATAGCACCTACTTCAATATCACTGAAGCACGGGTTCAGGGTCTGGAACTGGGCTTGGCCTATCGCTTTAACGAGCAATGGAAAGTGCGCGGCAGCTATACCTTTACGGACTCCAAGGTGCGTAATGGCAGCGCCACTATCCTGGGCTTTGGCTACCCGCAGTCTGAAGGACAGCCCTTGGTGGCGACCCCACGCAATATGGGCAGCCTGACCGTGGACTGGACGCCGAATGAAGCCGTGTCAGCCTTCTCGACCTTGAACGTGCGTGGTCGGGAAACCAATATTTCCTGGGGACAGGGCGGTGCTGTCAGCGAAAGCATGGGGACGATTGCTACGGTGGATCTGGGAGCCAGCTGGCGTGCCAGAAAAGATCTGAGCTTGAGCGCGGCCGTCTATAACCTGACCGATCGTCGTCGCGACTCGGGTACCAGCGGAGCCTATTCCTATGCGGAAGATGGCCGCCGCTTCTGGTTGCAGGCCGAATACCGCTTCTAAATGCGGTTTATTCCTGGGGTTTGGGGCGGCGGCTGATTGTGGAGATCGGCACGCTGACCTCGCCCTGGGTGCTGCGACGGCTACGAGCGCGCCAGGCGTGCCCGTAAGCAATTTCCAGACTCAGATGCAAAGTGCCGTCCATATGGCGCTGTTTCTCCAGCGCATTGAGCAGGCGTTGACGCCAGGGCAGGGTGCTCAGGCTGGCCTTGCGTTGTGGGTGCGGATTGCCGCCCAGCAGACGCAAATCATCCAGCAGTTTTTCAGCGCTGCGATACGTCAGCGTCACGACCTCCTGATCCATCACGGGATCAGCAAAACCGTTTTCCAGCAACAGATCGCCAAAGTCGTGCATGTCCACGAATTCCAGCGTTTGGGTGCCCAGATCCGCTTGCTCCATGGCACTGCGCAGCTCGGCAAAAGAGCCGGGACCCAAGCAGGAGAACATGACCAGCGTCTCGGGTTTCAGCAGGCGGTTCCATTCAGCCAGGACTCGATGCGGTTCCGGGTGCCAGTGCAGGGCCATGTTCGACCAGACCAGCTCCTGGCTTTCTGCGGGCAGGCCGCTATTGGCCATATCGGCCTGAACCCAGTTGGCAGCAGGGGTAGGTTGGTTGCGCAGTTTTTGCCACAGGCTGGGTTTGGATTGGTAGCGCTCGCGGGCAACCTCCAACAGCTTGGCGCTGCGATCCAGACCGGTGTAGTTCATATCCGGGTAGCGGGAACGCAACGGTTCCAGTGCGTGGCTGGCACCACAGCCGGCATCCAGAATATGAGTGGGTTGCAAGCGCACCAAAGCCAGCCGGGACAACATCCGTTGGGCGACTTCACCATAAAGAAACTGAGCGTGATCCAGGGGAGCGCGGCGATTGAATTGCTGCTCGACGTGGGCGGAGTTGATTGGTAAAGAAGGTAACTGGGACATAGTTGCGCGGACGTTGCTGGCCTGGATCAGTGGCATGTGCTGTGATCGAATCAGCCTGGCTCTGAAAGGTAATGATCTATTATGGCGCATCCCCTGTTTCGGCGCGAGCCGACCCATCGTCTTGTAGGGATTCCACTGCTGGCACGGCCTTGTGTGCTGTGCGGATTACGTTCGCAAAGTGGCGCACTGTGCCGCTTTTGCCGACACGCGCTGGCAACACCCGCCCAGGATTTGCGCTGCCCTCGTTGTGCTTTGGCCTTGCCGCCCTTGGCTTTACTGGCCTGCCCGGATTGCGGAGCAGGGCAATTGTCCCTGCAAGCGACGGTTGCCGGATTCGATTATGAACATCCTGGCGATATGCTGATACATGCGTTTAAAATTTCCCGTCGGCTGGAAATGGCAGCGGTGTTGGCGGAACTGATGGTGCAGCAATGGCGTAGGCATGGGCCTGTGCTGAACGCCGCTTGCCGGGTCATTCCAGTGCCTTCGCAGCGTAAAGCCTTGCACCGGCGGGGCTTCAATCCGGCAGCGGTACTGGCCAGGCGCGTGGCGCATTCATTGGGATTGTCAGCTCGTTTGCATATCGTCGTGGCGCAAGCACGGCATGAGCAGGCACAGAAGAACTTGGGGCGTCAGGCTCGCAGGCAGGCCATGCGGGGTGCTTTTAACCTACGGGAGTCGCTACAAGGGTGTGATGTGCTGTTGGTCGATGATGTGCTGACCACAGGGGCCACTTTGGACGCCTTGGCCCGGGCCTGCCGTTTGGAGGGTGCACAGTCTGTTTATGCCTTGGTCGCTGCACGAGCTCCCTGGAAATTGAAGGCATCCTAGCCCTGTATACTTCGTCGCTTGTTCGCGGCTTTTTCTGCACTTTTTAGGTTTTTCATGTTTCATATCGTCCTGGTTTCGCCCGAGATCCCCCCCAACACGGGTAACGTCATTCGACTGGCGGCCAATACAGGCTGTGTCTTGCACTTGGTGCGGCCCCTGGGCTTTGAGCTTGAAGACAGCAAGCTGCGTCGTGCCGGGCTGGATTATCACGAGTGGGCGCAAGTGAAGGTGCACGACAGTCTGGAAGAAGCCCTCCAGGCCACGGGCTCCGCGCCTGATCGCGCGTTTGCCCTGACTACACGTGGCAGCCATTTGCTGGCTGAGCAAAGCTTTCAGCGGGGTGATGTATTTGTGTTTGGCCGCGAAACCGCAGGCTTGTCTGCAGAACAACTGGCCTTGTTTCCCAACGAGCAGCGGATTCGTCTGCCCATGTTGGCGGGGCAACGCAGCTTGAACCTGTCCAATGCCGTGGCGATTTGTGTTTTTGATGCCTGGCGGCAAGCGGGTTACGAAGGTGGTGTTTAAGTTTGTGCAGAGACAGGCCGAAAGGGTGTAGTCCTGGGCGACGCCACATTTGTCATTGAACGGCGCGTATTTATTTTTGAGTGATGGCTGCAAAGAAAACGGCCCCGCAAGTCTTGAATTTGCAGGGCCGTTTTTTTCGATCTTGTCCTTATTCCAGCGACAGATTCAGGCGTTCAATCACCTCATCCCAACGAGCTTTGTCGGCAATGATCTTGTCCGTCATCTCCTGCGGGGTGGAAGGCTCGGACGAGAAGTAAAAGGCGTTGAGCTTGGCCTTGATGTCGTCGCGTTGCAGGATGGTGGTGATTTCCTGGTTCAGGCGTTTGACCACATCGTCCGAGGTATTGTGGGGCACAAAGAAAGCATCCCAGGAAATCGCCTCGAAGTTTTCCAGACCGGCTTGTGCCATGGTGTCCAGACCGGGCAGCAATTCGCTGGGCTGCAAGGAGGTTACGGCCAGAGCTTTCACCTTGCCCGCTTCAACCTGGGGCATGGCAATGCCGGGCACCATGAAGGCGGCGTCAATGTCGCCACCAATAATGGCGGTCAGGATTTGTGGAAAGCCCGAGTAGGGGATTTGTTCCAGTTTGATATCAACCGCATGTTCCAGCATGGCCATGGCCAAGTGGGCCGAGCTGCCGGGGCCAACTGAACCGTAGTTCAATTCGCCGGGACGAGACTTAGCCAGGGCAATGAACTCTTCCACCGTGTTGGCGGGCGAGTTGGCCGGCACGACCAGCACGTTGGGGCTGGTGCCAATCATGGAGATGGCCTGCAAGTCTTTCAGCGGGTCGTAGCCCAGCGAGGTCTTGTACAGGGTGGGGGCGGTCACCATGGGACCATTGATGGTCAGCAGCAAGGTGTAGCCGTCGGGCTTGGCATGCGCCACAAAGCGCGTGCCGATATTGCCACCAGCACCAGGACGGTTATCAACAATGACAGTTTGGCCCAAAGCTTGGGACAGGGGCTCGGAAATGGCACGGGCCAGGGCGTCAGGCGAGGAGCCTGCTGGAAAGGGCACGACCATTTGAATCGGGCGCTCAGGCCAGCTGGATTGGGCCAGAGCCGATTGAGCCAGCAAACCAGTGCAGGCCAGCCCCAGGACGGAGCGGATCAGAAGATCACGAGAACGAGCAAGCAATGACATTGTTTTATTCTGAGTAAGAGACGGTTGACTGCCGTTCTGGCAGCGCGGGTGAAGTGCCAGATCGGGCAGACGAAGGTATTAGTGGCCTTCCTGCTTTGCCTCGCGGGTAAGCAAGGCGTGGACAGCTTCGCGCGGGGCCAGTTTTTCAAACAGGATTTGGCAGACCGCGGCGGTAATCGGTAATTCAATCTGGTGCGCTCGGCCCATTTCCAGAACCGAACGGGCACAGCGTACACCTTCAGCGGTAATGCCGGTGGCCAGGATGCTGTCCAGGCTTTCACCAGCACCCAGCGCCAGGCCTACTTGGCGATTGCGGGACAATTCGCCCGTAGCCGTCAGGACCAGATCTCCCAGACCGGCCAGGCCGGAGAAGGTTTCTGCTTGACCACCCAGGGCAACACCCAGGCGCTGCATTTCAGCCAGGCCTCGGGTAATCAGGGCAGCACGGGCGTTATGGCCCAGGCCCAGAGCGTCGGCAATGCCACAGGCAATGGCCATGATGTTTTTGACAGCGCCGCCCACTTCCACGCCGATCATGTCGGTGCTGGTGTACAGGCGCGCTTGCTTGCCATGCAAAGCCTCCAGGGCAATGCCGGCCATATCAGCAGGTTCGCAGGCCAGTGTCAGCGCAACAGGCAGGCCTTTAGCCACTTCCAGGGCGAACGAAGGGCCAGAGAGCACGGCACGGCCTAGCCAGGGATGGTCGGGCAGGCTTTCACGCACAATCTGGTGGGGTAACAAACCGCTTTCCTGATGGAAGCCTTTACAGGTCCAGACCAGCAGGACGGGATGGCGGCGTGTGGCAGGCAGGTACTGCGCCAGATTCACACAGGTTTGCGACAGACCACGCACAGGCACGCCCAGAATCAGCAGGGCAGGGCCGGTGTCATCAGCCAGGGCAAACTCCATGACTTGCTGCAGGCTGTCGCTGGCCTGTAGCGAGTCGGGCAGCACGACATCGGGCAGGTAGGCTGGATTGCGATGATCCTGCCCGATGGCTTGTGCGGTTGATGCTTTGCGCGCCCATACCATCGTGGGAGCCTGGGTGCTGGCCAGAGCGGCCAAGGCCGTTCCCCAGCTGCCTGCGCCCAGGACTGCAACACGAACAGGAGTGTGCGCGTTTGACATCATCAGGCCTGCAAAGGCTGGCCGTCAGCGGGGGTGGCTTGCTGGGCCAGACGCTGCTCGTACAGGGACTGGAAGTTCACTTCAGTCAGGTGCAGGGCAGGCAGGGAAGTGCGGTTGATGGCGTCGGCCACGGCAGCGCGCAAGTAAGGGTACAGCATGGTGGGGCACACAATGCCCAGCAGGGGTTCGAGCTGCTCTTCAGGAATGTTGGCAGCTTCAAAGATACCGGCTTGGGTGGCTTCGACCAGGTACATGACCTTGTCGCCAATGCGTGTGGTCACAGTAGCGGTGACGGTGCTTTCGTAGACGGTGTCAGCCAGGCGTTGGCCGCCCACATTGATGGACACTTCCACGGAAGGGGCCTCTTGCTCCAGAAAGATCTGGGGAGCGTTGGGCATTTCGATGGACAGGTCTTTGATGTAGGTGCGCTGCAGGCTGAAGCTGGGTTGTTGAGCTTCTTGGTCAGCGGCTGGGGTGTTCTGGTCGGCCATGGGTGATCCTATGGGATAAAAAAATTGTTAGAAAAAAAATCAGGCAGCCAGCAGAGGCAGCAGGCCACCTTCGCGGTCCAAAGCGGCCAGATCATCGTAGCCACCTACATGGGTGTCGCCAATGTAGATTTGGGGAACGGTACGCCGACCGGTGCGCTCCATCATGAGAGCGCGCTGTTCGGGTTCGCGATCAATCATGATTTTATTGATTTCAGTTACGCCGCGTTGCTTGAGCAGCATTTCAGCGCGCACACAATAAGGGCACACCATTGTGGAGTACATCGTGACTTTTGCCATGAGAGCCTCGTAGAAGGGGGAGCTTACGATTTTTTGACGGGCAGACTGGACTGCAGCCAGCCTTGAATACCGCCTTGCAATGTGTAGGCTTCGTTGATGCCGTGCTTGCGCAGGACGGCCACGCTGCGCGGAGCGCTGCGACCGGTATCGCACACCAGAATGACAGGCTTGTCTTTGGGCAGTGTGCTGGCCTTGGCGTCAAGGTCGGCAGCAGGAATGTTGCGAGATTGTGCAATTGCCCCGGCCTTGAACTGATCGGCGCTGCGCAGATCAATCAAAATAGCGTCTTTCTGGTTTACCATCTGTACCGCTTCCGAGCTTGAAACTGCGCGTCCCGCACGGCCTTTGAAAAAGCTGGGTATTAACAGCATAATGCCGGCAAGCACCGCAATTGCTAAAATTAGAAGATTGTTCTGACTTAAGATGAAGTCCACGTTAAATCCTGTTGATTACCAAGAAAAGCAAGAAAAAAGGGCAAGATCACACGATTATAGAGTGGCGCCAATTTTTCAACCTCGAGGCTGTTTTTACCATGTATAAACTTGTACTGATGCGGCACGGCGAAAGCCAGTGGAACCTGGAGAACCGGTTTACTGGCTGGACCGATGTCGATCTTACCGAAACCGGGCGTCAACAGGCAAAGCAGGCCGGTGATCTGCTTAAAGAAAACGGTTTTGAGTTCGACCTGGCTTTCGCGTCGGTCCTCAAGCGCGCTATCCGTACCTTGTGGATCGCCCTGGATTCGATGGACGCCATGCACACCCCCATAGGTTTGAGCTGGCGCCTGAACGAACGCCATTATGGTGCTTTACAGGGCTTAAATAAAGCCGAAACCGCACAAAAGTACGGTGAGGATCAAGTCCTGGTCTGGCGTCGTGCCTACGCAATCGCTCCCGAGCCCGTCGCTGAAGACGATCCACGCAATCCGCGTTTTGATGCTCGCTACGCTCGTGTGCCAGTTGATCAACTGCCTCGCACCGAGTGCTTGCAAGACACCGTAGCCCGCGTGGTTCCTTTCTGGGACGAGTCCATTGCTCCTGCAATCCGCTCCGGCCGTCGCGTTCTGGTGACGGCTCACGGCAACAGCTTGCGCGCGCTGATCAAGCACCTGGACGGCATCTCTGACGAGGACATCGTTCACCTGAATATTCCTACCGGCCAGCCTTTGGTGTACGAGCTGGACGAAAACCTGCGTCCTATCCGTCATTACTACCTGGGCGACCAGGAAGCGATTGCGGCTCAGATGCAAGCCGTGGCCAATCAGGGCAAGGCGCAGTAAATAATGTGGCGCTACAGCGTTTGCCTGTTGCTGGCAGCCTGGACCTTACCGGCCCTGGCTGCTGATCCGGACTTGGCCGCCCGCCAGGCCCAGGCTCAAAAGCAGCAGGCAGAGCTGCGCCAGAAGATCGAATCGCTGCGCAAAACCATCGACACCAGCGAAAGCTCGCGTCGTGATGCCGCCAATGCCTTGCGCGAATCCGAGCAGGCTATTTCCGATATCGATCGCACGCTGGCTCAGATCGAGCAGCGGCAGGAACAATTGCACCAGCAGCTAGGTACGCTGGGCAAACAGATCAGCGAACAGCAAGTGATCAAAGAGCAACGTCAGCAGGAGCTGGCCGAGCAATTACGAGCGCAATACGCCAATGGTGTGTCGCCCTGGTCTGCCCTCTTGTCGGGTGATGATCCCAACGCCATTAACCGCGAATTGCATTACCTGGGCTATGTCTCGCGTCAGCAGACCGAGCAGGTTCATAAAGTACGTCGCACCGTAGAGCGTCTGGATCGCTTGCAGACCCAGGTTGCCGCGCGTGAGAAAGAGCAGGAGCAACTGGCCAAGGAGGCCGCGGCTCAGAAGGAAGCTCTGGAAGAACAAAAAGAAAAACGAGCCAAGGTGGTGGCTGACATCAGCGCCGAGCTGGAACGCCAGCGCGGTCAGGCTGCCAACCTGCAAAGTAATGACAAACGGCTGGGAGATTTGATCTCCGGCCTGGAAACTGAAATTGCCCGACAGGCCGAGCTGGCCCGTCGCGCCGAAGAACAACGCCGACGGGAAGCGGCGCGCCGTGCAGAGGAAGCGCGCAAAGCCGAGCTGGCTCGTCAGCAAGAGTTGCAGCGTAAAGCCAAACAAGAGCAGGCCGCCCGTGAACAGGCGCGTCTGGAGCGCGAGCGGGAGTTGCTGGAGCGGGCTCGTGCCACGCAACCGCCTTTGCCTGCGGCCTTGCCACCTAGCAAGCCGGAACCTGCTGCGCCACAGAAGCCAGATCCGGAACCCATGATTCCGCGTCCACCGCTGACCTACACGCCGCCGACCGCGAACGAGCGTCTCTTGTCAGACAGCCTGGAAGCGTCGTCCGAGCCTAGCGAGCCGATCAGCAAACCGGCCACTCCCAAAGTGCGCGAGGTTCAGGTCGTTGAGGAGCCCGTTGAGCAGGCATCTGCTCCCGCCTTGGAACCAGAAGGTGGTTTCCAGGGTCTGAAACGTGGCTTGCCTTATCCGGTACGCGGCGAAATGCAAGGTAAGTTCGGGGCTGAACGTCCTGATGGCGGCATTTGGCGCGGTATTGTGTTGCGAGCACAGGCCGGCACCACGGTTCGCGCGGTAGCTCCAGGCCGAGTGGTTTTTGCCAGCTGGATGACCGGTTTTGGTAATTTGCTGATTATTGATCATGGTCGCGATTACTTGAGTGTCTATGCCTATAACCAGAGCACCCTCAAGCAAGTAGGCGATATTGTGGGGCGTGGGGATGCGGTTGCGCGGGTGGGAGCCACCGGCGGCCAGGTTGAACCCGGCCTGTACTTTGAGTTGCGCCATCAAGGCAAGCCAATCAATCCGCAGGTTTGGTTAGGTTCCTAAGCCACTTTTGCCTGCGGTGCTTACGTTTGCTCGCATTTGTTGCGCGGGGTAGCGACTCCAGCCCAGTTCACGCTGGTCGACGCTTTACGCTACTCTTATAATGCATGGTCGGGTCAGCTCCGGGAGGTGGCCCCGTCTTGAATCTGAAAATAATGGGAATGTGCATGAGCACTCGAAGGATTGGCAGCATTGGTCTAGTGGCAGCAGGTGCTGTGGGCGGTATCTTGATCAGCCTGGGCATTACTGCGGTCGCTCAACGCGGCGAGCCATTGCCTTTGCGCGAACTGCAGCAGTTCGCCAATGTGTTCGCTGCCATCAAGAACACGTATGTGGAGCCCCTTACGGATCAGGCCCTGGTCAATAACGCGATCAAGGGTTTGTTTACCGATCTGGATCCGCACTCGGCCTATCTGGATGCCGACGCTTTCAAGGAAATGGAAGCCATGACCCAAGGCGGGTTCGGCGGTCTGGGCATAGAGATTGGTAGCGAAGACGGGATGCCTAAAGTTATCTCGCCTATCGAGGATACGCCTGCGGCGCGCGCCGGTATTCTGGCGGGCGACATCATCACGCACATCAATGGCAAACCCACCAAGGATTTGAGCCTGAATGATGCCGTCAAGCAAATGCGTGGCGAGCCCAAAACCTCCATCAAGCTGACTATCCGTCGTGCTGGACGTGACAAGCCGCTGGAGTTCAACCTGGTGCGTGATGTCATCAAGGTACGCAGTGTGCGCTCCAAGATGCTGGCTGACGATGTGGCTTATGTACGCATTGCCCAGTTCCAGGAACGTACCGCTGCTGATCTGGTCAAGCAGTTGTCCGAGGTTCATAAAGGCCCAGGCGCACCAAAAGGCTTGGTGATTGACCTGCGTAACGACCCCGGTGGCTTGCTGGAAAGCGCTATCGGCGTGACTTCCGCCTTCCTGGATTCGGGTGATCTGGTGGTTTCCACCAAGGGCCGTATTCCTTCCTCCAACCGCGAGTACTACGTCAAATCCATGCAGTCCGTTCTGGGCGAGCTGGATACGGACGCGGATGTTCTGAAGAAACTGGATTGGCTCAAGAACGTGCCTATCGTGGTGCTGGTAAATGTGGGTTCGGCCTCGGCGTCGGAAATTGTGGCCGGTGCTTTGCAAGACCACAAACGCGCCACCATTATCGGTAACCGCACCTTCGGCAAGGGCTCGGTGCAAAGTGTGGTCCCTCTGTCCGAGGAATCGGGCCTGAAACTGACGACTGCCTTGTACTACACACCTAACGGTACTTCCATTCAGGTAACGGGTGTCCAGCCGGACGTGGTCGTGGATGACACCGCCCAGGGCAATCTGTTCCGCTTGCCGCGCGAAGTGGACCTGAAGCGTCACCTGGTCAACAGCAAGGTGGATGAAACTACCGAAGAAGAACAGCCTGATCTGGGTATGAGCCCGGAATTCAAGATGTTTGAATTCGGTGGTGACGACGACTTCCAGTTGCAGCAAGCGCTGAACCATCTGGCTGGCCGTCCTGTGATCAAGAATGATCCAGCCAAAGTAGCTGCCGCCAAGGAAGCGGCTGCCAAGCGCGAAAAGGAAGTGGAGTCCGAGTCGCCGGAAAAAAAAAGTCCCCTGAGTCAGCAACCCAGCGTTGAGCGGTTCCGAATCACCCCCAAGGGGCTCGAACCGGTAAAGCCGTAAACACAGGTTCCTGACGTGGAAGATCAGCAATTACTGCGCTATGCGCGGCATATTCTGCTCGATGAATTCGGGGTAGAAGCGCAGGAGCGAATTCTGGCTTCTCGCATCCTGGTCGTTGGAGCCGGGGGACTGGGTTCCCCCGTGGTGGCTTATCTGGCGGCCTCGGGTGTGGGCTCCATCATTCTGGTGGATGATGACCAGGTGGAATTGAGCAATCTGCAGCGTCAGATTGCTCACACCACCGATCGTCTGGGCTGGGACAAGGTTGAATCTGCCAAGCTGCATATCGAGCAGCTCAATCCCGAAGTGAAGGTGACACCCGTCGTTCAGCGTCTGGACGAAGCGGGCTTGATGCATTGGGTTCAGCAAGTGGATCTGGTGCTGGATTGCTGCGACAACTTCGCAACCCGCCATGCGATCAACCGTGCCTGCGTGGCATTACGTAAACCTTTGGTGTCAGGTGCAGCGATTCGCTTTTCGGGTCAGGTCAGTACTTACGACTTGCGTCAGCCCGAAGCTCCTTGCTACCACTGTCTGTTCCCTGAAGCGGACGACGTCGAGGAACTGCGTTGCGCTACCACAGGCGTTCTGTCGCCTTTGTTGGGTATGGTGGGCAGTGCGCAGGCGGTCGAAGCCTTGAAGCTGTTAGGCGGCTTCGGAGAGCCTTTGGTGGGCCGTTTGCTAAGTGTGGATGCCTTCAATATGAATTGGCATACCGTACGTTTCCGCAAAGATCCGGCTTGCCCGGTATGCGGTTCAGCGGCTGAACACGCCGATCACGCTTGATCTGTTTCTGATCTCTGCTTCACGACTTCAGGCCATGAGCATGAAAATGGCCCGGCGTGATGCCAAAGCGCCGTCTAAATTGGCGGTGAAAGTAAGACAGATCCGAAAATCCCACTGAATAGGCTATTTGCGCCACCGTGTTGGACGGTGTCTGGCGCAGCAGCTGTGCCGCTGCATCAAGCCGCAGCTGCATTAACTGGGCTGTAAAAGTACTTCCCTGTGCTTTGAACAGTTCCTGAACGGTACGCGGTGCCATACCCAGGTGCTTGGACAGGGCCGCAATATTCAAAGCGGGATCACCTAGTCGATCAGACAGATAGCCCAGTGCATCTTCGTACCGAGCCGCGCTTGGAGCAGGCGGGGCAGAGCGCCGCTCGTTAATGCTCATGGCCAGCAGGTCGCGCAGACAACGCCAGGCCTGATCGTGCTGATTCGCCCGCAAGTCATCGGCAGACAGCAGCAAGCCTTGCAGATAGTGTTCCAGCAAGTGCAGGCTGGCGCCTTGCGCCAGGGGCTGGGCGACCACGTCATTCAAAGGGCCGGTATAGGGCAACAGCCCCTCCAGCGGCAAACGCAGCGTGGTCATGATGACCTCGTCCACAAAATCCAGTGTGAAGGGGCTGGTGCCTATATTCAGGCTCAGGCTCCCGGCGGGGAGCCATTGCTCACGCCCGTTCTGAATCAGGCGGCAGTGGCCTTGTTGATGCACATTCAAGAACAACCAGGGCTGATCCGTTTGCGGCCTGCTTGTGCTGACCCGATAGGGCTGAGCGGTCAGCCGGTTGATCGCTACCTCCCCCAGACGTTGCGAGCGCAAGGTGCCATGAAAGTTTTGTCCGTGGCACTGCGTTTGCACATGCTGAAAGGACAGTGAAATGGCTTGAGTCCAGAGCTTGGCGCCTTGTCCGGGTGGCAAAGCCTGCGTATCCCAGTGGTAGTTCGTGCTCATGCGTTTTTTTCCGTCTTCTGCGCCATTGTCCAGATTGGGCTGCGCCCCAGTCCACGACACAGAGAGGCATTCGGCTCAAGAATAGTATCTAAGACAGTACTGCATGGTGAGCTATGGCGCACCTCGGTGGCTATCGGGTTTAACCATGAAGGGTGCCCAAAGCGCACCTGGAGACAACACAGGAAAGGAGCAGTCATGACAGAGCAGCTAAAGCAGGTCTACCCCTACATCAACGGACAGGCCTGGAAATCAGAAGATCAGTTGCATAAGGACCTGGTCAATCCCTATACGGGCAAACCGCTGGCTCGCGTTTTTCTGGCGACCAAGCAGGACATTGAAGAAGCGCTAGCCAGTGCAGAACGTGCACAGCGCATCTGGGGCAAGATGCTGGCCCGTGAACGTGAAGCGATTTTGTGCCGTGCGGCCGACATTGTGGAACGCCGTCGCGACGACATCGTGCGTGTGCTGGTTGAAGAGGGCGGTAACGTCTTTGGCAAGGCCATGTTCGAGTGCGATTACATCGTCAGCACCTTCCGTATTGCCGCCGGTCAGACCCGCGATATTCGGGGTGAAACCATGCCGTCGGACCTGCCAGGGCGTATTTCCATGAGCATTCGTCGTCCTTTGGGCGTGGTGGCTGGGATCGGGCCTTTCAATGCACCTTTGCTGCTCAATGGCAAGAAGTTGGCCCCGGCACTGGCGGCGGGTAACAGCTTCATCCTGAAGCCTTCGCCGCATACGCCTATGGCTGCCTTGATGTTTGCCGAGATTCTGGAAGAAGCCGGTCTGCCTCCCGGTGTGTTGACCGTTCTGCTGACCACCGACGAAGCTCTGGGCGATACCTTGTTCTCTGATCCGCGCGTCAAACTGGTGACTTTCACGGGCTCGGCTCGAGTGGGTCGTATCCTGGCGGATCTGGCTGGTCGTCATCAAAAGCGCATTGTGCTGGAGTTGGGTGGTAAAAGCCCGGTCGTGGTGCTGGATGATGCCACGCTGGATTACGCTGTGCGCTCCGCCGCTTTCGGCATCTATTTCAATCAGGGCCAGGTGTGCATGGCCAACTCGCGCATCATTGTGGAGCAGGGCATTTACGATGCGTTCTGCGAAGCCTTTGCCAAGCAGGTGGCTCGTATTCCTACTGGTGATCCTGCTTTGCCACAAACCGCGGTTGGTCCGCTGATCAGTTCCGAACAGGCTGATTTTGTGCAGGCCCACATTCAGGACGCCGTCTCCAAGGGGGCAACCTTGCTGGCAGGTGGTGGCCGCGAAGGCAATGTGATCCAGCCTACGGCCTTGTGCGATGTGACCCCGGACATGCATCTGTACCACGAGGAGACTTTTGGGCCTGTGGCTGCCATTTATAAGGCGCGTGACTATGAGCATGCTCTGGAAATGGCTAATGACACTTCCTACGGCTTATCCTCTGCCATTCTGACCAACGATCTGCAAAAGGCCATGGATTTTGCCGAGCGTATCGAGGCAGGTTCGGTTCACATCAACGACAACTCCTTTGATGATGATCCGAATGCGCCTTTCGGTGGCTTCAAGGACAGTGGCTACGGCAAGGAAAATGGCCGCTACTCGATTGCGGACATGACCGAATTGAAGTGGGTCACCATTCAGCAAGGGGAGCGCCAGCTGGCGTTCTAAGCAGGCCTAGGGACGTGGCCAGTTCTTGACCAGTTGTGCGATGCGGTTGATGCGATGGTCAACATACGGGCTGCGTCCATGATACAGAGCGCTAAATGGAGTGCCTGCGTTATAGATATGGATGGTTTGCATCCCTAACTGGCGGGCACTTTTCAAATTGCGCAGGGTGTCTTCGACCAGAACAATGTCGCGGGCCTGGGATTTCAGCACGGCCAGAGCCTGCTTCATCAATGCCTGAGAGGGCTTGGGGCGATAACGGCCTTGCAGCTGCATATGCTCGATGGCCCATAGCCCGTCAAAGACAGGCAGCAGATTCAAGGCTTTCAAGACGCGCTGTGCGTACTCCAGCGGTGCATTGGTCAGCAGCAGTTTGTAGCCAGGCAGACGGCGCAATTGGTAGGCCAGGCCTGGTTCGGCGCTGATCAGGGAAGGCACGTCAAAGTCGTGAGCGTGTCTCAGGAATGTCGCCGGGTCTGCTCCATGGTGGCGTTGCAGGCCGATCATGGTGGCGCCATAACGCTTCCAGTATTCCAGACGCAGCCGGTCGGCCTCATCCATATCCACGCCCAGCGTTTGCGCCACGCCGATGCGCATGCGTCCATCAATCGCCTGGAAAATGCCTTTGGAGGCATTGTGCAGGGTGTTATCCAGATCAAACAGCCAGATGGTTTCATCTGGCTGACAGGCTGACAAAGGCCGTGCCCAGGCATGGGCACGGATAGGAGCGCGCACGGATTAGTGCGAGCTGATCATGGTGCCCACACCACGGTCAGTCAGGATTTCCAGCAACAGGCAGTGAGGGACACGGCCATCAATGACATGTACGGAGTTGACGCCATTGCGCGCTGCATCCAGGGCCGAAGAGATCTTGGGCAGCATACCGCCGGAGATGGTGCCATCAGCGAACAGTTCGTCGATGGTCTGAGCTGACAGGCGACGCAACAGTTGACCTGCCTTGTCCAGCACACCGGGAGTGTTGGTCAGCATGACCAGTTTTTCAGCGCTAAGCACTTCGGCCATCTTGCCGGCAACGACGTCGGCATTGATGTTGTAGGCCTGACCGTCCTCACCGTATCCAATTGAGGAGATCACGGGGATGAACTGATCGTCCTGAAGGGCTTTGACCACTTCTGGCTGGATGCTTTCAATATCACCCACAAAACCAATATCCAGCAGCTCGCCAGGATGCTCGGCATCCGGCAGCATTTTCTTGGTGACGCGAATCATGCCACCGTCTTTACCGGTCAGGCCCACTGCCTTGCCACCGGCTTCATTAATCATCATCACGATGTCTTGCTGCACCTGCCCGCCCAGCACCCACTCCACCACTTCCATGGTTTCTGCATCGGTGACGCGCATGCCCTGAATAAAGGTGCCTTCTTTGCCCACTCGCTTGAGCGCGTCATTGATCTGGGGGCCGCCACCGTGCACCACAACGGGGTTCAGGCCAACCAGCTTGAGCAAGACGACGTCATGGGCAAAGCTGCGCTGCAACGCTTCTTCAGTCATGGCGTTGCCACCGTATTTGATGACGACGGTCTTGCCGTGGAAACGACGAATATAGGGCAGGGCCTCGGACAAAACTTCTGCTTTGACGGTCGAGGAGTAATTCTGCGAATCTGTGGTGCTCATTGATGCGCTCACTTGAAGAAAACCCGGGTCCACTGCTGGTACCCGGGGTTATGTGGCTGGGGGCAGAAACAGGCTTTTAGCTGCTGGCCAGGGCTTTTTCGACGGTGGCAATGAATTCCTGCTTGTCGTAGTTACCCAGGTAGCGCTTGATGATGTGGCCCTGTTTGTCGAGTAAAAAGGCAGTGGGCGTCAAACGGACGTCCCCAAAAGCCTTGGCGATTTCGCCCTTGTCGTCATGGACAACCGTGAACGGCAGTTGGCGGGATTGGGTGAAGTTGCGCACGTAGTTGATGGGGTCGTGCTTCATGGCCACGGCCACAATATCGAACCCTTTGCTGGACATGGCATTGAAGTTCTCAATGTTGTCAGGCATTTGCGCCACGCAAGTGGTGCAGTCCGTGGCCCAGAATTTCACCAGGACGACCTTGCCTTGCAAGTCTTTGGTTTCAAAGTGCTTGCCATTCAGATCGGTAAAGGCGACATCCGGGGCGCTGGCCTTGGTGCTGCCGGACATGGTCCAGACGCCCAGACCCACGGCAATGGCAACAGCAAGGGCAATGATGACTACTTTTTTCATTGGACGGGCATGACTTCTACAGAGGAGGCGGGCGCAGGCTCAGATGCAGGGGCCGCTGTGCCAGAACTATTGCTTGGCTGATTATTGGTGCTCAAAGGCTGTGCCAGGCTTTCGGCGCTGACGTATTCAAAGAGCTTGGCCACCTTGTTCACGCCAGGGACGCTGGAGGCAGCAATCGCGGCGCGTTCGCCTTCTTCACGGGTGACGCGACCCAGCAGATAGACCACGCCACGCTCGGTGGTGGTGGAGATCGTGCGGCTGGGAACGTCTTTGGCGTTCAGCAAGGCGGTGCTGACTCGGGTGGTGATCCAGGAGTCGTTCGAGCGTACGCTCAAGGGGGTAGGTTCACCCACACGCAGCTCGTTGACCACGCGGTTTACCTTATCAACTTTGGAAACCAGGCGAGCGGCTTCTTCCTTGTCGGCCTGGGTAGGCACATCACCCGTCAGCAGGGCAACCCCGGCGTAAGACGTGGTATTGATGCGGCCTTCCTTGTTTTCCAGCAGGCGGCGTGTTTCCGCACCGGCTTTCATGACAATGGTTTTGTCCTCGACCTGCTCGCCCGTAGTGCGGCGGTCGGTAGCGACAACGGCGGTTGTGGCAGCAGCGCCGCCAACTACCAGCAGACCGCAACCGGTCAGCGTAGTGCTGGCCAGCAGGGCGGCCAGAATCAAACGGTGTTTCATAGTGGATCTCCGAGCAGCAGCGCATCAATGCCATCGCACATGGCGTGCAACAGAACAATGTGTACTTCCTGAATACGCATGGTTCGATCGTGCGGGACGCACAGATGGATGTCGGTATCCGAGAGCAGATCGGCAATTTGTCCGCCGCCCTTGCCAGTCAGGGCAATGATGACCATATCGCGCTCGCGAGCCGCTTCGATGGCGCGGATTACGTTTGGCGAATTGCCGCTGGTGGAGATGGCCACCAGAATATCGCCAGTCTGGCCCAAGGCACTGACCTGGCGTTCAAAGATGCTGTCAAAGCCATAGTCATTACCCACCGCCGTCATGATGGAGGTGTCGGTATTCAAGGCAATGCCAGCCAGGGGCAAACGGTCGCGCTCAAAGCGGCCCACCAGCTCAGCAATAAAGTGCTGGGCGTCGGCTGCTGATCCGCCGTTTCCGCAGGCCAGAATCTTGCCGTCGTTGGCCAGGGTGGCAAACAACAGCTCGACAGCGGCGGCCAAAGGTTCGGCCAGTTCGCGTGTGCTGGCTTTGAGAGTATCGACGGAATCGTCGAAATGCGAAGTCATTAAGGCGATAAGGTCCATAGCGCGCATTATCGCACGGAGAATTTCCCCGTGGGGCAGGCAGATCGTGTCATGTTGAAAAAAACGCCACGGTATTGAAACCAGATGCTGTAACAGGGCCGAAATACGGCGTGGCGGCTGGGTTTTTTGTATAGGACAGCGTTCTTGTCTGAAAATTCCCAGGGCGGCTTTGCTACTTTTTATTTTTCAGCGCTGCTCGAAGGCGTTCTGGATCCAGGTCAGGGTGTCGTCTTCAATGGCGATAACGTCAAATCGGCAGGCGGGCAGCCTGCCCTGGAAATAGCGCTGGCATAGCGTCGGCAGCCATTGTTGGGCTGTCAGGATCAAGCGCCGTTGCTTGTCCCGGTTTACACTGGCAAGCGCCCCGCCGTAGCCCTTGTGATTGCGCTGGCGCACTTCCAGAAAGACAAGATGATCTTGATGCCACAGAACCAGGTCAATCTCCCCAAAGCGAGCACCCAGTTGACGGGCCAGAATATGGGCACCCTGCGCGGTGACATGATCGCAGGCGCGCTGTTCAGCCTGGTCGCCGCATTGCTGGCTGGGAGAGCGCCGTGGCCTGTCCTTTCTGGCTGCAGGAGGACTACGCTGTTTGCGCCGCAGTTGCCGGTTTTGAGCCTGGCGAGCGTATTCAAAGGGATTCATAGGGATACACGATGATCAATAAGCAGGATCAAGCATGAGCGATACCGAAAACCGAACAGGGAATGCCGGCGTCTGGCAAAGCATGATGGACAAGGTGCAAGGTCAGGTCTGGCCACAGTCTTGCCTGTATGTGGTGGCCACGCCCATTGGCAATATGGGAGACCTTAGCCTGCGCGGCTGGCAGGCGCTGGAACTATGCGACATTATTGCGGCAGAGGATACGCGGGCAACCCGTCCTTTCCTGCAGGCTTGGGGCATACAAACGCCTTTGATGGCGGCGCATCGCCATAACGAGGCCCAAGCCGCTCAGGCAATTATCGAGCGTCTGGAGCAGGGGCAGCGAGTGGCCTTGGTATCGGATGCGGGTGCGCCTGCTGTCAGTGACCCCGGTGCTCGCGTCGTACGTTCAGTGCGGGAGGCGGGCTTTCAGGTGATTCCTTTGCCCGGTGCCTCGGCAGTTATTACCGCCCTGATGGGTAGTGGTGCAACCAGTGACGAGAACCCCGCTTTTGCTTTTGCTGGTTTCATGCCGCCCAAAACTGTGGCGCGCCGTAAGTGGCTGCAGCATTGGTCCAGCCTGGGTATGCCGGTATTGATGTTTGAGTCCCCTCACCGTTTGCGTGCGGCCTTGCGCGATATGGAAGAGGTGTGTGGCCCGGAGCGCGAACTGACTTTTGCACGTGAACTCAGCAAGCGTTTTGAGCAGATTCATACCGTGCCTTTGGGGCAGGCCTTGGCCTGGCTGGATGAAGACAGCCACCGCGAGCAGGGTGAATTTGTCCTGATTCTGCATGACGCTGTGCGCGAAGTGGACGAAGATGCACCTGCGCTGGATGCCACTACAGAGCGCTGGATGAAAGCCTTGCTGGAGCAGGTCTCGCTGCGTGATGCAGCCCGGATTGCCAGCCAGGCGACCGGAATTCCTCGTGATGTTCTGTATGCCTGGGGTCTGGCGAACTCGCCCAAGGACTAGGGCGCCTGGGTTTAGCGAACGGCAACCGAAGGGCTCAAGCCCGTTTGCTGCTGGATACGGTAAGCCGCGTTAATTGCTTCGGTCCGATTCTGATACGGGCCAATTTGTACCCGGTACAGATCGTTGTGCATCTGTACTTGGGCATCGCGATACTCTATCTGCGCAATCTGGCGATTCAACTGCTGTGCCAGGGCAGCCGCATTTTCACGGGCAGAAAAAGCGCCAAATTGCAGGTAGACCCGGCTCTGGCCGGACGGGGCCTGCGGCTTGCTGGTGGCAGCGGGCGAGGACTGCACAATCAACTGCTGATCGCTGGCGTCGCTGCTCCAGCTAGGCGAATCGTCCAGCTCCACCTCTATGTCTTGCTCAGACAAGGCGGCCAAGGCGTCCGGCGTGGGCTCCAGCTTTTCGGTAATCACCAGGCTGGATTTGGGAGCCGGAGCGGCGGGAGCCGGCTTGGGAGCCGGAGCCTCGGCAAGTTCAATGTCACCCCGGCCAAAACTACCACTGCGTATTTCTTCCTGTGTGATGGATTCAACCACCACGGTGCCGCTGCCGGGCGCAATCAAGTCCAGCTTGGCGGCGGCAACGTAGGACAAGTCGATGATGCGTGAGCTATGAAATGGCCCGCGGTCGTTAATGCGCACAATGACGGATTTGCCTGTTTTGGGCCGGGTCACGCGGGCATAGCTGGGAATGGGCAAGGTAGGATGCGCCGCCGTCATGGCGTACATATCGTAGGTTTCGCCATTGGCTGTTTTCTTGCCGTGAAACTTGCGTCCGTACCAGGAGGCGGTGCCGGTCTGGGTAAAGGCTTTGTGTGAAGTGTGGGGAACAAAGCTTTTGCCGAGCACGGTATAGGGGCGGGTATTGCTGCGGGCGATGGGTTCTATTCGGGGAACTGCGTCGGGGGTGGCTTGAAGATTGGCTGGGATGCGGGCGTCGGGGCCATCGTCCTTGTAGTAGCCCCCGCCTCGGGGAGCTGAAACGGTGGCCCCTGATTTGGCTTTGGGCTTGGCGCGTTTGGGGCTGGATGCGCATCCGGCCAATAAGGCCAGGATGCTCAGGATGGCGCCTAGTTTGCGTACAGTTGGGCTCATGGGACGGGATTAATGGGCGGTTGATTGCGATGGCGCACCAGCAAGGGGGCGTAATCAGCAAAACGCAGCGCCAGTTGTTCGGTAACGTACACAGAACGGTGCTGACCGCCGGTGCAACCAATGGCGACCGTCAGGTAGTTGCGGGTGTCCTGCATATACAAAGGCAACCAGCGGCGTACAAAGCCGGCAATATCATCCACCATGGTTTCGACAGAACCGAACTGGGCCAGCCATTTGGCTACTGGTTCGTCGCGGCCTGTCATGGGGCGCAGCTCCGGGTCGTAGTGGGGGTTGGGCAGGCAGCGAACGTCGAACACCAGATCTGCATCGCCGGGCACGCCACGCTTGTAGGCAAAGGATTCGAAAGTCAGCACCACGCTGGCGCGGTCGGCTTGCACCAGATCCCGAATCCAGGCGCGCAATTGGCCAGGGGTCAGGTCGGTAGTGTCGATAATGTGACCCAGCTCGCGCAAGGGGGCCGTCATTTCACGCTCAACGGCAATACATTCTTCCAGGGAAGGCGAGCGGCCATCCTGACGCAAGCGGTCTGTCAACGGATGACGACGGCGTGATTCCGAGTAACGCTGCATCAGCGTGTGATCGCTGGCGTTCAGGAACAGGACGCGCAGGGAGTAGCCTTCTTCATTCAGTTTGCTGATGACACCGGGAAGGATGTCCAGATCACCGGCGCCGCGCACGTCAATGGCAACGGCCAGACGCTCCAGCCCTTGTTCGGCAGAGCGCTCGACAAATTCGGCCAGAAATCGGGGTGGCAGGTTGTCGATGCACAGGTAGCCGGTATCTTCCAGCAGGCGCAAGGCAACTGATTTTCCCGAACCGGATATGCCGGTAATCAATACAACTTTCAGCATCGTGGCAAAGGGCTCCGAGTCGCCGCCCGGCGGGCAGCGTTTAGGTGAAACAGGACAAAGCTGTCAGGGCCGTTAAGTGCCAACCGGCCCTTGAGCGCCTAGTCGTCGCGACTATTCATGATAGCCAATGCCTGGCGCTCGATGAAGTCGCCCATGGTATCAATGCCGCGGAAGGCCAGAATGGTGTTGCGCACGGCGGCTTCCACCAGCACGGCCAAGTTCCGGCCTGCGGCCACTTGAAGCATCACGCGTTTGATGTCCACCCCCAGCACTTCCTGGGTCTGGTCCTGTGTAGGCAGACGCTCGAAGCTGTCGGGGTTGGAACGAACCAGGTGCACAATTAGTTTAAGCTTCATTCTACGACGAACGGAGGTTTCGCCGAAAATGGTGCGAATGTCCAGCAGTCCCAGCCCGCGTACTTCCAGCAGGTTCTGCAGCAGGGGCGGGCATTGGCCGTCAATCATGTTGGGCGCCGTGCGGGACAGCTCAACCGCATCGTCTGCGACCAGCCCGTGACCACGGGAGATCAGCTCCAGCGCCAGTTCACTTTTACCCAGACCGGATTCGCCGGTAATTAGCACGCCCAGACCCAGCACATCCATGAACACGCCATGCATGGTGGTTTTGGGGGCCAGACGTTTGCCCAGGTAGATGCGCAGCAAATCGATCAGTTGGGCCGCATCGATAGGGGTGTAGAGCAGCGGCACCCCTTGGGTTTCGCAAAACTGGATCAGATCGTCGGGCGCAACGGCGTCGTTGGCAATGAACAGGGCAGGAACACCGCCTTGCCTGAGATCATCCAGATGATGCAGGCGACGTTTGACGTCAAAGCGGTTGTAAAAAGAGAGTTCTTCAGGACCGAAAACCTGAATGCGGCCAGGGTGGATCAGGTTCAGGTGGCCGACCAAATCCGCGGCAGAGGCGCCAAGATCGGGGATGGGGCGTTGGGCAGCTTGTTTTCCGGCTGCCCAGCTTACCTCGAGCTTGTCATGATTATCATTGACCAGTTCTTGAACTGTCAGCATCGGGGTGTTCCGCGTTGAGATCAGGGGTCTGGGTCAGGAGTTGGTGGATTTGAACAGGGTCCGTTTCCTGGGCCAGCGCCTGGCGGATGTCCTGATCGGCCATCAAACGGGCGATCTCGGCCAACAGGTCCAGGTGAATTTGAGTAGCCGTTTCGGGAACCAGCAAAAAGAACAGCAAGCTGGCGGTACGACCGTCGCTGGCATCAAAACGCACCGGTTCGGCCAAGCGCATGAAAACGGCACAAGGCTCCTTCAAGTCCTTGATGCGGCCATGCGGGACGGCTACGTCGTGGCCAAGGGCAGTGGAGCCCAGACGCTCGCGAGCGATCAGGCTATGGAAAACGGCTGTCCGGGCAATGCCGTGATGGTTCTCGAAAATCAGTCCGGCTTGTTCAAAAGCGCGCTTCTTGCTGGTAACAGCAAGATCCAGAACCACGTTGGACAAAGGCAAAATACGCGACAAGAGATTCATGACGGCCATTATAGGGGGGAATGTTTTTTAGCTAAACATTTTTTGGATGGCTAACAACAGGCGGACACTGTGCCAAGAAACACAAAACCCCGAACTTCTGAAAGAACGGGGTTTGTCGGCAGGCGGCTATGCCTGCTGTAACAGTTCGGCGTGATCAGGCTGCCGGAACTTCGAGCCGCTTGGCGGGCTCATGCGCATGGCTGTTTGCCTTTTCCTTGTATTTCAGAATCTGGCGGTCGATCTTGTCGGCTAGCAGATCGATGGCGGCATACAAGTTTTCGTCTGAAGAGGCGCAGTGTATATCTTTGCCGGGGACACGGACGGTCACTTCGGCATTGTGCTTCAGGCGTTCAATGGAAAGCATAACCTGCGAGTCAACCACGTTGTCGAAGTGCTTTTCAATTCGACCAATTTTGCTTTTGACGTAGTCGCGAATGGCAGGAGTTATGTCAAGATTACGGCCAGTGATGTTAAGGCTCATATAGGCTCTCCGTAGTAGTCAAACAACATGTTTCAGAGGGGGGAATATCTTCGTGTTTAGCCTCCTTACTACTGATCTTGGATATTCCAGTATACCTATATGTTGGTCAGATAACATGACCTGGATCAATCTGCAGTGTGCAGGAAAACCCTTGCTCCGACAGGCCCCGTTACAGGGCCACAAGTCGGCTTACATTCGGAAGTTCGAGCCCAGGTAAACCTTGCGCACGGCTTCGTTATCGATGATCTCGGACGGGTGCCCGCTGGTCAGTACCGTGCCTTCGCTGATGATGTAGGCGCGGTCACAGATGCCCAGGGTTTCGCGCACGTTGTGGTCGGTAATCAGCACACCAATATTGCGGCCTTTCAGAAATTGCACAATGCGCTGAATTTCGATCACGGCGATCGGGTCCACCCCGGCAAAGGGTTCGTCCAGCAGAATGAAACGAGGGTTGCTGGCGAGCGCGCGGGCAATTTCTACGCGGCGGCGCTCGCCACCAGACAGGGATAGGGCGGTATTTTGACGAATGTGCGCAATTTGCAGCTCGCTGATCAGGGTTTCCAGGCGCTCGTTGATGTCGTTCTTGCTGATGCTGCGGCCGTTATCGTCCAGCTGCAGCTCCAATACGGCGCGGATGTTTTCTTCGACCGTCAGGCGGCGAAAGACGGAAGCATCCTGGGGCAGATAGGACAGGCCCAGCCGTGCCCGCTTGTGCATGGGCATGGCGGTAATGGGCGTGCCATCAATTTCAATACGGCCTGCATCGGCGGGCACAATGCCCACAATCATATAGAAGCTGGTGGTTTTACCAGCCCCGTTCGGGCCTAGCAGGCCCACCACTTCGCCGCTTTCCACATTCAAAGAAACATCCTGCACGACCGTACGTTTGCCGTAGGTCTTGCGCAGTCCCTGGGCAATCAGACTGCCTTTGGTCGAGTGGCTGGCGCGAGTAGGGGTAGACGGGTTGTTAGAAGCAACCATGATTCAAGGGGGTCCGGGCTATTTGCGGGGGGAGGACTTGCGTTGGCATTCGGCCAGAGCAGCATCGGCATTGGCGCGTGGGCGGGCCACAGAGCGGACCCGGCCATCACGTGTGGCGGAGTCCGAACCACCAAAGGCCTGGTACGTGCCATCTTTTTGGCGGTAGATAATGCGCTGGCCCTGGACAGAGTCCTGCAGCTTGCCGCAAACATAACGATTGACGACTGCCTTGCCAATCAGCTCGACCTCTTCGGTTTTGCCGTTGTAAATAGCTCGGACACCTTCGGCGACCATCAGTTCAAACTTGGCCGGGTCTTCCTGACGAATCGTCACGCGGGCGCGCTCGCTGACCGTGGCCGTGCCGTGCTGGAAACCTTCCGCGTCCTGCTCGATGGCCAATTGGTCAGCCATCAAGGTCATGGCGCCACGGGTCAGGATGATGTTGCCTTTGTAAATGGTCTGCTTGGCAATATCGTCGTAAGTCAGGGTATCGGACAGCACGGAGGTGTCCGGTTCGGCGGCAGCAGAGGCAGCCGCTTGGGCCAGAGCAGGGGCCGTAGGCAGCAAAGCCAGGCTGGCAGTGCTCAGGCACAGGGCCAGGGCACCACGCAAAAGGCTAAGAGAGAGCTTGGGCTTGTGGCCCAGGCGGGCGCTGTCAGGCGTGGTCATGGAGGGGAATCCTTAGAGCTATTGGAAGAACGCGCTTTTTGTGTTTGTTGGCCGGAGATTTTAACGTCGGATTCCGACATGACGTTCAATTGGCGAACGCGATTATCGTAACGCATCCCGGTACCGCGCATGGTGGATTGGCCGTTGACGACCAGGGCCGGTTCGTTGGTGTACACCACGTCCTCTTCGGGCAGGATGATCAGCACTTCGCTGCGCACGTCCATCGCCTCGTCATCGGGTGTGGCCTGGCGGTGAATATGGGCATTGCCTTTCATGGTGATGGTGTCCCCGCCTGCATTCATATGTGCCGTGTCGGAAGTGGCAATGGTCAGGGGCGAATCGGCCCGGTTGCTGACCGCGCGCGGGGCCGTAATGTCGTGCGAGTCGTCATCCGGGTAGTGATAGGCAATCTTGCCATCCAGCCGGCTGATGGCCATCCCGGTTTGGTCGGAGCTGATCATGGTGAAGTCGCGCGCCCAGGAGTCGGGTTCGTGGGTAATGCGGCGCGGCGGGTCAATGGCGACCGAGCTTTGGGTGTAATCGACCGCCCACAGCGTTGCCAGCACCAGCAAGGTCAGCAACAACAGGGAAATGACGGTGGGTAGACGGTCACGCATGATTACTGGATGACTCCCGTGGTCTTCAAAGGACCACCTGTAATAAAGGGCGCAAGGCGACCCTGGGAGGCCAGGATGGCATCACAGCATTCGCGCACTGCGCCGTGGCCGGCGGGCTGTGTGGCTACCCAGCTGGCAATTTGACTGATATAGAAGGGGGCTTCAGGCACGCTGGCGGAAAAACCCACGCGCTGCATGGCGGGCAAGTCGATCAGATCGTCGCCCATATATCCCACTTCACTTAGGGACAGGCCGTTTTCCTGAGCCAGCTGGGTCAGGATGGCAATTTTGTCGCGTACGCCCTGGTAAACAAAAGGAATGCCCAGTTCGGCAGCGCGACGCGATACGATGCCGCTTTCGCGTCCGGTAATCAGGGCGACATTAATGCCGCTTTCGCCCAGCATGCGTAAACCGTGGCCGTCCAGAGCGTGAAAGCTCTTGAACTCCTCGCCGTTCGCGCTGTACCACAGGCGTCCGTCGGTCAGCACGCCGTCCACGTCAAACACCATCATGCGCAACTGACGTAATTGGGTGCGCACGTTCTCGGGCAGCTTGGCCAGAATTTGAGCTTCAGCGGGATGGAGCGGGATGGTGGGCGTATTCATCATGATCAGATTACCTTTGCAGCCAACAGGTCGTGCATGTGCAGAGCTCCCAATAGTAGCCCGTTTGTGTCCAATACCAGCATTTGGCTGATACGCAGGGCATCCATTTGCTCGGCTGCTTCAATGGCCAGGGCTTCGGCGGCAATGCTGCGCGGTTCGCGCGACATGCCTTCAGATACTGGCAGATTGCGTATATCGCCGGCACGAGCAATCAGGCGGCGCAGGTCGCCATCGGTGAACATTCCAACGGGGTGGCCTTGTGCGTCCGTGACAATAGTCATGCCCATGCCTTTGCTGGACATTTCTATCAGGGCATCGGGAATCAGGGTCTCGGGGGATACGATAGGCAGTTGTTCGCCGCTGCGCATGATGTCGCGCACAAACGTCAGTAGTTGACGGCCCAGCGCACCACCGGGGTGGGAGCGGGCGAAGTCTTCGCGGCTAAAGCCTCGTGCTTCCAGGCAGGCAACGGCCAGTGCATCGCCTAATACCAAGGCGGCTGTGGTACTGGCCGTGGGAGCCAGGTTGAGTGGGCAGGCTTCATGTTCTACATGGGCATCCAGATGCAGGTCGGCATTTTGGGCCAGTTCGGACTGGGCATTGCCGGTGATCGCAATCAGTTTGGCGCCCATGCGGCGCAGCACAGTCAGCACCGTGACCAGTTCCTGGGCCTGCCCAGAGTAGGAAATGGCAATGACCACGTCCTGCTTGGTAATCATGCCCAGGTCGCCGTGCAAGGCTTCGGCAGCGTGCATGAAAAAAGCGGGAGTGCCGGTCGAGGCCAAGGTAGCCGCGATCTTGCGCGCTACGTGGCCGGACTTGCCTATGCCGGTCACCACCACACGGCCCTGACAGTGCACGAGCAGTTTGGTGGCTTCTACAAAACTTTGGTCCAGACGCCCGCCCAGCGCTTGTAACGCGTCAACTTCAATGGCGAAGGTGCGTTGTGCCGAGGACAGGATATGTGCGGGGTCTAAAAGTGCCGGTGTATTCATGGCGAAATTGTAAACGTGAAGTGTCTGCTTGGCATGTAGATTTGCAGGAGGCAAATTGTAAGGTCAGATGGCCTTGGACCAGTGGCAAGCCGAATAGTTTAGGGTTAAGATACGTCTTGTTTTGTAATTTCAGTAATTACTGAAAATTCAGGAAGCCATGAATCTAGGACCACAGGCAGAGCGTTTTATTCTGCACTTTGGGGAGATGGGCGGGCGCTGGGGGGTCAACCGGACGGTGGGCCAGATCTATGCGCTGCTGTTCATTGCCCCCGAAGCCCTCCACGCCGACGAGATCGCTGAAACGCTAGGCATCTCCCGCTCCAATGTCAGCATGAGCTTGCGCGAGTTGCAGTCCTGGCGACTGGTCAACATGACGCACAAGATTGGCGAGCGCCGCGAATACTTTGAATCTCCCAAGGATGTATGGGATATTTTCCGTACTTTGGTGGAGGAAAAGCGTAAGCGCGAGATTGATCCCACATTGACCTTATTGCGAAGTATCCTAATGGAAGCGCCCGTCAATGACGAAGAGGAATATGGGCAGCAGCGCATTAACGAAATGCTGGAATTGATCGAGTTGGCTTGTGGTTGGTTTGACGAGGTTCATCACTTACCGCCCGAAACCCTGCAAAATCTGATGCGTTTAGGTAGCAAAGTTCAGAAAGTGCTGGGGTTCGCCGGGAAGATTCGCAAAGCTGATCAAACTGGGGGTCGTCATGATTGATCTGGATGTCGTTACCTTGTCGCGGTTGCAATTTGCTTCCACCGCGATGTTCCACTTTTTATTTGTTCCCTTGACGCTGGGCCTGTCTTTTTTGCTGGCCATTATGGAAAGCGTCTATGTCATGACGGGCAAGGCCATCTGGCGCCGCATGACCAAGTTCTGGGGCGTACTCTTTGGCATTAACTTTGCCCTGGGTGTCGCAACCGGGATTGTGATGGAGTTTCAGTTCGGTATGAACTGGGCCTATTACAGTCACTATGTAGGCGATATTTTCGGCGCACCGCTAGCCATTGAAGGTTTGATGGCTTTTTTCCTGGAAGCAACCTTTGTCGGCCTGTTCTTTTTCGGCTGGGATCGCCTCTCCAAGCTGGGACACCTGATTGTTACCTGGCTGGTTGCCATCGGTACCAACCTGTCGGCCCTATGGATTCTGGTCGCTAACGGCTGGATGCAAAACCCGGTCGGCGCCATCTTCAACCCCCACACCATGCGTATGGAAATGACTGACTTTGCCGAGGTCATTCTCAATCCCGTTGCGCAAGCCAAAGTTGTTCATACCGTCAGTGCCGGCTATGTCCTGGGTGCCATGTTCGTGATGGGCATCAGTGCCTGGTACTTGCTGCGTGGTCGCCATATTGATCTGGCCAAGCGCTCGATGACGGTAGCGGCCAGTTTCGGCTTGGCAGCGTCCCTGTCCGTGGTGGTGCTGGGTGATGAAAGTGGTTACCTGACTACTGAACACCAGCAAATGAAGATCGCAGCCATGGAATCCATGTGGGAAACCGAGGAAGCCCCTGCCAGTTTTAATCTCTTGGCCTGGCCTGATCAGGAGGCCCGTGAAAACCGCTTTGCCGTGGAAATTCCATGGGTGATGGGTTTGATCGGTACACGCTCAGTCAGTACCCCCATGCTGGGCATTAATGAACTGGTCGAACATGCCAAGATTCGTATTGCCAATGGCTTGCGTGCTTACGAGGCACTGCAGCTGGTGCGCGCTGATGACAGCAATATCGAGGCCCGCCGCGTCTTTGACAATAACTGGAAAGACCTGGGCTATGCCTTGCTGCTCAAGCGTTATACGGACGACATTACCAAAGCCGATACCGAGACCATCGCCCAGGCTGCCTGGGATACGGTGCCACAGGTTGCCCCCCTGTTCTGGAGCTTCCGTGTGATGGTGGCGCTGGGGCTGTACTTCATCCTGTTCTTTGGCGTGGCTTTTGTGCTGGCATCGCGTGACCGACTGCAACGTCACCCGCGCTTGCTTAAAGCAGCGGTCTGGAGCATTCCCCTGCCTTGGATTGCGATCGAATGTGGCTGGTTTGTGGCCGAGTTCGGACGTCAGCCCTGGGCGATTGAAGGTGTCTTGCCTACCTACTATGCGGCCTCTGGTCTGTCCTTTGTGGACTTGATGATCAGTATGACCATCTTCCTGTTGCTCTATACCACCTTGGCGGTGATTGGCATCAAGGTCATGTTGCACTCGGTGCGTAAAGGGCCGGACGAGGCTGGCGAGACCGCCACACCTTCCGCTTTGTCTTATGGTTCGCGCAACGCTCCGTTGCTGCGCGGTTAAGGAGGGGGAACCATCATGGAAAATTTGATTCTTCTCGATTACGACACCTTGCGCATCATCTGGTGGTTGCTGCTGGGCGTTTTGTTGGCGGCATTTGCCATCATGGACGGGGCCGACCTGGGTGTGGCCATGGTGTTGCCGCTGGTTGCTCGCACTGATGATGAGCGGCGCACGTTGTACAACGTGATTGGCCCGGTCTGGGAAGGTAACCAGGTTTGGTTGATCGTGGCCGGTGGTGTGGCCTTTGCGGCCTGGCCTTTGCTGTATGCCATGGCTTTCTCGGGCTTTTACCTGGCCATGATGTTGCTTTTGGTCGCCTTGATTGTTCGCCCGGTGGCCATCAAGTACCGCAGCAAGCTCAGCTCGTCGCGCTGGCGTCGTAACTGGGATGCGATCTGGACCGCCTCCGGTCTGGTTTGTGCTCTGGTGTTTGGTGTGGCTATTGGGAACGTGATGCTGGGCGTACCTTTCGGCTTTGACGAGACCACGCTACGTCCCATGTACCAAGGCAACTTCTTCGGTCTGTTCCAGCCCTTTGCCATTCTGTGTGGTTTGCTCAGCGTTCTGATGCTGGCTTTCCAAGGTGCGGTGGTTGTTGCCTGGAAGGGCAGTGATCATGTGGCTCGTCGTGCGCGTGCCTGGGCCATGCCTTTGGGCCTGCTGTCCATTGTGGCTTTTGCTGCCGGCGGCTGGTGGATCAGTGCCATGAATGGCTATAGCATGCCTTGGCCCGAGGCGGCCCACGCCATGTCCAACCCGATTGGCAAGACGGTCGATATGGTTGAAGGTGCCTGGTTGGCTAACTATCGTACCTGGCCTGCCTTGTGGGCAGCCCCCATTGTCGGTTTTGCGGGCTTGCTGTTTGGCGCCTTGCTGGCTGGTCGTGGCCGCGGCTTGTTGGCTCTGCTGTTCTCGTCCTTGGCACTGGCTGGCATCATTCTGACTTTCGGTTTTGCCGTCTTCCCATTCCTGCTGCCTTCGTCCTTGAACCCCGGTTCCAGCCTGACCCTGTTTGATGCCTCTGCCAGTCATCTGACCTTGTGGATCATGCTGCTGGTGACACTGGTGTTCTTGCCCATCATCGTGCTCTATACCTCCTGGGTGTATAGCGTAATGCGAGGCAAGGTGTCGGTTGCCAGCATGAAAGATTCTTCTCATTCTTACTAAGGAGGCCAGCGCATATGTGGTACTTCTCTTGGGTTCTAGGTTTGGGTCTGGCCTGCGCATTCTCCATCCTGAATGCGATGTGGTTCGAGCTGCGTGAAAACACGGCTTTGCAGAGCGCAGCCGCCTCCAAGGCTAAAGCAGATATCGAGGTCTGATTGACACCGCAAAGTCCAACGGCGCAACAATGGCTGGGGCAATTTTCCAGCCGCGCCCGCACGGCTTTGCGGGCTTCCATGCTGGCCCCTGTGCTGGCCGGCGCTTTACTGATTCCTCAGGCCTGGTTGCTGGCAAAGATTGTGCAGGCAATTGTGGTCGATGGCTTGCCCTGGACCGGGCAGCTTTTCTCTATCCTGATGGTGGCCGCACTTTTGTTGCTGCGTGCCGCCATTTCTGCTTTTGGCGAGCGCCGTGCGCAAAAGGTTTCAGAACATCTGAAACAAGGGCTGCGCTCCGAGCTGTTTGCCCGACTGTTCCGCAGTACGATGCCGCGTTTGCGGGCCAGCAATAGCGGCGAACTGTCCACCAGCTTGATCACGCAAATTGAAGCCCTGGATGGCTTTGTGACGCGTTACATTCCTTGCATGGCAGCGGCGGCCCTGGTGCCTTTGGCACTAGTGCTGGCAGTGTTGCCGGTGGATGGCATTGTGTCCTTGATTCTCTTGTTGAGCACGCCCCTGATTCCCCTGTTCATGGCCTTGGTGGGCTGGGGGGCGGAAGCGGCCAGCCGTGAACAACAACAAACAACGCTGCGACTGTCCGGCTTTTTCGCCGACCGGCTGCGCGGCATTTTTACCCTTAGCTTGATGGGGCGTGGGCAGGACGAGTTGCAGCGTGTGGAATTGGCCAGTCAGGAGCTGCGCACACGTACCATGAAAGTGCTGCGAATCGCGTTTTTATCTTCGGCTGTGCTGGAGTTCTTCGCGGCATTGGGTGTGGCCGGGATAGCCGTCTACATTGGCTTGGGTTACCTGGGCTATCTGGGCGAGTCCTTCTCGGGCATTAGCCTGCAACAAGGCTTGTTCTGTTTGCTCCTGGCTCCGGAGGCCTACCAGCCCTTGCGCCAATTGGCCGCTAATTATCATGATCGGGCAGCGGCGCGTGCGGCTGCGGTAGAAGTTGACAGGCTGTGGGCAAACTTGGGCCAGGATTTGATTCCTGCGGCTCCCACCAGCGCCGACAATGAAGCGGTTTTTCCCAACTTGCCGGTACTGGTATTGCGTCATCTGCATTTGCCGCAGTTGGGCGGGCAGGGGACCTTGCTGGAAGTGCCCGGCCTGCAACTTTATATAGATCAGTCTTACGCCTTGCTGGGGGCCAGCGGCTCCGGCAAGACCAGTCTGCTGGAAAGCCTGATTGGTTTGCGCCCCTTGGCGCAGGGTGAAATTTTGCTGCGCAATAGCGATACTGCCGGGCGCTTGCTGACGCGCCATGATGGCGTCGTACTGATTTCCCAGCAGGCCTTTTTAGCCATGGGGACCATTGCCGATGGCTTGCGTCTGGCAGCCCCACAAGCCAGTGATGAACAGCTGTGGCAAGCCTTGCAACAAGCCTGTGCAGCCGAATTTGTACGGGCCTTGCCCGATGGTTTGCAAACGGCGCTGGGCGAGGGTGGTTTTGGTCTTTCCGGTGGCCAGATTCAGCGTTTGGCACTGGCCCGCCTGTTTTTGACAGACCCGCATGTGGTTTTGCTGGACGAACCCAGCTCCCGCCTGGATGCGGCGACCCGGGATCGTGTCATGCGCAATATTCTGCGCTTCTGTCAGGGGCGTTGTCTGGTCGTGGCCACGCATGACCAGCAACTGGCGGCCATGTGCTCGAACCAACTGCACATTGCCCAAGGAGTTCTGACGGCATGAAAGCGTGGTTTCGTCTTTTAGCTTCCAGCCTGCGCGAACGACGTGGGGCCGTATTGTTTACAGTTCTGCTGGCGATCAGTACGGTGGCCGCGGGTGTCGGCCTTTTGGGTGTGGCTGGTTGGTTTCTAAGCAGCGCTTTTCTGGCTACGTTGGGCATCGTATTCAATCTGTTTGGCCCTTCGGCCATGATTCGCGGCCTGTCTTTTTGGCGTATCGCCTCCCGGTATCTGGAGCGCGTCGTCGGTCATGCCCTGACGCTGGATTTGCAAGTACGTATTCGCAGCCTGGTTTTCGGACGCTTGAGCCGATTCAGTCAGTCGCGCTTGGCCCAGTTTCGAGATGGGGAGCTGGCTTCCAGTCTGACCTCTGACGTGGCTGTGCTGGATCTGGTGCTTTTGCTGATTTTGGTGCCGCTGACTACGGCTGTGGTGGCTGGTCTGGTGTTTAGCGCTGTGCTGCAAACCTGGCTGTCCTGGTGGGCCTGGCTGATTCTGGCTTGTTTGCTGATTGCCGCTTGTTTGATTCCGTATATTTGCGCCCGTGGCGCCAGCCGTGCAGCCCAGCAAGTCCATCAACTGGAAAACCGCCAGCGTGTTCTGGTGCATCAGGCCATCCGCGCCTATGCTGATATTCAGGTGTTTGCCGCTGCGGATGCCGTGCAGGAACAAGTGGACAAGCTGGGACTGGAACTGGGGCAAGCCCGTTTGCGCAGTAATGGCTGGGGCATTGTCGGGCAGTTTTCCCAGCAGGTCTTGATGGGCGTGGCCTTGATGACCTGCCTGCTGGTTGGAGCGCAGCAGGTCAATCTGCAAGCCATGAGCGGCCCCTTGTGGGTGGGGCTGGTGCTGGCTTTGCTGGGCTTGTTCGAGATCATGGCACCCATGATGCGCGGTGCGTCCCGCTTGGGAGAGGTTCAGGCAGCCAGCAATCGTTTGCTGACAATTCTGGACGAGCCCGAGGAAACCGATCAGGCGCAAGGGCAGGCGATTGCGTTGGACAAGCCAGCCTCCCTGGAAATCACAGATCTGAATTTTGCCTACGGTTCACAGCCTGTATTGGAGCAGTTGTCGCTGCAAGTCCAAGCTGGCGAGCACATTGCTATTTTTGGCCCCAGTGGTTCCGGCAAGTCCACCTTGCTGGGTGTGCTGATGCGCTTGTTGCCTGTTTCGGGAAAGCAGTATCTGGTTGAGGGTAAAGCAGCCCAGCATTGGAGCCGCACCAGTTGGTTTGATCATTGCGCCTTGCTGGCACAGGACTCGCCGCTGTTTCTGGGTTCGGTGCGAGATAACCTTTTGCTGGCAGAACCGGCAGCCTCAGAGCAACAAATCTGGCAGGTGCTTCACGACGCCCAACTGGACAGTGTGGTACGTGAATTACCCCAAGGGCTGGATACCTGGCTGGGTGAGGGGGGGCAGCAATTGTCCCTGGGGCAGCAGCGCCGCCTGTGTCTGGCACGTGTGCTGTTGTCGCCTGCCCATATCTGGTTTCTGGACGAGCCTACGGCCAGTCTGGATGGCCCGACCAGCCAGGCCTTGATGCGGGATATTCTGGCTGCAGCGCAAGGAAAAACCGTGATTATGGCAACCCACGATACCCGTTTGCTGCCTTTGGTCGATCGTGTTTACCAGTTTGAAGCGGGGCGCTTGCAGGGCAAATCAAGCCTGGAAATAAATGCTTTAGAACCAAACTAAAAGGACGCTGCGGGTCAAGTCTGCAGGGATTTTTGCTCAATCGCGTCGTATTAGTACAACTTACGAGCACAAGCCGGGTGAGCCCTTGTTGCTGCTGCCCAATTGTGTACACTTGCAACGTATCCAAGTGCGCCCTTCGCGCCCGGATTTTTTGTTGTAGAAGCTTTGACATGCAAATTGATCCCACCCAGTACATCCGTCAAATCATTCGCAATGTGCCGGACTGGCCCAAGCCAGGGGTGACTTTCCGCGATATCACCACCGTCTTGCAGGACCCGCGCTCCTTCCGCGTTCTGATTGACCTTTTTGTCTACCGTTACATGGGACAAAAGCTGGATCTGGTGGCGGGTGTGGATGCGCGTGGCTTTATTGTGGGCTCGGTTCTGGCTTACGAGCTGAACTTGGGTTTTGTGCCTGTGCGCAAGAAAGGCAAGCTGCCTTTCAATACCGTGGCCGAAGAGTATTCCCTGGAATATGGCAATGCCAGCGTCGAGATGCACACGGACTCCGTGCGCCCCGGCCAGCGTGTCCTGCTGATTGACGACCTGATCGCTACTGGCGGTACTTTGCTGGCGGCGGCTCGTTTGCTGCAGCGCCTGGGTGCCAACGTGGTGGAAGCTGCCGCGATTATTGATCTGCCTGAACTGGGTGGATCCAAGGCCGTGACAGATTCCGGCTTGTCGGTTTACACCGTCTGTAGCTTTAACGAATCTGACCGCTAATTGCCAGGACCGGCGTATTGCCGGTTTGGCTTTGTAGCCTGAATCCCTGCCATGCCCGGAGCATCGCAGGGATTTTTCATGTCTGTCTGCTTGAGAGCGGGGCTGGCGTACGGCCAGCTCCGCGCTTTGTTGTGTTGCTTAGAAACGGACCTTCATGAACAGGGAGCCAGCATGATCCTGATTGCGGCCAAACTGCCCCTGATAGTTCAGACCAAAAGAAGTGCTCTTGCCTGCTTTGAGCTCTGCGCCCAGCTCGGCAACAGCGGCATTCTTGGCAATAGGAGCACCGCTGATACGGAAGTTGCTGCCGGGCAGGGCGGCAAAGGCCAGTTCACGTTCGGGTGTGGTGTCGCCCAGGGCATGACGCCAGCCTAAACCGGCGCTCAAGGACAGCGTGGTTTTGGACAAGTCCAGTTCCGTGGTGCCGCGCAGACCCAGCGTGACAGTGCTCAGGTTCTGGCGCTGCGAGTCGCCACGCAAGGCGGCTTGACCGCCCGATTCACTAAAGGAGCCGTGACGCAGTTGATGCCAGTTCACGCTGGCATAGGGTTCCACGCTGGAGCGTGGGCTGACCGGCATGCGGTAGCCCAACTGGGCAAAAGCCTGAATGCTATGCGCTTTGTAATCAGCCTTCAGTGTTTCGCTTTGGTGAATCGAAATCGAGCGTTCGCTGTCCAGGCTGTGGCGGGTGTAAGCACCACCTGCCAGCAGGTTCAGACTACCCGAACCCATTTCCCAAGCTTGTGTTCCATACAGGGCCGCGCTGTAGCTGTTGCTGCGTGAGGTCTGGCGACGATCATCCAGCTTGATACGGTTTTCCAGATAGCCCAAGGAGGCCCCCATGCGCCAGCCTTGTTCGCCGATAGCCGTATCGCCACCCAATAACAGACCGCCCACTTTATGACGAACATCCTGGCTGTTGTCGTCACCGTCCAGATCGCGCTGTTGATGGATCACTTCAGCCCAGAGCACTGCCTCTTTGCCTACGGTATTACGCGCGCTTGAAGCCTGTTTGCCCAAAGTACGGGGCAACAGATCTCCGTTGCTTAGCAGGGCGGAAGTCGTACCTGCATGGATCTGGCCTTGTAGCTGTTCCATATAGCCTGCCACGCTACCGGATTGGGCATTGAGTACCGTGTCATACAGCTCAGCCATAGCCGCAGGGGGCTGCGTTGAGCCGGCATCCAAGGCCTGTGCGACAGATTTCTGATTGCCTGTATGAGCAAAAGCGGCAAAGGGGATGTCATTGCGTTCGACCATCACGGACAGACTGGAGCCGTAAAGCAGTGTGGGTGACAAGAAGGCCATGTCATAAGCGATGCTGCTGTATTGCCCGGTCACGCCATTGGCCGCATCCAGGAAGGAATAAGCGATGTTCTGGCGAAAAGGGCCACCGGCCAGTTTCAGTGTGCCGTCGATATGGGCGGCACCACCTACTACTAAACGATCGGTGGCACCTGCTGGGCCAACTTCCAGCTCATGCACCGAACCGGCATGGGCAGTGTAGTCTCCGCTGACGGTCAGAGTGCCAACCGAATTACCTGGAGCCAGGGTGCCGTAGTTATCGACTTGAGCGACTGTACCGGAACCCCCCAGTGTTCCCTCACGCTCGACGGTGACGGCAGATGCCAGCGTGCCATTGATGGCCAGACGACCGCCGCTGACGGTGGTGTCGCCGGTATAGCTGTTATTGCCTGTCAGCTCCAGGGAGCCGGAACCGCGCTTGTGCAGGCCACCTGTGCCGCTGATGTCGTTGGCGAAGGTGGAGTTGTAGCCCAGCGTATCTACATCGAACAGGCGGGTGAATTGTGCGGGTCCTTGTACGGCTTTGCCTACGTTCAACAGGCCCCAACCGTAAATGCTTGGGTCACCCAGAGGCGTCGCGGTGGTCAACAAGGTTTGCTGTAAGTGATACGCCGTGAAATAGGGAAAGGCTTCTTTCACCAGGGCAGCAGCGCCTGCGACGTGCGGGGAGGCCATGGAGGTGCCGCCCGCATAGGCATAGCCACCCGCAGAGTTGACGGAGTAAATACCGGGATTCTCGCCACCGGGGGCGGACAAGCACCATTCAGCAGCGACGCCGCATTTATTGGCATAGGAGGCTAGATTGCCTTGTTCATCCAGAGCTGTGACGGCTAGCCAATTGTCTTTAAGTTCGGGAAACCAGTGAGGAGAGCCAGCCATGAAATCGGGGTGGTCTTGTGTCTCATTACCGGTGGCAAACACCATCAAGGTGCCCGCTTTTACGCTGTTCCTGAAGGAATCAATAATCAAGGGCTGCCAGTCCAGAGCACCTTGTGCTGAGCCATACTCCAGGATATGGCAAGGTGGGTCATAGGAGTCGCGGCAGTCATTGAGTCCTAGGCTGTTATTGATAATGGGCAGTTTGAACTGAGCAAGATAATTCCAGCTTCTGGAAAACTCACGGTCGTCGTACGCGGCTTCTTCTTCGGGGCTTAGGAAATTCCCATTTTCGACGTAAGCAACGGCAAAGAGCTGGCTGTTGAAGGCAACACCGTGCATGCCGACGCCATCGCGGCGTGCACCGATAATTCCAGCAACATGAGAGCCATGGCCTGGTACGTCGTCGTCTGAGTCCACCCCTTGGGTATTGGTGTAGGGAGTATTGGTGTTGAAGTCAAAGCCGCCCGCAATGGCACCCGCAAACTCTGGGTGAGTTGCCTGAATTCCCGAATCCAGATAGCCGACCGTTACGCCTTTGCCTGTAAAGCCTAGCGAATAAGCTTTGGCCGCATTGATCATGTCCAGGCCAGATTGGCGCTTGTACTCTTTTGTGCGCCATTGCTCCAGTGTGTTATCGGGTTCGGCATGGGCGATACCCGGTAGGGCAAGGCTTAGCAAAGCCAACTGCACCAGTAGATAGATAGGGCGTTTCTTGTTCGACATCTCTTCCTCTCTTGGGATTTTCTATGTATGGCGGCAATTCGTTGTGAAAGCTTGCCGTTGATATCCTTGAGGCATATTGAACGGCATGGCCGTTTAATTTTGTTGTTATGTGCCGATGTGGCGTCGAGCTAGTGCTCTATTAAGCGTCTCCGGCGTGTCTGTGCATCGCCGGGATTACTCATGCCTGTTTGTTTTGTTGCGAAGAGGGTGACTGCGCGGGGCAGGCACCACCCTATAGGTTTCTTGTTTAGAAGCGCACTTTCATGAAAATAGAGCCTGCATGATCCTGATTGCGGCCAAACTGACCCTGGTAGTTCAGACCAAAGGATGTGCTCTGGCCTGCTTTGAGCTCTGCGCCTAACTCGGCAACAGCGGCATTCTTGGCGATAGGTGCGCCGCTGATACGGAAGTTGCTGCCGGGCAGGGCGGCAAAGGCCAGTTCACGTTCGGGAGTGGTGTCACCCAGGGCATGACGCCAGCCCAAACCGGCGCTCAAGGACAGCGTGGTTTTGGACAAGTCCAGTTCCGTGGTGCCGCGCAGACCTAGCGTGACGGTGCTCAGATTCTGGCGCTGCGAGTCGCCACGCAAGGCGGCTTGACCGCCCGATTCGCTAAAGGAGCCGTGACGCAGCTGGTGCCAGTTCACGCTGGCGTATGGTTCTACGCTGGATCGTGGGCTGACCGGCATGCGGTAGCCCAACTGGGCAAAAGCCTGAATGCTATGCGCTTTGTAATCAGCCTTCAGTGTTTCGTATTGGTGAACGGAGAGAGAACGCTCGCTGTCCAGGCTGTGGCGGGTGTAAGCACCACCTGCCAGCAGGTTCAGACTACCCGAACTCATTTCCCACGCTTGCGTCCCATACAGAGCTGCGCTGTAGCTGTTGCTGCGCGAGCTTTGACGGCGGTCGTCCAGCTTAATGCGGTTTTCCAGGTAGCCCAGAGAAGCACCCATGCGCCAGCCTTGTTCGCCGATGGCGGTATCGCCACCCAGGAACAGACCGCCCACTTTATGACGAACATCCTGGCTGTTGTCGTCACCGTCCAGATCGCGTTGTTGGTGAATCACTTCGGCCCACAAGACGGTGTCTTTGCCGTTTGTATTACGTGCGCCTGAGGCTTGTTTACCCAGGGTGCGGGGCAGCAGGTCGCTGTTGCTCAGCAGAGCCGAAGTGGTTCCTGCATGGATCTGACCTTGTAGCTGTTCCATATAGCCTGCCACACTGCCAGACTGGGCATTGAGCACCGTGTCATACAGTTCAGCCATCGCGGCTGGCGGTTGATCCGAGCCGGTATCCAGCGCGTTGGCCACGGCTTTCTGGTTTCCCGTATTGGCAAAGGTGGCAAACGGTGTGTCATTGCGCTTGATCAGCAAGGACAGGCTGGGGCCATAAAGCAGTGTGGGCGACAGGAAAGCCATGTCATAAGTGATGTGACTGTATTGACCAGTCACACCATTAGCCGCATCCAGAAAGGAATAGGCTACGTTTTGCCGGAAAGGGCCGCCGGCCAGTTTCAGTGTGCCGTCGATATGGGCTGCACCGCCTACTACTAAACGATCGGTGGCACCTGCAGGGCCAACTTCCAGCTCATGCACCGAACCGGCATGGGCGGTGTAGTCGCCGCTGACGGTCAGAGTGCCAACAGAATTACCTGGAGCCAGGGTGCCGTAGTTATCGACTTGAGCGACTGTACCGGAACCACCCAAGGTGCCTTCGCGTTCCACTGTGACCGCAGAAGCCAGCGTGCCATTGACGGCCAGACGACCGCCGCTGATTGTGGTGTCACCGGTATAGCTGTTATTGCCCGTCAGCTCCAGGGAGCCGGAACCGCGCTTGTGTAGTCCACCTGTACCGCTGATGTTATTGGCGAAGGTGGAGTTGTAGCCTAGCGTGTCTACATCGAACAGGCGGGTGAATTGCCCGGGTCCTTGTACGGCCTTGCCTATATTCATAAGGCCCCAGCCAAAAACGCTGGGGTCGCCCAGGTCAGTGGCGGTGGTCAGCAAGGTCTGCTGCAGGTGATACGCCGTGAAGTAGGGGAACGCTTCCTTTACTAGCGCCGCACCGCCCGCGACGTGGGGGGAGGCCATGGAGGTGCCGCTAAAGGCGACATAGCCGCCAGAGGATTGGACCGAATTAATCCCTGGATTGTCGTCACCACCGGGGGCGGCCAGACACCACTCGGCTGCTACGCCGCACTTGTTCGCATAGGAGGCTAAAGATCCATCCTCGCCCAGGGCTGTCACGGCCAGCCAGTTATCTTTTAGTTCAGGAAACCAGTAGGGGGAGCCTGCCAGCAGGTCAGGGTGGTCCTGCGATTCATTGCCGGTGGCAAAGACCATCAGGGAGCCTGCGTCTACGCTGTTGTGGAAAGCCTCGATCGCCAGTGGCTGCCAATCCAGTACGCCTTCGGGCGAGCCATAGTCCAGGACATTGCAAGGTGGTGGGGAGCTGGCATCGTTGCAACCATTGACGCCCAAGCTGCTGTTGATGATGGGCAGTTTGAACTGTGCCAGATAGTTCCAGCCTCGGGAGGCAACGCGGTCGAATGCGGCGGCTTGGTCGCGTGGGTCCGGTTCATAAGGATCGTTGCCAAGCATGTCATCATCATCGTCTTCTCTCGCATCGTAGGCGACCGCAAAGAGCTGACTGTTGAAGGCGACACCGTGCATGCCTTTGCCGTCGCGACGTGCGCCAATAATGCCCGCAACGTGGCTGCCATGACCTGCTGGAGGATCGGCATCTATGCCTTGGCCGTTGGCATAGGGGGTATCCGTGTTGAAGTCAAAGCCACCCGCAATGGCACCCGCAAACTCCGGGTGTTTGGCTTCAATTCCAGAGTCCAGATAGCCGACCGTCACGCCCTTGCCCGTAAAGCCCAGCGCATACGCTTGGGCGGCGTTGATCATGTCCAGGCCAGGCTGGCGTTTGTATTCTTTAGTACGCCATTGCTCCAATGAGCTGTCTGCTTGCGCATGGGCAAGGCCAGGTAAAGTCAGGCTCAGCAAGGCCATCTGCACCAGCACATAGGTGCTGCGTTTCTTGTTCGACATCTCTTCCTCTCCTGGGTGTTTTTCTCTGTGTGGCGGCAATGTGTTGCGAGGTCGTGTTGTCGAGTCCTTGCGTGCCATTTAACGTCGTAGCTGTTGAATCTTATAGCGGCCAAATTTACGTTTTGTCATGCTTGGCGTTTGAAACACACGAAAACGGACGACTGCACCGGAAGTGCAAGGAGAAGGAGTGGCGATTTCTCTGGTCAGAAAGGCGTTTAATCAGTGATCCGTTTTCTTTGTCTGGAAATCAGTTAGTGACGAATTTGTTGCAGAGTCTGCAACATTTTGGGTGCAGGCCGGGGCTTGTAAGGGGCGAAGGCTCACCTGTTTGTCGTTGTATTAAGGTGCTTTGACGTGGTGAAGGCTGGAGCACAGTTCCAGCGCTTCCAAGGCTTGCTGCGATTGCGAACTCGGGGACTTCAATTGGCCACAGGCTCTGCCAGCAAGGCACGCACTAGCTCAGGGCTCAAGGTTCGTGCCGCCGCAAACCCGGCAATATGGCGCACCCTGACCAGATCCAGAGCGAAGAAATGAAAGTCCGTAAAGCTGCTTAGAAATTCCATATCGGGAAAACGGGCGGTATAGGCTCGTTTGGCCTGTTCCCAGTCGGGCTGCTCGCGCTCCAGTTTGCGGGCCTGCATTTGGAAGGTGACACGGGGCAAGTCATGGACAGCATCCTGGCCATGCTCGCTTTGGCTGACCATCAGGCTGGCATCGGGACGTTGCAGCAAATAACGGGTGTGAGCCGCCATTTCGCTGATGTGGATGATGATGCTGGCTTGTTCGGGGCAGATCGCAAAAGGGACGCGAGAGACCACCGGCAAGCCCTGATTGCTGAGTGTGCCCAAAGACGCAGTGCGTTCACTGCGGAGCAGGGCCTGCAGGCTGTTTAGCAATGGATCATCAACAGACATAAAGACACCTATTCTGAAAAAGCTTCCATACTGCGGTTGGGGTTTCATTCGTCCCCAAGGGAATTTCCTTGGGCTGCTCCGCAGAAAAATCTCCGCGCAGCCCCTTTGCTTTATTGCTATCCGGGCGGCGCTTCTGGGGGAGGGCCTGGCGATGAATAGCGATCACGCTGCGCTTTCTCCCCACCCAGGGGCATTTTTATCCTGGAGCAGTCCAGCGGTAAAAGATACTTGCTCACCCCTTACAAAACAGGCCGACATAAAGCCGGCCTGTTCAGGGGGAGTGATGCGTTTGGTTTACACCAGAACGCGCTCAATACCACCGTCGTTGGCACGGCGTACGTAGTCCGCCATCCAGTTCTCGCCCAACATGTGCTTGGCCATTTCCACCACGATGTAATCCGCATCCATCTTGGTTTCGTCTTCGTAGCGGGACAAACCTTGCAGGCAGGACGGACAGGAGGTCAGCACTTTGACTTCGCCCTGGAAACCATCGGCACGGACGGTGTCCTGGTTCTTTTGCAGTTCTTCGTGCTTGCGGAAACGGATTTGCGTGGAAATATCCGGACGCGACACCGCCAGCGTGCCCGACTCGCCACAGCAGCGGTCGGCCTTGATGGTGCTGTCGCCCACCAGGGATTTGACCGTTTTCATGGGGTCTTGCAGCTTCATGGGGCTGTGGCAAGGGTCGTGGTACATGTAGCGCACGCCTTGCACGTCTTCCAGCTTCAAGCCTTTTTCCAGCAGGTATTCGTGGATGTCGATCAGGCGGCAGCCAGGGAAGATCTTGTCGAATTCATAGCCTGCCAGCTGGTCGTAACAGGTACCACAGCTGACCACCACGGTTTTGATATCCAGGTAGTTCAAGGTGGTGGCCATGCGGTGGAAAAGCACGCGGTTGTCGGTGATGATCTTCTCGGCCTTGTCGCTTTGACCGCTGCCGCGCTGGGGATAGCCACAGCACAGGTAGCCAGGAGGCAGAACCGTCTGCACGCCGACATGCCAGAGCATGGCTTGAGTAGCCAGACCCACTTGCGAGAATAGACGCTCCGAACCACAGCCGGGGAAGTAGAACACGGCTTCCGAATCCACGGAGGTGGCTTCAGGGTTACGGATGATAGGTACGTAATCCGAGTTCTCGATATCCAGCAATTTACGGGCAGTCTGCTTGGGCAGGCCGCCGGGCATCTTGCGGTTGATGAAGTGGATGACCTGTTCACGGATCGGAGCCTTGCCGATGGTGGCAGGGGGAGCGCTGACCTGTTTGCGAGCAGGGGCAGCCAGCAGATTGTGCACCGCACGCTGGGCCTTGTAGCCCACTTCAATCATGGCGGTACGAGTGGCCTTGATGACGCGCGGGTCCTTGGCGTTCAGGAAGAACATGGCCGCAGCCGAGCCCGGATTGAAGGACTTCTTGCCCATGCGGTTCAGCAAGGAACGCATTTCCATGGACACATCGCCAAAGTCGATGTCCACCGGACAGGGGTTGTAGCACTTGTGGCACAGGGTGCAGTGGTCGCCTACGTCTTCAAACTCTTCCCAATGCTTCAGGCTGATCCCGCGACGTGTTTGCTCTTCGTACAGGAAGGCTTCGATCAGCAGGGAGGTGGCCAGGATCTTGTTGCGGGGCGAGTACAGCAGGTTGGCGCGTGGCACGTGAGTGGCACAGACCGGTTTGCACTTGCCGCAACGCAAGCAATCCTTGATGGCGTGAGAGATGGAGCCAATTTCGCTGCGTTGCATGATCAGCGATTCGTGGCCCAGCAGGTTGAAGCTGGGGGTCCAGGCGCGGCTCAAGTCCGCACCGGGCATCAGCTTGCCAGCGTTGAAGTGGTTGTTCGGGTCCACTTCGCGCTTGTAGTTCTGGAAGGGATCCAGCTCTTCCTGCGTCAGGAACTCGTACTTGGTCAGGCCAATACCGTGCTCACCGGAAATCACGCCGTCCAGACCACGCGCGATTTGCATGATGCGGGCTACGGTGACATTGGCTTGTTGCAGCATGCCGTAGTCATCCGAGTTCACGGGGATGTTGGTGTGTACGTTACCGTCACCGGCGTGCATGTGCAGCGCCACAAACACACGGCTTTTCAGCACACGGTCGTGAATGGCTTGCAGTTCGGTCAGCACGGCTGCGCAGTCGGCACCCGGGAAAATATGTTCCAGGTTTTCGCGGATCTCGCTCTTCCAGGAGGTGCGGATCGTGTGATCTTGCAGCAGCTGGAAAATCGAGGTGTTCGGGTCTTCTTGCAGACGGGCCTCGATCGCGGCGCTATCCAGCGGCACACCAATCTCGGCCAGATCAGACTGCGAGTCTTTCAGCGGTTTGTCCAGATTGTCCTGCAGCCACTGCCAGCGCTGGCGCACATTGCGTACGATTTGCAGGGCGTCGTGACGGCGCTCGTCCAGAATCTCTTCGCGGGTGTGCTCGGCGTCGTTGTGATCTTCGATCTTGCCCACAGGCAGATCGCCTTGCAGGAAGTCTTCCAGTTCACGGGTCAAGCGCAGCTTGTTGTCCGTGGACAGTTCAATATTGATGCGTTCGATTTCTTCGGTGTACTCACCCATGCGGCGCAGGGGGATCACCACGTCTTCGTTGATCTTGAAGGCGTTGGTGTGGCGGGCAATGGCGGCGGTGCGGGAGCGGTCGGCCCAGAACTTCTTGCGGGCTTCAGCGCTGACGGCTACAAAACCTTCACCGGAGCGGCCATTGGCCAGACGCACCACTTCAGAGGCAGCTGTGGCCACGGCATCGGGATCGTCGCCCACGATGTCGCCAATCAGGACCATCTTGGGCAGGCCGTCGCGCTTGCTCTTGGTGGCATAGCCCACCGCACGCAGATAGCGTTCGTCCAGGTGTTCCAGACCGGCCAGAATGGCGCCGATGCGCTTGCCTTCGCCGTTCAGGTAGTCAATGACTTCCACAATGGAGGGCACGGCCTGCTTGGCCTGGCCGAAAAACTCCATACAGACGGTGCGTGTATGCGCCGGCATGCGGTGCAGCACCCAGCGGGCCTGCGTGATCAGGCCATCACAGCCTTCTTTCTGAATACCGGGCAAACCTGCCAGGAATTTGTCGGTAACGTCTTTACCCAGGCCTTCCTTGCGAAAGCGCCGACCCTCAATGTGCAGGGTTTCGCTGCGCAGCAACTGGGCACCAGGGGCGTAACGGCCATCAAACCATTTGACTTCAAAATGAGCCATTTCCACGTCGTGGATCTTGCCCATATTGTGTTCAAGGCGGGTGACTTCCAACCAGTTGCCCTGGGCATCGACCATGCGCCACCAGGCGAGGTTATCCAGTGCAGTACCCCACAGCACGGCTTTCTTGCCGCCTGCGTTCATGGCGATATTGCCGCCCACACAGGAGGCATCGGCCGAGGTCGGGTCTACCGCAAACACGGCACCAGCGGCTTCGGCGGCATCAGCCACACGACGAGTCACCACGCCAGCACCCGTCAGAATGGTGGTGACGGGCTCGGACATGCCGGGCAACGTGGTTTGTTCAGGCTTGCCAATGGCATCCAGCTTTTCGGTGTTGATGACAACCGAGCGCCAGCTAAGTGGAATGGCACCGCCGGTGTAACCGGTACCACCCCCACGCGGGATGATGGTCAGCTTCAGTTCGATACAGGCGCGCACCAGTGCGGCCATCTCGTTTTCGTGATCGGGGGTGAGCACGACAAAGGGATATTCCACACGCCAGTCGGTGGCGTCAGTGACGTGCGAGACGCGCGACAGGCCATCAAACTTGATGTTGTCCTTGGCGGTCAGGCGCGACAGGGAGCGCACAATTTTCTGGCGCAGCTCGCGGGTGTCGGTAAATTCTTGTTCAAACGCAGCTACTGCACCCCGAGCAGCGTGCAACAGGCGCAGAACCTTGGCATCGCGATCGGGCACGGCGCTGTCGCGGCGCTGGTCAATCTCGTTCAAGCGATGGTTCAGGGCCTCGATCAGTTGATGCTGGCGCTTGGGATTGTCCAGCAGATCGTCCTGCAGATAGGGGTTGCGCTTGACGACCCAGATATCACCCAGCACTTCAAACAACATGCGTGCGGAGCGGCCGGTGCGGCGTTCGGAGCGTAGCTCGGACAGCTTTTCCCAGGCCTCTTCACCCAGCAGTCGCAGGATAATTTCCCGGTCTGAGTACGAAGTGTAGTTGTAGGGGATTTCACGCAGGCGCGGCGTGTCGTTGTTGCGTGCCTGGGCAGCCAGGTGCTTGCTTGCAATGGGGGCGTTCATGGCGATAGTTGGCAAGGCCCGTCAAGGGCGGCTCAGCGAGGAGCAGATAGGCAAAAGACAAGTGTATACGAATCGTAGCCGGGCTGCCCCCTTACTACAGGGCCAAGTCAGGGTTAAGGGGGCGTTTGCGGCCAGTTTGCTGCAAATTACCAACCCAATTTGGGGAAAATCCACAGCAGGCCAGCGGTCATGGTGATATAGCGCGCCAGTTTTCCCACCGCCATGTAAAACACGCTGGGCCAAAATGGCAGGCGTAGCCACCCGGCTACGGCACACAGGGGGTCGCCTACCACGGGTAGCCAAGACAAGAGCAGGGCGGGTGGTCCCATGCGGGTCAGCCAGCGCTGCCCCAGCTCGTGCCAGCGGCCTGCTGCCTTGTTCTTGGGAGTTGCGCCGTCTTCTGTGTGTTGCGGGTGCTTCTCGCGCCAGGCTTCGTAGGCTTTCTCGGCGCCCAGACCCATGGCATAGCTGATGGCCCCACCTGCCGTATTACCCACAGTGGCAACCAGCACGGCGGGCCAGAACATATGTGGAGCCAGATTGATATAGGCGAATACGGCGGGTTCCGAACCCAGGGGGAGCAGGGTAGCCGAGACCAGGCTGATGATGAAAATGGCGCTCAAGCCCACTTCGGGCAGAGATAGGGCGGCCAAGAGCCACGAAATAAGATCAGAGATCCAGGCTTGCATAAGTAAAGTGGACGGGTTTTGTAGGGAATAATGGACGCCAGTTAGGGCATCCGCCTATGGTATTCTGTTTTTCTTTTCCGGTGAGCGGTCTCAGGCAGGGGCCTGCGGCTGGCCTTGGTGGCAAAACCGGTTGTTATTAAAAGCTGAGTCATGTCGAACGATTACCTAAAGCGCATTCTGACCTCGAAAGTGTACGATGTTGCCATCGAAACACCACTTGAACCCGCTCCCCAGGTATCGGCACGAATTAGTAACACGGTCCTGCTCAAGCGCGAAGACTATCAACCTGTTTTTAGCTTCAAGCTGCGCGGTGCCTATAACAAGATGGCCAATCTGTCGGCCGCGGAATTAAAACGGGGTGTATTGGCCGCTTCGGCGGGTAACCACGCGCAAGGCGTGGCCATGGCAGCGCGCAAGCTGGGTTGCCGTGCCGTTATCGTCATGCCAACCACCACCCCGCAAGTGAAAATTGATGGTGTACGTAATCTGGGCGGCGAAGTGGTCCTGGTGGGCGAGAGCTATTCGGATTCCTACCAGCACGCTCTGGAACTGCAAAAGAACGAAGGCCTGACCTTTGTGCACCCTTTTGACGATCCTGATGTGATCGCCGGGCAGGGGACGGTGGCCATGGAAATTCTGCAACAGCACCCCGGCCCGATTGAAGCGGTCTTTGTCGCGATTGGCGGCGGCGGTCTGGCGGCGGGCGTGGCCACATACATCAAGTCCTTGCGTCCTGAAATCAAAGTGATCGGCGTACAGACCGAAGATTCCTGTGCCATGGTGCGCAGTATCAAGGCCGGTCGTCGTGTGAATTTGTCGGACGTGGGCCTGTTCTCTGACGGTACTGCCGTCAAGCAGGTGGGTTCCGAAACTTTCCGTCTGGTGCGTCAGTATGTGGATGATTTTGTCATCGTGGATACGGACGCGATTTGTGCGGCTATCAAAGATGTGTTCCAGGATTCGCGTAGCGTGCTGGAACCAGCGGGTGCCCTGGCTTTGGCGGGTGCCAAGCGCTACGCCGCTCAAAACAAGCTCAAGAACAAGACCCTGATTGCGGTCACGTCCGGCGCGAACATGAATTTTGACCGTATGCGCATGGTGGCGGACCGTGCGGATGTGGGGCAGGCTCGTGAAGCTTTGTTCGCCTTGACGATCCCCGAGGCAAAAGGCAGCTTCCGCCGCCTGTGCGATGCTCTGGGCACCCGCTCGGTGACGGAGTTCAACTACCGCATGTCCAATCCTGAAAAGGCGCATGTCTTTGTGGGTATGTCGATTTCCTCGGAAGCGGAGATCGAAAAGCTGGAAGAGCGTTTCGTGAAGAAAGGCTTTGGTACCTTGAACCTGACGGGCAACGAACTGGCCAAGACCCACGTACGTCATATGGTGGGTGGAGTGTCCAGCCAGGCTACGGACGAAGTCCTGCTGCGGTTCGAGTTTCCAGAGCGTCCTGGTGCCTTGCGTAAATTCTTGTCCAGCATGAATCAGGATTGGAATATCAGCTTGTTTCATTACCGTAATCAGGGCGATGACTACGGTCGTATTCTGATCGGAATCCAGGTGCCGCCGTCGGACAAGAAAGAGTTCAAGGCGTTCCTGGGCAATCTGGGCTATCCGCATTGGGACGAAACAGACAACCCGGCTTACAAGCTGTTCCTTTAAGTCTTAAGTTCAAAAAACTCCGTCTGTTCAGGACGGAGTTTTTTTATTCCTTGAATGATTTGGGTAGCTGTTTAACCTTGCAGTTTTTTCTCTACCGCCAGAGCAAGCTTCTCCGCGTCCGCAAACAGCACCATCTCGGCTTTAGCTGCGGCCCAGGGGTCATTCAGTGACGCTGTCGAACTAATGAGTAAATCGCGATATTGTTTGTAGAAATCGTGCTCGCGACCGACTCTGGGAGCGCGTTTTACGGACGGTTGGCTACGGATCAATTTGTCGACACGACTGACCACAGTATTACGGCTTTGTAGTTGGGGCAGCAGTACTTCGATACGACCCAGCATGAGGAGTTGCAAGGCGTTCAGTGACATGACGACTCGGGCATCAAAGATAAAGTTTTTTTGTGGTTCAACAACGGCGGCAATCTTAGACCATGATGGAATGCCTTGTAGTTGTGGGTACTGCTGCTTGCTTAATTGAGCAACATAGCGGTCAATAGTCTCTGGGCGTACCGCTCGAATACCACCCCATGTGCGTACAAAGTAATCAGCGATTTCCACGCGTTCAGAGTGATCACTGCCCAGCCAACGTTGATGTAATTGATTTTTGAGGCTCAGGTTCTTGGCTGCCCAGCTGTCACCTTCAATGTGTGGAACTAGATGCTGAACTTTATCCATATCAAAAGCCCATCGATATGAGTCTCCCAGCACAGGAAGGTGCTTGGGTACATATGAGCTCACGATGGATTCCAGACGATGTGGCATAAGGCCTCCTTGGATACGTCCCTACCGCTTGAGGCGGTCAGGAGCTGGGTTTAGGTGGAATGCCTCATACGTTTTCAGGTGTTTTGCGCGCAACCGCTTATGCTGGGTCAAGCTTTCGGGGGGGGCTCGGTCTACCAGTTCAGGACGAGGCAATGCCGTAGTAACGGCAGCATCTAGCGGAAGTTGCTAGCTGTCTTTTGTTTTATCAGTGGTTTGTATGGAGACTGGTAGCTAGGCGTCGTTAACGATGCATTGTTACTTCAGATGGTGGCCAAAGCCTGCCGCAAAGCCTCCAGGCTGTCATTCAAGCGCGCAAAAGCTTGTTCCTGACGGGCAGCCAGGGCAAGAGCCTGCTCTGTGCTCACCACTTCAAAACTCAGATTCTGACCGGGCAAGCGCTGGGCAACTTGAGCCAGATCCACGCTGGCGACTTGTCCGATACGCGGATAACCGCCGGTGGTTTGCCGGTCCGCCATCAACACAATGGGCTGACCATCGTTGGGGACCTGGATTGTTCCAAAGCAGGTGGGGGCGGACAGCAGTTCTTTTGGCGACTTGCGCTGCAAGGGCTGGCCTTCCAGGCGATAGCCCATGCGCTCTGAGGCCGGGCTGATGCGGTAGTTTTGGCTTTGGAACAATTCCAGCGATTCGTCGGTAAACAAATCAGCTTGATCCAGAATGACGCGCAGGCGCTCCCGTGGGGCCAGGGCCAGGGCGGCGGGCATGTAAATGCGCAGCTCATCCAGCTCGGCTTGCAGACGGTTCAAGGTCGTTTCGTCATTGGGTAGTGGTCGAGCCAATGCGATCTGGTCGCCTTTCTTCACGGCGCGGCCTTCAAAGCCGCCCAAACCGACTCGCATATGCGTGCTTTGACTGCCCAGCAAGGATTCGACCTGAAAGCCGCCGTAAACAGACAGGTAGCTACGGGCACCTTGGCCGGGTTTGGCGGACTGCATCGTCAGGGTTTGTCCGGCACGCGCCAGAGTAGGGCGCAGGACCGCCACGGGCTGGCCGTCCAGGCTGGCGTTCATGTCCGCACCCGTCAGGACAAACAGGGCGGGTTCTGCAAAGCGCAGGCTGGGGCCTTGCACCGTGATTTCCAGGCTGGCCAGATCCTGCTCTGCGGCATTGCCTGCCAGCAAATGGGCCAGTCGGTGGGCACGTTCGTCCATGGCACCGCTGGGCGAAACCCCCAGGTGCTGATGTCCATAACGGCCTCGGTCTTGCAGGCTGCTCATCATGCCTGGTTTGAGGATATGCACCGTCATGCGGGTGTCCAGTGATCAAACTGCTCGTGAGGCAGAGGCACAAAGCGCACTTGGTCGCCGGGGGCGAGCAGGGCGGCGGGCGAGCGCCGGGCATCGAATAAATTAACCGGCGAGCGGCCAATCAGATGCCAGCCGCCGGGGGATTCGTTGGGGTAAATAATGGTTTGCTGGTTCGCAATGGCGACCGAGCCTTTGGGCAGCACGGTGCGTGGTGTGGCGCGGCGCGGCACATTCAGTTGCTCGGGCAAGATGCCCATATAGGGAGCGCCGGGGGCAAAGCCCACCATGAATACCAGTTGCACCTGGCTGCTGTGCAGTTCGATGACTTGTTCCTGGCTTAGCCCCAATTGCTCGGCAATGGCAGGCAGGTCCGGACCGAAGAGGCCGCCGTAGCACACGGGAACATCTACCAGTGCGCCGGGAGCGGCCTGGTCCTGGCTGGCATCCAGCTCGGCCAGGGCTTGATGAACATAGTCGTGCAAACGAGCAAGCTGGTCGCTGCTGCCATCCGGGTAAAAGTGGATGGCGACTGCGGTAAAGCTGGGGACCAGATCACGGACACAGGCGGGGGCGTGGTCGCGCAGCAAGCGGGCGGCGCGGGTACAGCGCAAGCCGGTGTCCAGAGAAAGCGTGCCGCTGAACTGCACTAGCAGACAGCGGTCGCCTTGCTCGTTAAGTTGCCAGGATTTGTGCATCTTTATTTGGCGAAAAGCGAATCCAGGCTATTGAAGGCCTTGAACTCCAGGGCGTTGCCCGAAGGGTCCATGAAGAACATGGTGGCCTGTTCGCCGGGCTCGCCCTTGAAACGGATATAAGGTTCGATAACGAATTTGGTGCCAGCGGCAACCAGCTTGTCAGCCAGGGTCTGCCAGGTGGGCATGTCCAGCACGACGCCAAAGTGGCGCACGGGCACATTATGGGCATCCACCGCGCTGGTGGCGTTGCTGCCACACTCTGAAGGGGCCAGATGAGCCACGATCTGGTGGCCGTAGAAGTTGAAGTCAATCCACTGATCCGAGGATCGGCCTTCGGGACAGCCCAGTGTCTGTCCGTAGAACTGGCGTGCAACGGCCAGATCATGGACCGGAAAAGCCAGGTGGAAAGGGCGCAGCTCGTTGGTATGGGACATGCTTGGCTCCTGTGCGGCATAAGGCCGCCAACGTGGTCTTCAGAGCCATTTATTGTAGGGCCAATATGGCCCCACATGTTCTAGCTGTCCTGGAGTCGAACCCGGCTCTTGGGGAAACGCAACATAAACACGCTGCCCACACCCAGACGGCTCTGGATTTGCAGGTCGGCGTTATGTCGCACGATGATGTGTTTGGTGATGGCCAGGCCCAGACCCGTACCGCCAGTGGAGCGGGAACGGCCCTTGTCTACGCGGTAAAAGCGTTCGGTCAGGCGGGGAATATCCTGGGCGGCAATACCGATGCCCGTGTCTTGCACCGAATAACAGGCCTCACCATTGTCATTCAGATACCAGCGCACGGTGATGGTGCCATCCTTTGGGGTATAGCGCACCGCGTTGGTAATCAGGTTGGAGACAGCCGAGCTCAGTTCGGTTTCCATGCCCTGAATGGCAATGTGAGGGTCCAGATCTGTGACAAAGCTGTGTTGGCCGCCAGAAATAGCCTCGCCTTGTTTCAGCGCGCTTTCAATCAACTGGCTGACCTGTACTGTCTCCCCTTCCACTGTGGGTGAGGATTCCAGCGTGGATAAGGTCAGCAAGTCGGACACAATCGACTGCATGTGGCGGGTCTGCTCCAGCATCATCTGCTCGTAGCGTTGACGCTGTTCCAAAGGCAGGCTTTCGGGCGGCATGTCCTGCAGGGTTTCCAGAAAACCCAGCAAGACGGTAAGTGGTGTGCGCAGTTCATGGGAGACATTGGCCACAAAGTCCTTGCGGGTGGTCTCCAGCATTTCCACCTGGGTGACATCACGCGTCACGATCAGGAACTGGCCCAGGCCATAAGGGGTTAATTGCAGCAGCAAGGAGCGCTCACGTCCGTCTTTGCTCAGATGTAGCAGCAAAGGGCCATCCCATTGAGGCTGACGGGCGTAACGAGAAAACTCAGGTTCGCGCAGGATATTGAAGATGCTGTGATGGCGGTCCGTGGCCAGATTCAGGCCTATGTGCTCACAGGCGGTCTGGTTGCACCATTGCAGTTCCATCTCCCCATTCAGGGTAATGGCACCGTCGGGCAGGGCCTCGGCGGCCATCATGATGCCGTCTACGTAACGATTCAGGTCCTGAATTTCCTGCCGGTCGCGGCGCAATTGGCGATAGATGGGAGCCAGGATGGCGTCCCAGGGGCCGACAGCGGGCGGTGGGGGATCGTTCAGGTTGCGGGTCCAGCGCTCAACGCGGGACAACTGCAAGGTGCTGATGACAACCAGCATCAACAGGCCGCCACAAAACAAGGCCAGGCCGATGAATGGCCCGAGCCACCAGCCAATCAGGCTGCCCAACAGGGCCCAGATAACAATAGACGTGAATATGCTGAACATGGGATCAGGCGCTTGGAGCCTTTTCCAGTGGGGAAAGGGCAAAACGATAGCCCGAGCCACGAATCGTTTCAATATGTTTGTCGTGTCCGCTAGGCTCCAGCGCCTTGCGCAAGCGACGAATGTGCACGTCTACCGTGCGTTCTTCCACAAATACGTGGTCGCCCCAGACCTGATCCAGCAACTGGGAGCGGGTGAATACGCGTTCGGTGTGCGTCATGAAAAAATGCAGCAGACGGAACTCGGTAGGCCCGATGGTCAGCGCCATGCCCTGGCTGGACAGACGGTGCGTGCTGGGGTCCAGCTGCAGGTTGCCAATGGAGATCACATCGTCAGTTAGCTGGGGAGCGCGGCGGCGCAACACGGCCTTGATGCGGGCAATCAGTTCTTTGGGCGAGAAAGGCTTGGTGATGTAATCGTCCGCACCGGCTTCCAGGCCATCGACCTTGTCCTGTTCCGAGCCTTTGGCGGTCAGCATGATGACCGGAATATGACGGGTACGTTCGTCCGAGCGCAGTTTGCGGGCCAGATTGATGCCCGAGGAGCCGGGCAGCATCCAGTCCACCAGAATCAAATCAGGCAGTTCCGCGCGAATGAGGATCTGGGCTTGTTCGGCATCGAAGGCGCGCAGCACTTTATGGCCGGCAAAAGACAGATTGACAGAGATCAGTTCCTGGATCGCAGGCTCATCTTCCACGACTAATATGCTTGTACTCATTGTTAGCTTCAGACTGGTCCGATAAAAAATAATAGAGGGTCAGGCTGGCTGTCTGTATTGTGCTTGGGCGCGGGGCCTGCTGTTGCCATCAGGCGGCTCAAGGGCAATACGGCAGGCGCTTCAAATCCCTGACTGCACGTAATAGCGCCATCATATGGCGTTAATGTTTCAGGTTTGTGAACGTGTAAAAAAGGGGAGCACTCAGCGAGCCGGATTTTCGTTTCTGTACCGGGAAATCTGCGTTACGATTATGCACTATGGAAAAACAGCGTCCTCAAACCTCCTCCGCCCAGAACGCCGATACGCACTTCGGTTTTCAAACCGTGGCCGAAAACGAAAAAGCGGGCAAAGTAGCCCAGGTTTTTCATTCGGTGGCTAACAACTACGACATTATGAACGATCTGATGTCGGGCGGCCTGCACCGTATCTGGAAAGCCTTCACGATCGGTCGCGCAGCAGTGCGTCCCGGCATGAAAGTGCTGGATATTGCCGCGGGTACGGGTGATTTGACCAAGACTTTTGCGCGTCAGGCTGGTGCGGACGGCGAGGTCTGGCATACCGATATCAATAGCTCCATGCTGCGCGTGGGTCGTGATCGTCTGCAGGACAAGGGCATCATCACGCCCGTTACGGTCTGTGATGCCGAGCACCTGCCTTTTCCTGATGGCTATTTTGATCGTGTCTCGGTGGCCTTTGGTTTGCGCAATATGACGCACAAAGACCGCGCGCTGGCTGAAATGAAGCGGGTGTTGCGTCCGGGCGGCAAATTGCTGGTGCTGGAGTTTTCCCGCGTGGCCAAGCCCTTGCAGGCCCCGTATGACTGGTATTCCTTCAATATCCTGCCCCGTATTGGCAAGTTTGTGGCCAAGGACGAGGAAAGCTACCGCTATCTGGCTGAATCCATTCGCATGCACCCCGATCAGGAAACCCTGGCCGACATGATGCGCGAAGTGGGCCTGGAGCGCGTGCAGTATTTCAATCTGACAGCCGGCGTGGCCGCGCTGCACGAAGGCATCCGCCTGGATTGATGCCGGGTGTATCCTCTTTCTAATAACAGCGGCACCTTCAGGTGCCGTTCGTTTTTTGTCTGTAATGAACGGTAAAAAAAACATGGTGCATGAGAACTTGTCATGTTAATGTTCAGCTTATCGTAAGTTTTCTTGAATAATCGACTGGGATGGCATGGCCGGGGGCGTCAAAACCCTGTGTGTTAAACGCTTGTTCTGGTCAGGAGTTTGTGACTATGTCTGGACGGCTTTCTCGTTATTTCATGGCCGCTGTATTGGCTTTTAGCACCGGCGCCTTGCTGACCGTTTCTTATGATGCGGAAGCACGACGCATGGGTGGTGGCTCCAGTTTTGGCCGCCAATCCTCCAACATCACCAGCAACCGCTCGGCAGCGACGCCTCCTGCTGCAGCGAATAACGCGACTCGCTCGGCTACGCCTGCTGCGGGTGCCGCTGCTGCCGGTACGGCTGCGGCTGGTACCGCTGCCAAGTCGGGCATGTCCCGCTTCCTGGGCCCGATCGCCGGCATCGCCGCTGGTCTGGGTATTGCCGCCTTGCTGTCCAGCATGGGTCTGGGCGGTGCTTTCCTGGAAATGATGTCCAGCCTCTTGCTGATCGGTCTGGTGATCTTCGCCGTTTTGTTCATCGTGCGTCGTCTGCGTGGCTCGGCCGCTCGTCCTGCCATGCAACAAGCCGGTGGTCAGTCCATGATGCGCAATGCTGATCCTGCTCCTAGCCCATGGAAGCAGCCCCAAGCTGCGCCAGCACCTATGCCTGCTGCCGCTCCAGCTGCTCAGCCCGCTGCTGCCGCCGCTGTTCCAGCGCCGCCAGTAGACGAAAGCTGGTTCATCCCCGGTGATTTTGACACGCCTACGTTCCTGGCCAATGCCAAGACCCAGTTCGTGGAAATCCAGAAACTGTGGGACAAGGGCGACGTGGAACAACTGCGTACCTTCCTGACCGACGACCTGCTCAAGGAAGCCGCTCCTCAAATCGCTCAGCGCCAAGGCGAGAACGTGACTCAAGTGGTACTGCTCAATGCAGAGCTGCTGGGTATCGAAAAAGTAGCCGACGGCCACCTGGCCAGCGTGCGCTACTCCGGTATGCTGCGTGAAGAAGTGGGTGCAGAGGCTTTCCGCTTTGAGGAAGTCTGGAATCTGTTCAAGGCCGACGGCGCAGGCTGGCTGCTGGCTGGTATTCAGCAGATCCCGGTTGACCCCAACGCTTGATCTCTATCTATACAGACAGCCGCCTTCTTACCCAGGCGGCTGTTCTGTTATGAGCGCTCCCGTTTCGCTGTGATCCCATCTGCCCGTGTTCCTGTCGCCCTGTACATCCGGCCGTGTCTGTGTCGGGTTAAACTGGCTGTTTTAATTGGACTGGTTTACTCGCCCCGGCAGTAGACTTGCATGGACATGCTTGGTATCCCTTCATTCCTAGAACCTGGCGCCGTGGGCGTGCGTTTGCTCAATGCCTTGCTTGATCGCGAGGATTGGGCGCGTGAGCGTTTGCGCAGCCATGCAGGTAAAACCGTGTCGCTGATTGTGGGCCGTTTGCAACTGGTCTACACCATCAGCTCTCAAGGAAAGCTGGAGCAGGGCCATCCTGCCGTCGTGCCGGATGTCACGTTGACACTGCCTCAGGACAAGCTGCCTGAACTGCCACAAATCCTTCAAGACGGCGATTTCAGCCGTGTCGCCCAGTTAATGCATGTTCAAGGCGAGGCCGGGCTGGCCAATCTGGTGTCGGACCTGGCGGCCAATCTGCGCTGGGATGCCGAGCACGATCTGGCCAAAATCGTGGGGGATGTCATGGCCGTGCGCCTGTTCAGCGGGGCGCGCCGGGCCTTTTCCGGGTTGAGGGATCTGGGCCAGCGTCTGGCTGGTAATGCCAGCGAATACCTGACTGAAGAAAGCGCCTTGCTGGTTACCCGCCCCGAACTGGAACGGATGCGCGAGCAATCGGCTGGTTTGGTCCAACGCCTGGACGAACTGGACCAGCGTTTGAAACGTCTTGACGCGCGTCGGCGGGAGTCCTGAGCATGTTCTCCTTGTGTCGTCTGCTGACCATTTTACTGGTTGTATTCCGTTATCGCCTGGACGAGCTGGTGCTATCGAGCATCCGCCACCCTTGGGCATCGCGCATGTTGCGCATTGTGCGCCTGGGTCGCAAACCCAAGCTGCCACGTGGCGTACGTTTACGGCTGGCCCTGGAAAGTCTGGGGCCCATCTTCGTTAAATTCGGCCAGGTGCTCTCCACTCGCCGGGATTTGATCCCGCTGGATATTGCCGAGCAACTGGCGTTGCTGCAGGACCGCGTGCCGCCATTCCCTTCGGAGGTGGCGGAAGCCACAATTCAGAAGGCCCTGGGTGCTTCGCCTTACGAGCTGTTCCAGAAGTTTGATCGCGAACCCATCGCTTCGGCGTCGATTGCGCAGGTTCACTTTGCCGAGCTGCATAATGGCCGCGAAGTAGCCGTGAAGGTGTTGCGCCCTGGCATGCGCGAGGTCATCCATAAAGACTTGCGTCTGATGCGCGTGCTGGCTGCGTTCATGGAACGGCTGGGCCCGGATGCCCGTCGCCTGAAACCGCGCGAAGTGGTGGCCGAGTTCGACAAGTACCTGAACGACGAGCTGGACCTGATTCGCGAAGCCTCCAACTGCAGTCAGCTACGCCGCAACTTCACCAAAGATGTAGAGCGTACCCAGCTGTTGATCGTGCCTGAAGTGCATTGGGACTATTGCGCCTCGACCGTGTTCACCATGGACCGCATGAAGGGCATCCCGGTCAACCAGATTGATCGCCTGCGCGCCGCCAATGTGGATTTGAAGGATCTGGCCCGCAAAGGGGTGGAGATTTTCTTCACCCAGGTGTTTACCGACGGTTTTTTCCATGCCGACATGCACCCCGGCAATATTTATGTCTCGGATGCACCGGAGAGCTTGGGCCGTTATATTGCCCTGGACTTTGGCATTGTGGGTTCGCTGTCCGAGTTCGACAAAAACTATCTGGCGCAAAACTTCCTGGCTTTCTTCCGGCGCGATTACCGCCGGGTGGCTCAATTGCACATCGAGTCCGGCTGGGTGCCACCTGAAACCCGTGAAGAGGAGCTGGAAGGCTCGGTACGCGCGGTATGTGAACCGTATTTTGATCGGCCCTTGTCCGAGATCTCGCTGGGGCAAGTGCTGTTGCGCCTGTTCCAGACCTCGCGCCGGTTCAATGTAGAAATTCAGCCGCAGCTGGTGCTGCTGCAGAAAACCCTTCTGAATGTGGAAGGGATGGGGCGGGACCTGGATCCGGAGCTGGATCTGTGGGATACCGCCAAACCTTATCTGGAAAAGTGGATGTACCAGCGTATTGGTCCATCGGGCTTTTATTCGCGTTTGAAACAGGAAGCAGGGCAGTGGGCCCAGATCATGCCGCAGCTTCCGCGTCTGGTGTATTCCGCTTTGAATAGGCCAGAGACAGGGCAGGCGTTGAACCAGGAACTCAAGCTGCTGCGCCAGTCGCAGCAGCAGACCAACCGATTATTGACTGCCTTATGTGCTGTATTGGCGGTTGCGGTCGGGGTGGCCATCTGGGCTTTGGTGGGGCGATAAGTGTGACGACCCCGCAACGCGTCAGTTTTTTTGTGGCTGACATATTTCTGATAACTGCAGGTTCTACGATAGACGCAGGTCCGCCAGCTGATTGCTAAGCTGGCGCTTTCCGGCGCCTTCCGGACGGTGAATGGCCGCCCTCAAGGAACCGCTTGATTCTTTTTAGGAATCGTTATGCTTTACCATGACTTATTTAAATCCATGGAAGCGGTGCGCTGGAATTTTGCGCATGACATACCGTGGGATGACTTTGATGGCAGCAAGCTTACAGACGAGCAAGCCTACACCATCAAAATGAACGCCATTACCGAGTGGGCAGCCTTGCCTGCTACCGAAATGTTCCTGCGTGACAATAAAGATGACAGCGATTTTTGCGCTTTTATGTCCGTGTGGTTCTTTGAAGAACAAAAGCACTCGCTGGTTCTGATCGAATACCTGCGCCGTTTCCGCCCCGAGCTGATGCCTACCGAAGAAGAACTGCACAAGGTGCGTTTTGACTTCGATCCGGCCCCGGCCATGGAAACGCTGATGCTGCACTTTTGCGGCGAAGTGCGCCTGAACCACTGGTACCGCCGTGCTGCCGACTGGCATACCGAGCCGGTGATCAAGGCCATCTACAAGATCGTGGCTCAGGACGAGGCTCGTCACGCCGGTGCTTACTTGCGCTACATGAAGCGTGCCCTGGTGCACAAGGGCCAGGAATTTGGCCTGCAAGCCCGTCTGGCTTTCTCCAAGATTGGCGTTCTGATGGCTTCGGCCCATCGCACCGCTCAGGCGCTGCATCCCACCAACTTGCACGTGAACAAAGCCATGTTCCCGGAAGATACCGTGCAGTCCAAGCTGCCATCGCCCGGTTGGCTGGAAAACTGGCTGGATACGCAGATTCGTTTCGACAAGGAATGGGAGCACAAGGTCAGCTCGCGCATCTTGCACAATATGTCGCTGCTGATGGGGAGCTCGTTCGAGACCGTGCAGGAATTGAACCGCTACCGCAAGGATCTGGCACGTCAGGTCGGCTCTGATTCGACGCTGGTGCAGGCTTGATATGAGCGCACGTTTCGAGGCCAAGGTGATGGGTCTGGATGCCTTGCGTGAAGCGGTGGAGCAGGGGCGCCTGGCGCGCCCGCTGGTCTTTACCAACGGTGTGTTTGATATTTTGCACCGTGGGCATGTCAGCTACCTGGACGAGGCTGCCCAATTGGGTGCCTCGCTGATTGTCGGTGTGAATACCGATGCCTCGGTGCGCCGTCTGAACAAGGGGCCGGAGCGCCCCATCAATCCCGAGCAGGATCGCGCTGCCTTGCTGGCTGCGCTGGCCTGCGTGGATGCGGTGGTCTTGTTTGACGAGGATACGCCCGAAGCCCTGATCGCAGCACTGCGCCCGGACCTGATCGTCAAGGGTGGTGACTACGATATGGAAGCCTTGCCTGAAACGGCCTTGGTGCGTAGCTGGGGTGGTGATGCTGTCGCAATTCCCTTCGAGTTCCAGCGTTCCACGACAGCACTGGTCAAGAAGCTGCGCGACTAAAAGCGCAGGACAAATTGATGTGTTGAATCCCGGCTTGGTCCGGGATTTTTTTTGCTTCTAAGTCGTGAGCTCGAGGTTCTGCTGATGCCCAGGATTGCATGGCGTTTGAGATATGCCGGGGCATTGGGCCCAAGCCAGACCGGGTTGCTAATGCCACTGTCAGTGCTCGGACCAGGTTTGATGTGACCCTCTTGCTTGATCGGGCTTGCTTGGCGTGTCTGTCTCAGAGGCAGATATTGAGCATATTTCGGAGATATTAAATCTGGCTGGAGAGGTCTCGCTTTAAAGGCCAGATTGCGGTGCCTAGTCTGTATTTTTTGCCAGCGCAGGCTTCAGGATGCCGGTTCAAGCAGATCGTTGACAGCACGCAGATCGTTTTCGTTCAAGGTGCCGCTGGCTGCTTTCAGGCGCAGGCTGTTCATCAGAACTTCGTAACGCGCTTGGGCCAAGCTGCGTTGCGCTTCATACAACTGCTGCTGGGCATTGAGTACATCGATGTTTACACGTACACCGACCTCGTAAGCCAGTTTGTTGGCCTCCAGGGCGTCCTGACTGGATTTGGTGGCTGCTTCCAGTGCCTGCACACGGACCAGGCCTGTGGTGACGCCAGAGAAGTACTGGCGCGTCTGCTGGATGGATTGCTGAATAGCGAACTGATGATCGTAGCGGGCCTGTTGCAGGCGCGAGCTTTGTTCGCGTACTTGCGAGCTGGTTTCACCACCACGGAAAATCGGGATGCTTAACTCCAGACCTAAAGCGCTGTTCAGCGAACGTGGGCCACCGCCCGCTTGGCCAAACAGAGTCTGGTCGCTACCGCTGCCGGTTTGGGCTTTCAGGGCCAGGGTGGGTTCGTGCAGGGCCTGGGTGCTTTTCAACTGCTCTTCGGCAGCACGGGCCTTGATATCAGCCAGTGCCACGGTCAAGCCGGACTGGCTGGACTGATCCAGCCAGTCTTGCAAATTCGCAGGTTGCGGGGCGGGAAGACGCAAAGGCTCACGCAGGCGCGCCAGCGTGTCATAACGCTCCAGCGTCAGCGCAGCCAGCTTGTCCTGAGCCACTTGCAAGGCATTTTCAGCCTGCAAGACGCCAGCCCGGGTCAGGTCCAGGCGCGATTTGGCTTCGTAGGAATCGGTAATCGTGGTGCCACCCAGCTGAAAGTTCTGATCAGCAGCGCGCAATTGCTCGTCAATGGCGGCTTGCTGGGCTTTCAGGGTGGACAGCGTATCTTGCGCAGCCAGCACATCAAAATAGCTTTGGCTGACACGCAGCATCAAATCTTGCCGATCCAGCGTCAGTTGAATATCCGCACCCTGCGCCAGTAATTGGGCACGTTCGTAACGGGCCCAGGCATTACGGTTGTACACGGGTTGGCTCAGTGTCAAGGTCCAGGCAGCTCGGTCACTGGAATGCTGATTGGACAGCTTGCTGGTTTGACGACGCTCTTGTAGTTCGGCTGTGCCGATGGCGCTGATCTGTGGCAACAGTTGTGCCCGGCTTTGGGGTACTTGTTCCTGATCGGCTTGATGCGCAGCTTGCGCAGCGCCAAACTGCGGTTCATGTGCCAGGGCCTGGTTCCAGGCCTGCAGCAGATCTTGCGACTGGGCGGTGCTACTTAAGGCAAGCAGCGAAAGCAATGCCAGGCGCAAGGGAGTCATGAACCGCATATGTGCTTAAAAGCGGAATTGCGAAACGGCGGTGCCGCGCAAAGGTTTGATCCAGGTGTCGAACAGGGGCGTAGTCTCGAAGCTGGCCGCGCTGGTGCGAGTAATACGTACAGCCGTCATGACCGGGTTTTGACCGACCACGACAACCAGACGGCCGCCGATACAGAGCTGGTACTTCAAAGCATCAGGAATGGTGGGCACGGAGCCGGTGACCAGAATGGCGTCGTATTCGGTGGTGCCCCAGCCTGCGTGTGCGTCACCCACTTCAACCTTGACGTTGCGCACATTGTTGCGCTGCAGGTTTTCCTGGGCGAAAGCGGCCAGTTTGCTGTCAATTTCAATGGAGGTAACTTGTTGGGACAGGTGAGCCAGCAAAGCAGCCTGGTAGCCCGAGCCGGTACCAATTTCGAGCACACCGTCGCTAGGCTGCAGCAGCAGTTCTTGAGCCAGACGGGCTTCGACTTTGGGCGAGAGCATGGTCTCGTGCGTGTCCACGGCATTGATGATCAGTGGCAGCTCGGTGTCCGAAAAGGCCGAAGGGCGCAAGGACGAGGGAACAAAGCGTTCGCGCTGGACCTCGACCAATGCTTGCAGCACTTTTTCGTCGGATACGTTCCAGGGACGGATTTGTTGTTCCACCATGTAGTAACGGGCACGTTCGAGTTCAGACAGCGCAAAATGGTTCATAGCTTCCAGAAAACTAAAGGCTTGGCAAAGAGCCGATTATAAGCCAGCACATCGATAAAGATGCGCAGTTGGGCTTAGCAGGACGGCACCATTGCATGGAGCAAGGTGCTGGCGTTGTTGACGGCAATGGGCAAGAAGGTATCAAAATCCATGTGCGCTTCACTGTTGGCATTGTCTGAAATACTGCGTATGCAGACAAAAGGTACCTTGTTCAGATAGCACACCTGGGCAATGGCGCCACTTTCCATTTCGCAGGCTAAAGCGTTGAAGGTGGCGCTTAACCACCGTATTTTATCGTTACATGCGATGAATTGGTCGCCGGTAACAATTCGGCCCGTATGGACCTGGTGGCCTTCGATCTGCTGGGCGGCGGTTTGAGCCACGGTCAGCAGGGCGGGGTCAGCGGGGAAATCGAAGGTATCCAGACGGAAAACCTGTCCCGGCGCCAGACCCAGGGCTTTCAGTTCCACATCGTGCTGGACCAGGGTATCGGCAATGACGATATCGCCCGGCCGGATGCTGGGCTCAACCGCACCCGCAATGCCGATATTGATAATGCTGCCCACGGCAAATTCCGAGATCAGCATCTGGGTGCAGGCGGCGGCGTTGACCTTGCCCACGCCGCAAACCACGGCCACAACGGGCTTGCCCAGATAGCTGCCGCGATGAAAATCCATGCCGGCGCGCTGGATGGTCTGGGGCTCTTGCAAGCGCTCCAGCACAATCTCCAGCTCTTCGCGCATGGCGACAATAATTCCAAGTGTAGACATAAGACAGGGGCCTTCAAGCGGCCCGATCAAACGGCACGTATCAGGACGATGGCCACAGTTTATGGAAGTGATGCACCGGACCGTGTCCGCTGCCTACTGTCAGTTCACCCGAACGGGCAATGGCTTCGTACAAGTACTTTTTGGCAGCCAGAGCAGCGTCAGGCACATTGCTGTATTGGGGTAGCAGGGCGGCCAGCGCAGCCGACAAGGTGCAGCCGGTGCCGTGCGTATTGGCAGTATCAATACGTTTGGCGGGCATTTCGATCATCTTGTCGCCATCGTGCAGCAGGTCTATGCAGTCCGAACCGGGCAGGTGACCGCCTTTCAGGAAGACCCAGCGTTGATCGCTGTGATTCATCAGGCGACGCAGGCGCTCGGCAGCCTGACGCATTTCCTTGACGGTTTCTACCGGGCGGGCGTCCAGCAGGACACCGGCTTCGGGCAGATTGGGCGTGATCATGGTGCACTGGGGCACTAACTGTTCACGCAGGGCATGGACGGCCGACTTTTCCAGCAGATGATCGCCGCTTTTGGCGATCATTACCGGGTCCAGCACCAGATGCCTGGGTTTGAAGTGAGCCATGCGCTCGGCCACCACGGTGGTGACGGCCTCCTGGCCCAACATGCCGATCTTGACACCATCAATGCGCACATCGGCAAACAGCGTATCAAGCTGCTGGCGCACAAAGTCGGCAGGAACCGGGCTGATACCGGTTACCCCTTGAGTATTTTGTGCCGTCAAAGCGGCAATCACAGCGGTGGCATAAGCACCCAGGGCGCTCATGGCTTTGACATCAGCCAGAATACCGGCGCCGCCGGAGGGGTCAACCCCGGCAATGGTCAGCGTGTTGGGAATCATGTCTCAATCAGGTACGGGAGTGAATCAGCCCTTCGGTGGGGGAGCTGGGGTCGGCATCGTAGTATTTGCGGGGCACACGGCCAGCCAGATAAGCCTGACGACCGGCTTGTACAGCCAGGTTCATGGCGCTGGCCATCATCACAGGCTGGCGGGCACCGGCAATGGCGGTGTTCATCAGGACACCATCACAGCCCAGTTCCATGGCAATAGCCGCATCCGAGGCTGTACCGACACCGGCATCGACCAGCACAGGCACCTTGCTCTGATCGATGATCAGGCGCAGGTTCCAGGGGTTGATGATGCCCATGCCCGAACCGATCAGGGAGGCCAAGGGCATGATGGCTACACAGCCAATGTCTTCCAGCATACGGGCCTGGATAGGATCGTCGGCGCAATACACCATCACATCAAAGCCTTCATCCACCAGGGTTTTGGCGGCTTTCAAGGTTTCGGGCATATTGGGGAACAGATTGCCGGAGTCGCCCAGCACTTCCAGTTTGACCAGTTTGTGGCCGTCCAGCAGTTCGCGGGCCAGACGCAAGGTACGCACGGCGTCCTCGGCGGTATAGCAACCCGCGGTGTTGGGCAGCAGGGTGTATTTGGAGGGGGGCAGGTAATCGAGCAGATTGGGCTCGTTGGCGTTCTGGCCGATATTGGTGCGGCGAATGGCCACCGTCACAATTTCAGCGCCACTGGCTTCAATAGCCTGACGAGTTTCATCAAAATCTTTGTATTTACCGGTGCCTACCAATAGCCGGGATTGGTAGCTGGTTCCGGCCAGGATAAAGGGATCGTTGTTCACTGTTTGGGTCATGGTGGTGCTTTGTTGCGCATCCGTCTTTGTTGACGGATAAAGAATTGGTTTTTTGCTGGGCAAACACTGCAAGAATAATCCATTTGGCCGGTGCCCGCAGGAAAACCCGTATGCCGGCTTGCTGGTGTGCGGTAGGGATTTGGCTCGGGCAGGGGGCTGGCCACGGATGCGAGCCTGATTGGCCTGTGGCTGTGGCAAATATATACCTTGGCATATTCGCCTTATGTTTAAGGCCATGCGCAAGGCCCCAATGCAGGCTGGCCCTGCCAGAGTTGCGATGCGAAAATTCTGTTGTTCCTCAAGAACGGGATTTTTCTTGAGGAATCCGTAGATTTCATGCGTTCTTTCTGTTTTATCGCTCGGACACAAGCCCTAGGTGCTGATGTACCTGGGGCTTGAGTTCGATTGACATTGTTTGATTGTTAAAGGAGCACGTTCTTGGGCCCTGACCCTGAATCTGAAAGACGCACATTTGCGTTGCGCCCCGCGTTTCATGTCCGCATGAAACCCCATTGCGAATTGAGCACCGGCTCCAGGTTCCTCACGGTCTAAGACGTGTGGGGTGCTTCTGTGGCCGTGTGCCCAGGAGAATCTCATGCTGTTTTCCCGCCCTCACGATAGCTTGCAGCGCGCTTTGCGTATGGCTGTCGCCACTTACCGTCCTGTCGCCGTGTGCGACTTGCTGGCCTCGCACGGCACCCTGGCTTTTGCCCAGGCCTTGCCCGAGCTTTCGGCTCGTGTCCGCGCCGATGTTCTGGCCATGCTTCCCGCGTTTGATCGTAGTCAGGTCTACAACGCCATGCATACCGGCGTGCGAGTAGGGCATTTGGGTCGCCGCCGCACTCATGGCCCGTCGCCCAGCCTGTTCACCCTGTTCCCGCACCGCTACGGCACGCAGGACTGGCTGCGTGAGTATCGCCAGCCCCAGCGCTCTTGAGCACTGGACCCTACCCCTTTTCTGTTCAACCTGTCACAGCAGACCAGCCCATGCGGGGTTCGCACCGTCATGGACGGCTGCTGTGGCTTTCATCAACCCAAAAGAGTGCTATGCCGCAAACCATTCCCTCTTCCTTGAGCAGCAAACCGTATCAGGACAACTCGCTGGCCGCCCAGGTCTGGACCCGCTCGGCGCGTCGCCCCAGTGTTGCACCGCTCAAGGGCCGCAAGCGTTGGTCGCGCTACGAGCGTCTGTCCTTTTCCATGCTGCTGTCTTCGTGGGGCATTTTGATTGTGGTGGTGAGCTGGCTGTTTTTCAGCAACTCGCACCTGGAAACCCGGACCAGTTCTACCTCCGGCTCGCATTCCAGCTTTTACATGGGTACCACGACGCCGTCGCCCGATGCGTCCAGCACCCAAGAGACCCGTTCTGATGGAGATCAACAATGACGGACCAAGGTAAAACGCCGCCGCTCTTTGGCAACGACGGCCAGCCCAATAACTGGATGCGCATCAGCATCCATGCCACCGAGCAGATCAGTGGCCTTCGTAAAAAGCTGGGCGTGGAAATTCCACAGACCTTGCAGAACAGTCCCACACAGGAAGGCCCCTTCAGCTTTGTGCCTGTGACGTTTCTGAACGTGGACAAGGGTCAGAAGAAAGCCAGCCGTGTGGTGTTCATCCTGAGCCGCGAAGCCTTGGTGTCCATTGAACCTGATCCCAGCCCCAAGCCACTGGCCCAGGCCCTGCAGCGCTTGCAGCGTGATGGTCGCGAGAACGATGCCTTTGAAAGCTTTGCGGTGATTTTGCAATCCATTAACGATGCCACCGATGAACTGTTGGACTCCCTGAGCCACGATCTGGGCAAGGTGCTGACTCAGACCAACGCCGTGCTCAACAGCCTGGAAACCAAGGACCGGGACTTTGGCGTCAGTGATGTGGTCTCCACCCAGATGGATTTGAGCGAAGTAGAAGAACTCTTGTCCGACTGCCTGGAAAGCCAATTGCAGCTGGCCATGGCTGCTCGTCATGCCCTGGCGCGTTTACCCGCAGATCAGGAAAAACTGAAGCCTGTTTTTCATACCCTGATCGACGACATCGAGGCCGTGGAAAAGCAGGTGAACTTTGTGCACGACCGCGTCCGCCTTTTGCAGACCACCAACAATATGGCGCTGAACGTGAAGCAGAACCAGATTGTGAAAGTGTTCTCGGTGGTGACCGCCGTGTTCCTGCCCGCCATGCTGATTTCAACCTACTACAGCATGAACTTTGCCTATATGCCGATTCTGCAATGGGAGCACGCCGAGATAGTGGGGATTATTTCCACCGCCTTGTTCTCCATGTTGCCGCTGATCTATGTGAAACACCGGGGCTGGCTGCGCTAGAGCGCGCTGCCTTTGATACTTAAATGAATGGGAAGAATTTCGTATGTTGAACACACTGAAAAGCAGTACCGAGGTGGCAACGGCAGGCTCGGATAAATTACGCGGACTGGTTTGGAATGAAGACTTGAGCCTGCAGTCGGACTCCAACGCGGCCGTCCAGCAGCGCCGTCAGGCCATTGACCGGGCGCGTGCCAACCGCCCACGCACCGCGCATATCGAGCGCGAAATCATGATTGCGGTGGTGGTGCTGTACATCCTGATTCTGGGCAGTTTTGCCGGTCTGCATTTGTATGGCCACTACATGGTTTCCCCGGAAGCGGAACAGGTACAAAGTGAGGACTAAGCCATGACTGAAAAAAAACAGGGGGGCGCGGTGGTGTCCAGCCTGAGCGACAAGCGCGGGCAAAAAACGGCATGGTTGCAGCTGTCGGCCAGCCGGCACGATGAACTGGCCGAGGCGCAAGCCAAACTGGGCCTGGACCTGAGCGTCAAACGGGGCCGTGCTGCCGCGGAAGAAGCGGGCTTTATTCTGATTCCCGTGGAGATGGTGATACGTCAGGGCCAGCAGTACCGCGAAACCAGCCTGCTGTTCGCCTTGAGCAAGGACCGCCTGATCAGCGTGGAGCAGGACGTGCGGGTTGATACCTTGGAGCGAGTCAGCCAGCAGTTGAACGCCATGGCAGAGGCCGGACAAGCTGCGCCCAGCCCCGCGTCAATTCTGTTCATGATCCTGCAGGCTCTGAACGACCAGGCTCGTGCCACGATTTCCGATATTGCCGGGCGTCTGGACGAGCGCAGCGATACGGTGGCGGCAGCCAGTGGCGGCTTTGATACCTCCGGCCGTCAGGCCGGGGTAGCGGATATTGCCAGTACCGCTATCGGCCTGGGTGAGGCCGAGGAACTGGTCGCCAAAACCGTGGAAGGGCAATTGATGCTGGCTCGCGCAGGCCGTTGGCTGCGTCGTACGCCCGGTGGCGAAAGCGCAGAGAACCTGTCCATGTTGCTCTCCGACATTCAAAGCTTGCGTCGCTATGCCCGCTTTCAGCACGACAAGATCCGCAACTTGCAGCAGTCCTTGATGACCACGCTGGATTTGAAGCAGAACCAGGTGATCAAGGTCTTTACAGTGGTTACTGCGGTGTTCTTGCCGCCTACGCTGATCGCGGCGTTTTACGGCCAGAACTTTGCCAATATGCCCGAGCTGGAAATTATCGGTGGCGAGTGGCTGGTCATGGGCATGACCGCCGTATTTGCCTTGGCTCCCTTGGCCTATGTAAAGCGTAAAGGGTGGATGCGATGACGGCCCGTTTCAAGGATATGGCTTCCTGGCGGCGCTTGCAGGCCCCTGACCGTCAGGCGCTGGAAGATCTGGGCAAGTTGTATCGCGTGGATTTGTTGCCACAAGCCCAGGCCAGCCTGGGGATGGCCACACGCATACGCTGTGTGCGAGTGAGTGACGAACAGATGCAGGTGTCTGACCTGATCTGGTGTTTGGGGCAGGACGATCAGCCTTTGTATACCGTGGAAACTGGCCATCGTCTGCTGCGTCCCGGCCAGGCTCTGGAGCGCTTGAGTGCCCAGGAAATGTCCTTGGCCAGCTCCCATGCCCTGGCTTTGACTTTGCTGTATCAATTGCTGGCGCAGACCTCGCAAGTGCTGGACCGTATTGATCAGGGCCTGAGTGTCTCGACCCTGTCCTTGCGCGGCTTTCTGTCCAATGTCGGCACGGACTATTCGCGCGGTGCCGAGGACATGATTGATCTGGACAGCCATATGGCAACTCTGCACAAACCGCTGTCTCATGTGATGCGTTCCATTGACGATCTGGAGCAGGCCGCACAACGCTTGCGCCGCTGGGTGTATCAGGAAAAAAGCCTGGAGTTGAGCCGAGTGGACGAGCTGATTGCCGCCATTGAAGGCATGCAGCGCCGTGCGCATTTCGCCATTGAACGCCAGCGTTTTCATTGGCGTGCCGCCGGAGAGTCCGTGGCCATGAGCGACCTGAACGTGACCAAGGTCTTTACGGTACTGTGGGCCTTGCTGGTGCCCGGTACAGCCTTGATCAACTGGTACGGTCAGAACTTCCATGTCATGCCCGAGTTATCTTGGGAGGGCACCATGTGGGTGCAGTTGGTGACCGTGTTGGTGTTGACGGCGGTACCGATCTGGACAATCAAGAAATCGGGCGCGTTGCGTTGAGGGGGAGTGCTGTGTGCTGGCCCGGTTAGGCGCTAACTCCTACCCGAATCAATTCGCGATTTTTGTCTTTCCACTGCGACGGTAAACACATCCTTAGCTTTTCAGAGCGGGGTGGCCGTCCCTGCACCAATGTGTAGAGGTATCCATGAATGCAAGCCGGTTTTTCCATCCCGATCACAGCGCCGTCGTACACCAGAGCCCGGTGCGTCTGGTACGCCGCGCCCACTGTGCGCTGAGCTACTACGCCACCCGCAGCGTGCCACAAGTGTTGCAAGCCTTGAATACCCAGCGCCATGGCCTGGCCTTTGATGAAGTGTTGCGCCGTCTGATACAGAACGGCCCCAATCAAGTACGGGTACTGCGTTCCAGCCCCGCTGATCTGACTCAAGTGGTCCAGACCATGAAAAAACAAACCTGTCAGGTGCGCCGCGATTTGACCATGTACGATCTGGCACGGGATCACCAGTCCCGCGTGCCGGCTCGTATGCTCGTGACTGGCGATATCGTGCTGTTGTCTGCCGGTGATTACGTGCCGGCGGATCTGCGCTTGATCCATCAGGATCACCTGATTCTGAACCGCGCCATTTTGCAGGCCGCACCCGATACTTGCGCCATGGGCGACCGGGTTGTGGCCGGGACCGCACAAGGTGTGGTGGTGGCGACGGGTAATCAAACCTTGTTAGGAGTTCTGATGCGTGAACCTGTTCCTGTGGCCTGCGGCTGGCGTCGTGTGCTGGAGTGCAGTCCTTTTCAATTGAGCAAAGCCGCTTCTTTGGCAACTGGCGTGGCCCTGTTTGGTCTTGCAGGAGCGCTGATGATGCCCAGCCACAGCCATGCTGAAACCTCGGTGCAGCTCTATGGCACTTTGGATGCCGGTTTGGGTTGGACTCGCGTGAGCGGTGAAGGCTCGCAGCGCGACGTATTAAGCGGTGGGCAGACGGACTCGCTGTGGGGGATTCGCGGCCATGAGGATCTGGGCGATGGGCTGCGCGCCACCTTCAATCTGGAAAGCGGTATTGATCTGGCCACAGGCCGGGCCGAGGATTCCGGGCGTCTGTTCAACTATCAGGGCTGGCTGGGTCTGGGCAGTGATAACTGGGGCGAGCTGCGTTTTGGACGCCAGTACACCGTGGGCCAGGAATTTGTCTCTGCCATTGAAGTGGGTTCCTGGAAAGACTTTGGCATGGGCGCTTTGATGCGTGCCTCGGACAACTACCAGATCTCCAATCAGTTCAGCTGGCGCAGCCCGGAATGGGCGGGTATGCAGTTAGGCGCCAGCTATAGCGCGGATGTGGGCGAGCAGGGCCTGGGAGGGTCTCGCAGCAAACTCTATAGCCTCGCTTTGCGCTACGAGGACGGCCCCTGGCTGTTGGGGGCCAGTTACGAGGGCTTGAGTCGTGTCGAGTCCCATCGTCCTACGGCCTGGCAATTGGGCGCGAGCTATGACTTTGAGGTAGCCCGCCTTGCAGCTGGCTGGAGCCGTCAGAGCAATGGCTTTGTGGGCCTGAATGGTGATGATGGTCCTGCCCATCTGCAAAACAAGGGCTTGGAAGGCTTGGGCCCGGCGGAGTTCATCAACGGTGGCCGACTGGACACCTGGTATGTGGGCACGGCGATTCCTGTAGGCAAGGGCGAGTTCCAGCTGCAATGGTCTTTGGGCCGTCCGAACTGGACCTGGGAGGATACCGATGAGCGCGCACGTCGCATTCAGGTGATGTCTGTGGGCTACGTGCATGCTTTGTCGCCCCGAACCAGCGTCTATGCCTTTGCGGCTCAAGGACGTCGCTTTGATATGGAAACGGCAGCCAGTGCCAGCGAACCGCGTAGCAGCCGTGTGGCTTTGGGTGTGACGCATCACTTCTAATGAAATGGCCGGTTTCCTGCACCTGAGTCCGTGTTCTCACTGGCCCTGGCGCAGGAAGGTCGGGCAGGGCTGAGTGCTTGTGGGGACGGCTCAGGAGACATATCCCTAAGTATAAATTTGATGTCTGCAAGGCGATGGAAAGTGTGCCAATGCCTGGCGGACAAGCCCACACTCAGATGCGAAAATACTGTTGGTGCAAAAACCGTTGCACCTTCTTTTTTAACTACTCACGTTTAAAAGTAAATGGACCCTGATCCTTCTTTATGGCTTTGTTCCTGTAAAGGACGAGCCTCCTTAATGACCAGTCAATTGGACACTGGACCACAAAGCGGGCCCCTCTGATGAGGTGAGCACTCTTTCTGGACCCCTGTGTCCGAAGGAGAATGCTATGTTCCGCCTCAACCTGTTCCGTTCCGCCCCACACAACAACGCTCTGCAAGACGCTCTGCGCCTGGCCGCATCCCGCCAGCGTCAAGGCTACCTGCTGGAGCTGCTGCAAACCCACGGCGCTCGCGAGTTTGCTTACGCACTCAACGACCTGTCCGGTCGCACCATCGAAAATGCACTGTCCACACTGCCCACCGTGGAGCGCAGCCAAGTCCTCAAGCATCTGTCCCGTCGTGCCAAAGCCCGTCTGAACGATGTAGAAGGCTTTCGCTACCAGCCCACTCATGCCGTGCTGACACTGCCTTCTTTTGTGATGTAAGAGCTTGGCAGATGCCCCTGACATTCGGGGCGTACTCCGGCGCCGCGGCAATGATCTGTGCAGAGATCGTTGGGCGGGCATGGCTTTATAGCTATGTCCGCCTTTTTGATTGCAGCCTGAACGCACTTCTTTTTTTTACGGCCCTGCAGGGCGAACAGTTGTTTTCATCGATGATCTGTCGTGAGCAGACGACGCTTGCGGCGCTCGCAATCAGAATCCCTGCCTTTTCATGTCATAATTTTGTAATGAGAATGATTATTGATTAGTTTGATCAGGGTCTATGGACTATTCGTCAGCGCCCATAGGGATGGGAGATTTCTATCAAGATCACCGTAGCTGGTTGTTGCGGTGGTTGCGCGCGCGTCTGCATTGCAGCTTTACGGCGGAAGATCTGGTGCAGGACACCTTTGTGCGTCTGCTGTTGGCCCCCTCTACCGTTCATCATTTACGTCATCCTCGTGCGTTTCTGGCTACCACGGCCAGAAGGCTGTTAATTGATCGCAGCCGACGCATGGCTGTTGAGCAAGCCTATCTGGAAGCCTTGGAGGCGACCTTGGCCGAAGGGGCGCAAGCACCCTCGGCAGAGCAGTGCGCCCAAACCCTGGAGGCGCTGGCCTTGTTGGCTCAGGCTTTGGACGAGTTGCCCGCGCGGGCTCGCATGGTGTTCCTGAGCTGCTATCTGGATGGGGAAACGCAATCAAGCGTGGCCAAGAGCTTGGGGGTTAGCGAACGCACTGTGCGTAATGATCTGGTGCAGGCTTTGCTCCATGTTCAGACCTTGATTCCAGCTTGAGCCTCATGTCCAACGAGGAAATAGAGCGACAGGCCGCCCAATGGGTTGTGCTCTTGTCTGATCCCGAACAATTCACCGAACAGACCCAAGCCGAATTCATGGCCTGGCGTGCGCAGGACCCGCGTCACGAAGCGGCGGCTGCAGGTATGGAAGCGGTCTTGGGCAGAGTCAGAAAACTGGCGGTACAGGCCAATACCACCCCTGGCCGTAGTGCGCTGGATGCAGGATTGTCGGCGCGTCCCAAGCTGTTGCGTGATTGGCGTCAGGGCATGATGCTGCTGCTCTGGGCTGTGGTGTTTATCTTGCCGATTCTGGCCTTTGTATTGCCCTGGTCCAATCAGTCCGTACAGACCGCTGCCGGAGAATGGCGCAGTGTGGTGCTGGAGGATGGCACTCGTTTGGAGTTGGCCGGAGCATCACAGGTCAAGATTTTGTATAGCAAGCAGTACCGGGATATTGAGCTGCTGGAAGGGCAGGTCCGGGTGGTGGTAGCCAAGCAGCCGGATCGACCCTTGCGGGTCTTGAGCAGCCAGGCGGTATCGCAAGCCTTGGGAACTGAATTTATTGTGCAGGAACAGCCGCAAGGCACGCTGTTGACGGTGCTGTCTTCTCGGGTGCTGGCTTATCCGCGCCCCCAGGGCCCGCAAGCCGCTCGCGAACTGGGGCCCGGCGATCAGGTGCAGATCAATGCACAAGGCCTGGGGGCGAACCGCCAGACCGATGTAAGCCGTGTCATGCGCACTTGGGACCAGCGGCAGTTGCTTCTGGAGCATGTGCCTTTGACGCAGGCTCTGGAGCAGATCACCCGCCAGTACTCCGGCAAAACACAGATCAATCCGCAAGGTATGGAAGGTTTGACGGTCAGCGCTGTCTTGCCTGCCGACAAGCCCTTGTCGGCTCTGGCTTTGCTAAAGGACTTGTATCCCCGATTGCAGGTGCAGAACCTGTCAGACCAAGGATTGATGATTAATTTCAGGCCTTGATTGCCGCTTTTTTGAGCTCGTGCGTCTTTAACAGATAGACCTTGCCAAAGAAGGAGAGATTTCATGGTCCCGAAGAATGCGCCGCCTTTGGCGCTTGTGAAGACGCCGTTCATGCCCAATACCTGCCGCCGCCTGCTGGGCTTGGCCTTTGTAGGGGCCTTGATGCTGAGCGTGGCGCCGGCCTCGGCCCAGACGACCCAAGCCTACGCGCTGGAGGCCGGGGATCTGGCCAGCCGCTTGAGCCAGTTCGCTCAACAGGCCGGGGTAGCGCTGGTGATGGATTCCTCCCGATTGCAGGGTTTGCGCGCTCCGCGCTTGCAGGGGCAGTATTCGGTGCAGGATGGCTTTGCCGCCTTGCTGGCTGGGCAGCCGTTTCAGGTGCAAAGCCGGGATCAGGGCTATGTCTTGATTTCCTTGCCCGATAGCGACACCTTGGCGGACGACGCCAGTGTGCAGTCTTTGGCCAGTATTGAAGTGCGTCGCAATGCGCTGGGCGACATTACCGAAGGTTCAGGCACGTATGCAGCGGGCACGATTGCCACGGCAACCCGCTTGCGTCTGACTCCGCGTCAGACGCCGCAGGCCATCAGCGTGACTACACGCAAGAAGATGGACGACTTCAACCTGACCAGTATTGATGACGTGGTGCGCCATACGCCGGGCGTCAGCATCATTACTTACGATAGCGAGCGTACCGCCTACGAGGCCCGTGGCTTCGATATCAAGAACTTCCAGTACGACGGTATCCCCACCTTGCGGGATTCGCCTTACTCCGCCGGTAACACGTTAAGCGATATGGCAATTTACGACCGTGTTGAAGTCTTGAAAGGGGCCTCTGGTCTGTTGACTGGCAGTGGCAACCCTGGCGCCACGATCAATATGATTCGCAAAAAACCGACGCAAGAGTTTCAGGGCCACGCCAGCGCGGGTGCGGGGACGTGGGACAACTATCGTGGTGAAGTGGATTTCTCCGGTCCTTTGAACGAGACAGGGTCTATACGTGGCCGCATGGTCGGTGCCTATCAGGACAAGAAAAGCCAGCTGGACCACTACCAACGTCAGACTTTGGTGCTGTACGGCATTATGGAAGCCGACCTGACTCCAGACACCCGCCTGACGCTGGGGGCGGATTTGCAGGATAACGACCCCAAAGGCTCGACCTGGGGCGGCATCCCGATTTATGACGCGCAAGGCAACTTCAACGATATGGACCGTTCTTTTAATAACGGTACGCGCTGGAGTCGCTGGAACCAGTACACCCGTTCGGCCTTTGCCACTTTGGAGCATGAGTTCGACAGTGGCTGGATGGCCAAGGTGCAGCTCAATCACCTGATCAACGGTTATGACTCCGAATTGGCGGCGGTGGCGGCTGGCAATCCCGATCCTTTGACGGGCAAAGGCACCTCCTTATGGTCCGGGCGCTACGTGGGCAAGACGGTCTCGAATACAGCGGACTTCTATGCGACCGGCCCCTTTGAACTGTTCGGACGCGAGCATGAGTTGGTGGTTGGAGGCGGCGTATCGCGTCGTCGCTGGACCAATGCGTCTTACGGTGAAAACAGTAATACCGATGTCTCGAATTACTACGAATGGGATGGTCGCTGGCCGCGCATGAACTGGAAGCACCTGGGCGATGATCGTGAAGTGACACGAGAAAATGGTTTGTACGTCAGCACGCGCCTGAACCTGCGTGATGACTTGAAGCTGCTGCTGGGTACACGTTATGCCAACTACAACAAGCTGGATATGCGCGAGACAGGTGTATGGGTGCCTTACTTTGGGGCTGTGTATGACCTGAACGACAACTTCTCGGTCTATGCCAGCTACACCAATATCTTCCAGCCCCAAGATTTGCAAGACGAGGGCGGTCGTACTCTGGATCCCTTGCGAGGCGATAACTACGAGGTCGGTGTCAAAGGCGAATTCATGGGCGGCCGTTTGACGTCCAGCCTGGCTTACTTCCAGCTGCGTCAGGATAACTTTGGCAAGGAGACGGGGGGGCGCACACCGTCGGGGGGTATCGCTTATGAGGCCACTCAAGGTGTGCGTACTCATGGCGTAGAACTGGAAGTGGCCGGTCAGTTAACGCCGCAATGGCAGATGCATGCAGGCTATGCCTACAAGCTGTCGCGCCGCGATGGTGAAAAGGTGTCGACCCTATCGCCTGAGCACCAGTTCAACATCTATACCACCTACGATTTCGAGGGCGACTTGAATGGCCTGACCTTGGGCGGCGGTGCACGTTGGCAAAGCAAGACCTGGGGCGATGTCAGTCGACCTGGATCGCCGGGCAAGGTGCGGCATACGGTCTCGGGGTACTGGCTGGTAGATGCGATGGCGCGCTATCGCTTCAACAAAAATTTGTCGGCCACTTTTACCGTCAATAACTTGTTCGACAAGCGCTATTACTCCATGTTCTCCTGGTACAGCACCTATACCTGGGGCGAACCGCGCAACATGATGCTGGCGGTGAAGTATCAGTTCTAAGCCGAAGTAGAAAACCGCTCAGGATACCTGGGCTCGATAGCGATCCAGTTGCTCGCATAGTTCGCGAGTCGCCTCTATCAGCCTGGGGCCGGGGCGGTACAGCGCATCCGGGTTCAGGTTCAGCAAGGCGTGGGGACTTAGCCCCAGATGCTTTTCCCAGAACAGGTGGCGGGCGCGCAGTTGGGCCGGATCACGGTAGGCCATGATGACCACTTGCGGGCGCTTGTGCAGCACGTCTTCCAGACTGATGGTGGGGGCGACGGCAGCATGGCGAGCGTAGATGTTTTGCGCTTTGCAGGTGGTCAGCACATCTTGAATCAATGGATCGCGCGCCAAGGTGTACAAAGGCTCGGAGCCGATTTCCAGAAACACGCTGACCGTCTCGCCCAAGCGGCTGTTCTGGCGCAGGGCGGCAATCTGATTGTCCAGCAAAGCAGCCATCGGAATGGCCACCTCCGCCGTATCCAGGCTGTCTCCTGCCAGACGGACAAAGGCGGGAATATCGTCCAGTTTTTCAGGGGCGGCAAAGATCAGGCTGATATGGGTTTGCTGTAGCTGGCGCTGTAATTCAGGGCCGATCTGGTTGGCTTGCCAGGCCCAGACCTGATCAGGCTTTAGCTCCAGCAGCCGTTCCGGGTTTACGCGCAAGGCGTCCCCAATGCGGGGCAAATCCTTGGCGGCAGGCGGGTAGTCACTGGAACTGTCTACGGCGATCAAGTGCTCTTGGGCACCGGCGGCAAACAGAATTTCAGTGATGTGAGGGGCCAGACTAATCGCGCGGGCTGGAGCGACAGTTTGTGGGGGTTGGACTGCTTGCCCTGTCGCGGCTTTTTGTATTGTTTTATCTTGCTGCTTGCTCTGTACTTCTTGAGTGCTTTGCTCTGTGCGTGTCTGTGTCTGTGTCTGTGTCTCGGGCTGTGCTTGAGACTGCGCCTGTGACAGCAGCGGGTCTTGCTCCTGCGCTTGCGTCAAGATGGGCAATCCCAAAAGCAGGGCGAACAGGCAAAGCAAACCCCATAGCCCCAATCCGCTCCAGACAGAGCGCTTTGAGTGCTGAAGACGACAAGTCGCAGGCAAAGAGGGCATCGTGCGCCTTTAAGTAAATGGCGCGGCTCTTGTGCAGATCCGCGCCAGAATCAAGCGAAGCTGATTTTACTGATTACATGCGCCAGGCAAAGTTCAGGAACACGCTGGAGCCGGCGTTGTTATAGCCACGAGCCAAGGTGTAATCCTTGTCGAGCACATTGTTCCAACGCAGTTGGGCCTCCAGACTGGAGGTCAGAGGGTAGCTGGCGGTCAGGTTCAACAGGCCGTAGCTGCCCAGACGCTGTTCGTTCTTCGCATCTTCATAGCGATGGGAGGCGAACAGGTACTCTGCGCCGGTTTTCAGCTCACCAAACTTGTGCTCCACAGCCACTTTGTAGTTTTGCTTGGCACGGCGCACCAATTGCTTGTCGGTGTTTCTATCTTTTGGGTCGGTGAAGTCAGCACTGGCGCTCAAAGTGGTGTCGCCCAGTTGCTTCATGGCCGTCAAAGTCAAGCCGGTGATACGCGCTTTTTCGGTGTTGCTGGTCGTGCACTCGAAGTTGGCGTCACACACATAAGGGTTGATCATGTCGCGGATGCGGTTCTGGTAGACCACCAAGCCCAGCTCAGTCGTATCGTCCGTGTAGCGGATATGGCCTTCGACGTTGCGGGATTTTTCCGGTTTCAGATCCGGGTTGCCTTGGAAGCCCCAGTTGTATGGCGAGTACAAGTCCGCGAACGTAGGTGCACGAAAGCCCGTGTTGGCGGCGACGCCTACTGTCCAGTTGCTGGTGATATCCAGGTCATAGCCCAGGCCACCCGTTACCTTGTTGCCATAGCCACTGATATTGTCGTTACGCACGCTGGCTTGCAGGTGGTGTTGATTGATATCGCCACGGTAAATCAGGGCAAAGGCATTGGTGTTGCGCTTGTCGTCCTTGTGTACGGTGGTGTGGGTCATGCGCTCTTCCAGACGCTCGGCCAGCAAGGAGACGGTATGGCCCTTCGCCACGGTCAGATCGTTTTGCCAGCTGTATTGGCGTTGCAGTGTGGAATAGCGAGAGCCAAACGCGCGGTTTTCCACTGTTTCTTTGCTTAGCGAGGCACTCAGGCGGCTGGTCCACAACTCAGACAGCTTGTTGGTGCTGGTCAGGCCGTAGGCTTGCTGACGTGTTTGCGTGCTGGGGGTGCGGCGTTCGGACAGGCCGTTGTCGAATTGACCATCCATAAAGCTGTTGATGGCAGTCATGCCCAGGTGTTGGCCTTGTGCCCATTCATATCCCAGAGAACCGTTCAGTCCGTGCTGGGTGTAGCCATTTTTGTCCGGGTTGTAGCTGAAGGACAGCGGGTTGGTTGCGTTGAAACCATCGCTGGTGCCGTAGCTGGAAGCCAGGCTGTAGTCCCAGCCTTGGGCCGCACCTGAAAAACCGGCGCTGGCTTTGAAGGTGTCTTGCGAACCCAGGCCTACATTCCCCCATGCGCTCAAGGCACGGTCGCCGCCGCCTTTTTTGGTGATGATGTTCACCACACCACCAATGGCATCCGAGCCATAGAGGCTGCTGCCTGCGCCACGCACAATTTCAATGCGTTCGATCAGGGCGGGGTCAATCGCTTGCCAGTTCACCGAACCACTGGTGGAGCTGTTGATGCGCATCCCGTCGATCATGACACGGGTATGTTGTGGATTGGTACCGCGCAGGTAAATGCCCGTTGTAGTCTGCGGGCCCCCACTGCTGTAAATCTCCACCCCAGGCTGACGTTGCAAAATTTCGGCCACACTGCTTTGACCTGCTTTCTGCAAGGTTTCCTGATCAATCACCGTCACGTCACCCACCACGTTTTTCAGTGGCTGAGCCATGCGGCTAGGGGTAACAACAATTTGATCCAGTTTGGCGACAGGGGCAGTTTGGGCCGTGGCGATCAAAGGCAGGGCGCCCGCCAGGGCGACCATCAAAGGTCTGATGGACAGTAGTGTCATGGAGATTCCTGTGAGATGTGCGTCCCCGCACATCAGTAAGCGAAGCCGCCCACCGTGGGACGGCCATGAATTCAGGGTCGAGAAGCAGGCTGGTGTCGGGCTTTGCGTGTAGCAGGTACCGTTGCGGGGGCAGCACGTTTGGCAGTTCCAGGGCGGAACCGCTCACGTTTCCCATTTGACTTTCCCAGGCCCAAGGCTGCATGGGCCGGAAAGCACCTCTTTCCGAGCGGAAAATGTTACATGCCGCTGGGGCAAAGGTTAAGTGTTTAGGGTGGATTCGCTGTACAAAGCGCTACAATTGTGGCGCCAATCCACCATTCTCGCGGCTCTTGCTGTCAGATGCCGTCAACGTCCCGTTTCGTGTTACGGAGCTTTTAGTGTCCTATCCTGCTTTGCCTTATCCGATCTCTGCCTATTCGCGTGGTGCTGAATTTGCGCGCCGTTTGGGGCAGCAAATTCTGATTCTGGATGGTGCAATGGGCACCATGATTCAGCGTTACAAATTGGGCGAGGCTGATTTCCGAGGCGAGCGCTTCGCGAATCACCATAAGGACGTCAAAGGCAATAACGAATTGCTGTCGCTGGTACGCCCTGACATCATTCGTGAAATTCACGAGAAATATCTGTCCGCCGGTGCCGACGTCATCAGCACCAACACGTTTGGTGCAACGGATATTGCCCAGGGTGACTACGATTTGCAGGGCATCAGCTATGACCTGAACCTGGCTTCTGCCCAACTGGCCTGTCAGGCGCGCGATGCCTTCAGTACACCCGAGTGGCCGCGTTTTGTAGCCGGTGCCTTGGGCCCACAGCCCAAGACGGCTTCTATTTCCCCGGATGTGAATGACCCGGCCGCCCGTAACGTCACCTTTGAGCAGCTGCGTGTAGCGTATACGGAGCAGGTTCGAGCCTTGCTGGATGGTGGCGTCGATATTCTATTGATTGAAACCGTCTTTGACACGTTGAATGCCAAGGCGGCTGTTTTTGCTCTGGAAACGGTCTTTGATGAACGCGGTGAACGCGTTCCGGTGATGGTGTCGGGCACGGTCACGGATGCCTCGGGCCGTATCTTGTCTGGTCAGACCGTGGAGGCCTTCTGGAACTCCATGCGTCATGCCCGTCCTATTACGATTGGCCTGAACTGTGCCTTGGGCGCTGCCTTGATGCGTCCCTACGTGGCCGAGCTGTCCAAGATTTGTGACACCTATGTGTGTGTCTACCCCAACGCTGGTTTGCCCAACCCCATGGCGGAGACCGGCTTTGACGAGACGCCTGCCGATACCTCCAGCCTGCTGCAAGAATTCACGCAAGCCGGTTTGGTGAATATGGTGGGTGGCTGCTGTGGCACGACGCCAGAGCACATTGCCGCCATTGCCGAGCTGTGCCGCAAGCTGCCTCCCCGCATTGTTCCTGACGTTCCTGTCAAAACCCGTTTGTCGGGTCTGGAGCCACTGAATATTGACGAAGAAACCCTGTTTGTGAACGTGGGTGAACGTACCAACGTCACGGGCAGCAAGGCTTTCTTGCGCCTGATTCAGCAAGAAAACTACGAAGAAGCCTTGTCGGTGGCCCGTCAGCAGGTGGAAAACGGTGCACAGATTATCGACATCAATATGGACGAAGGCATGCTGGACTCGGCAGCCTGTATGCATCGTTTCCTGAACATGATTGCCTCCGAGCCGGATATTGCCCGCGTGCCCATCATGATCGACAGCTCCAAGTGGGATGTGATCGAAACGGGTTTGCGTTGCGTTCAAGGCAAGGCCATCGTGAACTCCATTTCCATGAAAGAGGGCATTGAGCCTTTCCTGGAACATGCCCGTCTGTGTCGTAAATACGGTGCCGCCATTGTTGTGATGGCGTTTGACGAGCAAGGTCAGGCCGATAGTTACGAGCGTCGGGTGGAGATTTGTGAGCGCGCTTATCGCTTGCTGGTGGACGAAGTCGGTTTCCCACCTGAAGACATTATTTTCGACCCCAACGTCTTTGCTGTTGCAACCGGCATGGACGAACATGCGACTTACGGTCTGGACTTTATCCGCGGGGTAGGCTGGATTCACAAGAATCTGCCGCATGCACGCTTGTCCGGTGGTATTTCCAACGTCAGTTTCTCCTTCCGTGGCAACGAAGCCATGCGCGAGGCTATCCACACCGTCTTCCTGTACTACGCGATCCAGGAAGGCCTGACCATGGGTATTGTGAATGCCGGTCAGTTGGGTGTGTACGCCGATATCGAACCGCATCTGCGCGACTTGATCGAAGACGTGATTCTGAATCGTGCCGAGCCCAAAGGAAAAACCGATCCGGCTGACGAACGCACCCCCACTGAACGCCTGGTGGAAATGGCCGAGAGCGTCAAAGGCTCCGGCGCCAAGAAAGAGGAAGACCTGAGCTGGCGTGAAACCACCGTCGAACAGCGTCTGATCCACTCTTTGGTGCATGGCATTACCAGCTTCATTGTGGAAGATACGGAAGAAGTTCGTCAGAAGATCGATGCCCAGGGTGGTCGCCCCATCAGCGTGATTGAAGGCCCCTTGATGGACGGCATGAACGTGGTGGGCGACCTGTTCGGTCAGGGCAAGATGTTCCTGCCGCAGGTGGTGAAATCCGCGCGTGTAATGAAGCAGGCCGTGGCCCACCTGATTCCCTTTATCGAAGAAGAAAAGCGCCAGATCGAGGCCGCAGGTGGTGATGTGCGCTCCAAAGGCCGCATGGTGATTGCCACGGTGAAGGGCGACGTCCATGACATTGGCAAGAACATTGTGTCCGTGGTGATGCAGTGCAATAACTTTGAAGTGGTCAATATGGGCGTGATGGTGCCTTGTGCCGAGATCCTCGCCAAGGCCAAAGAAGTGGAGGCCGATATCGTGGGTTTGTCCGGCCTGATTACTCCCAGCCTGGAAGAAATGGCCTATGTCGCTTCCGAGATGCAGCGCGACCCGTACTTCCGTGAGCGCAATATTCCTTTGATGATTGGCGGCGCAACCACCAGTCGCGTGCATACGGCGGTGAAGATCGCCCCGCATTACGACGGCCCGGTTATCTATACTCCGGACGCCAGCCGCTGCGTGGGTGTGGCTACCCAATTGGTGTCGGACAATGTGGAAGAGTTTTTGGCCGAAGTGCGCGAGGAATACGAGCAAGTGCGCCAGCGCCATGCCAATCGTAAAGCCACGCCTTTGATCTCGCTTGAAAAAGCGCGCGAAGACAAGCCTGCCATCGACTGGTCCACCTACGTGCCGCCACGCCCCAAATTCATTGGCCGCCGCACTTTCAAAAACTACGACTTGGCCGATATTGCCCAGTTCATCGATTGGACGCCGTTTTTCCAGACTTGGAGCTTGTTCGGCAAGTATCCGGCCATTCTGGAAGACAAGGTGGTGGGCGAACAGGCCAAGACGCTGTTTGCTGAAGGGCAGGCCATGTTGAAGAAAGTCATTGAAGGACGCTGGTTGACGGCAAACGGTGTGATTGCGTTCTACCCCGCCAACACCGTCAATGGCGAAGATATCGAGGTCTACTCGGACGAATCGCGCAGCGAAGTCCTGTTCACCTGGCGCAACCTGCGCCAACAAGGCGTCAAGCGTGAAGGCGTGGATAGCAAGTGTCTGGCTGACTACATTGCTCCGAAAGAAAGCGGCGTGGCCGATTACATCGGCATGTTTGCGGTTACTGGCGGGATTGGCGTGGACAAGCTGTCCGAGCGCTTCCAGGCTGCCGGCGACGATTACTCGGACTTGATGATCAAGGCACTGGGCGACCGTTTTGCCGAGGGCTTTGCCGAATGTCTGCATGCTCGCGTACGTACCGACTTGTGGGGCTATGTCACCGACGAGCGCCTCTCCAACGAAGAGCTGATCGACGAGAAGTACCAGGGCATTCGTCCTGCTCCCGGCTATCCGGCCTGCCCGGAGCACGTAGTCAAGCACGATATGTTCCGTGTCCTGCAGTGTGAAGACATCGAGATGTTCATCACTGACAGCTACGCCATGATTCCGGCTTCCAGTGTGTCGGGCTTCTACTTCAGCCACCCGCAGTCCAAGTACTTCAACGTGGGCAATATTGGTGAAGACCAGTTGCAAGACTATATCCAGCGCAGTGGTCGTACGGAAGAAGACGTACGCCGCACCTTGTCGGGCGTATTAGGCTGATATGGGAACGACGGGGCCAACAGGGGCTAATCCGGGCGGCGCCGAGAGCGCCTCTCAAACCCGGCGTCAGGCTTTGGGACGATTTTTGCGTAATGCACGCGAGCGTATCCAGCCTGTAGATCTGGGGCTGGCCCCCGGTGTGCGCCGTCGCACTCCTGGTTTGCGTCGCGAAGAAGTGGCGCAGCTGTGCGATATCAGCACCACCTGGTACACCTGGATCGAGCAGGGTCGCGACGTTACCGTGTCCCCCACGGTCTGCGCCCGCCTGGCGACGGTCCTGAAACTGGCCCGGGCCGAGCGCCACTATCTGTTTGAACTGGCTGATTGCGCCGACCCTGAACATTGGCAGGGTGATATTCAACCCTTGCCGCAAGGCTTGAGCGCATGTGTCGATAGCATCTCCGCTCCGGCCTACATTCTGGACCGCAGCTGGAACGTACTGGCCCGCAACGAAGCCTTGTTGGGTTTGTTCGATGGCTGGCCCGACCGTAGCGAGCAGCCCAATCTGCTGCGTTATATCTTCCTGGACCCCGCAGCGCGTGAGCTGGTGGTGGACTGGGAGCAGCGCGCCAGCCGCGTCGTGGCCGAGTTCCGCGCTGACGTAGGCGCCCATGCGGACGAGGCCGATATACAGGCTTTGATCCAGGAGTTGGCGCAGCAAAGTCAGGTATTCGCTTTCTGGTGGGGACGTCAGACCGTAGTGGAGCGGGAAGGGGGCTTGCGGGATTTCCGGCACCCCAGCCAGGGAGTGCGCCGCTTTCAGCAATTTACCTTTCGCCTGGCGATACGGCCGGATTGCAAGCTGGTGATGTTGCTGGAGGATGAGGATAAGCCGGCGTAAGCGCAGCTTGAGCAAGACAGCAGCTTGAGCCGCTGCGTGCCTTGCTCCTTCAGTCTTCCTGGCCTATTTTTTATGTGAGTAAAGCAGACCTACTTTTTCTGCAAAGACTCACCATCGCTGGCTGACAGTCGGGCAAAAGACAGGCTGGAGATGGCGGTGATAGCACCCAGAATCAGAAAGGCCCAGATCGTATCCTGGGTCTCCACGCTGCTGGCTCCGCGCAATGCCATGCTGATATTCAGCGTTACCGCCGCACATGCTACCCCCAGACTGATAGCCAGTTGCTGCGCCATGGCAGCAAAACTGCTGGCCTGGCTCATGGCTTCAGAATCCAGGTCGGCGTAGGTCAGGGTGTTGACTGCGGTGAACTGCAGGGAGCGGAAAAAACCGCCTGCGGTCAGGACGGCAATCATGAGCCACATGGGCGTGGTGGCCTGGAACATGGCACACAGGGCAATGAACAGGCCCGTCAGCCAGGCGTTGACGATCAGGACTTTGCGAAAACCGTAACGCCGGATGATGGGTGGGGCCACCAGTTTCATGCCCAAGGCACCAATGGCACCGGTGAAGGTGATCAGGCCTGCTGATAATGCGCTCATGCCAAAGTTGGTTTGCAGCATGATGGCCAACAGGAAGGGCGCAGCGCCTAGCGAGAAACGACACAGATTGCCGCCAAGCACGGAAATGGCAAAGGTTTTGGTGCGCAGCAAGGACAAATCAATGATTGGGTAGGCAACTTGCCGGGAGTGCCAGACGTACCAGGCGCCAGCGACCAGACCGGCCATTGTCAGCCAGCCCAAGGTATCCCAGCCCAGCGTGCCATGGCCTACGTTCTCGAAGCTGGTCACCAGAGTGGCTAGACAGATGGCGCTCAAGATAAAGCCCAGCCAGTCCAGGGGCGGGCGCTCTGTGGGGTAGTCCTCGCGGATATAGCGCAGCACCAGGGCAATGCCCAGTATGCCAACGGGGATGTTGATCAGGAAAATCCAGTGCCAGCTGGCGTACGTGACTAAAAAACCACCCACGGGCGGGCCGATGATGGGGCCCAGCAAGGCAGGCAAGGTCAGCACCGCCATAGCGCTTAAAAGCTCATCTTTAGGGACGCGCCGCAGTAAGATAATGCGTCCCACCGGCACCATCATGGCCCCAGCCATGCCTTGTATTACGCGGGAAATAATCAACTGAGACAGGGTCTGGGACAGGGCACATGCAACAGAACTGGCGGTAAAGAGTAGAATGGCGGCCAGGAACACCTTGCGAGCACCAAAGCGGTCTGCAGCCCATCCACTGATTGGAACGAATACCGCCACGGCCAGCAGGTAGCTGGTAATGATGGTATTCATGCGGATGACGCTGGTATCCAGCGACAAGGCCATCGTGGGCAGGGCAGTGGCTACAACCGTAGAGTCCAGCATTTGCATGAACAATGCACATCCCACAATGTAGGGAATAATGCGTATGGCTCGACGCTCTTGAGGGGACATGGTCGCCGGTTTGGCGGCTTCGGTCTGTTCAGATGCCATGCGGCGAACTCTCTGGTGTGCGGTGCAGTAAACTCAAACTTTTCTGTTATCCAATTTATTTAGGCGTACAGGTATTATGGCAAAGAATTTCGAATCCGAAATTACCCAGTTTCTTAAACAGTATAAAGAGCAGAACGCGGATACCGAAGCACGGCAGCGTGAAGGCCGTTATCGTCTGTGGGACAAGCAGATTGACCAGGAACTGCAAGACGGTTACAAGGCTGCTCGCACGCCTCAGAAACCTTACGTGTACTACGAAAACAACTAAATCTGTACACCTGCGCCTGTGACTGAGATCGCACAGCAGACTGTTGTGGATACGCCAGCTCCTCAGCCCGAGGATGTGCTGGCGCGTCTTTATGGTGAGCCGCTGTTTGCGATCCCTCAGGATCTGTATATTCCGCCTGATGCGCTGGAAGTATTTCTGGACGCCTTTGAAGGCCCGCTGGATCTGTTGCTGTATCTGATCCGCAAGCAGAACTTCAATGTGCTGGATATTCCGATGGCCCAGGTCACCGGGCAGTATCTGGCCTATGTGGAGCAGATCCGCGCCACCAATCTGGAGCTGGCGGGGGAGTATCTCTTGATGGCCGCGCTGCTGATCGAGATTAAATCCCGCATGTTGCTGCCAGTGCGGCGCGCTGACACGGGCGAAGAGGTGGATGATCCGCGTGCCGAGCTTGTACGCCGGCTGCTGGAATACGAGCGCATGAAGGAAGGCGCGCGTCGTCTGGACGAGCTACCCTTGATGGGGCGCGACTATCTGCTGGCCAATGCCCAGGCCGAACTGGTTATTGAGGCCATTCCGCCGGAAGTGAATGCGGATGATTTGCGCGAGGCCTGGCTGGGCATCTTGAAGCGTGCCAAGCTCAATGCCAGTCACAAGATTACGCGTGAGCAGTTGTCGGTGCGGGATCACATGAGCCAGATTCTGCGACGTTTGCAGCATGTGCGCTTCATGGAGTTTACAGAGCTGTTTAATGAACGCCTGGATCAGGGTGATCCGGCGGCGGTGCTTGTCGTGCATTTTCTGGCGATGCTGGAATTGGCACGAGAGTCACTGCTTGAAATCACGCAGGCCGAGCCCTACGCTCCTATTTATTTGCGCCTGACTTATATTCGAGCGCAGGCCGATGGGCCTGATCTTATTCCGTAGCGGAGAATTTTTTGAAAGTCGTCCATAACATCCAAGAACTGCGCGATCAGCTCCAGGGCCAGACACGCGTGGCATTTGTTCCAACCATGGGGAATCTGCATCGAGCTCACCTGGACTTGATGAAGTTGGCTCGTCAGCATGGCGATCCGGTGGTGGCCAGTATTTTTGTGAACCGCCTGCAGTTTGGCCCTAACGAGGATTTTGATCGTTACCCGCGCACTTTGCAGGAAGATGCGGCCAAGATGGAGCAGGAGCGCGATGTGTATGTTTTGTTTGCTCCTTCGGAGCGCGAGATGTACCCCGAGCCACAGAGTTTTCGCGTCAGCCCGCCTGATCATTTGGGTCGCATTCTGGAAGGCCACTTCCGTCCCGACTTCTTTGAAGGCGTGTGTACGGTTGTGTTGAAGCTGTTTTCCTGTGTGCAGCCGCGTGTGGCCGTGTTCGGGAAGAAGGATTATCAGCAGTTGATGGTGGTGCGTCAGATGGTGCGCCAGTTCCAGTTGCCGGTAGAGATTCTGGCTCATGAGACGGTGCGGGAAGAGGATGGCTTGGCCATGTCTTCGCGTAATCGCTATTTGAGTCCGGAGGAACGCTCCCAGGCTCCGCAGATTTATTACGCACTGCAGGAAATGAATGAGCGTTTGCAGCAAGGTCAAAGCCGCGAGGAGATCGAGGCTTACGCGACTAAGAGGATGACGGATCTGGGCTGGAAGGTGGACTATATGGCCTTGCGTCGTCAGTCGGATTTGCTGGAACCGACGCCAGAGCAAATTGCAGCTGGTGAACCGTTGGTGGCATTGGCCGCTGCCAAATTGGGCGCGACGCGTTTGATCGACAACCTGGAAATGATTAAAGCCTGATTTCTTGTGTTGTTTGGTGAGAAAAGCACAGTTTTTACTGTGCTTTTTTTATATCTGCGTGGTTTATTTTTGCAGTCTTTGTCTTTGTCTGGTTCTTTGATTGGGGTTGTGGCAGTTCAGGCCCATTCATGCCAGGGAGGGACTCAGTAAGACGCCACTCTGACGCGCAGCTCTGGGGGGCGGCTGACTACTTGCCGGTGCTGCGCACCGGTGCCCTTGTCGAGAGATAGCTACGGGCGCACCCTGAACTCACCCGGTACTTGGTCCCCCGGACCAAGTACAAGCGTCGGGTTCAAACAGCAGGGTGCTTGCATCCCTGCGCTATCTCCCGCCGGCGGCAAGCAGTCTGAATCGCCGCCCCCCAGAGCTGCGCGTCAGAGTGGCTCATGGCCGTGAATGCTCATCTCTGCTGGCAGTTTATGGGGCCGGGTTTGTTGTGTTGCGTTGTGGTGAGGTGGGGTGAGGTGTTTGAGCGATCCGGGGGGGGGGACCCAGGTGATTGTTGTGTTTCTTGGGGGGATGAGGCTGTAGCTTTGTCTGCGTTTATCCCCAATTTGAGGCGTAAAAAGATAGTTGTCCGACGCATTGAAAACCGTGTATCTATATTAGTCCTGTGACAAAAACATCCCGTACAAGTTAACAGTCGCGTAGTCCCTGCCTAAAATGACAAACTCTGTCTATGGTTGATTTTTCACATCGCAGGCGGCCTGTTCGCCTGGTACAGATATACGAGACTGACATGGTATTGAATAGTCATTTGCCCGCCTCTGTGCTGTTTGAAAGTCTGACTCCGCGCGAGCGCGACGTGCTGTCTTATATCGCCATCGGCAAGGCGAACAAGGTGATTGCGGCTGAATTGGCGATTTCCCAGCGTACGGTGGAGGCGCATCGGGCACGCGTTTTTCAGAAGTTACGCGTGCGCAATGCGGTTGAATTGACCCGCTTTGTATTTAGCGAGCCGGGTTTGCGCGATGTGCTGCCGCCCAGCCTGGTGGGCAGCCTGTCTATGCCTTAGATTAGCGGCAGGCGGGAGTGGCCTGGCCGTCCAGCTCGCTGATCGGGTCGATGTCGGCTTGGCGAGTCAGGTGGCTCTCCAGCGTAGGGCGTTGCTGGTTAAAGGTGTGAATGCGCAGTACGTTGTTGTTCACAAAGCTCAGATCGGCCAAGGTCGAGTCGTTGTTGGCCAGCAAAGCGATGCGGGTAGGCTGTGTGCCGATAGGTACCCAGCAGCCGCTCATGCGGTGTTCTTCGCCAGCACCCAGCGGGGTGGCACGCAAGCGCCATTGGCCAGCAGGAGCCAGGGTTACGCTGATTTTGTAGGGCTCACATGCGCCGCCTTGTGGTGGGCAGGACAGGGTGCCCAGAAAGGTTTTGGGCTCGGCCAGCTCTGGAACGCTACGGTCGACCATGGCGGCAGGTTGCTGGGCGCGGGCCGGTGTAATGGCGTGCAGGCCTTCCTGGTTACCGAAGCCTAAATTGATTTGCGAGGGGGCACGGGCGGTGCCGCTACCTTGCGCTTGGCGCAGGGCGTCTTTCTGGGTGGAGTCACGACCTTCGTTGGGGGTAGGCTGAACGGGTGCCTGGGCACATGCTGCCAGCAAAACGACCGAAAGCAAGGTAAGGGAACGCAGGGGGGAAATCTTGGTGAAAGACATGGCGGGCTTCCGTGGACTGGTTGATAGCTGAATTCTACGCTAGACCTGGGGCGGCGGGACAGTATCAGGTCTATTCAGGGTAGGAGGATTGGCGCGGGTACGTTACAGTTTTGTTTTTTATCCGTGGATTGCGCATGCTGACAATTGGGCTGACCGGTGGAATTGGTTCGGGCAAAAGCCAGGTGGCCAATTTTTTTGCCTCTTGGGGGGCGGCTGTCGTGGATACGGATGTCATCGCGCATGAGTTGACCGCACCCGGTGGTCTGGCCATTGAGCCGATTCGCGCTGCCTTTGGGGCACAGGCCTTGGCCGCGGATGGTTCCATGGACCGGGATTGGATGCGGGCCTGTGTATTTGCCGATCCTGATGCCCGTCATCGGCTCGAGGCGATCATTCATCCCCTGATTTGGAACGTAACAAAAGCACAGACCTTGAAAGCGCAAGGATGTTATCTTGTTGTGGTTGTACCCTTGCTGGTGGAATCAGGACGATGGCGAGACCGTGTGGACCGGATTTGCGTTGTAGATTGTGATGAAGCGACCCAGATCGAGCGTGTTCAAAAGCGCAACGGGCTGGCAGTGGCCACAATTGAACGTATCATGGCAGCACAGGCGCAACGTCAGCAGCGCCTTGATGTGGCCGACGACGTGGTTCTGAATGACGGGCAGACGACTTTGCCCCTGTTGGAAGAGCGGGCGCGAGCCGTACACCAACGCTGGTGTGCCTTGACTGCCTGACAACACGACGTGTCTGACCCTCCAGTCGACAGAAAAAGGTTTTTAAACGCGTGACTCTATACGAATACCCCTGCAATGAGCGTGTCCGGGCTTTACTGAGAGTCGAATACTTGTTCGATAGGCTGTTTCATTTTTCGGCCAACCAGGATGCGTACTCGCATCAGATCGCTGTAGCGACTTTGTTTGATTTACTGGACATCTCGGATCGAACCGATTTGCGTTCTGCTGTTCTTCAAGACCTGGAGCGTCAACGCGTGGCGCTGGCTGCGCTGCGTGAACACCCCGGTGTTCAGCTGCAGGCGCTGGACAAGATGATTGAACAAATTGTGCGCGCTTCTGCTGACCTCTCGGCCCAGGGACGGGTGGGGCAGGGCCTGCGTGAAAATGAATGGTTAGCCAGTTTGCGGGGCCGGGTTGCTGTGCCCGGTGGTACGTCGCAGGTGGACATGCCTTCTTATTATTCCTGGCAACAGCGCCCCGATGCCGATCGTGTCCAGGATTTGCGCCGTTGGTCCGAGTCTTTCCTGCCACTGTATCAAGGTCTGGCCTTGATTTTGCGCTTGCTGCGTCAGTCGGGTGACTCGGCAGACCAACTGGCCCGTGACGGTTCCTATCAAGAAATGCTGGCAGGCAAGACCTTCCAGTTGCTGCGGGTGTGGGTGGACGCCGGTGCGTGCATCTATCCGGAAATGAGCGCTAACCGCTACGTCATCTGGATACGCTTTGTGCAGCAAGATAATCAATTGAAACCGCAGGCCGTGACGGGGGATATCCCCTTCAGGCTGGCCCGTTGCAACTTCGGCTGAAAACGCTGTTCATATAAGGTTCAGACTGCCGCTTTTATACTTGCTGTGCCAGCGTGGTCTAGCAGGGATGCGGTTTTGTCAGCGCTTGTATCTCTTTATCGTTTGAAACTAATTGCTATCGTGTTTTGGCTGCATAATGCGTGTCGCCGTCACGATCGGTAGTGCTTAAACGCTTATTTAGACCGTGCATAGAGACAATCAAGTTTTAGCCGGGGAGTATTCATGTCGGAGTTGAACACAGGCAGAGGTCGGCGGTCCCGATCCTTCTATGTCTGGGTGGTGGTGGGGCTGCTGGTGACAGCAGGCCTCGTTTATTACGCCCTGTCTTCCCCTTCCAGTACGTCCACTCCCATGCGCGGGCCTCGCGGCATGATGGGGGCGACTAAAGTCCCGGTGCAGGTGGCCACGGTCAAGGAAGGCCTGATCGACCAAACGGTCAATGCGATTGCCACGGTCAAACCTTTGCAAACAGTCGCCGTGCGCGGTGAAGTTGATGGTGTGCTCGAACGCATCCACTTCAAGGACGGCCAACGTGTAAAGGCCGGCGATTTGCTGGCCGAGATTGATCCGCGTACCTATCAGGTGCAACTGGATCAGGCGCGTGGCCAATTGGCGCAGAATCAGGCTCAGCTCAAAGGGGCGCAGCAGGAACTGGCCCGCCACCGCGTCCTGTTTCAACAGAATTCTATTGCTCGCCAGGCCTTGGAAACCAAGGAAACGGCCGTTCAGCAACTGCAGGCACAGATCAAATCCAATCAAGCAGAGGTGGCCCGTGCGCAGGTCCAGCTGGATCGCACTCGTATTACGGCGCCTTTGGATGGTCGCCTGGGTTTGCGCAAGCTGGACCAGGGCAATCTGGTGTCTGCCGGTAGTACCGATGGGATTGTCGTCATTACCCAGACGGATCCCATAGGCGTGGAGTTCTCCTTGCCGCAGAATCAATTGAGCAGCCTGCTGGAGGCCATGAAACAAAGCGAATCGCCTTTGCGGGTGTCCCTGATCGACAGCAAGGGTCAGCTCTTGTCGGACAAGGGCCGTTTGCAGGCACTGGATAACCAGATCGACATCAATACCGGCACGCTGAAAGTGAAGGCCGAATTTGATAATGCCGATGAAACCTTGTTTGCTAATCAGTTTGTCAATTCCCGTGTCTTTTTGGGCCAGGAACAAGGCTTGCTGATCCCATCGCACGCTGTGCAACGGGGGTCGGTGGGCACGTATGTGTACACCCTGGATGCCGAGGACAAGGTCCATATCCAGGTGGTGGAATTGGGTACGGCCACGCTGGAATTGACCTTGATTAAAACCGGCCTGAAAGAGGGCGATCGTGTGGTGGTTGAAGGGACTGACCGTTTGCGTGAAGGCTCGGAGGTCGAGGTCATGCAGCAAGATGGTCAGGCCAAGGAAAAGCCTGCGCCCGATGATGCCGCCGACAAGCCAGAGCAAGGCAAACGTCCGGGTGAGGGTCGCCGTCCACGTCCTGCAAGCGAGTAAGCCGTGAGCATGTCGCGTATCTTTATCCTGCGCCCGGTGGCTACCACCTTGGCGATGGTGGCCTTGCTGGTGTCCGGCTTGCTGGCCTATCGCATGTTGCCCGTAGCCGCTTTGCCGCAGGTGGATTACCCCACTATTCAGGTGGTCACGCTCTATCCGGGCGCTAGCCCGGATGTAGTGGCGGCCTTGATCACTTCACCGCTGGAGCGGCGTTTCGGCAGCATGTCGGGCCTGTCGCAGATGATTTCGTCCAGTTCAGGCGGGGCATCGCGCATTACCTTGCAGTTTGATTTGGGCTTGCCCCTGGATGTGGCCGAGCAAGAGGTGCAGGCGGCGATTAATGCCGCCTCCAATATGCTGCCCAATGATTTGCCTGCACCGCCTATCTATAACAAGGTCAATCCGGCTGATACCCCGGTTATTTCTTTGGCGGTGACTTCCCCCAATATGCCCCTGCACGAGGTGCGCGACCTGATTGATGTGCGGGTCGCACAAAAGCTCTCGCAGGTGACGGGTGTCGGACTGGTCAGCATTGCGGGTGGTCAGGAACCAGCCATGCGCATTCAGGCTGATCCCAACGCCTTGGCCGTCCGCAATCTGACCTTAAGTCACCTGCGGCAGGCGGTGGTCGCGGCCAACGTGAACCAACCCAAAGGCAATCTGGATGGGCCTCAGCGTTCCACCAGCATCGGTGCCAATGAACAACTGAAAACGGTACAGGATTATGAAAATCTGATCGTCAGCTACAAGGACGGTGCTGCCGTGCGTCTGGGCGAACTGGCCAAGGTGGTGCGGGATGCACAGGATGTGCGTCAGGCCGCCTGGATGGGGACTGTGCCTGCGATCTTGCTGAATATTCAGCGTCAGCCTGGCGCCAACGTCATTGATGTAGTGGACCAGATTCAAAGCCTGCTGCCCGAGATACGCCGTTCCTTGCCGGTCGGTGTGGATGTGGAAGTCGCCACGGACCGCACCCAGACCATTCGGGACTCGGTTGACCATGTGCAAAAGGAAATGATGCTGGCCATTGTGCTGGTGGTGCTGGTGACTTTTGTGTTCCTGCGCACCTGGACGGCTACGCTGATTCCCAGCGTTGTCGTGCCTATCTCCCTGATCGCCACCTTTGCCATCATGCTGATGTGGGGATTCAGTATTAATAACCTGACCCTGATGGCCTTGACGGTTGCCACCGGCTTTGTGGTTGATGATGCGATCGTGATGATCGAGAACATCGCCCGCTATATCGAAAAGGGCGAAACCGCCTTGCAGGCCGCCTTGAAGGGCGCGGCGCAAATTGGCTTTACCCTGCTGTCACTGACCATCTCCCTGATCGCCGTGCTGATTCCGCTGCTGTTCATGAGTGATGTCATCGGCCGTTTGTTCCGTGAGTTTGCCATTACCCTGGCCGTCGCCATCCTGCTGTCCCTGTTCATTTCGCTGACGCTCACGCCCATGATGTGTGCGCGTATGCTCAAGCCCGAGGACGAGCGCCAGTATGGCCGTTTCACGACCTGGTTGGGCGATCAGATGGACCGCATCATTGCGGCTTACGACCGTGGCCTGATTGTGGTGCTGCGCCACCAGACGCTGACCTTGTGGGTAGCTCTGGGCACAGTGGTGTTGACGGGCCTGCTGTACGTGATCGTCCCCAAAGGCTTTTTCCCGCAACAGGATACCGGCCTGATTCAGGCGATTACCCAAGGACCGCAAACCGCGTCGTTCCGCGCAATGGGGAATTTGCAGCAGCAAGCCGTTGCGATTGTGCTGGAAGATCCGGATGTGGAAGCCGTCACGTCCTTTATCGGGGTAGATGGCACGAACGCCACCTTGAACAATGGCCGTCTGCAAATTGCTTTGAAGCCCATTGGTTCAGGCCGGGCCAGCGCCAATGAAATCATGGCCAGGCTCGATGAGCGTCTGAAAGATATTCCCGGTTTGTCGGTTTACCAACAGTCCATTCAGGAGCTGACGGTAGACGATCAGATCAGCCGTAATGTGTACCAGATGGCCTTGTCGGACCCGGAAACAGAGGTGCTGACGACCTGGATGCCGCGTTGGCTGGATGCCGTCAACGCCTTGCCGCAGATTAAAGATGCATCCATGAGCCTGCAAAACGATGGCCTGCAAGTGCTGCTGGATATAGACCGGGATGCGGCAGCCCGTGTGGGCGTGACCAAGGCAAATATCGATGATGCACTGTACGACGCGTTCGGACAGCGTTTGATTTCCACGATCTACACGCAGTCTGCCCAGTACCGCGTCGTGCTGGAGGTAAAGGATCAATATCGCCAAGGCCCGCAGGATCTGGAAAATATTCATGTAATGACAGCGGCAGGTACACCTGTGCCGATTACTTCCCTGGCGCGCATTCAGTTGGTTCCCACAACGCTATCAGTAGAGCGCTTGGGACAGTTCCCGTCCGTGAACGTGTCCTTTGACCTGGCTGATGGCTATTCCTTGTCCGACGCCATTGAAGCCATTGAAACCGTGCCCGACCAGATCGGGATGCCCTCCTCGGTGGATACCCGTTACCTGGGTGCCGCCAAGGCCTTCCATGCCTCTTTGTCCAGCACACTGTGGCTGATGTTGGCCGCCGTGCTGACCATGTACATCGTGCTGGGTGTTTTGTACGAAAGCTATATCCATCCCATCACTATTTTGTCGACCCTGCCTTCGGCTGCCATCGGGGCGTTGCTTGCCTTGCTGTTGGCCGGGCGGGATCTGGATATGGTGGGGGTGATCGGGATCATCCTGCTGATTGGTATCGTGAAAAAGAACGCCATCATGATGATCGACTTCGCCCTGGAGGCGCAGCGCGAGCAGGGCATGAAACCACAAGAGGCCATTCATCAAGCCGCCTTGCTGCGTTTCCGCCCCATTTTGATGACGACTCTGGCGGCCTTGTTCAGTGCCATCCCTTTGATGCTGGCCACCGGCTCTGGCGCAGAGCTGCGTCAACCCTTGGGACTGGTCATGGTGGGCGGTCTCTTGGCTAGCCAAGTGCTGACCCTGTTCACGACTCCCGTGATCTATCTGTTTTTTGACCGCTTTACCCGTAATGGCGCCAAGTCGGTACGCGAGTCGACATGAAACGCTTGTTAGGGCTGTTTATCTTCCGGCCAGTGGGCTCCAGCCTGCTGGCACTGGCGATGGTCTTGGTGGGCGCATTGGCCTTGCGGCTCTTGCCCGTGGCGTCTTTGCCGGAAATGGATTTTCCGGTGATTGCGATTTCGGCCAATTTGCCCGGTGCCAGCCCTGAAACCATGGCTTCCAGTGTGGCCACGCCACTGGAGCAGGCTTTAGGTTCTATTGCCGGGGTGTCGGAAATGAGCTCTCGCAGCAGCGAGGGTTCCACCCAGATCATGCTGGTATTTGAACTGGACCGAGATATTGAAGGGGCTGCACGCGATGTGCAGGCCGCTATCAACCAGGCCCGGCCCATGTTGCCTTCGGGCATGTCCAGCGTGCCCACCTACGAGAAGGTCAACCCGTCGTCCATGCCTATCATGGTGCTGGCGCTGACCTCGCAGACGGCCAACAAGGCCCAGCTGTTTGATATGGCCAGCGGCATTGTGCAGCAGAAGCTGGCACAGATTCCGGGCGTGGGTTCGGTAGACGTGGGCGGTGGCTCCTTGCCAGCGGTACGGGTGGGATTGAATCCCAAGGCATTGGCCTCGGCTGGCATTGCGCTGGACGATGTGCGTTCGGTGATCAATAACGCCAACAGTTTGCGTCCTAATGGCTACCTGGAAAGTGAGCAGGGCCAGTGGCAGATCAACTCGGGCAAGCAGTACAACCAGGCACGGTTTTTTGACCCCTTGATTCTGAAGAATCAGGACGGGCAGGTTATCCGTTTGGGAGATGTGGCCAAGGTCGAGGACTCTGTTGAGAACATTCACAGCATGGGTTACTGGAATAACCAGGAAGCGGTGCTGTTGATTGTGCGTCGTCAGGCGGGCGCCAATATTATCGAGACGGTCAATACCATTCGTGAACGCCTGGCTGGTATCGAGGAAATGCTGCCCAGCCAGGCGCAATTGACAGTGGCTCAGGATCGTACGCCCAGTATTCGCGCCACGCTGGAAGAGGCTCAACTGACACTGATTATTGCGGTGGCCCTGGTGGTGCTGGTGGTCCTGCTGTTCCTGCGAAACTGGCGCGCTGCTTTAATTCCGGCCATTGCCGTCCCGGCGTCCTTGATCAGTACCTTTGCCTTCATGCATTTGTTCGGCTTTACGCTGAACACCATTTCCCTGATGGCTCTGATTGTCGCTACTGGTTTTGTGGTGGATGACGCCATCGTGGTGCTGGAAAGCATTATGCGTTACCTGGAAAAAGGCTTGTCCCCCATGCGGGCGGCCTTGCGCGGGACGCGGGAGGTGGGCTTTACCGTCACGGCCATGAGTTTGTCGTTAGTGGCCGTGTTCATTCCCTTGTGGTTGATCGGGGGGCTGGCGGGGCGCTTGTTCATGGAGTTTGCCGTCACCTTGTGTACCGCCGTGCTGGTGTCCCTGGTGATCTCCTTGATGCTGACTCCCATGATGTCATCGCGCCTGCTGCGTCCTGGGCCGCAAGAGCATGAGTCCACCAACCCTATCAGCCGCTTTTTGGGCTGGATAGGCAGCGTCAGCTGGCGTGGCTACCGTCGTTCATTGGGGTGGGCGCTCAAGCACCATCGACTGATGTTGTTCTCCTTGTTCGTCACAATTGGCCTGAATGTGTACCTCTACGCCGTAGTGCCCAAGGGGCTGTTCCCACAGCAGGATACTGGCCAGTTGATGGGTTTTTTCCGAGTCGACCGGGGGACCTCTTTCCAGTCCATGGTGCCCAAGCTGGAATACTTCCGTTCCATCCTGAATCAGGACCCGGACATTCGTTCGGTGGCCGTGTTTGCCGGTGGCCGCAGTGGCAGCACCTCGTCCTTTATTCTGGTTGAGCTCAAACCTATGGACGAGCGCAAGGCCAGCACGACGGATATTGTGAATCGTCTGCGCGAGCCTTTATCTACCACGCCGGGGGCGCGCATGTTCATGGTGCCGCAGCAGGATATTCCGGTCGGTAGCGGGGGCGGTGGGCGCAGTGGCTCTTACGACTATTCCTTGCTGGGCAGTGATCTGGAGCTGTTGAAAACCTGGTTGCCCAAGGTTCAGCAAGCCATGGCCGAATTGCCAGAGCTGGTGGACGTGGACACTGGCACGGACGATAAGGCCGGTCTGGTCCAGCTGGAAATTGACCGCGATATGGCCACGCGCCTGGGCATTGATATGTCCATGGTGGCGGGGACCTTGAATAACTCCTTTTCCCAGCGTCAGGTTTCCACGATTTTTGGCCGCTTGAACCAGTATTACGTAGTCATGGAAGTGGAGCCGCGTTTTGCGCAGGATCTGGAGTCCCTGAAGGAAATCGAGGTTGTTGCCAAAGACGGCACCCGCGTTCCTTTGTCTGCCTTTACACGCTTTACGACCGGCACCGCGCCGCGCAGCATTAACCATATGGGCTTGCTGGTGGCCGAGTCTGTGTCCTTCGGTTTGGCCGAAGGCGTCACCCTCAGTCAGGCAACGGCGGCCATTGAGCAGGCCATGGCTCGTATTCAGCTTCCTACACGCGAGATCCAGGCCGGGTTTGAAGGTAATACGGCGCAGATGCTCGATGCCCTGGCCAAGCAACCCATGATGTTCCTGGCTGCTTTGGTGGCTTTGTATATCGTGCTGGGGATGTTGTACGAGAGCTATATGCACCCGCTCACCATTCTGTCCACTTTGCCTTCGGCTGGGATTGGAGCATTGCTGGCCCTGATGATGACCAGTGGCGAGTTCAACCTGATTGCCATGATCGGGGTGTTCTTGCTGATTGGTATCGTCAAGAAGAACGCCATCATGATGGTGGATTACGCCTTGCAAATGGAGCGTGAGCGCGGCATGGGTTCGCGTGAAGCTATTTACGAAGCCTGCCTGGTGCGATTCCGCCCCATCATGATGACGACCTTGTCCGCCATTTTTGGTGCTATTCCTTTGATTCTGGCATCCGGGCCGGGCGTGGAAATGCGCCAGCCCTTGGGCGTCACCATTGTGGGTGGTTTGGTGCTCAGTCAAATCCTGACCTTGTACACCACGCCGGTGGTTTATCTTTATCTGGATCGTTTGCGCCATCGCTTCATGCGCCGCAAGAACCAGACAACTTTGAATATATAAGCTGATATGCCTACTTCTAACGCCATGATTCTTCCGCGCTTCGCACTGGCTGGGATGGTGCTGCTCCTGTCCGCATGTGCTGTTGGCCCTGATTATCAGCGGCCCGAAGCGCCGGTGGGCGAGCACTTCAGGGAAGAGGTACGGTCCACGGCCTGGAAGCAGGCCGAACCGGCTGATTTGAAAGACCGCGGCCCCTGGTGGGAAAGCTTCAACGATGGCGTGCTCAACACCCTGATGCAAAGCCTGAACGAGCAGAACTTCACTTTGCAGCAGGCACAGGCACGCGTTCGTCAGGCGCAGGCCACCCTGTCCAACACGCGTTCGACCCAGTTCCCGCAAGTAGGCAGTTCGGTCGGCACGACACGGCGTGGCAGTGGGTCGGGTGATACCAGCCAAAGCAGCAGCGCCTATGACGCCAGCATCACGGTGAATTGGGAAGTGGACTTGTGGGGGCGGATTCGCCGTCAGGTAGAGGCCGGTGATGCGGGCCTGCAAGCCAGTGCAGCGGATATGGCTGCTACACGCTTGAGCCTGCAGTCTCAATTGGCACAGACTTATTTGCAGTACCGCAGTGTGGAGTCCAGCGAGCGAGTGCTGGATGAAACCGTGGCCGCGTACGAGCGTTCTTTGCAAATCAATCAGAATCGCCTGGACGCCGGGTTTTCGGCACCGGGAGATGTGGCTGCAGCCTTAAGCCAGCTAGAGGGGGCTCGCACCCAGCGCTTGGCCTTGAATCGCGAGAAGGCCACCTACCTGCATGCGATGGCTGTGTTGGTAGGCCGCGCACCTTCCCAGTTTGAGGTGGTGCCTCATGCGCCCTGGCCTGTTGCTCCGGATATTCCGGTGGGTCTGCCATCCAGTTTGCTGGAACGTCGCCCCGATGTGGCCCGTGCCGAGCGTCGCATGGCGCAGGCCAATGCCCAGATTGGTGTGGCCAAGGCTGCCTGGTTTCCCAGTCTGAGCCTGAAGGCCAGTGGGGGGTTCAGCAGCAGTGATCTTAGCGAATGGCTGACGGCACCCGCGCGTGTCTGGTCCCTGGGCCCAGCCTTTGCCCTGACTTTGCTGGATTTTGGGGCACGCCGTGCGCAAGTCGAGCAGGCCGAGGCCAGCTATGACGAACAATTGGCTGCCTACCGTCAGACGGTGCTGGATGCGTTGAAGGAAGTGGAAGATGCCTTGTCTGAACGCAATGGCCTGGAGCTGGAGCAAGCCAGCCAGGCGCGTTCTCTGGCCGCGGCACGCGAATCCCTGCGGCTGACGCGCAATCAGTTTGATGCTGGTCTGGTGGATTTCCTGAGTCTGGCACAAACCCAGGCTACGGCACTGTCGGCCGAGCGGCAGGCTTTGGACCTGGAGTCTCAACGCCTGCGGGCGGCGGTCAAGCTGATGGTGGCCTTGGGTGGTGGCTGGGATGTAGCGACGGGTCTGAATCCCGAAGAGCCGAAAGCGGTGGAAGTTGATCCAGCTGCGAAAGCAGAATAGGTTTGGCCTGACCTACACTAATCTGACCTGACCTGACCTGACCTGACCTGACCTGACCCGATCCAATCTGGTCTTAATCAAGTTTGGTTTAGTTTGGTTTGATGTGGTTCGGCGTTGGCTGAACTTCTTGGCGCTTGGTTTGGTTTGGCCGTTTCACCGTGCTCTCCGGCCTGGCTGGGCCGGAGCTTCAACGCCCGGTTTGCTTCGTATGGACCAAGCAAGGATTGGATTACCGCCCAAGCTTTGGGCTGCAGTTTGCTTGCTTGTAGTTCAATAGCGGCTCATTCCTTGCTTGATAGTGCGCGGAAACCGCCTCAGTCCTGGTCCATCCAGGCATACAGTCCGTCAACCCATTCCTCGCCGTCGGCCAAGCCCAGGGTGGCGTGGATTTCTTCGGCCCGCTGGTACAAATCATCAAAATCAATTTGCGGCGGGTCAGCAAAGGCCAGGGCAACCAGATTGCCATCATGGGTTTCAGGTAACCAGACCACGGCCGGGAAACTCTCTTGCAGCGCATGCAGATTGCGCGCATGGACCAGTTCCGAGCCCAGCAAATTCACCGTTAACAGTCCTTGTGGCCCCAGAGCCTTGCGGCAGGCCTGATAGAAAGCTGCGCTTTCCAGGGCAGGGTGTTCGGCCTGGTCGGAGTACACATCAATTTGCAGCACATCCAGCTCGCCGTAGACGGCATCCAGATAGTCCAGCGCGTCTACCGTGTGCACGTTCAGGCGTTCGTCGTCGGGCGGCAGATTGAATAGCAGGCGACTGGCCTGCACCACTTCCGGGTTGATTTCCACGGCGTCGATGCGCGCCTGGGGGAAGTGCTGGTAGCAAAAGCGTGTCAGGCTGCCTGCGCCCAGGCCAAGCTGAGCAATACGGCGCGGATCGGTCTGGAACAAGGTCCAGATCATCATTTGACGAATGTAGTGCAGCTCTAGCTGATCGGGAGCATCCAGGCGCATGGCACCCTGCACCCAGGCAGAGCCCAGGTGCAGGTAGCGTACGCCTTCGTGTTCCGAAATAGTGACGTGTGGCGTCATGCCGGGTCGTTGTCCAGCATGTGGCGTATACCGGCAATACCGTGTGCACCGTGGTTGCGGGCGTCAGCCAAGGTCTTGGCCGATTGTCCGCCTATGGCAAACACAGGTAGTCCAGCCTGTTCCGCCAGGCTGGCGAAACGGGCCCAGCCCATGCCGGGATCGCCGGGATGGGAGGAGGTTTCCAGGACATGGCCCAGAACCAGAAAGTCCGCCTGGATTTTGCGGGCTATTTCAATATCACTTTCATTGTGCGTGGACATGCCGATCAGGCCTTTGCTGATTGCGGGAAATGTCGTCAGGGTGTCGTGGCATTTCGCGGACAGGGCTTGGGCGTCGCTGGCGCGCAAATGCACACCATCGGCATGGTCCCACCAGCTCTCGGGGTGCAGGCTATTGACCAGGCAGCGCGCTTGGTAGCGCTGGCACAGGTTCACAACTTGCAGGAACGCCTGGTGCAAATGGAATTCGGCATCGGGCCGGGCAGCCCAGGCTGGCTCACGAAACTGGACCAAGGCCGGGCCTTGTTGCAGGGCTTGTTCCAGTTGTTCCAGATAGGCGGGTAAGCGGGCCGGCTCGTCGATGTTGGTAATCAGATAGCGTTCGGGCAGTTGCAGCCATTTAAGCGGCGGTTCGGTAGCAGGCAGTACAGGGCCGACTTCCAAAGGACCTTTAGGGTTGACCCAGGCAAGCTCTTGGCCTTCCAGGCACTGGGGTTCGCCTTCCCATTCCCGCACCAGGCAGAAAGAGAGTTTGACGAAATTCTTGGGGTATTCGTGTGTATAGGTAACCCAGGGGTGTGCGTGGGTGGTTTCAATGCCGAGTTCTTCGCGCAGTTCCCGTACCAGCGCCTGTATGACGCTCTCGCCCGCCTCAATCTTGCCGCCTGGCAGTTCCCACCAGCCCGGCCAGGGTTTATCGGCTGGGCGTTTTCCCAGTAGCACTTGGCCGTGTTGGTTCAGTAAAACGCCAACGGCCACTTCCAACGTGGGTTTAGACATGTCTAGCGGTCCAATCTCTAGCAAATTGACGTGCTACCCGGCCGGAGCGAGAGCCACGTTCCAGAGCCCATTGCAAGGCTTCCATACGCGAGCTTTCGATGTGTTCTGCAGGGCAACCCAAAGCGCCAAGCCAGTAATACACAATGTCCAGGTAGTCGTCTTGTTTAAAGGGGTAAAACGACAACCATAGTCCAAAGCGCTCGGACAGGGATACCTTTTCTTCAACGGCTTCACCAGGGTGGATCTCGCCGTCTGCAGACGTGGAGGCACTCAGGTTCTCTTTCATGTACTCGGGCATCAGGTGACGTCGGTTGGACGTGGCGTAGATCAGTACATTGTCGCCAGGGGAGGCCAGCGAGCCGTCCAGCACGGATTTAAGCGCCTTGTAACCGGCTTCACCTTCTTCAAAGGACAGGTCGTCGCTGAAGATGATGAAGTGTTCGGGGCGGGTGCTGATCAGGTCAATGATGTAGCCCAGGTCGCCCAGATCGGATTTGTCCACTTCGATCAGACGCAGGCCCTGATCGGCAAATTTGGCCAGCATGGCTTTGACCAGCGAGCTTTTGCCCGTACCGCGAGCACCTGTCATCAAGACGTTATTGGCCGGTTTGCCTGCCAGGAAATGGCGGGTGTTGCGCTCAATAATGCCCTTTTGGCGTTCGATATGATGCAGGTCTTCGGTCTGGATGGTGGCTACGTGCTGGACACCTTCAAGCCAGCCGCGCGAACCATTGGTACGCCAGCGAAAAGCAATGGAATCCCAGTTGATAGGGGGTGGAGCAGGGGGCAGCCAGGCTTCCAGTTGAGCGAGAACCCGCTCGGCCCGGCTGATCAGGGTACTAAGGTCTTGCGAACTCAAGACAGTCTCCGTTTCAGGTTGAAATGCTTATTATCGCTAATTTGGCCCCTTTTTCTGTGATCACTGTTGTGCTTGACGCGTAACAATAGGCCCAAAGCGATTCAAAATCGTATAATCATCAAGTTACGGTTGGCCGATAGCGGCCCCCTCCCTTACTCGTCCGGAATTCTGTTTTGAACCTGTCCACCCTGATTGAACCTATTGCCGACGACATGAAGGCTCTTGATGTCGTCATTCGTGAGCGCTTGAATTCGGATGTGGTGCTGATACGCACAATCGGCGAATACATCGTTAGTGCTGGCGGCAAGCGCATGCGTCCTGCGCTGCTGTTGCTGGTAGCCCGTGCGCTGGCTTATCAGGGGAGCACGCACCATCTGTTGGCAGGTGTGGTGGAGTTCATCCACACCGCCACCTTGCTGCACGACGATGTGGTCGATGAATCCGATATGCGACGCGGTCGCCACACGGCCAATGCGGTCTACGGTAATGCCGCCAGCGTGCTGGTTGGCGACTACCTGTACTCGCGCTCCTTCGAGATGATGGTGCAGTCGAACTCCATGCCGGCCATGGCCGTGCTGTCGGCAGCCACCACGGTGATCGCCGAAGGCGAGGTCTTGCAGCTGCTGAACGTACACGACCCGGACGTTTCCCTGGAACGTTATCTGCAAGTCGTACGCTACAAGACAGCCAAGCTGTTTGAAGCGGCGGCGCAAGTGGGGGCGATTGTGGCCGGTGCTTCGCCTGAAATGGAAGAAGCCATGGCCGCCTATGGCCGCCACCTGGGTACCGCCTTCCAATTGGTCGACGACGTCCTCGATTACACCGGTGATGCCCAGGCCTTGGGCAAGAACGTGGGTGACGATCTGCGCGAAGGCAAACCCACCATGCCACTGATCCGTGTCATGGAAGTTGGCACACCCGAGCAGGTTCAACTGATCAAGTCGGCCATTGAAACCGGTGATGCGGATTTTGCCGCTGTTGCACAGGCTATCGAGCAAACCGATGCTTTGGCCTATACCCGTGAAGCGGCCAAGGCAGAAGCCCAGCTGGCTGTTCAGGCCTTGGCTGATGTTCCCGAGAGCGAATTCAAGCAGGTATTACTGAGCTTGTGCGCGTTTTCCATCGAGCGCGACCGCTAAGTCTCCAGCCTTTCCCAACCCGCCACATGGCGGGTTTTTTTGTAATAAAGCGGGCCGATTCAGGGAAATTGGCGTCATTAGGCGCCTGTTCATGTTATTTTTCTCGGTTTTACTACGCTGTTGGTGGTCATGCCTTTGTCCCACAAGGACGAAGTAGCGACGATAGACATGCCTATTTGAACAAATTGGTTTGAAGCCTCTGTCAGACACAAAGGTGCAGGCCCCTTATTCCAAAGATGTAAGGAACGGATAGATGAACATTCAGCTCGATATCGCGCAAACGGTAGGTTTGGCGGCTGTCTTTCTCGTGCTGGGAGAATATATAAAGAATCGCGTTGCTGTATTGGCCCGCTATTTTATTCCCAGCCCCATTATCGGCGGATTGATTTTTGCCTTGATTGCCTTGGTTGGACATCAGACCGGCTCGTTCAACTTTACGTTTAACGACGATATACGCAATTTCTTGCTGATGGCCTTTTTCACGACCATCGGTTTTTCAGCCAGCTTCGAGTTGCTGAAAAAGGGTGGTCTGGCCGTTGCTTTGTTCCTGGGCTGCGCGGTTGTCCTGATTATTTTGCAGAACGTGATGGGCGTGACCTTGGCGACCCTCATGGACGCTAACCCCTTGCTGGGTCTGGCCGCTGGTTCGATCTCCATGACGGGGGGCCACGGTACTTCGGCTGCCTTTGGTCCAATGCTGGAAAATGCCGGTGCTGTTGGGGCTTTGCCTGCTGCCATTGCTGCTTCGACATGGGGGCTGGTAATGGGTTGTGTCATCGGCGGCCCCTTGGGCAAGCGCTTGATGAAAAAATACAATATCGACGGCCCTGCTCCACACCGTCGTCATCGTCGTCAGCATGAGGGTGCAGATGCGCCTCATGTGGTGGAAACCACGGTTAAGGAAACCGTTAAGGTTGACGATGGTGGCTTTGAAATGCCGGTTTACGCCGTAGTCCTGTTGTCCATCGCGATTGGGGTGGGCAGTGTCATCATTGAATGGTTGGGCGAGCGCGGCATTGTGTTGCCAGCCTACCTGGGCTCCATGCTGGTGGCAGCCATCATCCGTAATGTGATCGACTGGCGTCGTTATCGCTTGCCGGAAAAAGAGTTTGAAACCATGGGCAATGTGTCCCTGGCTTTCTTCCTGGTCATGGCGCTGATGGTGATGAAGCTGTGGGAGCTGGCTGAAGTAGCGGGCCCGCTGTTGATCATCCTGATTGCCCAGACGGTGCTGATGTTCTTCTTTGCCAGCTACGTGACTTTCAAGGTCATGGGCAAGGACTACGATGCTGTGGTGATGTCGGCTGGTCATTGTGGTTTTGGTATGGGCGCAACGCCTAACGCCATGGCGAATATGCAGGCCTTTACGGAAGACAATGGTCCATCACGCAAGGCCTTCTTTGTGATCCCGCTGGTGGGCTCCTTGTTCATCGACTTCTTCAATGCCGTGATCATTACCGGTTTTGTGAATTTTCTGACTTAAGTACCGAGAAGTGGGCGCAATCAGCAATATCGCGGCCCTTGTCAGACAGCCCCTTGGATCGATATCCGGTCCCAGGGGCTTTCTTTTTACCTGTGTTGTTGAATCGTGAATCTTGGATCGCTTCTATTTTTGAGTCCTTAAGGACTCTGTTTGCCTTGGCGCAAGGACGCCTGCAGGCGCTTGGGCTTCAATTGTGCTTGTCTTTAGGGAGTGCGCAATGCGAAGCCATGTAGTGGGATCCGTGCTGTTAGTGGCCATTCTGGCCGGATGTTCGTCTGGCGAGCCCAGCAATCCAGCGGGTTTGCCCGAGCTGGTTGAAGTGGCCGGTCCGGCGCGTGAAGTTATGCAGGCCGGTGAATACTTGCTGGATGGGCGTCTGATTGCATCCGACACGGTGATGTACGCTCCTGTTCCCACCTTGAAAGCCATGAAGTATCAGGTCAGTCAGTTTGAGTACGATCAGTGCGTTCGTGCCGAGCGTTGTAAAGCTGCCGATGCGGTGGGCCAAGGACAGGCCAAGAATATGCCGGTGGTCGGTGTCAGCTGGCAAGACGGCCAGGATTACGCCGCCTGGTTAAGTGAGCGCACCGGCAAGCAATTCCGTCTGCCGGATTACCTGGAGTGGAGCTATTTCGCAGACCAGAAAGTGCCTGAGTCGGCCCAAAGCGGTCTGGACGAAAACGAGCAAGCTGCCTTGTGGCTGCAGGAGTATCAGGAGAGCTACAAACGCAAGCAGGAACAGGAAGTTCCCTTGGCACCCTTGGGGCAGGGCGTTGCCAATGCTTATGGGGTGTTTGATGCGGGCGGGCAGGTGGCTGAATGGACCAATACCTGCCATGTCCGGGTACACCGTATCAGCATGCCACGCGCAGAGTCTCGCCTGGAAAACTGCGGTGTCCGTACCCTGGGGGGCGAGCACATTGCGGTGATGCCCGACTTTATTCGCGACCCAAAAACCGGGGCGTGTTCGGTGGGTGTGCCACCGCGTTACTTGGGTCTGCGACTGGTCACTGAAGACTAAACCCGCGCTTAGCCGCGTTCCAGAACCGCTTGTGCAAACTTGTCCAGGTCCGCAATCGTAATTTGCTTGCGGCCTGCCAGAATCAAACCTTGATGATCCCAGCTGCTGACGACGCGGCTGGCCGTGTACAAGGTGGTTCCGGCCAGGTCAGCCAGATCTTGCCGGGTTACCGGAATACTCAAGGACGTCCCTTGTGCACCGCTTTGGCCCACCTGACGAATCAAGCGCAGCAGGCTGTGAGCCAGTCGCTGCTCCACTTCCAGACTATGAATTTCCAGCAGGCGATCATCGGCATCGCTTAGTCGTTGCGCGACCGTGTCTTGTGCAGAGCTGAGCAGGCAAGGAAAGCGTTGCGTCAGGCTGTCCCAGGACTTTTCAGGCCAGGCTAATGCGGCGCTGGTGGTTACGCTAATGGCGGTTGCCGGATAGTTGCGACGGCGCAGGGCAGGGGCAATGCCAATCACGTCGCCGGGCAAGGCAAAACGTACCAGGAGTTGTGAGCCATTGGGCATGGTGCGTACGACTTTGATCAGGCCTTGCAGCAGAACAAAAAAGTGGTCGCTGCTTTGTTCCTGACGAAAGACCTGGCTGTCCTTGTCGTAGTGGATCAGGCGTCCCTCTTGCCACAGTTCGTTAATGCTGGCTGCGTCCAGCTGGGAGAAAACGGGCAGGCTGGCTAACAAGGAGGGGTAGGATATGTCAGTCATCACTTAAGCTTTCTGAGCGGGTTTTAAGCCCTAGTTTGCTGGCCAGCTTGTGCAGATTGCTGGGGTCTATGCCTAGCTGCCGGGCAGCCTGGCTCCAGTTACCGTCAGTCTCATCCAGAGCTTGCCGAATCAGCCGGCTTTGCAGCTGCTCAACGGACTGACGCAAGGATGGGCGAGGTGAGCCAATAGCCGTACTGGTCGCTGCGACAGGCTGGTGGGTAGAAGGTAACAAATTGAGATTATCGGCGCTAAGCGTAAATATTTGGTTACGATCTGGCGTATCGACCAGCAGGCGGATGGTTGCCCGACTGATTAAATGTTCTAGTTCGCGAACATTACCTGGCCAATGATAAGCCAGTAAAGCGGCTTCTGCGTCGGGGGATAAGCGAATTCCGCGCAATCCCAAACGAGAACGGTTGGTTTCCAGAAAGTGGCCTGCCAGCAGCAGAATGTCCTGATGGCGCTCGCGCAAGGCGGGGATCGTGAGGGGGAAAACCGACAGACGGTGAAACAAGTCCGCCCGGAAACCACCTTGGGCGATCTGCTGGCTCAGATCACGGTTGGTGGCAGCAACCAGACGTACATTCAATTTGATGGGGTGGTCCGCCCCCAGGCGCTGAATCTCGCCGTTCTGCAAAGTACGCAGCAACTTGGCCTGTATCGTCAAAGACAACTCGCCGATTTCATCCAGAAACAGGGTGCCGCCCTGGGCCGCTTCAAAGCGCCCGGCCCGATTCTCATGGGCACCCGAGAATGCTCCCTTTACGTGCCCGAATAATTCGCTTTCTGCCAGAGACTCGGGCAGGGCAGCGCAGTTCACGTAGATCAAGGGTTTGTTGTGGCGTGGTGAGCGTTGGTGCAGGCGTTGTGCAAATAACTCCTTCCCCACGCCGGTCTCACCCAGCAAGAGCACAGGCAGCTCGGAGGTGGCCACCGTGTCCAGCAATTGAATGACCTCCAGCAGGGATTTGCTGTTGCCAATGATGGCGGCCGAGTTATTGCGCGACAGGTAATCGGGCGGCAAGGTGGAGAGCAGACGCAAGCTGCGGTTTTCTTCTTCTAGCTCGCTGATGCGAATTGCGCTTTCCAACACCAGACACCAGTGCTTGAGTTCCACCAGCGTGGAGGCTGAAAACGTCCCTGGTCGCAAGGCATCCAGCGTCAGAATGCCCCAGGGCGTGCCCTGGACTTGCAAGGTAATTCCCACGCAATCATGCACCGGCAGGGGCTGGCCCAGCTTGTCATCAAGCAGGCCGTCATACGGGTCCGGCAGGGCACAGTTGGGTTCAAAGCGGGTCAGGCTGGGGGAGTTCAAGATCCGCGTCAGTCGGGGGTGATCTGCAATGACAAAGTGACGCCCCAGGGTGTCATGGCCCAGACCACTGGCCGCCACAATGCGCAGCACCGTGTCGTCCAGCTTCAGCAAACCTGCCGCATCACAGCCAAAGTGCCGTGCCAGCAAATGCACCATGCGCTGCAGGCGTAACGGTCCCGGAATCTCGGTGGCAAGGTCGGCAATCAAGAGATCTAGCATGGGTGAAAAATACCCTTATGGTGAAAAATACCCAGTTTTGTCGAGGTAGTTTATACCCAGGCTGACGGCAACCCTTTGATCTATGTCGTCCGGGACTTGGCACGGTCTTTGCTTTAGATGTTTTGTCATACATTTTTAAGGACTATGACATGACCCCCGACTTAGCAGAACATCGCTACAAGGCGTGTACTTCGGTCCGTCCCCCGTTCCGGGGCCGTACCCAAACAGGTTTTGACCAGGTAACTGGGTCCTGCCAGGACTTGTTTGGATTGGGTCGTTTGATTCATCAGCGAGACGGAGAAGAAAATGCGTAGCTATAAAAAACTATGGTGGTCCCTGGTGGCAGTCACCATGGTCACCTTTGCCATCCTGGGATGGACAGGTGTAGAGGTGTATCGTCAGGCACCCCCCATGCCCGTCAAGGTAGTCACACCGGATGGCCGTGAATTTACCTCACAGGAACAGATACATCGTGGCCAGTCCGCCTGGCAAAGTACTGGCGGTATGCAGCTGGGCTCGATCTGGGGGCATGGGGCCTACCAGGCCCCGGACTGGAGCGCGGACTGGCTGCACCGGGAGGCTCTGGCCTGGCTGGATCTGGCCGCCCAGCAAACCTACTCGCTGAACTATGATCAGCTGACATCCAGTCAGCAGGCCACCTTGCGGCAGGAACTGCAGGACGAATACCGTCCTAACCGCATTGATGAAGCGACGGGCGTATTGCAGATCAGCGATCGCCGCGCCAAGGCCATCGACACCACTGCCCAGTATTACATCGACCTGTTTGGTGATGCGCCCGAGCTGAAATCCAGCCGCGAAAGCTTCGCCATGAAGGACAACACCTTGCCAGAGCTGCAGCGCCGTCAGGACATGACCCGCTTTTTCTTCTGGCTGTCCTGGGCCACGGTAACGGAGCGTCCTGGCACTACCGTCAGCTATACCAACAACTGGCCACATGAGCCCTTGGTGGATAACCATCCTTCCACGGCCAATATCGTCTGGTCCATTGTCAGTATCGTGCTCTTGCTGGCCGGTATTGGTTTGCTGGTCTGGATCTGGGCCTTTACGCACAAAGAAGAGGAAGCCCCTGTTGCACCGGCCACTGATCCGGTTCTGGCATTTCGCCTGACCCCTTCGCAGCGTGCCCTGAAAAAATATGCCTTCCTGACGGTTGCCCTGTTTGTCATCCAGGTCTTCCTGGGCGGCTTTACGGCGCACTACACGGTTGAAGGCCAGATGTTCTATGGCATAGACGTGTCGCAGTGGTTCCCTTACTCCTTGACCCGTACCTGGCATATTCAGGCAGCCCTTTTGTGGATTGCCAGTGGCTTCCTGACCGCTGGTCTGTTCCTGGTGCCATTGATTAATGGGGGCGAGGATCCGAAGTTTCAGCGTCTGGGTGTGGACGTTCTGTTCGGCGCTCTGGTTGTACTCTTTATTGGTTCTTTTGCCGGCAACTTCCTGGCCATCAAAAACATCCTGCCCCCCGAGCTGAACTTCTGGTTCGGTCACCAGGGTTATGAGTATCTGGATCTGGGCCGTTTCTGGCAGATCATCAAGTTCATTGGCTTGGCTTTCTGGCTCTTGTTGATGTTGCGTGGCATGTGGCCTGCCTTGCGTCGTGACAAGGGCGACAACCATTTATTGGTTCTGTTGACCATCTCTACCGTGGCCATTGGTCTGTTCTACGGTACTGGCTTGTTCTATGGCGAGCACACCAATATCACCATCATGGAGTACTGGCGCTGGTGGGTGGTTCACCTGTGGGTTGAGGGTTTCTTCGAGGTCTTTGCAACGGTTGCCATGGGCTTTATCTTCCTGACCTTGGGTCTGGTTTCCAAGCGTAGTGCCACGATTGCGGGTTTGGCAGCGGCCTCGCTGTTCCTGGTCGGTGGTGTGCCTGGTACTTTGCACCACCTGTACTTCTCGGGTACGACCACGCCGATCATGGCCATTGGTGCTTCCTTCAGCGCGTTGGAAGTGGTGCCTTTGATCATGTTGGGCTACGAAGCTTTCCATAACTGGAAGATGCAGAAACAAGCCAGCTGGATGAGTGATCTGCGTTGGCCCGTCATGTTCTTTGTGGCCGTGGCCTTCTGGAACATGCTGGGTGCTGGTGTGTTTGGCTTCCTGATCAACCCACCTATCTCGCTGTACTACATCCAGGGTTTGAACACCACGCCATTGCATGCTCACGCAGCCTTGTTCGGTGTGTATGGCTTCCTGTCTTTGGGCTTTGTCTTGCTGGTGGTGCGTTATATCTCGCCCGAGGTTCGTTACAACGATCGCCTGATGAGCTGGGGCTTCTGGACGCTGAACCTGGGTCTGGTGCTGATGATGTTCGTCAGCCTGCTGCCAGCCGGGATTATTCAGGCCTGGGCCAGCATCTCGGAAGGCATGTGGTATGCCCGTAGCGAAGAGTTCATGCAGCAGCCTATCCTGCAATCTTTGCGCTGGTGGCGCACCTTGGGTGACGTTGTGTTCATTGCCGGTGCCTTGATTGTGTTCCAGCAGGTTTGGGTACGTATCATGGCTGGCCGTCGCGGTGCCGCTGCCAATGCTGCAGGTGCAGTAAAAGCATCGTGATCTTGTTTAAGGACGGTCTGTTTTTTCTGTGAGATTCCGTCTATGAAAAAAACCGCCTTCGGGCGGTTTTTTTTGTTGCTTATGCGAGATGCTTGCGCTGCAGCAAAGAGCGGGAAGTCTGATTGCGGTCCAATACATCCTGTAACTGTTAGATCTGAATAACATTTAATCAGCAGGCATCACGCCTGGATCAAACCGGAGGTAGTATGGAACGTCGTCATTTCTTGAAAAGTGCTGGCCTAGGTGTCGCCGCAGGAACGACTTTGCTGGCGGCTCAAGTACAAGCCCGCGAGACGGCTGCACCAAAAAAGAACGCGCCCTGGCTGGCCGCGCGTACAGAAGCCCAGATCGCCAAGCTGGAGCGGGTCAAGGTGGATCTGGTTGCGCCTCCTATGGTCCACAAGCACGAGCAGAAAGTAGGTCCCGAGCCTCGCGTGGTGGAGTTCCGCATGAGCATCGTGGAAAAAGAGATCGTGGTCGATCGCGATGGCACCACCATGCACGCCATGATGTTTGATGGCTCCATGCCCGGCCCCACCATGGTTGTGCATGAAGGCGACTACCTGGAGCTGACTCTGGTCAACCCGGCCAGCAACACTATGCCGCACAACATCGACTTTCACGCCTCGACTGGCGCGCTGGGCGGTGCCAAGTTGACCAACGTGAACCCCGGCGAACAAGCCACCTTGCGCTTCAAGGCCGACCGTACCGGTACGTTTGTGTACCACTGCGCACCCGAAGGCTCGGTAGCCTGGCACGTGGTCCAGGGCATGCACGGTACCGTCATGGTGCTGCCACGCGACGGCCTGAAGGATTCGGCGGGCAACTCGCTGCATTACGACCGTGTCTACACCATTGGCGAGTTTGACCTCTACATCCCTCGTGATGAAAAGGGCAACTTCAAAAAGTATGGTTCCTCGGCTGAAAGCTATGGCGACACCCTGGAAGCCATGCGTGGTCTGATCCCCAGCCACGTGGTGTTCAACGGCAAGGTCGGTGCCTTGATGGGCGACGGTGCCATGAAGGCCAACGTGGGTGAAACCGTGCTGTTCATTCACTCGCAGGCCAACCGCGACACCCGTCCTCACCTGATCGGTGGTCACGGTGATTGGGTTTGGGAACTGGGCAAGTTTGATGATCCACCTGCCAAGAACCTGGAAACCTGGTTCATTCGCGGCGGTTCGGCCGGTGTGGCGCTCTACACCTTCAAGCAGCCTGGTGTGTACGCCTATGTGAACCACAACCTGATCGAAGCCATGGAACTGGGCGCAGCAGGTCACGTTCTGGTCGAAGGCGAATGGAACGACGACTTGATGAAGCAAGTCAGCCCTCCCGGCCCGATCAAGGGTTAAGCAGGGTTGGCACCCGGTACGCGGAATTGAGGACCAGAAGCACCTATCAATTCCGCCGGGCTTCAAGGCAGTTATTGGATCGTGAGTAGTTAGTGAAAACGCAAGAGGCGCGAACCATGAAAAACGGGCCTCTTGTACAGAAAACGAAGTATCAGCCAGGCATGCATTCATGCCGACTGTTTAAAGGGTAAACCCATGAGAACCTATCGCCCCGCCACCATGATGTACTCCGCAATGGCCGCTTTGTTTTTGCTGGCCGCCGCACCTGCAGCACATGCCAACTCGGACGAAGCTCTCAAGCTGTACAAGTCTTCGTGTATGGTCTGTCATGCATCGGGTATGGCCAATGCCCCTCGTTTGGGTGACAAGGCTCGTTGGGAGCCCCTGATCGCCCAAGGCGAAGACGCCTTGATGCAAGTTGTGCTGAACGGCAAGGGCGCCATGCCCCCACGCGGTGCAGCACCCAAAGCAACCGATGAACAATTGCGTAGCGTTGTGCGCTACATGATTGAAAAAGCCAGCTAAGGCGCTGGCTTTTTCAGGCTGGATTTACAGGCTCCAGTCGTAATCAACCGTCAGTGGTGCGTGGTCGCTGAAACGCTCTTCCTTATAGACCGTTGCACTGCGCGCCTTGGCAGCAATACCTGGGGTGGCAATTTGATAATCAATGCGCCACCCCACATTTTTGGCCCAAGCCTGGCCGCGGTTGCTCCACCAGGTGTAGCACTCGTCCGTGGTATCGGGATGCAGGCTGCGGTACACATCCACCCAAGCCAGTTCGCCCAGCACTTTGCTCATCCAGGCGCGTTCTTCTGGCAGAAAACCGCTGTTTTTCAGATTGCCTTTCCAGTTCTTCAAATCGGCTTCGTGGTGCGCAATATTCCAGTCACCGCAAATGATGAACTCGCGGCCGGTATCGCGGTGTTCCTGCATCAAGCCATTAATCCATTGCTCAAAATGATCCAGAAAGCGGTACTTGGCGGTTTGACGCTCGTCGCCCGATGAACCCGAGGGCAGGTAGGCGCTGATCACACTAAGGTCGTTCCAGTCGGCGCGGATAATGCGGCCTTCAGCATCGAACTCTTCGCAGGCCATGCCTTCGGCCACGCTTTCTGCCTTGTGGTTCAGGTACAGGCCTACACCGCTATAGCCTTTTTTCTGAGCATGGTGGAAATGCCCGTGGTATTGACCGGGGTTGGTCAAATCGGGGGTCAGATCAGGCTCGCTAATCTTGATTTCCTGCATGCAGACAATATGAGGTTTCTGGGCTTCCAGCCAGGCGGGCAGGCCTTTACGAAAGGCGGCCCGAATACCGTTGACGTTTAACGAGGTGACGCGTAACACGTGGCAATTCTCCTTATAGCGTCAGCACTTTAACCCGTAACCTGCCTGGATGTCAGTGGCCGTCAGAGCTTGTTACGACGCTGAGCTGAAGCGGTAGCTGGACACGGTCAAGCCACCAAAGGCCTGGGTTTCGTGGTGGAAGCGATGCGCTGCGTCGCCACGCGCAGCACCAGCGGCCACCATGAGGGGAACCAGGTGATCTTCGCGGGGATGGGCAATACGTGCGGCCGGGGCCTGTTCCCAGTCCATCAAGGCCTGACGACGGGCGGCAGGGTCCTCCAGGCTCAGGCTTTGATGCAGCCAGGCATCAAACTGGGCAGAGGGCTGCACACCGCCAGGGCCCATATTGCGCAGGTTGTGATAGCTCAGACCGCTGCCAATAATCAGCACCTCTTCGTCTCGTAAAGGCGCAAGCGCCTCGCCCATGGCGTAGTGCAGGGCCGGGTCGTAGTTCGCGTGAATGGACAGTTGCACCATAGGCACTTTGGCTTGCGGATAGATCACATAAGCCGGTACGAATGCACCGTGGTCAAAGCCACGCTGCGAATCCAGATGAGTGGGCAGGCCAGCGCCTTCCAGCAAATTACAGACCTGTTGGGCCAGAGCAGGATCGCCTGGTGCAGGGTAGTGAATCTCGTACGTGTGGGACGGAAAGCCGTAATAGTCGTACACCATGCTCGGTTGTGCTGCGGCGGCAACCAGCAGATTGGCTTGTTGAGCTTCCCAGTGGGCGGAGACCATCAAGATCGCTTTGGGTGTGCGCCCCAATTGGCGTGGAATATCCTGCAAGGCAGCACGCAGCGGGGCGTACATGGTTTGCGCTTCAGGCATCCAGGGCCAGGGTCCGCCACCATGCGAGATGAAGTAGGTGGGCATTGTCATGATGATCTCCTGCCCCTGCCCTGATAGGGGCAGGGGATAAGGGGTTGGTTAAGGCGTCAGGCTTTGCCGCGGCCTGCGTCAATACTCCATGGGCCTGGGCCGGCAAAGGCCAGGTACAGGAAGGCAAAGCAGAACAGAACTGCCGCCTCACCGCCATTGAGGATAGGGGTTGCGAAGGTGCTGCCGCTGGCGTGGCCAATAAAGTAAGCGAAAGCGCACAGGCCCGAAGCAATAAAGGCCGCAAAACGAGAGAACAGACCAATCACCAGCAAGACACCCAGAACCAGTTCCAGAATGCCCGCAATGCCGTAAATGGAGCTGATTTGCAGGTTGGCAAACATGTCTACTTTGGGGAAACCCAGGATCTTGGCAGTACCGTGTGTCAGCAGGAGGTAGCCTGTAACGATGCGCAGCAGGCTAAGGATGCGAGGAGTCCAGCTAGAGGTAAGGGCGCTCATGTATGTTCCTTTGGAAAGTTGACAGTATCGGTAAACGAAGCACTGGCCCGGCGTAGTGACAAAAGCTCTGTGTCAGGCATGACGTGATGTCATCCTGGTGCTGGTCCCGCCCATTCAAGGCCCAGACAGGCACCGGGTTAGCGCTCGTTCAAGATTAATCAATTACTATCAGGAAATAAACAGGCCTATTTTCATTAGTTACTTTCTTATTAGGAAAGCATGGATACGATTCAGAGTTTGCGGGTGTTCCGGGAAATCGTCGCAGCGGACAGCTTTGCAGCGGCGGCGCAACGCTTGGATATGTCTGCGCCCATGGTCAGCAAGCACTTGGCCAATCTGGAAAAACAGCTGGGCGCCCGCTTGCTCCATCGCAGCAGCCGTCGTTTGAGCCTGACGGAGTTGGGGCAAACCTACTTTGATTATTGCTTGCAGGCACTCGATACTCTGGAGCGCGGACAGCAGGCATTATCGGGTTCTGAGCATCAGCCCCAAGGTGTGTTGAGAGTGACGGCCCCCGTATGGTTTGCCAACCGCAAAGTGGCGCAGCTGTTGCAGGATTACCAAACACGCTATCCGGAAGTGACTCTGGACATGAGCCTGAGCAATCACAAAGTGGATTTGGTGGCGGAAGGTTTTGATCTGGCCTTGCGGGTGATGCGCGAGCCTGCGCCGCATCAGATTGCACGTCTTATTTGCCCCACGCCCTTTCATCTGGTGGCCAGCCCGGAGTTTGTGGCCCAGCACGGCATGCCGCGTAACTGTGCGGAGGTGATGCGTCTGCCGGCTATCAGCCCCAGTTATTTACAGCAGCCCAGTTTTGAATTTTTGGGGCCGGACGGGCCGGAGTCCTTGCGCCTGAATCCTTTCATGCGTTCGGATAACACCAATCTGACTTATTACAGTGCGTTGGGTGGAGCAGGGCTGGCCTATTTGCCGGAGTGGCTGGTGATGGATGATCTGGAAAGTGGTCGGCTGGTTCGCCTGTTGCCCGATTACACCGAAGAGCTGCAGCAGCTGCATGCCGTCTATGCCAGCCGTCGCTATTTGACACCTAAAGTGCGCAGTTTTATCGACTTCTTGCTGGAAGAGCTGGCCGAACCTGCCAAGTGATGGCTCACATCACGCTAAAATGCCTTTCGTCTCTATCTTTTTCATACTCTGTCATGTCGGCTAATAACGATAATCGTCGCAATTTTGTGCGCTTCTCCCTGGAACAGGGAGTGCTGCGTTTTGGGGAATTCAAGGTCAAGTCTGGCCGTTTGAGCCCTTACTTCTTCAATGCCGGCCTGTTCAATACGGGACGTAGTGTGGGTCAGCTGGCCCGTTTCTATGCTCAGGCTTTGCTGGATTCGGGCGTGTCTTTTGACATGCTGTTTGGTCCCGCCTACAAGGGGATTCCTCTGGCTGCCGCAACCTCAATTGCCCTGGCCGAGCATCCACAAATCGGTGATCGTGATGTGCCTTTTGCTTTCAACCGCAAGGAAGCCAAAGACCACGGTGAAGGCGGCACCCTGGTGGGCGCTCCCTTGCAAGGCAAGGTCGTGATTATTGATGACGTGATCACAGCGGGTACGTCCGTGCGTGAATCCATGCAGATCATCAAGGCCGCAGGTGCAGAACCTGCCGCGGTGCTGATTGCTCTGGATCGCATGGAGCGCGCCGGTAACGATCAGGAACTGTCCGCGCATTCTGCAGTGCAGGAAGTGGAACAGACTTACGGTATTCCTGTGATCAGCATTGCCTCTTTGGCTGACATCATGGCGGTGCTGGCGGATGACACCACCTTGGCTGCTCATGCTCCTCAAGTGAAAGCCTACCGCGATCGCTACGGTGTCTGATCATCTGCGTTTGGCAAGCAAAGTTCAGCAGTAAAAAAACACCAGGCCAAGGCCTGGTGTTTTTGTATCCGTTAAGCGCAGAGTCCGGACTTAGGCGTCCAGCTTTTGCTTGAGCATTTCGTTGATCTGCTGCGGATTGGCCTTGCCCTTGGCCACCTTCATCACCTGGCCGACCAGAGCGTTGAAGGCTTTTGGCTTGCCGGCACGGTGCTGCTCGACGATGCTGGGGTTGGCGGCCAGTACTTCGTCCACCATGGCCTCAATGGCACCTACGTCATTGATCTGCTTCAAGCCACGGGCGTCGATAATGGCATCCACATCGCCATTGAGCTCGCCATCCCACTGTGCCGCAAACACGTCACGGGCAATCTTGTTGGAGATGGTGCCGTCCGCAATACGGGCAATCAGCTTAGCCAATTGTGCTGGGCTGACTTTGGACTGCTCAATGCTCAGCTCTTCACGGTTCAAGGCAGCCGACAGTTCGCCCAGAATCCAGTTGGCGGCCAGTTTCGCGTTCGCCTTGGAGCCCGCCTGCAAGATGGCTTCGAAGAAGTCAGCCGTTGCACGATCTACCGTCAGTTGCGAGGCATCGTAACGGCTCAGTTCAAACTCTTGCTCGAAGCGAGCCAGTTTCTGGGCGGGCAGTTCAGGCATGTCCTGACGAACCTGTTCGATCCACTCTTCACTGATAAACAGAGGTGGCAGGTCAGGATCGGGGAAGTAGCGGTAATCGTGTGCGTCTTCCTTGCTGCGCATGCTGCGGGTCTCGTCACGGTCCGAGTCGTACAGGCGCGTTTCCTGGATGACTTTGCCACCGTCTTCGATCAGCTCGATCTGGCGGCGTGCTTCGTATTGAATGGCACGTTCCAGGAAGCGGAAGGAGTTGATGTTCTTCAGTTCGCAGCGAGTGCCAAATTCTTTCTGGCCTTTAGGGCGTACCGATACGTTGGCATCCACACGGAAAGAGCCTTCCTGCATATTGCCGTCGCAAATGCCCAGCCAGACTACCAGGCTGTGCAGGGCGCGTGCATAGCCCACGGCTTCAGCCGCCGAGCGCATTTCAGGTTCGGACACGATTTCCAGCAGCGGAGTGCCTGCGCGGTTCAAGTCGATCCCGGTGCTGGACTCGCCGTAAGGACCACGGAAGTTTTCATGCAGGGATTTACCGGCATCTTCTTCCAAGTGGGCGCGAGTCAGATTGATGGTTTTTTCTTCACCGTCCAGCATGAAGCTGACCGTACCGCCGCTGACGACAGGAATTTCCATCTGGCTGATCTGGTAGTTCTTGGGCAGATCCGGGTAGAAGTAGTTCTTGCGCTCGAACACGGAGCGCGGCGCAATGTGGCCGCCTACGGCCAGACCCAGGCGAATTGCCCGTTCGGCAGCGCCACGGTTAAAGACAGGCAGAGCGCCGGGCAAGGCCATATCGACTTCGTTGGCTTGCGTGTTGGGCAAGGCGCCAAAGCGAGTGCTGCTGCTGGAGAAGATTTTGGATTCGGTCGAGAGCTGGGTATGAGTTTCCAGCCCGATCACAATTTCCCATTCCATTATTGTTGTCCTGGTTGACGTTGATGCCAGTCGGTGACTTGCTGGAAGCGGTCGGCAAAGGCCAGCAACTGGCCTTCACGGAAGTAGTTGCCAATGATTTGCAGGCCGATGGGCAGGGGGCGCTCATCCTTGCTGAAGCCGCAAGGAATGGACATGGCGGGCAGGCCGGCCAGGCTCACGCCCAGTGTGTAGACGTCGCCCAGCCAATCGGTGGTGGGATCCTCGATGGTGGCACCCAGCTTGCGGCCCAGAGCCGGTGTGACGGGGCCCAGGATCAGGTCGCACTGTTCAAAGACTTTCTGGAAGTCGTCCACAATCATGCGGCGCACGCGTTGGGCTTGCAGATAGTAAGCGTCGTAGTAGCCATGCGAGAGCACATAAGTGCCGACCAGGATGCGGCGTACCACTTCAGGGCCAAAGCCTTCCGAGCGCGAACGCGAAATCATGCTGTTCAGATCGGTGTACTGGCTGGCGCGGTGGCCAAAGCGTACGCCGTCAAAGCGCGACAGGTTGGTGGAGGCCTCAGCGGGGCTGATGACGTAATAAGTAGGGACAGACAGCTCTGTCAGGGGTAGTTGCACGGTGACGCGCTCTGCACCCAGGCTTTCGTAGGTTTTCAGGGCGGCTTCAATGGCGTCGGCAACGACCGGGTCCAGACCGGGGCCAAAGAACTGGGCGGGCACACCAATACGCAGGCCTTTCAGTGGCTGGCTGCCTTGGGTTTCTTGTTGAGCCTGTTGCTGTTCAAATTGCTGACGAATGCGCGCGCCGTTATTGGGCTGGTCGTCGCAAAACTCCAGGCTGGTGGCGTCTTGCGGGTCGAAACCACACATGTTCTCCAGCAAGTCCAGCAAGTCGCGTGCATTGCGAGCGATAGGGCCGGCCTGATCCAGGCTGGAGCCGTAGGCAATAATGCCGAAGCGGGAAATCGTGCCGTAGGTGGGCTTGATGCCGCTGACACCACACAGGGCGGCAGGCTGGCGAATCGAACCACCGGTATCGGTTGCAGTCGCACCCGCTACCAGGCCAGCAGCGACAGCGGCGGCAGAACCACCCGAGGAGCCACCGGGCACCATGGAGTGATCCCAAGGGTTGCGCACGGGGCCAAACACCGAGCTTTCGTTGCGCGAGCCCATGGCGAACTCGTCACAGTTCAGCTTGCCCAGCGAGACAGCACCGGCTGCCTGCAGCTTGGTCACGACCGTGGCGTCAAAGGGGCTGACGTAGCCTTCCAGCATTTTGCTGCAGGCGGTGGTCTGCCAATCCTTGGTGACAAACAAATCTTTGTGGGCGATAGGGATGCCGGTCAGTGGACCGGCCTTGCCTTGAGCAATCAGGGCGTCAGCGGCATCGGCCTGGGCCAGGGTCAGGGCAGCGTCCTGCTGCACGAAGGCATTGAGCTCTTTTTGACGGGCGCTGTTGTCCAGGGCTTGCTGGGCCAGCTCGCGGGCACTGACGGTTTTGTTTTGCAGAGCTTGGCGCAGCGCTGCAATAGTCGCGAATTCAGGGGTAAAAGACATGGTTTTGCTTTATTCGATGACCGTGGGCACCAGAAACAGGCCATCCTGCTCGGCGGGGGCGTTGCGCATCATGGCCTGGCGGCTTTCTACCGTTCCGGAAGGCAGGGCCTTGTCCTCGCGCAGACGCAGACTGATCTGCTGGCGGGCGGACAAAGGGTGGGCCATGGGCTCAACGCCTTGAGTATCAACGGTTTGCAAGGTCTGGATCAGGCCCAGGATGCGCGTCAAATCGTGCTCGACCTGGGAGGCTTGTTCAGCAGAAAGATCAAGGCGCGCCAGTTGCGCTATACGGGCAACATCCTGTTCAGTGATAGACATGTGGGTGGGTACTGGAAAATGAGTAATAAAAAAAAGCGGAAATCCGTCAGTTAGGGACAGTTTGGCACTTTTACAGCAAATGCGGGGGTTACAGAACTTAACTGACCATTAAAACAGTCCTAATGTAGAGCAATTATAAGTTATCATTGACCGTTTCCTTCCCAGGTATTTTTGAATTCGTTGCCTGGTTCTTGTGCCTGTCGTTTTACGCTTGAGTTCCGCGCCGAATTTACCTGCCTTTTCCCCAAACACTTTACACTTTGCGCGCCCATGTTCGGATTCCTACGCAGTTACTTTTCCAGCGATATGGCAATCGACCTCGGTACGGCCAATACCCTTATCTATGTACGCGGCAAGGGTATCGTACTGGATGAACCGTCCGTTGTAGCCATCCGCCATGAAGGTGGACCTAATGGTAAAAAAATCATTCAGGCCGTTGGGCAGGAGGCCAAGCAAATGCTGGGTCGGGTGCCTGGCAATATTGAAGCCATCCGGCCCATGAAGGATGGTGTGATCGCGGACTTTACGGTTACCGAGCAAATGCTCAAGCAGTTCATCCGCATGGTTCACCCACGCAGCATGTTTGCTCCCAGCCCACGCATTATCGTGTGTGTGCCTTGCGGTTCCACCCAGGTGGAACGCCGTGCCATCAAAGAATCTGCTCTGGGCGCTGGCGCCAGCAAGGTCTACCTGATTGAAGAGCCCATGGCGGCCGCGATCGGTGCAGGCCTGGCCGTGTCCGATGCCAGCGGCTCCATGGTGGTGGATATCGGTGGTGGTACAACCGAAGTGGCCGTGATCTCTTTAGGCGGTATGGTCTATAAAGGATCGGTTCGCGTCGGTGGCGACAAGTTTGACGAAGCCATTATTAATTACATCCGTCGCAATTACGGAATGCTAATTGGTGAACCTACGGCTGAATTGATCAAAAAAGAGATCGGTTCCGCATTCCCTGGCACTGAAATTCGCGAGATTGAAGTCAAGGGTCGTAATTTGTCCGAAGGGGTGCCACGCAGTTTCACGGTGTCCTCCAACGAGATTCTGGAATCGCTTACCGATCCCTTGAATCAAATCGTTTCCGCGGTTAAAACCGCTCTGGAACAAACTCCTCCAGAACTGGGTGCGGACATCACTGACAAGGGCATCGTCCTGACGGGTGGTGGTGCTCTGGTTCATGACCTGGACCGTCTGCTGCAAGAAGAGACCGGCTTGCCCGTCGTGGTGGCTGAAGATCCTCTGACCTGCGTGGTACGGGGTTGCGGTGAGGCTCTGGAACATCTGGAGCGTCTGGAGTCCGTATTCATTTACGATTGATCTTTGCTTGGCCTTCACGGCAGTGTCTGCCTGTGGGGGCAAGCGATCGAGTGCTTGAGTAATGCGAGAACAAGGCTCCATCCGGCTATTTAGGCGCGGCTCATCAGCTGAGCTGCGTCTGGCCGCTCTTTTGGTGCTGGCTGTGGGCTTGTTGATTACTGACGCTCGTTATGCTGTGCTCGAACCCGTGCGGCAGGCCGTGGCCACTGTGCTGTATCCCTTTCAGCGTGTCATGCTGGCCCCTCGTGATCTGGTTACTTATTTCAGCAGCTGGACCGACGCGGCCTCCACCGCCCGTTCCGAAAAAGAAGCCTTGCAACGCCAGCGTATCGAGCTGGCTCAGTTGTCTACCCATGCCGCCCAGCTGTCTGCTGAGAACGAGCAGCTGCGCCGTTTGCTGCAAGTGGCCGATACGGTTACCCAACCGTCTGTCGCGGTAGAGGTTCTGTACGAACCGCCTAATGGGTACGCCCGTCACCTGATCTTCAATAAAGGCTCGGCCAGCGGCATTCGACCCGGTATGCCGGTTATTGACGAAGGCGGCGTGGTTGGCCAGGTGGTGCGCGTCACGCGCTTTACCTCGGAAGCTGCGCTGATCACGGACGATAAAGTCTCGGTGCCGGTCCAGGTGTTGCGCAATGGTCTGCGTTTGATTGCCTTCGGTGGCAACCCCGGTGGCAAAGTGGAAGTGCGTTTTCTGACGGCTGATGTGGATCTGGAGCCGAACGATACCTTGATCACCAGCGGTATCGGGGGCTTGTTCCCTGCTGGTCTGCCGGTGGGCATGGTCAGCAGTATCGAGCGCGATGATGCGTCCGGTTTTGCGCTGGCCTTGGTGACGCCTTTGTCGCACCCCGAGCGTTATCGCCATTTTCTGATTTTGCTGGTGCCCGAGAGCGAGCGCCCTCTTGAACAGGACGATGCCAATGATGCGACGCGCTGAGTCCTCGGACACCTCTGGCCGCAAAACCCGGTCCTCATCCTTGAGTAGTTTGCAGCCTATTGATAGCAGCCCGTTTTCGCGCGCTTCCAGCCCCTGGTTGGTGTGGGGCTCGATTTTGCTGATGTGGCTGGTTTCCATGCTGCCCTGGCGGCTGCTGCCCTTTGCGCCCGATCTGTTGATGCTGGTGCTGGCCTTCTGGGCTGTACACGAGCCGCGCCGTGTTCCCATGTCACTGGCATTTATTGTGGGCATTCTGGTGGATGTGCACGATGGCAGTCTGCTGGGCGAACATGCCTTGGCTTATATTCTGGTCGTGTACGGCGCATTGCTGCTGCGCAAGCGCATCCTGAACTTTGGCATGTGGACTCACTTCTTGCACATGGCAGTTGTCATGCTGCTGGCCCAGTTGATTGTGCGGGTTCTGCACGCTTGGCTGGTAGGGGAGTGGTCTGGCTGGGAGTGGGCCGGAGGCGCCTTGTTGACCGCCGCCCTGTGGCCGCTGGCCGATAGCGTGCTGTTCTTGCCGCAGCGACGTCTGGACGAGTCCGACTCCGGTTCGTCCTGACGGGTAGGGCGGCCATGTTTGAATTCAAAAAAACTTCGCATCAGTTGCGCCAGCGCATCCTGTTTCGCGCTTTGGTAGCGGCCGTTCTGGCCTGCGTACTGTTAGGGGTGCTGGGCGTGCGCTTGTGGTATTTGCAAGTGGTGCGCTACGAAGGCTTTGCCGCCCGAGCCGATCAAAACCGTATTGCTGTTATCCCGATTACCCCTCGTCGAGGCGAGATTCTGGACCGCAATGGCGAGGTGCTGGCCCGTAATTACCGGGACTACACCTTGTCGGCCGTACCCGCCAGTCTGGGCGAGCCGGTAGACGATATGCTGGATCGTGTCGGCGAGCTGGTGGAGCTAAGTCCACGTGATCGTCGTCGATTCAAGCAGAACGTCGCGCAAAACAGTCGATATTCTGAAATTCTGTTGCGCAATAACCTGAGCGATGATGAAGCCGCCTGGTTTGCTGCCCATGCTTTCAAGTTCCCGGGGGTGACCTTGCAGGCTCGCTGGGTGCGCGAATATCCGCAAGGCGAGGCGGCGGCGCACGTGCTGGGTTATGTGGGCCGTATTTCCGAGGGCGATCAGCAGCGCCTGGAAGAAACCGGGCAAACCGGTAATTACCGTGGCACGCAGGTCATTGGCAAAAAAGGGATCGAGAAAACCTGGGAAAAGACCCTGCACGGTCGCACAGGGATCGAGGAAGTGGAAGTGGCTGCTTCGGGCCGTCCAGTACGTACCTTGAGCCGGGTCGACCCCGTACCGGGTGCCAGCTTGCGTTTATCGCTGGACATTGGCCTGCAGAAAATGGCTGAAGCCCTGTTTGCAGGACGACGCGGTGCGCTGGTGGCGATCGAGCCCAGCACTGGCGAAGTGCTAGCTTTTGTGTCGGCCCCGTCTTTCGACCCGAACCTGTTTATTGACGGTATTGACGTAGAGAACTGGCGCAAGCTGAATGACTCGCCCGACCACCCGCTGATTAACCGCCCACTGTACGGCACCTATCCTATCGGCTCGACTTACAAGCCCTTTGTGGCCTTGGCGGCTCTGGAAACTGGCAAGCGCAAGGCAACAGACCGTATTTCTGACCCTGGTTACTTTGAGTTCGGAGGACAGCGTTTCCGTAACGCGGGTGGCGCTGTGTATGGCTCTACCGACATGCACCGCGCCCTGGTGGTGTCTTCGGATACTTACTTCTACTCTTTAGGCCCGGAAATTGGCGTTGATAATCTGCACGATTTCATGAAGCAGTTTGGCTTTGGTCAGCAAACCGGCATTGATCTGGATGGCGAGCGCCAAGGCATTCTGCCCTCTACCGAATGGAAACGTCAGGCCTACAAAAAACCGGCCCAACAGCGCTGGTATGCAGGGGAAAGCATCTCGGTGGCCGTGGGCCAGGGCTATAACTCGTTTACTGTGCTGCAACTGGCCCATGCGACTGCCGTGTTGGCCAGCAATGGCATTGTGCGGCCTCCGCATCTGGTCACCCAGACACTCAGCCCCCATGATCCGGAAATTGAACAGCCCGTGCGTATTGATGCCAAGCTGATCCCCCTGAAGCAGGCCAATGTGGATGTGGTCAAACGTGCTCTGGTGGATGTGGTGCGTTTGGGCACCGCCCGCCGGGCTTTTGCGGGTGCGGCGTATCAGGCCGCTGGCAAAACGGGTACGGCACAGGTCTTTAGCTTGCGCGGTGCCAAGTACAACGCCAACGCCATTGATGAGCGTTTGCGCGACCACGCCTTGTTCATGTCCTACGCCCCGGCAGAGAACCCCAAAATTGCTGTTGCCCTGATCGTGGAAAACGCAGGTTGGGGTGGTTCGGTTGCGGCACCGATTGTGCGCAAGGTCTTTGATTACTGGTTGGTGGAACGAGGGCAGATGCAATGAAGCGACTTTTGCAACTGGGCCTGAGAGCCGTCACCGCCTTTGATTGGCCTTTGCTGCTTTTGCTGGTGCTGATGGCTGCGCTGGGCATGACCGTCATGCATTCCGCTGTGGGCGGTACAGACTGGCGCTTTGCCGATCAGGTGCGTAATTTCCTGTTGGCCTTTGGTGTGATGTGGCTGGCCGCCCTGATTCCGCCAGCCTTGTGGATGAAGCTGGCTCCGGTGGTGTATTCGATCGGGGTCGTTTTGCTTTTGGGGGTGGAGTTCTTTGGCGAAACCAGCAAGGGCGCAACGCGCTGGCTGGACCTGGGGGTGGCACGTATTCAGCCCTCGGAAATGCTCAAAATTTCCGTGCCCTTGATGTTGGCCTGGTATTTCCACCGCTATCAGCGGCCCAAGATGAGCTTGCTGGACTTCATGGTGGCAGGCATCTTGCTGATGATTCCGTTCCTGCTGATCGTGCGTCAGCCGGATTTGGGTACGGCTTTGCTGGTGTTTGCGGCCGGTTTCTGCGTGATTTACTTTGCAGGCCTGTCCTTCAAGCTGATCGTGCCCATTGTGGTGGTGCTGGTGCTGGGCATTAGCGCCTTGCTGTACTACGAAGACTATATCTGCGTACCAGACCTGGATTGGGTGGTGTTGCACGACTATCAAAAGCACCGTGTCTGCACCTTGCTGAACCCCGGTAGTGACCGTTTGGGCAGAGGGTTCCATACCATCCAGTCCATGATTGCGATCGGTTCTGGTGGTGTTTACGGCAAGGGCTACATGATGGGCACCCAGTCCCATCTGGATTTCGTGCCCGAGCGCACAACCGACTTTATTTTTGCAGTGTTTGCCGAAGAATTCGGTTTGTACGGCGGCATCATGCTGCTGGTGCTGTACGCCTTGTTGATCCTGCGCGGCTTGTCGATTGCTGCTGTGGCTCACACCCAATTCAGCCGTCTGCTGGCCGGTTCCATGTCCATGATGCTGTTCGTTTATGTGTTCGTGAACATAGGCATGGTGACGGGAATTCTGCCCGTGGTGGGCGTGCCTTTGCCGTTCCTGAGCTATGGCGGTACGGCCCTGATGACCTTGGGTGTCGCCTGCGGGATGCTGATGAGCATCAGCAACGATAAGCCAGCGCGGCCTGCATAGGCGCCGCTCCCCCCGGATTAGGCCGGGGATCTTGGCATCAGCTTAGCAGTAACTGTTCACTATCCTTGCTCTGGTACAAACCCAGCAGCAGCTTGCGTATGGGCGCAGGTAAAGCGGTCTGCTCCAGTGCTTCATGATCCTGCCATTGCTGGCCTGCCACTGGCTCAGCCAGTACAGATTCATCGACTTGCAGTAACCAAGGGGTGATGTGCAGCTTGAAGTGCGAGAACACATGCTGGAAAGAGGCCAGCGCGATAGCCTCCTTGTTAGACCAATGCAGTGCCGCCGTTTGCAGGCTGATGGCATCGTCAAACTGGGGCAGGGTGAGCAGACCACCCCAAATTCCCTTGTCAGGACGTTGTTCCAGCAAAACCTGGCCATTCAGTTCCAGAATCAGCACATGTGCATAGCGCTCATCCTGACGAATGCGTTCTTTGGGGCTGGGTAGCTCGGACTGTGCCTGATGCGTGTGGGCGTAGCAGTCGCTTTGCAGTGGACAGAGACTACAGGTGGGCTTGCTGCGGGTACAGCATTGCGAGCCCAGGTCCATCAGCCCTTGAGTGTAGGCCGCCATATTCAGGCTGGCGGGGGCAAGTTCCACGACCTCATCTGCCTTGGCCCACAAGGTGTTTTCCACGGCCTTTTTCTGCGTGGGCCCATAGATCCCGAAGTAGCGTGTGAACACGCGTTTCACGTTGCCGTCCATGATGGGACTGCGTTCGCCAAAACAGAAGGCGGCGATGGCACAGGCGGTAGAGCGGCCAATGCCGGGTAAGGTCGCCAGATCTGTGGCATTAGCCGGAAAACGGCCGCCCCATGTCTCCATGACCTCGCGGGCACAGCGGTGCAAGTTACGGGCGCGGGCGTAGTAGCCCAACCCGGCCCAATAGGGCATGACTTCATCTTGCTCGGCCTCGGCCAAATCCTTGACGGTGGGGAAGCGTTCCAGAAAGCGCTCGTAATAACCCAGTACGGTAGCGACCTGGGTTTGCTGCAACATGATTTCGGAAAGCCAGACGCGGTAAGGATCTTGCGTGTTCTGCCAAGGGAGGTGGTGGCGGCCGGAGGTTTTTTGCCAGGCCACCACTTTTTCGGCCAGATCTTGGGGACAGGGTTCAGGAAGTGACATCAATATTGGGTACTACGGGTAACAGACCAGCGTGCTGCCAGGGCGCCCAAAATGGCGACCAAAATAGCCGCTGTCAGCAACAGAGAAAATTCCGGCAGCCGGAGCGTCAACTGGACGCCATAGCTTTGGGCCAGACTGGATAAGGCTTTGTTCAGCGGGGTCAGTGCCAGCAGGGCCAGACCGCATGCCAGAGCGCTGGCCGTCAGGCCGGTTAGCGCGCCCATATACAGGAAGGGGCGGCGTACAAAGGCTTCGGTGGCGCCGACCAGACGGGCCACGGCAATTTCTTCACGTTGGTTCAGGGCTTGCAGACGGACGGTATTGAACACAGTGGCAATCACGACTACGCCCACGCCTGCCATCAGAATCCATAAGCCAATACGGATGAAGCTCAGAATTGCAGCCAGACGCTGCACCCATTCGCTATCCAGTAACACACTATCCACGCCTTCGCGGTCTTGCAAGGTCTTGGCCAGGGTGTCGGCACGCGTCACCAAGTCCGGGGTTTCATGCAGAGTCAGCACAATGGCGTGTGGCAAGGGGTTGCTGGGCAAAGCGCCCAAGGCATCTGTCCAGCTGGGGTTGCTCTGTAATTGCTTGAGCGCCTGTTCCTTGCTGACCAGCCTGATCTGGGCCAGTTCAGCTTGAAACTCTTTGCCCACGGCCTGGCTGAAAGCTTGCGCCTGTTCCAGCGTGCTGTTCTGTTTCATGAACACGGTCATTTCGGGCGAGGTCGGAATCTCGCGCACGACAGGTTGAGCGGCCAGCAAGATACTGGCTCCCAGAACGGGTACAGCCAGGGTCAAGGCAATGACCAGCAGGTTGGACAGGGAGGAGAAGGGTTGCACTTTCAGGCGGCGCAGGGCCACCAGAAAGGCGTATTGATGATGACGCAGCCAGGTTCTCATGCCAGCACTCCTGGGTGATCGGAAAAACGGCCGTCCTGAATCAGCAGGGTTCGACGTGCATAGCGTGCCATCAAATTCAGATCGTGCGAAGCAATTAAGGTGGTGACACCCACCCGGTTAAAGTCCATCAATACATCCATGATGCGTTTGGCGTTATCAGCGTCCAAATTGGCAGTGGGTTCGTCGGCAATCAAAATAGCCGGGCGATTCACAATAGCGCGGGCAATCGCCAGCCGTTGTTGTTCACCCCCCGACATTTCCACCGGCTTTAAATCTTCTTTGCCACGCAGGCCCACTTTTTCCATGGCGGCGCGAGCACGTGCCTGGGCGGTGCTGGGCTCCAGGCCCATGACGGCCAGGGGCAGGAGCACATTGGCCAGGGCGCTGCGGTCTTGCAGCAAGTGCGTATCTTGTAGAACCACACCCACCGCGCGTCGCAGATAGGGACGGGCGCGGGCCGGCAGCTTGTCCAGCCTGTGCCCATTGACCTGAACCGAGCCACGGCTAGGCAGCTCCAGGCCTCCGATCAGACGCAATAAAGTGGATTTACCTGCTCCCGAGGGGCCGGAAACAAAAATGAATTCGCCGTCATCAATGCGAAAATTAATGTCGGCTAGAATATTTTTACTGCGGCCATACGATTTAAAAACGTGTTGGAACTCGATCATCGCGACGCACAATTAAAGAGGAATCTGCTTGGAAAGCCCCTGGGGAATGACCGCCGGGGCTCGCATGAAAATGTCGGCGTAGGTAAAAGTATTAGTCAGATTGTTAGAGGGAAACCCCCGATTTGTGTTTGGACAGTCTGGCTCTACGATTGGACACCACAGCTTAGCTGCAATTGTAATCTGCATCCATTTACCAAAAGTAAACAGGAGGTGATATTCCATGACCTTAGTGAAAACCATTGCATGTAGTGTTGCGTTGATGGCCTTGGCCGCTAATGCACAGGCAGGTGAAACCCTGGACTCGGTGAAGAAGAAAGGCTTTGTTCAGTGCGGTGTCTCAACCGGTATTGCAGGATTCTCGCTGGCAGACAGTAAGGGTGTCTGGTCCGGCATTGACGTGGACATGTGCAGTGCGATCGCCGCTGCTGTTTTTGGGGATGCCAAAAAATACAAGGTTACGCCTTTGACCACTCAGCAGCGCTTTACCGCCCTGCAATCGGGTGAAGTCGATGTGCTGACCCGTAATACCACCGCGACGATCTCTCGCGATACGACCTTGGGTTTGGTCAGCACTGGCATTAACTACTATGACAGCCAGGGCGTGATGGTGAAAAAATCCCTGGGCGTGAAAAGCGCTAAAGAGCTGGATGGGGCCGCTGTGTGCGTACAGCCCGGCACCACGACCGAGCTGAACCTGGCGGACTGGTTCCGTGGTCAGGGGATCAAGTTCAACCCTGTGGTGATCAACAACCCTGAAGAAGCCATGCGCTCCTTTACCTCCGGTCGTTGCGACGGCTTTACCAGCGATAAATCCCAGCTGGCAGCCATGCGTGCCGCCCAGGCTACGCCGGATGAGTTCGACATCCTGCCCGAGGATTTCTCCAAAGAGCCGCTGGGCCCATTCGTGCGTCAGGGCGACGAGGACTGGTTCACCCTGGTGCGCTGGACTCTGAACGCCATGCTGGAAGCCGAAGAATATGGCATTACCAGCGCGAACGTGGATGAAAAGACCAAGAGCGATAACCCGAACATTCAGCGCATTCTGGGCGTGTCCGGCGAGCTGGGCAAAGGTCTGAAGCTGGATAACAAGTGGGCCTACAACATAATTAAACAGGTCGGCAACTACGGCGAAAGCTTCGAGCGCAATCTGGGTAAATCGACCGCCTTGAAGCTGGAGCGCGGTTTGAATGCGCAATGGCGTGACGGTGGTGTGATGTACGGCTGGCCAGTGCGTTAAGATTTCGGTCTTCGCTGTTTGTTCTTGCGTCTGGCTTCGGCCAGACGCGCGCCACCTCGCAGGGCTACGCGTAGTGCTGCATCCATGGGTTTTACGCTATGGCACAAAATACACCTGCCGCGCCAGCCCCCCCTAAACGGCGCCTGTCCTGGAATGATCCGTTCACACGCGGCATTATTTACCAGGTGCTGATTTTGGGTGTGCTTGGCTTTTGTGTGTGGTATCTGGTCTCCAATACCTTGCACAACCTGGCTGTTCGCAATATTTCTACAGGCTTTGATTTCCTGAATCGAGAGGCTGGCTTTGCCATTGGCGAGTCGGCGCTGGCTTATAAGCCCTCGGATACTTATGGGCGGGCCATTCTGGTCGGTCTGGTCAATACGCTGAAAGTGGCGGTGATCGGCATTATTGCTGCCACCGTGTTTGGCACCTTGCTGGGCATTGCACGCTTGTCCAAGAACTGGCTGGTCTCCCGGCTGGCGGGCTTGTACGTGGAAGTGATGCGTAACGTGCCTTTGCTGCTGCAACTGTTCTTCTGGTACGCCCTGATTACCGAGACCTTGCCCGGACCGCGGCAGGCTTTGAATCCGCTGGGCGGCGTATTTTTATCGAATCGTGGTTTGAAGCTGCCCACCCTCCAGGGCGATGGCATGGACTGGATCTTCATGGGTCTGGGCCTGGCGGTGGTGCTGTGGGTCTTGATGGCGCACTGGGCGCGTCGTCGTCTGGAAAAAACGGGCCGTCCTTTCCCCACCATTCGCTTTGGCATTTTGCTGCTGGTTCTGATGCCGGTTCTGGCCTTGCTGATCAGCCCCGAACCCTTGGCGCTGGATGTGCCCCGTCTGCAAGGTTTCAACTTTGTCGGGGGCGTGACCTTATCGCCTGAGTTTGCCGCCTTGCTGGCCGGTTTGATCACCTATACCTCGGCCTTTGTGGCGGAAGTGGTGCGTTCCGGTATTCAGGCCGTGGGCAAAGGACAATGGGAAGCGGCGCAGGCACTGGGTCTGTCCCGTGGCCGCATGATGCGTCTGGTGGTTCTGCCCCAGGCTCTGCGCGTGATTGTGCCTCCCATGACCAGCCAGTACCTGAACCTGACTAAAAACAGTTCCTTGGCCGTGGCCATTGGCTACCCCGATATTGTGTCTGTGGTGAACACCACCTTGAACCAGACAGGGCAGGCGATTGAAGGCATTTTGATCATCATGGCGGCTTACCTGACGGTCAGCTTGTCGATTTCGATCTTCATGAACTGGTACAACAACCGAATTGCTTTGGTGGAGCGCTAAATGAGTCATACGCCTACATCCACCCTAAGCGGGCCACCGCCACTGCAGCGGGGCACCCTGGGTTGGCTGCGCCAGAACCTGTTTTCCTCTCCCTTGAACGCCATTTTGACGGTGTTGTCGGCCTGGCTGCTTTTGATGACTGTGCCAGCCATGATCGATTGGCTGTTCATCAAGGCCAATTTCGATGCGCAAACCGCGCAGGATTGTCGGGCCAGTGCGGGTGCGTGCTGGGCTTTCATTCGTGAAAAGCACCGTCTGATCCTGTTTGGCATCTATCCCTATGACGAGCAATGGCGACCCTTGTTGGCCTCCATCCTGCTGACCTTGCTGATCGTGTGCAGCTGCGTGCGTTGGTTCTGGAAACCCTGGCTGCCTGTGATGTGGCTGGTTGGCCTGACCGTTGTGGGTATTTTGATGTGGGGCGGTGTGCTGGGCCTGAGCTATGTGGAAAACAGCCTGTGGGGCGGTTTGCCGCTGACCTTGATTCTGGCTACCTTCGGCATCGCGTTCGCCTTTCCTTTGGGCTTGTTGCTGGCCTTGGGACGTACCTCGCGCTTGCCGGCCGTCAAGGCAGTGTGCGTGGTTTACATCGAACTGATTCGTGGCGTGCCGCTGATCAGCTTGCTGTTCATGTCCTCGGTAATGCTGCCTTTGTTCATGCCCGAGGGCTTTAACATCGACAAGCTGCTGCGTGCTCAGATCGCCATCATTTTGTTTGCGGCGGCGTACATCGCGGAAACCGTGCGGGGCGGCTTGCAGGCCATTCCCAAGGGACAGTATGAAGGCGCGGCTTCGCTGGGCTTGAGCTACTGGCGCACCATGCGTCAGATCATCTTGCCGCAGGCGCTCAAGATCGTGATCCCGCCACTGGTAGGCATTTTCATTTCCCTGTTCAAGGACACCTCCCTGGTCGTGATTATCGGTATTTTCGATTTGACCCAGGCGGCCAAAGTGGCCCTGGCCGATGCGGCCTGGCGCGGCTTTAGCCGGGAAGCCTATCTGTTCATCGCACTGATTTATTTTGTGTTCTGCTACTCCATCTCTCGCTACAGTCGTTCGCTGGAGCGACGTTTGCAAACGGGTTATGAACGCTGACACAGGTAGTAAAGCCTTGGGTAAGTCCCATTGCTTTGCTGGCCAGACAAGGAGTTTTGCATGGCAGACGCCATTATTCAGCTAAAGAACGTCAATAAATGGTACGGGCAGTTCCATGTGCTGCGCGATATCAATCTGGATGTGGCCCCCGGCGAGCGCATCGTTATTTGTGGGCCTTCGGGTTCGGGCAAGTCCACCCTGATCCGCTGCATCAATCGCCTGGAAGAGCATCAGAAAGGGCAGATCATTGTGTCCGGCGAAGAGCTCACCAACGATGTGCGTCAGGTCGAGGCTATTCGGCGTGACGTGGGCATGGTGTTTCAGCACTTCAATCTGTTTCCTCACCTGACCGTGATGGAAAACCTGACTTTGGGGCCGATGTGGGTTCGTCGCAAGACCAAGGCCCAGGCTCAGGAGCTGGCCATGAAGTATCTGGAGCGTGTACGTATTCCAGAGCAGGCCAACAAGTATCCCGGACAGCTCTCTGGCGGACAGCAACAGCGGGTGGCCATTGCGCGTTCCTTGTGCATGGAGCCTAAAATTATGCTGTTTGACGAGCCGACCTCGGCGCTGGACCCGGAAATGGTCAAGGAAGTGCTGGAAGTGATGGTCGAGCTGGCCCATACCGGCATGACGATGTTGTGCGTGACCCACGAGATGGGTTTTGCGCGTAAAGTGGCTGATCGGGTCATTTTTATGGATCAGGGCGAAATCATCGAGCAAAATACGCCTGATGAGTTCTTTGACTCGCCACGCAGTGAAAGAACGCGTGAGTTCTTAAGCCAGATCATTCATTAAGGATCAGTGGCTGCTCTGTATGGGCTGCCTTGTGCAGCCCATATGCATTTTTATTTCAAGGAAAAAAAGTGATGTTTCGAGTCTGTAAGTGGCTGCTGGCTGTCTCTGGTGTCGCGGCTGTCATGGCTGCCCCGGCTGTAATGGCGGAGGATGCTTATCCTTCCAAACCTATCCAGTTCGTGGTGCCTTATCCACCGGGTGGTCCTTTGGATAGCATGGCTCGCTTGCTGGCTGAACGCGTCAAAGGCGACTTGGGCACGGTTGTGGTGGAGAACAAGTCGGGTGCGGGTGGCAATATCGGTGCCAGCATTGTGGCCAAGGCCGCTCCGGACGGCTATACCCTGATGATGGGGGCGGTGGCGATCAATTCCATCAACCCCTGGCTGTACAAGACGGTGCCTTTTGACCCGGTCGAGAGCTTTGCGCCTATCGCCCTGGTTGCCTCGGTGCCTAACATTCTGATCGTGAACAAAGAGTTTGCCGAACAAAACAAGATTGCTTCGGTGCAGGATCTGATCAGCTACGCTAAAGAGCATCCCGGTCAAATGAACTTTGCTTCGGGCGGTAATGGCAGTGCGGGTCATCTGGCCGGTGAGGTCCTGAACACCCGTGCCGAGATCAATTCTGTGCATGTGCCTTACGCCGGTGCCAACCCTGCCAAAACGGCCTTGCTGGCAGGCCAAGTGCATTTCATGTTTGATAACCTGGCTTCGGCAGCGCCGTTGATCAAGGCAGATACCGTCAAGGCCCTGGCTGTGACGACTCTGGAGCGTTCCAGCTTCCTGCCTGATGTTCCCACCATGGAGCAGGCTGGCGTGAAGCCTTTTGATCTGGGCACCTGGTTTGGAGTGTTTGCTACGGGCGGTACACCACAGCCTGTGCTGGACAAGCTGCATGCCGCTTACTCCAAGGCTTTGATGGACCCGGCCGTGCGTGAAGCACTGGCTACCATGGGCTCGGATGTGCAGCCTGGTACCATGGCTGAATTCAGCGAGCTTGTCAGCAGTGATCTGAAGAAGTACAAAGAAGTCGTTGCCGACTCGGGTGCCGAGTTGTTCTAAGCTTTCAAGTACTTAGCCCCCAGGCAATCAGTGACTGCAGTTTGTGTGGTCGCTGGCAAGATCAAGAATTGTTAAAGAAGGCAGTGAAGTCTGTTTTGAAGTACCTGCTTGCGGTGCCTCTTGCTAGTATTGGAGGCATTCAAGCGGTCCTGGTACTTAATTTGAGATTACGGAGCCAATAATGACAATTTCCATTCGTTCTGCAAAATTAGCAGCATGTGCTGGTGCTCTTTCCCTTTTGGCCGCTTGCGGCACGATGGACAATATGAGCACAGGTGGTCGTACCGCAGTGGGTGCGGGTGGCGGCGCTGCTGTGGGGGCTGGTCTTGGGGCTTTGATTGGTGATAGCAGCAAGGCCGCCATGATTGGTGCAGGTATCGGTGCACTGGCTGGTGGTATTGCAGCGTACAACTGGTCTGGCATTAAAAAGGATGTTCAGCAGTCTGGCGCAACTGGCCTGGGTGTGGATGTGACCGAAATGCCCGATGGCAGCTTGCGGGTCAATATTCCTAGCAGTGTGTCGTTTGATACCGGCCATTATCAGTTAAAGCCTGCTTTGCTGCCTGTTCTGGATAGTGTGGCTCGCGCCATGAATCAGCATCCAGAGCTGCGTGCCAAGGCTGTCGGTCATACCGATAGCACCGGGTCGGCACAGACCAATCAAACTTTGTCGGTTAACCGCGCAAGCGCTGTCACGAATTACCTGACGCAACAAGGTGTGGGACAAGGTCGTTTGATGGTAGAAGGCCGTGGCCCGAACGCTCCTATTGGGGATAATGCGACGGCTGAAGGCCGTGCCATGAACCGCCGCGTGGAGTTGTATTTGTACGCTCCGCAGAAGTAAGTCTCTGCTTGCCGCCTTAAGGTGTGCTGACAAAAGGCCCGGTTTTCTAACCGGGCTTTTTTTTGTTTGATCGGGGAGTGAGGGCATGGTTTGAGGGCAGCATGTTCTGTCAGTTGTCAGTTGTCAGTTGTCAGTTGTCAGTTATTAGTTGTGAATTGCTGATTGGTGGTTATCTGTTGTCGTTGATGGCATTAACGTTATTTGAGAGGGGCAGGGCTGATTATTGAGTAGAACCCAGTAATGAGCACGCCCTTGGGGGCGGTGGGCACCCGGAGGGGCTTGAGCACTTGCCGGTGCTGCGCACCGGTCCCCTTGTCGAGGGCATCATCCGGGCGCCCT